>JACMKX010000030.1 GCA_014379905.1 Ferruginibacter sp. | reverse complement strand
CATATCTGCGTCCACTCTGGCCCCTACGGGGGCAGGTAATGAAAACAAATAAGCGGTCATATCTCTTAACTTTTGATCGTCAACCCTTCTGCCAACAGCATGATCAGGATTACCTGCATTACCAACAAACTTTGCCTGCACGTAAGGGTAGCCTGTTACACCTGTTTCCTGCAAAATCTGTTTATAATTTTCGTGTATTTTAACCCCGGCATCTCCTGCTCTTAAAAACAGGAACTGCCTCCCTTCCGGCGTTGCAAAAGTGGTCATATCCAAATTGGATGTGTAAGAAGAATTGCTGATGTTTTCCAGCAGTGCATTTTGCCCCGATGAGCTAAAAGGTGCAGCTAAATCCTGGCGAAAAAGAGGTACGTTCTTAACGGAATTGCCAATGCCATCCGGTGTTTCATCAAACGTACCTACCGGATAAAAAGCAGGATTAGTCAGGAATGCATCCACTTCCGCTTCAGAAGAAGTGGGCTTAATACCTGTAGGAGCCCTTCCGGTGGTTTTACCTCCTATGTCTAATTGTAGATTGGCGTAGTAAGCCCTTGAATTTTTTGCTGTTGCCAGCAGTTTACCTATGTTTATAGTAAGTGGTGCCAGACCATCAATACGCTTTCCTGCACTTCCACCGTCTGGCATATTGAAAGCAGTGGCATCTGTTATTGTATGACATAGCGCACAACTCACTCCAACCATGTCTCCCTCCATAATATTGATCTTCTTGTCCTTGTTACTATCTTTCGGCACCAACCCTATTACGGCATTGCTGTTAATAAGCATTGCTGTTGTTTTCGGGTCATTAAGAAGCGGGGCTTTTTGCATGGAAAGATCAGTCTTGAACTCCGCTTCGAGCATATTTCGTAAGCCTGCATCAAGTGCTTCCATATCAAAATGTAACCCCATAGCTAACATTTGCTTGGGTGTTACTTTTGCTTCTTCCATACCCTGCTGCATCCTCATAGCATTGAACCAAAACCCTTCATTTCCAAAAGTCTCAAAACGAAAGACTTCCTTTCCACGTGCTGCATCGCCTAATTGTTGCGGTTTAGGTTGTTGTGGTTGTGCAGGACCATCGCTGGCTCCCTGCATATTTTTTGTAGAACTGCAGGAGTTGAGTAACAGCACATTTATCAAAACAGTGCAAACCAGCAGAGATATGATAAGATTTAATTTATTTATTTTCCACTTACTACTACTTACTAATTTGGCAGTAGCTAACTCACCATACAAACCATGTAACGATTTCATAAATTTTATTTTGGAATTATGAATCAATTTTATTTGAAACGCTAAGTTTTAATTTATTTTAGGTACAATACAGCACTAAAAGCGTGCTATGCTTTTTTAAACCCGTTATGAATACTCTTCTCATTGCTGCTTAAAGTGTCCATTGTACAAGTGAGTGACACAACAATGCCTGGTAGATATATTAATGTTTGAACCAAATTTTTTCAAATAAACAACATAGGACAATTTATTTATTTCTTATCATCCTTTAATTTTTTGGCCTGCTCCAGGTGCATGGATACATGTTTGCGGGTTTCGGTTAAATGTGCTTTTAGTGCATCGTTTTTAGCTGTTGTCAGTAGTTTACTGTCAATCATACTTAATGCCTCTGTATGGCCTTTAATCATTGCATCGAGGTAGGCAGTTTCAAATTCTTTACCATCGAGTGGTATCAGCATAGCAAGTTCTCCGGCACCTTTTTTCTTTAGCTCATCAACAGCTTTCGTATCACTTGGTGTTACTTTTATAGATTGCCCTACCTGTATTGTTTTTGCCATATTATCTCCATGTACTGTATGAAGCATCTTAGCGTAATCCATAACAGGCTGGCCTATCTTTTTTTTCTGAGCTTCTGCAGCCGCAAGAATCTCATTAACATCTACAGCTAGTACAAAGGAAAGCACTTCAGCATCGGTGCCTTCAGTACCGGGTACTTCACGCATAGGTGAACCGGCAACTATTGGTTTATCAGGAAAAAGTACATTTCCTGTTGGCGGTGTAAACTGCAGTTCCTCTACATAAGGCGGGTGCTTTCCGCCAAAATCTAATTTTACAATATCACCAAAAGCTACTCTTGCCTGCTCAACAGTTTTTGTTCCGTTGATAATATCAACGGCAAGGTTATGTGTAAGAATGTTGTGGCCTTCCAAATCGCAACGTGCAGACATTTCTCCCTGCGTTTTATTAATGGTGGTACTGGCATCAAAAGCTACGATGTCATCAATTTTATCAATTGGCACATTGTAAGAGATGGTGTGCTCTAAGAAATCCATATGTGGAATAGGAAAATCGTGTGGTACTTCTTTCCTTGTTACCATAATGCGTTTAAACGGACCTTCATTATGCCAAACAATTGCTTCGGAAGAAACTTCTACCGGCGCTCCATATTTTACAAACATTTCTTTTACAGCAAGACGCGGACGTTCAGGCCATCCTGTTAAATCAGGCATACCCGTCTTGTTATCCATAGCCGCATCGTTTTGTATGCTGTTCATGGTATCGCCCGAGGTAGTTTTATTATCAGGGTCTGCCGTATTACAACTGTACATTCCCATCACTGCCATTAAAAAGACAGCCAGGATTTTAATTACTTTTTTCATGATGAATGATTAAAAAAATGAATAATAAAAAATTGTTGCAATAAGCAGAGCACCTCCGCAATGCATAATTATGTTTTGACACCAGCCCTTGCCTGGTCGCTTATCGGTTTATATGTACCCGAACCTGCACCACCTGTTGCTATTCCTTGTTTTTCAACAAGGTCACCATCTTCCATTCTGGTGTAATGAATAAGTTCATTTTTAATACCATTTGTTTGCATGTAAAGGCATCCTGATTTGGACATTACAGGGCTTTTGAAGCCTG
>JACMKX010000029.1 GCA_014379905.1 Ferruginibacter sp. | reverse complement strand
GGCAGCTTCTCCCCTTCCCATGGCGCGTTTGGCAACGACCTCTTGTTTTTATGTAACTATATTGTTTCATTGAATGATGTTGCCGGCTCATTTTTTTACCAGCGGGTTAATAACAAAGCTGCGGTTGGAGGCCATTCAATGGGTGGTGGCAGCAGTTTTCTTGCCGCTGCAAACAGCTCCTCATCAATTTCGGCGATATTCAATTTTGCGGCGGCGGAAACAAATCCTTCCGCGATAAATGCAGCTTCCGCAATATCCAAACCAGCCCTACTATTTTCCGGCTCTTTAGATTGTATCGTACCCCCGGGTACCCAAATGCAGATGTATAATAATCTCACAAGTTCCTGCAAGGCATACGTAAATATTACCGGGGCACTGCATTGCCAGTTTGCAGATAATAATGGCACCTGTGCACTCGGGCAGGTGTTGTCAGGCTGCAATTCATCCCCTATAACAGCAGCCACTGTTTTTAATAAAACAACGGCCTTGCTGATCCCTTTCCTGGACTACCAGTTAAAAGACAGTTGCCTTAGCGGATACGAATACCTCGATGCATTGAATAATACACCGGGTATCGTTTCAACCACGAATTGCAGTATCTCGCCACAATGCGGCGTACTGCCTATATCCCTTGAAACATTTACGGGCAGCCTTTTGAAAAGTTCGGTGCAACTCAAGTGGACAATCGATAAGACAGATGAACTTAAATATTTTACACTGGAAAAAAGTAGCGATGGAATTTATTTTGACCCGTTTGTAAATGTGCCTGCTTCCGCATCGTTGGTCTACGTTGCATCTGACCCCGTTCCTTTTCCTGTAGCGTCTTTTTACAGGCTCAGGATTTTACATAAAGATGGAAGCTATAAAATATCACGGGTCGTCTATGTAAAAACGCCCGCACAACAAATAGCCTTAATAACCATAATGCCTAACCCGGTTAAAAACGATCTCCAGGTAAAACTTGCCGCTCATGCACCACAACAGGTTTTTGCAACCATATATAACGTTAACGGGCAGGTGCAGCTAAGCTCATTGATAATAAACCTCGGTATAAATAATAAAACCTTCTCTATTGCCAAATTACCACCCGGACTTTATTTTATTTCATTTAAAAACAGCGCAGGCATTTTGATCTCGTCGGCGAAGTTCATCAAAGAGTAGGGTAGTAAAATTTTTATCTATCCTACAAAATTTGATTGCTGTTCAGCAGTCATTATTTTTATTTAGTTCTAACAAAAATTTAATCCTTAAATAATGGGGTAAACTCTTGTGCTTTCATCACCTCGCTGGAAAATTTCTCGAAAATCCGGTTTACAGATTGGTATGCAAAGCTGCCAACGCTTATTCTTTTAACGCCCAGTTCCGAAAGCCTTTTAACGGGGGGAGTAATGGCATTCACAAAACATTCAATGGAAGCCGGGTTGCTGAAACCACCACCTGTATGTCAATTCTATTATAAATAAATGGTACAAAAATACAGCCCGCTCCTGCGCGCCTATAATCCTTTAACCTGCTCGGAGTAGATAGAAGTGGATTAGGGCCCTTGATCAGAAACGCATCGGTTCTTAGGTTG
>JACMKX010000002.1 GCA_014379905.1 Ferruginibacter sp. | reverse complement strand
TAAAAATAAAAATAAGGTCCGCAGCTTTTAATCCCATAGACTTCCAAATGCGAAAAGGATCCTCGGAAAGTAAACTTTTGAAATCTGTAATACTTGGACGAGAAATGTCAGGTATAATCGTTGAAGTACATCCATCGGTAACCGGTTTTAATGTAGAAGATGAAGTCTACGGTTATGTAAGTAATCTTGGGAGTAATGGTGCATATGCAGAATACATAGTAGTACCCGCAACAATAATCGCTCATAAACCAAGTAATCTTGACTTTAATCACGCCGCAGCCGTGTCTTTGGTTGGACTAACATCTATTCAGGCAATTGAAAAATGTAAAATAACTAATGGAAATAGTGTATTTATAACTGGAGGAGCAGGTGGTGTTGGAAGTATGATAATTAGGCTTTTAGTTCAAAAAGGATTCAATAAAATATATACAACTGCCGGAAATAAAGAAAGTAAACAAAAAATAATTTCTTACGGACTTCGTAGCGAAAATATCATTAACTACAATGATGAAAACATTGCAGAAAAGTTATTTACCTTAAATCAAAATGACAAAATGGATTTTTGCATAGACACAGTAGGCAAAGAAATGTCAGACCTTTGTGCGGAAATAATAAAAATTAATGCCACATATGCGGATATAGCTTTTTTAACTACAGAAAGTGCAAGAGAGTTATTATTTGATAAAGGAGTAACGATAATAAACATTTCTAATTATGTATATGGTATTGAGGGAGATAATGAGAAATTAAAATATTACAACAACAGGCTTACGCTACTTAAAAGTTATTTTGAAAATAATTTGATACCAAAAACTCCGGTAAATATCATTGGAAACCTTGAGGTTGAAACTGTTGCAAAAGCACATGCAATTTTAGAAAAAAATGAAACAAGAGGAAAGAAGTTAATAATGGAAATTAACAATTAAAGAACGTAAAAAGCACAGCATACAACAATGCATCGGCCAAATACATGGCTCGACAATGTACTTCAGCTGCAACCTGGCAACTTTGGTTTGGGCTGGACTATTCCTAAATAACTTTTCGTTAAACTCATGATCAAATTTCTTTTCAGCATATCCACCGGGGTAGGACCAGCAATGAATTCCCTGTACTATCGCAAATGCAAAACGTTAGCCGTAATTATATGATACAATTTCTTTTTGTTCTAAGCTTTCATTGGCTCGGCCTAAATGGCATCTGAACGTTATACGACTGATTTGAAATATTTGCTTCTGCGGTAAGCTACCAGCAGGGCAACACCGGTAAATAGCAGTGCATCAAAGGCGCTTGCAATTTCATTCCCATTATTTGCTGCTGGGTTTTCAATGGCACGAGGAATATGAAGTACGATAAGCCAGGAAAAAATCATAAGCGCCTGCAGCAGCGCAACCGGGCGTGATGCAATATTTAAGATGATAAAGGTGCCGGATGCAATCAGTGCGGTGCCGGCAAATTGTGTCCAGAATACGGGCATGCCAATCCAGCGGGGCACCATCGGCGAAACAAAATCAATGTAGTAAAAATGGGAGACGCCAAATAAGATGATGGTAGTTGAAAAAAAGATACGGCCTGCAAGGAATAAAAAGGAATTGTTGTTCGTTCTATCCGAAGGAAGCACACTTACCAAAATCAAAGCGCCGCCGCAAAATGCCAGGGCCTTTAAAGAATCAACCCATACCCCAAGGTGGATGGGTGAATTGGAGCTAACAAATAGATTAAGCGGCACATGAAAGCAAACGAAGCAAAGCAAAAAGAATCCGCCGGCAGCAAGTAATACGTTGCGCAGTGTCGACTTTTGAACAGGTAACACGCCACTTATCAAAAGTCCTGCAAGGATTAATAAACCACCAATAATATACACCGGTATAATAGTATGCATCCATCCCGGCCATGCCGGCACAATACTCCGCCGGAAATCTTTATAATAAATTTGAAGCACCCCGTAGGCAATAAGACCAATCCCATAGGTGATCCTGCCCGCTTTAAATAAATAACTCATGGCATCTTTTTGCCGCAAAAGTTACACTAAAAAAGATAATATTCAAATAGTGCAGAATTCCCTTTTCGCCGGTTGGTGTTCACTAACTGTCTCAAACCCATACCCCCAACCAGCACACGCCAAGGTGGGTGTTGTGAGGCTGACCGAGAATGCACCGCCTCCGGGGTAGGTGATGAAGGGAAAGAGTCGTTTAGGCCATTCTCACGCAGTTGAAAAACATTCCCGGTCACCCTCTTGTCACCCACGTTCCTCCATTGAGACCTTACGAACCTTTTTACTATAAGGGTCGCAATTGCATGTTGCAGATGAATAATCTTTCACCGGCTTATTCCAAAGTAGTATAAAATGAAGTTGAAATGCTGAATTTTTATAAGGCCTGATAATATTGACTTCTTTAAACCGGATGCAGAGGGACTCTCTAATTTGATAAAAAAGAAATGCTTAATTCAACTACTTGGCATGCGAAATAATTGCTGTTAACCTTCTCCAGGTGGATGCCGACCGGAGACAACTCCGGCCTGGAAAAATAAACAACCTGTCTCATTGGAGCATTTTTTCAAGGACAACAAACAATCACTCACAGAATGACAAGAACTATTGGTTATAACAAAATGACTTGATATACGTGGGATGGTAAGTTTAATAATGTGAAACAAGTTGAAGCAGGAGCTGGAATGAAAAGCTGCGGACAAGCACAATTATTCAATGATTTATACAAGGCCTTTGCAGCTAAACAATGTGGAATTACAACCTTTGGCTAAAGACCAGAGAGTGTGCGGACAGAAATACGACAAAAAATATAGAAAATTATTCAATGGACCATGAAACGATTTTTTTACTTTTCTACAAGAAACCCGTATGAAGTTGCGAAACAGTTTGTTGAAATGAATACGGCACGAAATTTTGAATGGGGCAAGTCTTATTTTTTCAGTAAATAAGGTCATTTTCAAATTGCCGGTTTTATCGCTGATGATAAAGACAAGGAGACTTGTTGAGTATTAGTACCATCCTTTCCTGAGTATTAGTAACATACTTTCTCAAAAAGCAATTGATTGAATGGATACATCTGAAAAGGTCGCTGCAGGATTATGTGTAGTAATATTAACTTTTTTTACGGCAGGGTTTCGCCGACAGGGTTAATCTTTAAATATTTTGCCGGCGAAAATCCTGCCGAAATAAAAAGTATAAAACCCTGACAATTTAAAAATGTGAGGGCTTTATAGATTCCACGGCTAACTAAAATCTGCTTGAAGGACTTCCCTTAACGAAGTGGGTTTTTTGCCGGTAAGTTCTTCTACTACTGGAGAAATAACGTTTACATTATTGTTTGCAATAAGAGCGTAAACACTTACCATATAAGGTGCAACAAAATGAGGAGCACCTGCATTTTTTAAAGCATCGGTGTATTCTTCAGGTGTAGGATTGGGGTAAAATATTTTTTTATTTGTTACCGCTGAAAGTATAGATGCTGCATCTGTATAAGAAAGAGTTTCCGGCCCGGTAATATCATACTCTTTGCCTGAATGACCATCTTCCGTTAATACTTTTATGGCAACCAATGCGATATCGTTTACATCAACAAAACCGACTTTACCATTGCCTGCGGGAGTAAAAGTGATGTTTCTTTGCGTTATATTTTCCCATTCATAATTTTTAAAATTCTGTGCAAAAAAAGAAGGTTTTAAAATGGTGTAATCAAAACTTTCGTCTTTAAGTTTTTGTATGATGTTTACATGAAATGGAAGGTCTGTTAATTTCTCCATGCCAAGTGCACCAACATACACCACTCTTTTGATGCCTTTTGTATTTAAAAAATCAATAAAGGGCGTAAGTAATTTATCGAGGGTTAGCACAAGCGGCGGCCCTAAAAGAAACACTTTATCTACTCCATTAGTGGCGGCTTCAAAAGTAGTAGGATCGTCAAAATCGAATGTAACCAGGTCAACCTCGTTGCCTAATTTTTCTGAAGCTGTTGCTGCATTTCGTACCGCAGCTACAAATGATTTGTTTTGCTGTAGTAAAGCTTTTACAACCGCTTTGCCAATAGTGCCTGTGGCACCTGTTACTAAAATTTTGTTGCTCATTTTGTCTTATTTTATTTGTTATAGTATCTTTTTGATACTCAAAGTAAATAAGTTAGTTTTGAAATACAAATAAGGCACCGACCAGATACACAGTTACTAAAACGAAACCATTATGCAGGCACCAGCATTAGCCGCCAAAAAAAAAGTTGTAAGCAGCAACAAAAAGAAAGTCGTTTACCAGGAAATTTGCCCGGTTAGGGATGTGCTTGATTATGTAGGAGACAAATGGTCGATGCTGATTGTGCTGCAGCTAGGTAACCAAAGCCCTTTACGTTTTGGTGAATTAAAAAAAGTCATTGGAGGGATTTCTCAAAAGATGCTGACCATAACACTGCGTAAACTGGAGCATGATGGTTTTGTGCAACGGGTTTATTTTCCTGAGGTGCCACCAAGGGTAGAATATAGCATAACCCGGCTTGGAAAAAGCCTGATGACTGCACTGAACGATTTGGTAATATGGGCAAATGACAATACAGGGGCCATCTTACATGCACGAAAAAAATCAACCAAAAATTTGCAACCCTCGTAATTCACTGTGGCAAGAGGGACAACCTCATGAGTTTTTTCACAAACTCCAGTTATAGGCAATATTTATGCAATCCCTAAGAAATTTTAAACTTACTGTTATTATGTCTTTGATGACTGCTTTGTTATTTGGACAGACAACAAAACAAGAGTTAATTGTTTTAGCCGGACAAGGTTTGGTAATTAATGCTGATACAATTTTTCTTGGACAAACTCCGACTCAGGTTATAGCCAAACTAGACACAATCAATAATAAGTTTGACGCATTTTACGTAAACGGTATCGCAGACGGAGTAATCAGGTTTTATGACTCTACTAAAAAATTGATTCGTTCGGTTGACAGCTTTTGGATGACACGTACTTGCAGCATGACTTACAGGGAAGCTATTAAATTTAAATTCAATAGTGAGAGGGGCGACAGTTTGTTGTTGACTAACATTGTGGTTAACTACCCATTAACGGCGAGTGCAAAGATGGTGACAATTCGAAGCAAGAAAAGAACCATATTTAAATATTTTGGCAGAGTAAAAGGTTCATATAACTGCGGCGATGGCGCCTGGTGTTTTTGTTACCCAAAACAAGGAATTAGTTTTGAAGTAGAGCCCTTCAAAGAACTTCCAGACATTGAACTCCATAATAAGGTAATCGGAATTGAAACATATAAAAGTCAGGTGCGGCAATAGTAGCTATAGCATCAGGTTTTGTCCTTATGTGGCAACTATTCCGCAAAGCGGGCCACTTGTGCCTGGTAAATCTGGCCCTATTGTACCGGGGAATCAGCCGTATGGAGTTAAAATAATATGCATATTGCATATTAAGATGATTGCTTATAAAGCCGGGTATAATCCGTAATGAACCAGGAGGCATCAATTGATCCGCATCACGGCCTACACTTGCCAGGAAGAGAACATCGGGGTTGCGCAGAAAATTGTCATCACAGATAAAAATTTCTACGCTATACCCGCCGGACCATAGTTATAGAAAAATTCCGTCGTTGATAAAGCTTCATGGCGAATACCCCGCCGGGCACAACGTTTATAACCCAATTTTTCTACACAGGCCTCAATATCTTTCTATGCTTATTCGCGGGTGTTTTGCTTTTCTCCTTTTCAATTACCATTTCCTCCTCTACCCCAAGTTTCATATTCTTCATATCCTCTTCCTTAATGATATCATGCTTATCGCTTAAATGTCTATCTACAATTGCCTTAACGGAGAGTGACTTTTTCTTTTTCATGGCCGCAAAACTACCCACCAAAAAATACAAAATAAGTCCTCCAAAAAAGAATAGCTATTTGATAACAGGCTTTGGGGTAACAGGCCTTAATAAATAATGTTTATGATCACTTGTTTAATAAGCTGTCGCCCAAAACAGCCTCGGGTGTATAGAAATGAAAATTCTTTTCATCATTCATCACCACGAACAACCCTTTTTTAAAAGCAGCATTGAGTGGTATGGCTACTATTTCACTGCCATCGCTGTGCATCGCGGCTACCTTTACTACCTTAACCAGTGAGTGCTGGTGAGGGTTACCGGCGTTGCCTTCTCTCTTAAATACCTGGAACTGGTTAGCGAGCTGGTCAGACACTAAAATAAAACCGGTACTATCCGAACTGTTATAAATAGAAATACCTTCATGATCTTCGGCAAAACCTTTGGTAGCAAACAATGCCAGTTCTTCATTGCCCCTGGCAGGATCTGCATAATATTTTCTTACCCCCGTGCCTTCGTCAGCATAATAAATATACCCCAGCCGGTCATCTACAGCAATGGCTTCTATTTCGAGCGTGCCGCTGTATTGCCCGAATTTTCTAACGGGCTTTGCGGTGAGTTTGCCCTTGCCATCATCGCTCAACAAATATTGCCATAAATAGGTACCGTTAGCTGGCCCCGTTTTCCGTCCCACAATGGCATAAATATCGCCTTCGCTGTTTTTATACAGGGCAATACCCATAGGGTCGCGGTAGCCCGGTGTTGTTTCTCCCTCAAAAACAGGTATACCTCCATTGTCAATTGGCAGCATATCCGGCAGGCTGTATATCCTGAGTTTACTGGTGAGCCGCTCGGTGGCCACTACTATATCTATGCGCTTACCGCCCAGCAAAAGCCCGTATTCTACATCAACATTATTGGGGCGTTGCAAGCCCGTTACCGACCTTGCAGTATCAACTTTTCCGGCCAGGTTAAAAACATACAGGCCGCCATCCTGGTTTTTATCGGTGCCTATTACCAGGCTTTGGCTGGCATCTGCCGGGTTTATCCATATAGCAGCATCATCAGTATCATGAGGCAGGGTGTCTGTTACAATCACTGGTTGTACAACAACCGGCTTAGCGGCTAGCTGCTGCATATTATTCTCTGCAGTATTGCTGCAGGATAATTGAGTGCTGCCAAACAAAGAAAGTATAAATAAATATTTTACAATAGAATGCATCAATAGCTTGTTTTATTTTTGGAGTAATAAAATTAATTCATCCGTTTCTTCATCATCATATTCGCCCTGCAGGGTTAGCGTGAGTAAACTGCCGCTAATGGCAAAACTGCCCTTGTACACAAATTCTTTTAAGGAGCCATTGCTTTGTTCAATTTCGCCCACAAATTCCACATCGCCATCTGCGCTTAATATACCAAGCTCTTCCAGGCTTGTTTCTATTTCAATTTCCTTGTTCACTATTTCTGTTACCCCACACTCCGTAACGCTTTCTGTTTCCACCAGTGCCACTTTAATGTTTATCTCATCGTATTCAAAACTAATTTCAATTTTATCTACATCTGCTGCATCCAGGCTGGCAATGTCGCTATTAATGAAACCAAATAATTGTTTAAAAATGGCAAACTGTGCTGCATTGGAAGCATCCAGTTCCCAGTCGCCATGTATGCCCTCATCATCCTGTACCTCGTATTTAAAGGAGCTGGCATTATTAATCACAACATTGGAAGCGGCGGGGGCTGTTACACCGGTAAGTTCTATGCTAACACTGCGCTCTTCGGTATTCAATACATTGTCATCAAAAAATGCATCGTTGGTTTCGAATACCAGTTCTATTTCTTTTACATTTTTAGGAAAGCGTACACTGCCTTTACCGGTTGCCAGGTTGAGGCTAACGTTAAGATCTATATTCACATCCTGCGAAGTAGTGCAATCGTCTATTTCATAAAATGCTGTAGCGCCGGTTATGTAATCAGCCAGGTTACTAAACCCCTCCAGGTCTTTTATTTCAAAAGAAACAATGGCATCTTCCGGGAGTGGTATCACGGTTCCACCCAACTCCTGGCCGGTAGGGTCTTTGCGGTCGTTTAAGGTTATCACACAACTAAATCCGGCTTCATCTTCCAGGCCTCCATCGCCTTCATCATCCAATTTAATTACCTGTGGAAATCTATCCGAAGCATAAGGTTCAACGAGGTCGTCATTTTCTTTATCGCAACCTGTTAACAGCGAGGCTGTAATTATAAGCGTTAATAATTTTTTATACATACATGTTATTTTATCTGCTAACCAAAGCAGGATGGATATTTATTTGTTGGTTTGTTTTAAATCAAACTTTAAACCCAGCCTTCCCCAAAAGGAATAATATTCTCTTTGCACTACTACATCTTTATTGCCCATATAGGCTTCAAAAGGCTGGTTATTGATATTTAAAAACTCTGCAAAAAGCCTGAATTTTTGATTAATGGCATAACTGCCATTAATATCGAGCTGCATGCGGCTGTTTACATACAGGTCTTCTTCGGTAGAAGGGCCTACTTCGCTTAAATAACTGCCGTTAAAATTTGCCGCCAGGCGCACTACCAGTTTTTTAGACTCAAAGGCAAGTGCCAGGTTACCTACATGCATGGCTTGCCCCGGTAGCCGTAGTTTTTCTTTGGCCTCGGGCTGGCTTCCGTCTGCAAGGCGGCTTTGTATATTGGCACGGGAGTGCGTGTAAGTATAGTTGCTATACAGGCTGAAGTTTTTAAGAAAGCCTGGTAAAAAATTGAGTTTGCGCTGAAAAGCTACTTCCACACCGGTAAGGTTGGCATCGTTTCCGTTTTGTGCCTGTATTACATCAATAGAAGGATAAATCGGTGTGCCGGTTAAAGGGTAAGGCACGCCAAACATTACTTTGCGGTAAATAAAATCCTGCAGGTCTTTATGAAAAACGCCCACAGATGCAATGCCCACGTTGCCAAAAAAATGTTCGGCCATCAGGTCAATATTTACAGAACGGGTAGGTTTTAAATTTGCATTGCCAATGGTGGCAATATTGTCTTCTGCATTTATTTCCTGGCTGGGAATGATCTCACTAAAATTAGGCCTTGCATACGACCAGGTGAGCGCTGCTCTTATATTGGTATGTTTTGAAACCGCATACCGCATTTGCGCCTGTGGTAAAATAAAATCGTAAGATGATTTTCCGCTTACAGGTAAAATGGCTGAAAGATCACCGGCTGCATCTATCAGCACATCTTTTGACTGATACGATACATCAGTTTTTTCATAACGCACGCCACCCAATAACATAAGTTTTTTAAAATCATGTTTTACCATGGCAAAGCCTGCATATACATCTTCGTTTGCTTCAAAAGATTCCAGGGCCTCGTCAATAGCTTTGCCTTCTACATCCAGTTCAAATAAACCGGGGTTGGCATTAAAGTAGCGGTTAAAAGCACCGGTTGATAAAGGATTGCCCAGGTTAAAACGGCCGCCCAAAAATTTATCTTTTACCGGCGATTGTTCAAAGGCTGAAAGATTGGGCACACCGCCATTGCTTTCGAACACATCGTTGGTTATTACATAGCTTTTTTTCTTGAACCTGGCTTTGGCACCCAATTTTATAAGGCCGCTGCCATTGCTGGTTTTATACGGTTTGCCTACTTCAAACTTGCCCGTAAAATTCCTGTCTTTTGCCAATGTTTTTCCATAGGAGGCTTCGTTAAATTCATAAAGGCTGTTGTTGTTAAAATCCGGTGCATTTATAACGGGATAGGAACGGTTGGGGAAACCCAGTTCCGACGGAAGGGAAGCAATAAAACCGATCTCATGATCGTAGGGTGTTTTTTGCCGGCCATCCGCATACTGCGCTTCATAATTTAAAAAGAAGTTGTTGAAATTATGTTTGGCTCCCAGGTTATAACTCATGATTGACTGTGATTCAAAGCGGTCTTTGGTTAGTTTTTCTATCTCTTCATCTTCTGGTATAAATACATAACGGCGGCGCCATTCCCTGTCGGTAAACCTGCTGTACAAGGTTTTAAAATATATGCTGTGGCGTTTATTAAAAGTATAGTCTATGGCTGTACTCAGCCCCAGCCTGGTGCGAATGAGTTCATAATCCCTCAGCTCGGCTTCATTGTCCTGCGGGGCTCTTTCCCAGTTATCGCTGCCTAGTGCGTTGTGATAATAGCTTGCATTGATCAATATGCCCAGTTGTTCTCTTTTGCCAAATTTCTTCTCTCCCTGTAATTGTCCCTGCAGGTTTCCTTTTTGCATCAGGTCGTTGTAACCGCCAACGATTGATCCGCTCAACCTGCCCAATTTACTTTGCGCCGTACGGGTTACCAGGTTAACTGTTCCGCCAACGGCATCTCCATCCATGTCTGGTGTTAAACTTTTATTTACTTCAATGGAAGCAAGCTGGTCGCTGGGTATGGCATCCAGTGCCACGTACCTTACATCTGCTTCAGGTGAAGGTATTTGTTCGCCGTTTACATTAATGCTGGTAAACTGTGGCGAGAGGCCACGGATCAGCACATACCTCCCTTCGCCCTGGTCTCTTTCAATGTTAACTCCAGGTACCCGTTGCAAAGCTTCTGCTGCATTGGGATCGGGGAAGCGGCCGATCTGGTCGGCGGAAATTACATTTACAATATTATCAGCATTTTTTTGCTGGTTCAATGCTTTGGCCTGCCCCTGGGTATAACCGCTTACCAATACATTACTAAGCTGTGCATAGTTACTCGAAAGGGTAACAGGTATAGTGGTTACTGCACCGGCCTGTACCTGTACAATAACAGTAGTGTCGTTGTACCCAAGGTAATTCACATACAGTTGCTGCCTTCCGGCAGGCAGGTACATTTTAAAAGCTCCGTTAAGATCTGCTACGGTTTTTACAGATCCTCCCGCCACGCTAATTTGTGCGCCCGATAATTTTCCCTGGTTGCCGGCATCTGTAACTATTCCCTGCACAAGCCCGGTTTTACCCTGGCTTTGTGCAACGTATATATTCCCAATGCAGACAATAACGAGGATGCAAATAATTTTTTTCATATAAATTTTTTCTTGAAACAAAACTGCCGGGTTTAAGGCAGATTCCTGTTATTTGGCCGTATACAAAATGGAAGCACGCCGTAACAACGCGTAGATGACAAGGCAGCATAGCGCCTTAAAAAGCATTTAATGTATTGAAAACCAGGGCTATGTTTTTTAATAAAATGGCTGTTAACAAATTATTACCGAAACACAGATGACCTATTTTAGTGCAGTACTAAATGGCCTGGATAAAAGTACTGAGCGATTCGCCCTGGGCCAGCTGTAGTTTTTTCTTTATCCTGTACCGGTTTACCCTCAAACTATCGGGGGTTATAGCAAGCAGGGTGGCCATATCGGCAGAGGTAAGATTCATTTTAATAAGAGAAAGCAAGCGCAGGTCTGCTGCGCCAAGGCTGCTATACTGCTGCGTTAAATTGGTAAAAAAGGATGGATGTACCTGGTCAAATATGAGGCGAAACTCATCCCAGTAACTATCCTGCGAAAAACTAAAATTGATTTTTTGTAATAACTGCCTAACCTGTTTTTTTTGATCGCGTTTATCATCGTTGATAATTTCGCTTAATCCCTGCTTTATATCTTCCATCACCTGGTTTTTTTGTATAAGGTGAAGAATATGGGATGACAATTCGGTGCTTTTAAGGTCGAGTTGCTGCTGCAGGTTTTCTTCCTGCAACTGCTGTCTTTTTAATTCCGATTCCATCAGGCCTTTTTGGGTATGGTAGATCTCATCATTGCGCTCATTGATGGATTTTTGATTTCTAATTTTAAGGCGTTGCCGGCTGATGGTAACGGCTCCTAAAAGGCAGAGCAAAACGATTAATATGCTGCCCAAAACAATAAGCACCCTGTTTATCTTTTTGCCCGCATTAAGGCGTTCAATTTCCCTGTGTTGTTTTTCTGTTCCATAAATGGTTTCCTGCAAAGCTATCTGCCGGCTGCTTTCCATGGTATATATCTGTTGAACAAGGCTGCGGCTTTTTTCAAGATAGATATAGGCGCTATCATGGCGTTTCATGAATGCGAAATTCTGCCCCATGTCCCGGTAAGCCGTTTGCAACTGGTAAATGGCTTTGTTTTCCAGGGCAAGTTGCATGGCTTCTCTTGCAAAGGCGAGCCCTTTTACATAGTCGCCGCTTTTTTGGTAAACGTCTCCCAGGTTATTGATCACTTCTATACGGCTTATTAAATTACCGGTTTGTTTATATAAGGTAAGCGACTGCTCAAAATAATACCGGGCAGAATCAAAGCGGGCCTGGTCTTCCAGTATACTTCCTATGTGCTCATATATTTTTGCCTGGCTGTTTAAATCTTTTCCCAGCAATGCATGGTTAAGTGCCACCTGCTGAAAATGAAAGGCACTATCGAACAACTTATTTTTTTCGTACAGGTGCCCGATGGCACCATAAGTATTGGCAAGCCCGGTATGATTTTTTGTAGAAGAGAAAATAGCCAACGCTTCCCTGAATTGTTCCAGCGCTTTAGGTGCCTGTTGATTGTAATAATAAACGGTTCCTAAAATATTTCCGTTTTTTGCCTGCGCTTCTTTGTTATTTAAAGCAGCATAAATTTTATGTGCGGCCAGTAATTTTTCTATTGCCCCGGAATAATTTCCCAGCTGGTATAAAAGCTGACCCATTTGTTGTAAACATTCTGCCTCGCCAAAAAGATTATTGCTTAAATGATAATCTTCACTTTTTTCTTTCCAGTACAGGTAATTGGAATCGGGTTGTTGATTGGGTTGTTCACTACTGAAGGGTATTGAAACTGCAACAGGCACCTGGGCGTTGCCTGTTATTAAAAAGGCTGCAAACACAGCCATTACGATTAATTTTTTTAAAATATTGTTCATACAGTATTGCCCGGAGTCTTTTATCATAATAAAGCGGGTAGTTAGTTACCAGAGATCAGAGATCCGTTAAATAACCACTGATCTTTGATTAACTGCTCGTTGAAACTCATCAATCAGCACAAAAAAAAGACCACCAATAAGAATAGAGGTGGTACAAGCATGATTAAAACTTGCTATTTGCTTAAGGAAAAACTTACTAACGTCATTAATTGAACCGGGTGTAAGATGCAGATAAATTTTTCTTCCAAAGCCTTTGTAGCATTAAGTAATTATTACCAAAAAGTTATGATGAAAATGTTTGCTTATGGGGCAGGCAGGTACTCATACACCACCTGGTAAGCCAGGTTTTTTAAGCCTGGCATTATTTCTCCAATAGGTAGGTCTATTTTTTGTGGAGTTGGTTCACATAGGGAAAACTTCTTCCCTTTATATAACACAGGCGTTCCCACAGGCTGTTCTAATTCGATGGCCAGTGTGATATGGGAGGGGTACACCAGTACAATCATTGGAAGATTGTAAATTTCTTTAACGAGGTAATAAAACAATGCAGCCCTGTCATCGCAATCGCTGTATTCGTGCATGATGGTTTGCTCAGGAGACAATCTTTTTTCTTTACCAAAACTGATATTGTCATCCTGGTATAAAAAAGCATTGCGGGTAAATTTCATGAGGTAATCGATTGCATATGCTTGCTTTTTACCTTTCAATTTTCTCTTTAGATCAGGGATCAGTGAACCATAAGTGGCCCGGCTCATAGGAATATTGAAATAAGTTTCAAAATCTACTGAAGGATAATTGCTAAACATTTTTTGCACCTGCGGGTCAAGCTTTACTTTGTGTTCATATTCCGTTCCCTGGTATTGAAATCTCAATTTTTTTTCTATATAAACAGTACTGGAATGATCAGGGAGTTGGGTAACCCTGTAAGAAAAAGGACTGCCATTGGCCGGCATATTTTTTACAGCTATTTTAGTGAGTGGATCTTTTACAAAATCAATCGGGCCGGTATCATGTATATTTAAACAAACATATTGTTTACCATCTTTTTCAAACAAAGGAATATCATAAATATTGTCATTGCTCTGTACATAAAATAATAATTTACCGCGGGCAAACGCAAGCTGCGCATCATAGCCACATTTGAGCAGCAAAAACCATTTATATAAAGTATAACTTTCTAAATTGTCTTCTTTAGCACTTAGCTGATGGGCTGTTCTCCTTACCAGCTGGTAGAACAGCCAATCATCCAGCTGCTTTTTCTCTTTGTACAATAGCATAGCATCCACCAAGCTGGCATAATCCTGTTTATTCAGGTCACTATAAAAATCGCTTACCCCGTCATTTGTTAGCGGTTGCTGTAATGTTATGTTGGGGGAAATGTTATTTTGAATAGAGATGGTATCGCCAAAGTAATTGACTTTAATAGTTGCTGATTGAGCAAATAAGTTACTGGTGCGGCAAAGCAACAAAACAATCGACAATATGGTTACACAAACTTTCACTTTAAACATGGCGTGCTTAAAGTTAGGCAATGGTAACAATTATTTAATATTAAGTTTTGATACTACCACAAATCAATTCATAGATGCCTGTTTTAGTAACTATTGTGTGCTGTCTGCTATAGGTTCTTTAGCCAGCAGTTTGGCATTTTCTAGCACCGATCGTACTCCCATCGGTAAGCTAAATTTTGCAAACCGGCCTTCATTAATTACATAGAGATAGCAGCAGGTATCGCATTTTGTAGAGAAATAAACTGTTTTATATACTTCTACAGACAGATGGAGAATTATTTTGCCCTCTGAACGGCAGTCGGGTTGCCCGGCCTTAATTATATAATTGCTATCTGCAAGGGCAGCTTTTATTGTTTTGAGTGTGGAGGAATCTTTAAGTGTTGTGAAAGTAAAAAAACGTGTGTAGCGAAGAGAATCGCCATAAGGATCTTTGTAAAAAATTACTTCAGCAGAATCAAGTCCCGATAATCCCTTTATTAAGCCTGTATCTTCTTTTACTTGTTGCTTGCTGCTTTGTGTGCAGGAAGCGATAGCCGCTATCAACAATAGCGCAAGCATATGTTTAATTATTTTCATGAATGATTGTTTATGCAAAACTGCCTCTTTTTTTCAAAAGAGGCAGTAGCTTTATTTTATAGGGAATCGTTCTTAATAAATATTTGTTTGTGGTGTAAAGCTGCTCCAAGTTGTTAACCAATTGGTAGTGCCCATTGCACCACGATGTGTTACTGGTGTAAAGAAAGCATCCAAACCAGTAAAGCTTGCCCCGGCTAATGCCGGTGAACCAACTTGTGGTAAAAAGTTAGGTGCATCAAAATTAAACGGTGCAGTAAGCATTATGTCATTAGCGGTAGGGTAAGTAATACAACCCGCTGCTTCTGCCTTTGTTTTTACTGCTGCTGCGGTAATAACGCCGCCTGCAGTTGCATCCACTTTGTAGGCATCTGCCAAAGCGTGCACCAGGTTGTTGCTGAATATAGATGTATCTGTATTATACGCATTCGCCGTAGCAGCACTTTCCATAGAGAAACCACCTTTAGGGAAACCAGCCATGATAGAGTTCGTAACTACAAACCTTACTGCTCTTCTCCACCTGTTGGCAAAGTTAATTTGGGGATCTGTTGCTGTGGCGCCATTAGGACCTATCCATGTAATGTTTGATAACATTGGACGGGTATAAGGCATTGCTGCACTACCTGAACCATCGTTATCTGCTTCTACTCCATTTCCTGCATCAGAGTCTGCAATTTCCGGCCTGCGTTGTACTACTGCAAATTGTATTTTTCCTGTGTAACCAAAATCAAAATCCAAATCATCGTCAGATGTTGCATAAGACACCAGGTATTTTGCATTTACTGTTCCGCCAAAAAATTCATACGCATCATCATTACCATAAGATACCTGCACATATTCTATAGTAGTACCGCTACCAACACCACCCATTGTCAAACCATTAATTTCAGAACCTGGTTCAGCTGCAATACCTGCCCACTCAATCCTTACATAGCGAAGCGTACCTGAATTATCATTAGCTACTATGCCGCCGTATCTTCTGTCAACCCCACCTTCAACTAACGGAGCGGGAGATAATGGCCTGTTGGTAGGCGCATTTCCTAAAATAATGATACCACCCCAATCGCCTCTTGTTCTTTGACCCGCAGGCCGGCCCGATGTAAACACAATTGGTTTATCTACAGCGCCCAGTGCTTCAATTTTTGCGCCTCTTTCAATAATGATGGCACCCTTTTGAGACACATCACTTTTTAAAATAGCACCTGCAGGAATGCTTAAGGTGGTACCATTCTGAAAATATACATAACCTTTAATGGTATAGGTACCATTGTCAAGATTTATACTTCTTTCGTAAGATCCCTGTAATACTCTTGTTACATTCGGATCATCCGGATTAGCTCCGCCACCGCCACCGGTACCATCATCTTCAAAATTTACTTTTACGCAAGATGTTGCCAAAACTGTGGTTGTTGCTACAATTAACAGGCTTTTAAAAAAATTCATTGTTTTATTTTTTTTGATTAGGTTATTAGTTGTCTTTATTTTCTTTTAAGATCAAAATCGTATGTAAATCCTACGGTTATTGTTGTACCTGGTTTGTAGGAATAATTTATCCTGTCACCTTTATCATAATCATATCCTGCTTTTTCCGATGGATTATCATAGAAGGCATATTTATTATTCAAAATATCTGATATTGTTATTTTCCATTCACCTTTGCCGGCAAATACTTTTCTTGCCAATTGCATATCTAAAAGATTCCTTGGCTTTTCATAAATATCATAGAAACCGGCCCCTGTAGGATCACCCACCAGGTATAGTCTCGGGCCTATCCTGTTGTACAACAAAGTAGCGCTCCATTTTGGATCTGTATATTGAAACCCTGCGTTAATAAGGTAAGGCGACTGACCATACAATGGCCTGTCTAAATCAGTTTTAGCGCCACTTGCCTGTTGGGTTGATACGGTAACTTTTGAATCCAGTACAGTTGCATTGCCCAGGAACATGAAGTTCTTTAATTTTTCGCTGATGAAGTCCAACCCCTTTCTTATTTCAAACTCTGCACCCACAAGCGTAGCATCCTGTGCGTTGGTATAACCAAATAACCAGCGATCTCCATTGCTTCCCGGATCCATCCTCAACTCAATAGGGTCTTTAAACTTTTTATAAAGAATACCGGCTGATATGATTTCTCCCGACTTTGGATAGAACTCATATCGCAAATCAGCATTGGTAATAGAAGTTCTTCTTAAACCTGTATCGCCACTGATACCATAAATTTGTTCATAATCAAAAAACTGGAATGGGGCTATTTCTCTAAATTCAGGGCGTGCTACTGTTTTAGAGACCGCCCCCCTTAGTTGGTTTTTAGCATTTACAGAATAGGTAGCGTTTAAAGATGGAAGTACATCCCATTTTTCTGTATTTGTTCTTACTCTTTTTAAAGAAAGATCCCTGCTTGATAAAAATTGCTCAAAAAATTCTGCTCTCACGCCCCATATCAACCTTAGTTTATCTCCTACTTTATTATCCATCATCAGGTAACCTGCATTAAGTGCAGAAATACCAAAGTATTTATCTGTGTTTTGCGTTTGCTCCTCTAAAAACAATCCATTAGAATTTATGTTGCTTTCTAAAAAAGCCTGGTCAAAAGGAATTTTTGTATCAGTTGCTGTACTGGCCGCCTTGTACCGGAATACTCTTGCATTAAAATCTCTGAAACGCAATAAGCTGCTACCGCCCATTTTAAAGGTTTGCTTTTTGCCTCCCATGGTAAAAGGAACAGATAAGGAACCGCCAAAACCAGCAGTGTAATCTTTTAACTTAGAGAAAAAACGCCTGGTATCGTCTTCATCTAATTGAAAATCGGAAGCGAGACCAGATATACTTTGTACATACTGTGCCGTTCTAAAATCGGGCTGTGATTTATAGTTGTAGGCAAAGTTTCCGTTCCATGAAAATTTGATGCCAGATTTTGTTAGTTGGTGCTCCCCCTCTAACTGACCAGAGTAAAGGGAACGTTGATTGAGAAAAGATGAACGCAGTGATACTATTTGCAAACGGCCGGTATTATTAAGCGTTCTGTTGATATAATTGTCTTCGTACAGTTGATTAAATATATTTCTGAAAGAAATTTTATGTCTTCCTTTTACATAGCTGAAATTAACCAGCGCACCTGCATTTACTGCATAGCGGTTTTGTATCTCGCTACCTTCAAAAATCGGTGTCCTTACCTGCTCATAACGCCCTCTTTCCACTTCATCATAAATGATCTGGCTTTTTCTATGGGATAAGGAAACAATTGTTCCAAATGCGCCACCATTTTTAAATTTCTTTGTATTTGACCAGGTAATGTTTAGTGTAGTGATAGGTGCTGCCGTTGTATTCCGCTCAACATATGCTTCGCCATTGAAGTTTTTTGACATAGCAATTTTTTGCTCATCTGTCAGGCTACGGTAGTCTGCAATATCGGGTATGCTAGAAGGTAAACTTCTGTCCCCATTGTCAAAACCCAGCCAATCAGTTGAATTTCTTTTATTGCTGGTAAAATCTTTAAAAGTTGATTGTGAGTTGTAGCCCAAGGATATGCTAACTGACAGGGCATTTTTTAAAGGAATGTCTCTTGTATTTACCTGCACCAAACCACCCGCAAACTCACCCGGCAAATCTGGTGTTGCGGTTTTATTAATGATCACATTATCTATCATGGAAGATGGAATGATATCAAAAGAAAATGCTTTTTTATCGGGCTCGGAACTTGGCAGTGGTGCATTGTTGAGGAGCGCCTGGTTGTACCGATCGCTCAAACCACGAATTACTACAAATTTGTTATCCTGGATGCTGGTGCCGCTTACTCTTTTTAAAACTTCTCCGGTATTCCTGTCCGGTGTTCTGCGTATAAAATCTGCCGCAAGGCCACTGGAGAGTGAAGTATTGTTTTTTTGAAAAGCCAGCAAAGCGTTCGTACTTTCTTTTCTTCTTGAAGTACCAATAACAGTAACGCCGGTAAGATCATTTTTGGCGCTTTCACTCAATACTACTTCTATTGAATTGTCAATAATATTGTCTGACAATACGATATCATCTATCGTTTTACTGGTATAACCCGTATTAGAAAATGTAAAACTGTATTTTTTACCTTTTTCCAGGATTACGGTAAATTTTCCCTCCACATTAGTAACCAGCTGTTTATCAATCTCCTTTATTACAATGGTCGCCCCTGGCAGTATTTCATTCCTGCTATTCAATACTTTACCCGAGAATTGAGTATCCTGGGATTGGGCAATAAATGATATAAAAAATAGTATAAAAAGGGCAAATAGCTTTTGGAACATATCGGATTTCTTTTGAGGCACAAAGTGAACATAATAATGTTACCGCAAAATGAACAGAATGTTACGCAAATGTTACCGATATGTTAAGCGAATGTTACGGAAGAGGAAGAACGATACTGGTTACTGGTTTCTGGATACCGGGTTCTGATCAGCATCCTTCTGGCATTTGTATTCTGCAACGGGTATCAAGCATTCAGCATCTGATATCAAGTATCTATAAACCAGCATCTGGAATCGGAATTGCAGTCTCGCCATAAACACATTATCCCTCACATCTTTTGTAAAACCTGCCAGCTGTGTAGTTGCATTTTTAGCCATGGCATAGTAAAGCACTGATTTTACATTGGGAGTTATATAATATATATAGCCCAGGCAGAGTGTATGGTATTTTATATCGGCGGAAGAAAAGTTGGAGCCGGGAGCTCCTATTTGTTTTCCTTTTACAGCTGTATTTGGATCGTACCAGTCATATTTAAACAGCAACTGGTGTTGATCGCGGAATATATGCCCGAGCAAATAAAAACAAGCGCCGTTAAATTTGCGGGCATAAAAGCCGTCGCTGCCTGTTACCAGTGCAGCTGGTGTTTCGCTATTGCCGGCAGGACCGGTTTGAGTACCCTCAGCTGCAGCCATATGGATGCCAGCAAACTGATAAAAAGTAGTTTCTTAAGCACAACTTGTTTTTTCAAGCGCAAAGTGATAACAATTTAATATTAACTATATGTTACTAAATTATTACCATTTATATTTATAGAGATATAGAAAACGATCTTTTTATTTTTGGGCCAAATTTAAATGTAATGGGTTTTAATTCAATATTAAAAGTGTTCCTCCCTAAAGACAGGGTTTTTTACCAGTTATTTGAGAGTGTTGCTGTAGAGCTCGTTAAGATGGGTGCAAAACTAAAAGAGGTGGTAAATGAGCAGGATTTTGATACCCGGGGTAAGATGATCAAAGAACTGGAGGATATGGAACACGTGAATGATGAATATACCCATCGCATTTTTACCGAATTAGGCAAAAACTTCATTACGCCCTTCGACAGGGAAGATATTCACTACCTGGCCAGTGCCCTGGATGATATCGCAGATTATATTTACGCTTCTGCCAAAAAAATAAATTTTTACCGGGTTAATCCTGATGATATCGGCATTCAAAAATTTGGTGATCTTATCGCCCTGGGCACGCAACATGTACACAAGGCTGTTACAGAATTACGGAACATGAAAAACATGCGCCAGATCACCGATGCATTGGTAGCTATTAACAGCATAGAAAACCAGGGGGATGATATTTTTGATATGAGTATTGAAAGATTATTCGCTACGGAATCGGATGCCAAAGAAGTAATTAAAAAAAGAGAGATATACCAGGTAATGGAAATTGTTACCGACAAATGCGAAGATGCCGCCAATGTAATTGAAAGTATTATTATTAAGTACGCTTAATGCCAATGTGCTAATTAGCCAATTTGATAATGTGATAATGGAGAGCTTTCGGGTTCGGTATTTTTTCAGTTATCACATTGTCAGATCATCAAATTATCACATTATCAAATTATCACATTACTATTATGACAACTGTTCTTATAATTGTTATTGTACTTGCTCTCATTTTCGATTTTATTAATGGCTTTCATGATGCAGCCAATTCTATAGCTACCATTGTAAGTACCAAAGTGCTTACCCCTTTCCAGGCAGTGATATGGGCGGCCTTTTTTAACTTTGTAGCATTTTTTGTTTTCAGTGATCATGCAGTAGCCAACACTGTAGCAAAAACAGTAAAACCCGAAGTGGTGAATGGCACACAGGGCATGATTATTATCTTATCGGGCCTGGTAGCTGCCATTTTCTGGAATTTACTTACCTGGTGGTATGGGCTTCCTTCTTCTTCTTCGCATACTTTGATCGGTGGTTTTGCCGGAGCAGCCATTGCCTCTGCAGGCTTTGACAGTATTGACAGTGGTATGATCATGAAAACCGTAATCTTTATTGTACTGGCTCCACTCATTGGTATGATCATTTCCATTTTTATTACACTCGTTACTGTTCAGAAAAATTTCTGGCTTAAAATCGGCATCATTACCGTAGTCGTCGCCTCCTGTGTTTTATTTATACCTTTTAAAAAAGATTTTGAAAGATGGGCGTTGCTGGCATTGGGCGTAATATTCGTTGGGTCTTATTTCTACAATTATTTAAGGGGAGAAAATGCTTACCGCACTTCCAATATGTATAAAAAACTGCAGTTGGTTTCTTCGGCAGTATTTAGCATTGGGCATGGTGGTGCAGATGCACAAAAAGTAATGGGTATCATTTCCGCAGCATTAATTGCAGGTGGCGTAATTCCCGACTTTGATCACATGCCATCGTGGGTACCACTGGCCTGTTACACTGCTATAGGAGTGGGTACCATGAGCGGCGGCTGGAAAATTGTAAAAACAATGGGCACCAAAATTACCAAGGTAACACCACTGGAAGGGGTGTGTGCCGAAACAGCAGGTGCCATTACTTTATTTACAGCCGCTAACCTGGGTGCTCCTGTCAGTACCACGCATACCATTACCGGCGCTATTGTAGGGGTGGGTGCTACCAAAAGGCTGAGTGCTGTAAGATGGGGAGTTACCGTAAACCTGCTTTGGGCATGGGTACTTACTATTCCGGTAAGTGGCGGCCTGGCAGCACTGGTTTATTTGCTGCTGCATAATGTAATGAAATTTTAAGTGCCTTACTCCCAAACAGTATAGGGATAGGTTTATATACCAAGCATTTTTTAAATCGCTCAGCACCAGTTGGGCGATTTTTGTTTTCTTTGCAGCAACAAAAAATAAAGTACGATGAAAATTCTGGTTACGGGTGGATGTGGTTTTATTGGTTCGCATACAATTGTTGACCTTGTGCAAAATGGCTACGAAGTAATAAGCGTTGATAACAACAGCCGGAGCAACCCGGTTATTATGCAGGGCATTGAAACCATTCTTGGTAAAAAAATCAAGAACTACCCGGTTGATCTTTGCAATTTTGAAGATACCCGTGCCATCTTCCAGGAGAATCCGGATATTGAAGGCATCATACATTTTGCTGCTTACAAAGCGGTGGGTGAATCGGTAGAAAATCCATTGTTGTATTTTGAGAACAACAACGGCTCCCTGGTAAACATTTTAAAATGTGTAGATGAGTTTGTTATCCCGCATTTTGTTTTCTCTTCTTCCTGTACCGTGTATGGCAATCCAGTATCCATTCCTGTTACAGAACTAACGCCGCAGCAACCACCCGAAAGTCCTTATGGAAGTACCAAGCAAATGGGAGAAGCCATTGTGCAGCAAACCATGAATAGTTTAAAAGATCAGCAGGCAATATTATTAAGGTATTTTAATCCGGTGGGTGCACATCCCAGTAATTTAATTGGGGAAGTACCTGTAGGGCGTCCGGCAAATTTAGTTCCGGCCATTACACAAACAGCCATCGGCAAACTGCCGCAAATGCAGGTTTGGGGCAATGATTATGATACAAGAGATGGCAGCTGCCTGAGAGATTATATTCATGTAAGTGATATTGCCCATGCGCATACACTGGCATTAAATTACCTGGTACAAAAGAAGAATCAAACCAATTGCGATGTATTTAACCTGGGTAGTGGCAACGGTTCCACCGTTTTAGAAGTAATTAAAACCTTTGAAAAAGTAAGCGGCGAAAAATTAAATTATGTTATTGGTCCACGTCGTGGCGGTGATGTAATTGCTATTTATGCCAACAATGATAAAGCGGTAAATGAACTGGGCTGGACCTGCCAGTATAATTTGGAGGATATGATGAAAACGGCCTGGGAATGGGAGAAGAAGCTGGCGGGGAAGTAGAGATAATACACTTAGAACAATTGAAATTTAACTTTTTTCATCAATTTCACTATACCCATAAATCTCCTCGATTTTGTTTAAATTTGAAAAACCTCAGGTACGACTACAGCCAATCTTAAAATAGATATTATTAATAAAATTACCAGGATAGATAATTCTTCTTTGATTAAAGAGTTACAAAGGGTAATTGATTTTGAATTGAACACAGGTGTTTTAGAAACTACAACTGCACAAAAAAGCCGAATCAGGAAAGCAGAGATAGAAATAAAGACAAAAAAAACTATTTCAGCAGTGGAAGCTAATAAAGAGATAGCAGCATGGCTCGAAAAATAATATGGACAATTTCTGCCCAACAAGAAAGAAAAGAAATTCTTGAGTATTGGTTTCAAATAAATAAATCCAAATCTTTCAGTAAAAAACTTAACATTCTCCTTGAAGCTGCGCTGAAAGATATTGCTCTAACCCGTTGATCGGCAGAAAAACAGATATTTCAGCTGTAAGGGTCAAAATTGTGAGAACATACCTTATCTTCTATAAAATTTCGCTTACTTCTATAAAAGTATTATCCGTATGGGATGGAAGACGCAATGAAAATAAAAGACCATTTTCGTAGCATTCCTTATAAAGGATGATTCATATTTAAAGGTTTGGAAGCTAGCGCCGATTGGGCATCGCTATTATTGTGTAAACTAAGGTTTCGCCTGGCAGAAAAATAAATATAAATCATGGCTAATGAACTATTCCCTCATCATTTTCTTCGTGTTTTTATTTCATCCTGTGTTCAGCCATGCGCAGGATAAACCTTTAAATAATGTGTTAAACAAAGGCATCGTTAATAGAAAAACTGTTTTTGGAAAATGGACAGAAGATGGGGGTATAGAAAGACATTTAACTTACCTGGGGCATGTAAAAATTTCCAAAGGAAAAATTTATAAAATAGTTAATTCCAGCCATTACTGGGGATTATCGCACCGGGCCAGTTCACGCATTCTCATTTTCAATGTTGCAAATCAATATGTTGGTGAATATTATGTAACGATAGTAAATGATCTTCCCGGCAATATGGAAAATGGAAACTAATTTTTAGAAATACAGATGAAAGTTGCGACAGTAATATCTTTTCAGAAGTAGATTTAAAAAAAGGGTTGCCCAGGCTGTTTTTTAGAAAATTCAAAGGAGAATTAGGTGATCTCTACTCTTTCAGTTCGAGGTGATACCAACCTTGCAAACCAGTCAAAAGCCAACTTTGCCCTTGAACCTTTGAACCCTTGAACCAATTACCGTATCTTGCGCACCATAAAACGCTCAAAGAATTATGCTTAATAAAATAGAAGTTACCGGAAATAAGGATACCCGCAGTGGTTTTGGAGATGGCATACTGGAAGCAGCCCGCAAAAATGAAAATATTGTGGCGCTTACGGCTGACCTGGCCGGTTCTCTTAAACTGGGTGGATTTATGAAAGAATTTCCTGAACGTTTTTTCCAGGTGGGCATTGCAGAAGCCAATATGATGGGGATGGCTGCCGGGTTGACCATTGGAGGCAAAATTCCTTACACTACAACATTTGCCAATTTTAGTACCGGGCGTGTGTACGACCAGATTCGCCAGAGTATTGCCTACAGCAATAAAAATGTAAAAATCTGCGCTTCGCATGCCGGTTTAACTTTGGGAGAAGATGGGGCCACTCACCAGATACTGGAAGATATAGGTATGATGAAGATGCTGCCGGGTATGACGGTTATTGTTCCTGCGGATTATAACCAAACCAAGGCAGCTACCAAAGCAATAGCTGAATATGAAGGGCCGGTTTACTTACGTTTTGGCCGCCCGGTTTGGCCCATATTTACAAAAGAAGAGGATTTTGTAATTGGCAAGGCACAAATATTAAATGAAGGAACAGATGTAACCATTTTTGCCTGCGGCCACCTGGTGTGGAAAGCGGTGGAAGCGGCAAGAATTTTAGAAGAAAAAGGCATCAGCGCAGAACTGATCAATATACACACTATTAAACCCCTGGATACTGCGGCTGTGATTGCTTCCATCACTAAAACCAAATGTGCAGTAACAGCAGAAGAACACAATATTTTTGGAGGCCTTGGCGACAGTATTGCTCATGTGGCATCTAAAAGCTTACCCATTCCGATTGAATACGTGGGCACAAAAGATACCTTTGGAGAAAGTGGTAAACCAACAGAATTATTAACCAAGTATGGTTTGGATACCAGTGATATTGTTGCTGCTGCGGAAAAGGTAATAGCTAGGAAATAAGTTGAGCTACGTAATAATTTTTGAAGCCGGTCCTGGGATCGGCTTTTTTATGTAAAACATCCGTCCTTTAAACATTCGCTATCCTGGTTATTTCAAATATGGCGGCTTTCTTTTTTTTGCGAAAGCAATGTTGAATTTATCGCTATTTTTAAATAGTAAAATTCCTGATATGCCTGATACTGCTGCCAATGCATTGAAACAAAAAATTAAAGAGCTGGAAACAGAGAATGCCATGCTTCGCCGGGATTTTAATTACCTGCCCCAGGGCGATACGGTGAGGGTGCCCCCGGAAATGCGGCCTTTGTTTGATGTGGCCCAGCAAACCGTAAATGAATATTTCCGCCATTTAAAAATGGATCCTACACAGGGAACCATAGAAATTAATGATCAGCGTTACGTACTGGTAAGAGCCTCCGCATTGTCAAAAGATTTTTTAGAGACAGTACAAAATCTATATGCAGACCGTGGTGAATCGGAAGCATTATCCATCGGTAAAAATTTTCTATTTGATATTGCCCATGTAATCGGAATAAATGATGCGAAGAATTTTCATGAAAAGATGAACCTCACCGACCCTATTGCTAAGCTGAGTGCCGGTACGGTGCACTTTGCTTATTCGGGCTGGGCTTTTGTAGACATATTGCCGGAGAGCAATCCCACACCAGGTGATAATTTTTTCCTGGCATACAACCATCCCTATTCTTTTGAAGCAGACTCGTGGAAGCGGGCCGGTAAAAAAACTGCTACACCGGTATGTATTATGAATGCCGGCTACTCCAGCGGCTGGTGCCAGGAAAGTTTTAACCTGCCGCTTACTGCCGTGGAAGTAACCTGTACTGCAAGGGGCGATGAACACTGCACGTTTATTATGGCCACCCCGCAAAAAATTCAGGGGCACCTCGAAAAATTTCATGCAGGCAAACCATACAAAAAAACAGGAAGCTATGAAGTGCCTACTTTTTTTGACCGAAAAAGAGTAGAGGAAGAAATGCAGCGTTCCAGGGTATTGGCAGAAGAATCTGCAAAATCCAAATCTGATTTTATAGCCAATATCAGCCATGAGTTGCGCACGCCACTGGGTGTCATCCTGGGTTTTACCGACCTGCTAAAGAAAACTTCTTTAACAACCGTGCAAAAAGATTACCTGGAAGCAGTTAATAGTTCCGGCAATAGTTTAATGGCCATCATTAATGATATACTTGATCTTTCAAAGATAGATGCAGGAAAATTTATTATCGAAAAATTGCCTTTTAGTATTACAGAATTGCTGCACAGTGTTGAAATAATGTTTGCAGGCAAAGCACAGCAAAAACAAATTGAGTTCGAATGCATGGTATCTCCCGGCATCACTTTCCTGGTAGAAGGCGACCCCATGCGCCTTACGCAAATACTCATTAACCTCATTGGCAATGCTGTAAAATTTACCGAAGCAGGCGGTGTGTACTTAACGTGTGCCTTAAAAAAAGAAGAAGCCCACAGGGTTAAAGTTGAATTTACTGTGAGAGATACAGGCATTGGAATTGACGAGAAAAAGACCGCTACAATTTTTGAACGGTTTTCGCAGGGCGATACCGACACTACCCGTAAATATGGGGGTACAGGTTTGGGCCTTGCTATCACCAAGCAATTAATAGAATTACAGGGAGGTGAAATTTCTTTTACGAGTGAGCCCGGGAAAGGAACAGAATTTCGTTTTAGTATTTCCTATGATAAAAGCAGCTTCCACAAAAATGAAACTGTAACAACAGCTGCCCCGGATAATACTTTTTTTGGTTCGATAAAAAAGATATTAGTGGTAGAAGATAACCTGATGAATCAAAAACTGGCATCAGTTATTTTAATGGAGAATGGTTTCGACATTGCTGTTGCGGAAAACGGGGAACACGCCATCAGCATTTTAAAAACAACATCATTCGATATTATTTTAATGGACTTACAAATGCCCCTGATGGATGGCTACCAGTGCACCAACCTGGTGCGGAATGAATTGTACTTATCTACCCCTATTATTGCTATGACAGCCCATGCACTGAGTGGCGAAAAAGAGAAATGCATCAGGGCTGGTATGAATGACTATATTTCCAAGCCTTATAAGGCTGGGGACCTGCTGGCAAAGATCGGGCAGTTTCAGGAAAATAAAAGAACCGTTCGGCACACCGATACGGGATCCATTATTGACCTTGGATTTTTAAGAAGCCAGACGAAAAATAATGAAAAATTTATTGGGGAAATGATTGGCATCTTTATTAAACAACACCCAAAAGACCTGGCCACGTTACAATCGGCCATTAGCGCTGGTGATCACCAGCTCATTTATAAAACCACGCATACCCTCCGAAATACAGTGGCTTTTTTTGGACTGCAAAAATTGGTTGGCGACCCGTTAATGGAGATGGAAAAATTAGCAAGGAACAATATGCCGGTTGAAAAGATAGCAACGTTGTTCCTGCAAGTGGAGCCGGTTTGCGGCAAAGCCTTACAGGAATTGCAATCCCTGCACGACACTATGCCGGGCTAAATAACAGTGAACCAAGCTGCGCCTGCCTTTTAGGAGACACAGGAATAAGGATATTGTTGAGTAGGGCAATATTGCCATTTTCTATTTTGGAGCGAGTGTTTACTTTATCCAGCCGGATAATATAATCTGCATGTGGCCTGAAGAACCCCAGCTCATTTAGTAATACCTCATAATCCTTGAGGCTACTACCTGTAACCGGTACAGCATTGGTTTCGGTATAAAAAATACAACCCGTGTTTTGAATCGTAATATAAATGATCTCCTGCAGTGATACATAATAATTGCCGGCCGCGGTATTCAACAATAAAGTTGTAGGCTGGTTATTGTTGTCAAGAGTTGTTAATAAATGCTGCACAGCAATTTCGCCTTCCTCCGTTTTGTATGCCGCAATTTTTTGTATTACAGCCTGCAGGGCATCAATGTCAATGGGCTTTTGCAAATAATTTACACCACTAAACCTAATGGCACGGATTCCAGAATAATCTAATGCAGTGGTGAAAATAATAGCATAACTATATTGCCTGGTGCGTTGCAGCACGGCAAGCCCATTACCCTGTTGTAATTCTATATCCATCAAAACCAGGTCGGGTTGTAAAGATGCAATGGCGGCAACTGCATCATCTTCGGTTGCTGGTGTTGCTATTACATTTACCTGCGGACAATATTCTGCCAACAAATTTTTTAAGAAAAACATGCTGAGCGGTTCGTCTTCGACTATGATGGTTTTAATTATCATGAAAGTTTATATTCTATGTATTAAGTATTATCAGAACGGCCCTTACCAGCACCTGCAGCTACACCATTCTTTGCCCGATCATTTCAAAAAATTCCTCTTTCTTTTTTGGAGAGATGCTAATATTGGCATCATCACTCATTACTGCATAGCCACCATCAGTTTTTATCATACGCTTTACCTCCTTCATGTTAATGATATGGCTGTTGTGTACCCGAAAAAAACCATGATCGGTGAGTAAGGTTTCATATTCTTTAAGATTACGGCTTACAATGATCTTCTTTTTTTCTTTTAAATAAAAATGGCTGTAAGGCCCGGATGCTTCAATGCGAATGATATGTTGCAAGGGGATAAACTCAAGCCCTTCGCTGGTAGAGAGTGTTATACTTTGCTCCGTAGTTTGCGGCGATTGTAAATTCTTCAGCAACATTTGTAAAGCCAACTGCCCGGTATTGGCTTTTCGCTTTTCTATAACCTTGGCAACAGATTGTTGCAGTTCTTCAATATCAATGGGCTTTAATAAATAATCTACTGCGCTAAACTTTATGGCTTTTATGGCATAGTGATCGTAAGCCGTTGTAAAAATCACGTCAAAGCCAGGTCGTGGAAATTGTTGTAACAGGTCGAAGCCGGTACCCGTTTGCATTTCAATGTCTAAAAAAACGATATCGGGTTGATGCAGTTTAATAGCAGCCACACCTTCTTCCACACCTGGCGCCAACGCTACAATAGCCAGGTCTGCGCAATAAGTATTTACAATATTTTTCAGGAATTCCCTGCTATGCAATTCGTCTTCTACAATAATAGCTTTATACATAATGTTAGTTTATAGTAAAACAGTATCCGGAATATTTATATCTACCTGGTTATGTCCGGGTTCGCTTTTACGGCTTACGGTTATTTTTTTAGTTTGCCCCTTATTGATAGCGGCTATCTGTTCTTCGGCAGATTTTACGGCTTTGCCGGTTTCCATGTTTCTTTGCCCCAGGCTGTTGTCTTTAATCGATATGGCCGTGGCACCATCAGCATCTGTAAAGCTGATACTCAAAAACCTGCTGCCATTACTGCTTTCGCCGGCCAACACCCTTTCATACAAAGCTTCTTCTACAAATGGAAAGGTTAGCATAGAAGGTATTTGTCCGCCATTTCCCTGCACACTGAGTTCATATGTAAAACTATCATTAAATCTTGCCTGTTCTAAAATAAGATATTGTTCCAGCATATTCTTTTCTTCCAGTGAACTTATGAGTGGCTGGCTGGCATTTTGCAAAATATAACGAATGAATTTGCCCAGTTGTGATAAATATTTATTTGCCATTTTTTTATCTTCCAGCATTACAAAATGCTGTATAGCCGTAAGCGAATTAAAAATAAGATGAGGATTTAATTGTGATACTGCCAGCTTCTGTTGCAGCTGCCTGTTAATTTTCTCTATCTCCTGTTTTTGCTGAATGATTTCCTGGTTGCGTTGTGTGAGCAATGATGCCAGCCTTTTTTTTCCGGAAAACATACTATATAAAACAATACTTATTACAATAAAAATAATAACGGCAATGATAGTAATGTTTCTTACTGCCTGGCTACGCTGGTACTGCAATGCAGTATCAATTAAACGCTTTGTAACAATTTCTCTTTCTTTTGTTAGCAGCTCTATATCGGCGGCAGGCCGGCGGCTGCTATCGGGGCCGGATACTTCGAGGATAATATCTGCCACTTCTACCCCCAGGTGTTTGCGTATAAGGGCAATCGTTAGTTTTTTGCAATCGTTACTGTTGAACCAGGCATTTACAGGCTCATCCCAATCACTGTTTTTGGTATAAATGGCTGCCAGCCCTTCCCTGCGTGTCGATAATATTTTCTGGCGTTTTACTTTTGTTCCCCGCTGCAGGGCCAGTACGTAAATGCTGAGCGGAACATAACCAAAAGCATTGTTTACTGCCGCAATCTGGTTCAGCACTTCATAATCATCCAGCCGGGTAGATACCTGCAAAGAAGGATAAATACTGCGTAGCTTATTCATGTCTTCTTCCATGGTTGTTTGAGCCATGGTGTAACCAGAATAACGCTGCATGTCTTTTATAAAAAGATCTTCCCGGTTGTACACCGGCAGGTTATTACTGGTAACCAGTATATTAAGATCGGGCATGTAAGGTGGTGCAAACTTTACTTCGCTTTTTCTTTCTTCTGTAATGGAATAGTAACTCATAGCAAACAATCCTTTTTCTGCCGATTGCTTTACTGCCGGATATATTGGCTCAAAAGCTTTGGCATCTACCCATTGGAGGGTAAGATCAATACCATAGTTTTTTTTAAGAAAGGGTACAAAACCTTCCATCAGTTCATATTCAATGCCGGTTATTTTTCCTTCATTAAAATAAATAAATGGTTCAATGGTATACCAGAGTACAGCAATTTTGCCCCGCTTGTTTTTTTTAGTTGTTTCCCAGCTGTCTGTAGCCACTGCCGGCGGCTGTGCACGGGTTGAATTACAATAAATAAAACAACATAATAAAAAAAAATATAGTCTGCTTTTGCCCATAGTTATTAAGAGAATATTATTGTAAAGTAAAAACAGTTGCCATTAAATGCAACCCGTTACTTAACAAAAACCGGTTTTGAGTTATCCCACGGGATATCCCCTTCAATTTCTCTTTTTATACCCTGGTTTTCCGGCTGTTTTAATCAAAGGGGGATTTCCGTTAACGAAACGGCCATTTGGCTTAACGGATTTTAATGCTGTTTTCGTTTAAGGTTGTATTTTACAGCTAATGAAACGGCTGATCTTCTTATTTCTTTTTTTTACGGTAAAACAGCTTGATGCGCAGACGCCCTACAAATTTTTCCAGATCTTCCTGGACAAGGGGCTAACCGATGCAAGGGTAAATGCCATTGTGCAGGATCAATATGGTTTTATGTGGTTTGCTTCCGGCAACGGGCTTAACAGGTACGACGGCTATTCTATCAGGACTTTTTTTGCAGATGCTAAAAATAATGGCCTCACCAGCAACAACACTACGGCACTCTTCAGCGATAGTAAGGGAACCTTATGGGTAGGCACCAGCAGCGGCCTGGTAAGATTTAATTTTTCTAAAGAAAAGTTTGAACGGTTTGCAGCTACCGAACCCATTAATACGGCTTTTGTAAACTGCATTACCGAAGATGCTTCCGGGAATATATACGCCGGCACCAATGAGGGATTGTTATGGTGGAAACGCAGCACCGGAGAATGGAAAAACATGAGTGCCAGCCTTAACCAGGAAAAACGACTGATATATATTCGCGGTTTATTATTTTTTGATAAAAATACGCTATACGCCACTACTGAAAACAGGGGCTTTTATAAAATAGACATTACCAAAACCGCCTACGAAACCATCCGGTATAAAACCATATACCAGGACACTTGTTGCCTGTTTACCATTGGTATGCAAAAGATGAATGACAGCATGATGTTGATAGGCACTTTGTCATTAGGTCTTACAAAATTCAATACGCGAACCAACCAGTTTTCATTAACTGAAGGTCCCTTAAAAAAGAACGACAGCATTCTGTTTAATACTACTTACCAGGTAATGAAAGACCATTCCGGCAGGTTTTGGACAGCCAATTATTATTTCCGCCTGGCAGAATATTTTCCGGCATCCAATTTATCTGTGCCTGTTCCGCGGGAGCCCTATAATCCTTATGGCTTTGATGGCAATGCTGCTACTTGTGTTTTTGAAGACCGGCAGCATAATATATGGATCGGAACGCCCCGCCAGGGCGTTTATCGTTTTAATCCTAATGAAAGCAGGGTAAAGTTTTATAGTGTAAATCCTGTAGAGCCGGGAGGACTACAAAAAGGGCATGTAATGTCGCTGGCAAAAATGGATGATGACCTGTTAATGGTTGGAATGGATGCAGGTGCCAGCTTTTACAGTAAGCGCAGTAACCGTTTCCTTAACTTAAAAGGCATTGCAAAAGAACTTGGAACGCTGCCGCTTGAACAGGTGCAATGTGGTTTGATGGACAGGGAAGGCATTATGTGGATGGGTACCAACCGCATTGGCATAATGCGCTATAACCCGGCCACAAAAACAATGCGCACGTTTGGCAGGTTAACAAAACCAAATCCTTTAAGAGATGATGGTATCTCCAACATGGTAGAGATGGAAGGAGATTCCATGATGCTTGTGGGCTTTAACCGCATTAATACCTTTAACAGGAAAACATTTAAAAGTCATTCTTTTAGAAATGACTCCATGGATTTACCCTTGTACAACCTCACCGGCGTAGCAGACGTAGCCTGGAATATTGCCAGAAAAAAAATATGGATCGCCGGCAGTAACGGATATTTGCATGGGTACGACCCTGTTACCGGCGTTTTAGCAGATAAAACCGCAATGCTCAACAGTTTGGAAAAACCTTTGGTGATCAATAATATTAATATTGACGGGCAGGACCGGTTATGGCTGGCTTCCAACCGGGGAGCCATTTGTATAGAAGAGGGGCAGATGGCGAAAATTTACAGGCTCAACAAATCTGTTAATACTTCTGAGGAAATAAAAAATATTTTACCTGTGGGCCAGGATGTATGGCTTACCAATAACCGAACCCTTGCAAGGCTGAACACAACCAACGGACAAATAACTTACCTGGGAGAAAAAGACGGCTTCAGTAATGTGCAATTGTTTGGAAACAGTCTGACACTGTCTGCCTGGCAAACGGTTTTAATTGGAAGCAATAAAGGCTTTTACGAAATTTTTCCAGTCCTTATAAACGACGATAAGCTGGCGGCCCCTGCCTGGCTTACCAGTTTTAAAGTGTACGATAAACCTTTTGAAACGGCTGAAGCAGTAAGTACGGTTAAAAAAATAGACTTGGGTTATGACCAGAATTTTTTCTCTTTCGATATCAGTGCATTTGATTACAGTGAAGGAGATGATATAGAATATGCCTACAAATTAAAAGGATTTGACCAGGATTGGCAATACATTGGCAAAAACCGCAGCGGCAGTTATACAAATGTTTCTGGTGGCAACTATACACTCCTGCTAAAATCGAGGAATGGAAACGGACAATGGAACGAGCACGGCCAGGCGGTTAAGATTCATGTAGGCAAACCCTTTTGGCAAAGAAGCTGGTTTTTGTTTCTGGTATTGGCTGCCACTGCAGGTATACTGTATGCTGTTTACAAAAACCGCATCCGCAGCATCAGGAAGGAATCAAAACTGCACAGCGACTATGCCATTAAACTAAATGAACTGGAGAACAGTGCGCTGCGTACTCAAATGAGCCCTCATTTTATTTTCAATTCACTCAATACCATTAATTCATTTATCAACAGGAACGATCCTGCAAAGGCCAACCAGTACATTAGCAAGTTCTCTAAACTCATCCGTTTGATACTGGATCATAGCAGGGAGAAAAAAATTACGCTGGCAGAAGAACTGGATGTATTGGAATTGTATGTGCAACTGGAACGGATAAGGTTTAGCGATAAATTTAATTATCATATTGATATTGATCACAGCATTGTAACCGATACCACCGAAATCCCCCCGCTCATTATTCAACCTTTTGTAGAAAATGCGATACTGCATGGTTTGCTGCCACTGCCGGAGGGAGGCGATTTAAAAGTTGGTATTGAAAAAGAATTGAACCATATTCTTTTTATAATTGAAGACAATGGCATTGGCCGTCAGCAGGCCAAACACAATAAGCCCGATACTATCCTTCACCGAAAATCTCATGGTATTGACATTACGATGAAACGTATTGAGCTGTTTAATAAAGACCATAATTTTAGCAGCGCCGTAAAAATAATTGACCTTAAAAACCCGGAAGGAACTGCTGCAGGCACCCGGGTAGAAATAAGAATGGCACTGGTAGAAAGTTTTTAACCAGTTGTAATAAAATAATTAAAGCCGGCAAACGCCGGCTTTAAAATTGCGGATACGAACCACACTTATAGAGAACATGAAGAAGAAAATTTTAGTCTTCCCAGGCAGCATCATAAGCTGTTGCTGCCATGCCACTCAGGCTACGCCAGTTGCCGTTTAATGAATTAATGGCAATAGCCAGTTCTACTTTATTGGGATACTTAACTATGAGTGTTTGTAAACCTGCATCGCCCACATCGAGCCCGTTGCCATCATTATCCCAGCGCAGGGCACCATCTTTTCCGTAAGACCTGCCGGCCGATGTCATCCTCGAATCTCCCGGATCCCAACCCATGTATTTACCATCCATCAGCGCTCTTTCTTCCTTGCTTAATATGGTGTAGGTATTGGCTAAAAATGCATTGAAGCGGGCCATTTCCAATACCGACATAAAATAACCACCTCCCCCGGAAGTTTCTGTCCAGTCGGTTAAGTTAGCAGTTGCCTGCGATGGGCCGGTTGGTTCACTAAATGCCTGCGCTGTACCGGGCGAAGGTTTGCAATTGGTAACACCCAAACCGATAGCTGTAAAAACATTGCTTTGCATATAGCCAATGTAGGCGTTGGATAACCATGTTTCAAAACCGGAAGGGTTGGCGGGCAACATATTTGCTTCCTGCGAAGCAGCTGCACTTTTATCTCTCAGGTAAGGGATCATGGCACGAAAAAGAGCAAAATTTAAATTGGCATAATTGTTTTTTGTCTTAGCGGGGTCTGCCAGTGGCCTGCGTACTACAGCTACCATAGAATCAAAACTGGTGCTGCCTTCTGTAATGCCGGAACTATGCGTCATCAGTTCTTCAAAGCTCAGGTTTTTAATGGTAGCCGTTGCATTAAAATAAGTGGGCAACCAATCACCGATCTTATCGCCGGGTTCAAGATCATTTTTTGTCATCAGTTGTAAAACAGCAACAGCTGTAAGTGTTTTGGTAACGCTGGCAACATTAATTTCCTGTTGGGTATTCCAGGGCGTATTACCACCAGCAGTGCTTTTACGGGCATTGCCGGTAGAGAAGCTGTCTGCCACCTGCCCGTCTTTTGTAATTACAAAACTATAGCCTTCGGGTGTACCGGAAGCGGCTATCTGGAGCTTTAAGTTTTCTTTGAATTTTTCAACGTTGAATGTGCGGGTGTTGGCGGCCAGCTTTTCTTTTTTGCACGAAGTAAATGTTACTACTGCAAACAATACCATTAAGCTAACCTGTGAAATGTGTTTCATAAATTAATTATTTTTTTGTGAAACAAAACTGCTCAACATCTCCCATAAAAAACAGGATGGTTTAACCAATGAGGGTTTTTAATTAACGGATGGGCTGATTTCATAATCATACCGGAGCCCCGAAATCCACGACGTTCAAAATGTGTTTCGTGAGATATGCACCACAGCTATCACCTTTCCTCTACGCTTTTTTAAGATCCGTTAACTCTGCGTCTCTATCCGTTAACTCACGGGTATTTCAACATTTGCCGGCACTACTTTGCAGGCTTAAATAAAAATTATATGAAAAAGATCTTTACACTTATTGTAACAACTGCCTGTTTTATTATGCCTGTTGTTACCAATGCGCAGGGCATTTATCAATTTTGGAGTACCACGGCAGGTGGCGGAAAAGATGATAACGGCACTTTTTTTTCTACCAAATATGATGGCACTTCCCAGGTAAACTATTCTTATTTTACCTCTGCTAATTCCGGAAGGTCTTGGGAAGGCAACCAACCGGTAGCCTATAACGGTAAATTTTATTCCCTGCTTACCTATGGAGGGGTAAATGATGATGGCATCATCAGTGAATTTGATCCCGCTACCAATATATACACTACCAAAGTAAACCTGCACGATGCAGGTTTGGGCAGTGTAAGTAATGCCATGGTATTGCTTGGCAATAAATTATACGGCGTAAGTGGCAATAACGGATCCCTTGCACCCTCCGCTTTGTTTGAATTTAATCCCGCAAATGGGGCCATTGTTAAACCGCACCTTTTTGTGGAAGCCAGTGGTTATGCCGTAGAGCATGAGCCTGCTGTATTCAATAATAAGTTATATGGACTTACCATGTTGGGTGGCAATAATAATGAGGGCGTTATTTATGAATTTGATCCTGCCACCGGCGTTTATAGTGTTAAGCATCATTTTTCGGGAGCAATGAGTGGAAGTGCCAGGTCGGGTTTTACAGTGTATGCAAATAAACTATGGTGCACAGACGGAAACGGAATAATATTTTCATTTGACCCTGCTACCAATATTGTGTCACAAAAACAGGATCTCGCTCCCCTGGGTGCCGGGGAAGTGTATGGCTGCATGGCGGTACTCAACAATAAACTTTATGGGGTAGCAAGCCACGGCGGCCCGGGCGATGAAGGTTTTGTTTTTGTATACGATCCCGCACTAAATTCACTGAATACTGAACTTGATTTTACAGCTGCTACCGTAAACAATCGTTTTACGTTGCTGAGTTATAACGGCCTGCTGTATGGCTCTGCCTTTTTTGGCGGCGCCACCGGCAATGGTGAATTATTTAGTTATAACCCGGTAACCAATAATTACACCACTCTAAAAAGTTTTAATAATGCAAGTGGAGGTACTGGCGAGGGACGAATATTGCTCTACAATAATAAATTATATGGCTGGTTGTTGAATGGTGGCTATGTATCCGGCATAAGTTCCCTTTTTGAATATAATCCGGCCAATAACCAGTTTGCTCTTAAAATAAGCCTTGGCGATAATGAACTGCAAACTCCTAACGGTCAGCTGATGTATTACAAGCACAAACTTTATGGTGGAGCTTCTGCGGGCGGGAGCTTAAAAGGCGGCGGTATTTATGCCTTTGACCTGCAAACAAAAGAGTTCGAGGTAAAGATACCTATGGCAGAAACAGCCGGAAAATTCAGCGACCAGGGTGGTTTTGTATTGTATAACGATAAGTTTTACGGAGTTACAGCTATTGGCGGAACCAATGAAAGGGGTACTCTCTTTCAATACGATCCCAATAACAATGAATATACTACATTGTTTAATTTTGGAGGGGCTGATGGTGAATATCCTTACGGGCAACTGGTGGTGTTCAACGGTAAAATATATGGCACCTGCCGCACCGGCAGTACCAGTAACAAGGGAACCATTTTTGAATTGAATCCCGCCAACAATACCGTACTCACCAAAGTGGCTTTTGATGGTACCCGGGGCGGTAATCCTCAATGTGCGTTAACGGTGTACAATGGCCGCCTGTTTGGCGTAGCGGCTACCGGCGGGATTAATAACCACGGAACTATTTTTGAATACCTACCCCTGCCCAATGCCCTGGTGAAACTGGCCGATTTTAAGGCAGACGTTACCGGCTCCACACCATTAGGTAAAGTTACAGGCTACGATAATAAATTATGGGGTGTAACACAATCTTCTAATTTGGGTAGTTATAGTGGCTTCATTTACCAGTTCGACCTGGTAACAGGTGTACTTAGTAAAAAGAAAGAGCTGGACTACACTACAGGCAATATGGCCATGGCGGGTATGACCATGCTGAATAATAAGTTTTACGGCATGACCAATTTAGGCGGCAGCCCAACCGCAACAGGAGTATTATTTGAATACGACCCTGCCACCAATAACTATACAGTAAAAGCAGATTTTGAACCGCTCAACGGCAAATGGGCAAGGCGTACCGAACTGGCTGCTGTGCCCGCAGCCACCGCACATGGTTCCGGCGGGTCGTGTATTAACACCCAAACAGTAAACATAAATGCCGCCAATGCCAGTAGCTGGATAC
>JACMKX010000028.1 GCA_014379905.1 Ferruginibacter sp. | reverse complement strand
TGCCAGTGTGATACCGGTTAATGCACAGAAAAAAGGATCTGTCAATTTATGGCTTACCAATACTGACAAATCCCTATTGTTTGAGCAACAAAAAACCGCATTGCATTTTAAAAAGCAAACCAATAGTCATCCAGTTATTAATGTTGATGAAAAGCAGAAATTTCAATCAATGGATGGCTTTGGTTTTACATTAACCGGCGGAAGTGCGATGGTGATTAACCGAATGAATCCCGCAAAGCGGAAAGCTTTGTTAAATGAATTGTTCGATACCGACAGCAACAACATTGGGATTAGTTATTTGCGATTAAGCATTGGTGCATCAGATTTAAACGATCGGGTTTTTTCTTATAATGATCTTCCTGCCGGTCAAACTGATACGTCAATGGAAAAATTCAGTTTGAAACCAGATCAGGAAGATTTGATTCCGGTACTGAAAGAAATTTTAGCAATTAATCCGGATATCAAAATTCTGGGCTCACCATGGTCGCCACCTACCTGGATGAAAACCAATAACAACTCAAAAGGCGGGAGTTTAAAACCCGAATTTTATAATGCCTATGCCCGGTATTTTGTAAAATATATCCGTGAAATGAAGAAAGAAGGTATCCGCATTGATGCCATCACCATACAGAATGAACCCTTACACCCGGGAAATAATCCGAGCTTGCTAATGTTGCCAAATGAACAGGCTGCGTTTATCAAACAAAGTTTAGGCCCTGCCTTTAAGGCTGAAAATATCGGCACCAAAATTATATTATATGATCACAACGCAGACCGGCCGGATTATCCAATTAGTATTTTAAATGACCCCGAAGCACGGAAGTATGTTGATGGTTCTGCTTTTCATTTATATGGCGGCACTATAGATAGCTTAACCAAGGTGCACAATGCACATCCTGATAAAAATCTATATTTCACCGAGCAATGGGTAGGCGCCCCGGGTAATTTTCCCGAAGATTTATCATGGCACGTGCGAACTTTAGTTATAGGCGCTCCCCGCAACTGGAGCCGCAATGTATTGGAGTGGAACCTTGCCGCCGACCCGCAACAAAACCCGCATACGGATGGTGGTTGCGACCAATGTTTAGGCGCTATCACCGTTGATGGAAACAAGGTCACCCGTAATCCGGCTTACTATATTATTGCGCATGCTTCCAAATTTGTACGGCCCGGTTCTGTGCGGATCAAATCTAATATTGCAGGTACACTTCACAATGTAGCCTTTAAAACTCCGAACGGAAATAAGGTTCTGATTGTTCAAAACGATAGCGCAGTTTCACAAACCTTTAATATTGGCTATAAAAACAAGATCGTTACAACTTCATTAAGTGCGGGGGCTGCAGGAACTTATGTTTGGTAAAAGGTCTATCTAAAAAATTACTGACATATTAAATTAGCATGACGGGCAACTAATTTCCAGCCATCATCCTGCTTCTCCCATATATTGGTGTAGCGCCTTTTTACAATTTGCCCTGAGTTGGGCTGGTCTCCGGCGGGCACTACGGTTTCGCTTCCCATAGAGAAGGCAAATGTTCCGCGGATGGTTATTTTTTCAACCTGCCTTGTGAAAGAAGTTCTGGGTTTTGTTAGCACAGGCCTGTCTACCGGAGTTTTACCGGCAAGCACAATCCTATTTTCAGGTGAATTTACAATGAAATTTTTATCCCATAGTTTTAGCAATGCAGTTGTATCCCTGCTAAGTACAGCTTGTACTTCAATTTGTTCCAGCTTGCGGATTTCTGCTTCTATGTCTGGATTCTGAGCATGTAAACAAGTCACATAAAAGACTAGTGCGAGGGTGATTGCTATCGTTTTCATTGATTATGTTTTAAGTACAATTTTTTTTTGACTATTTAAGTTATGCTTTTTTGACAATAATCTATACCCTAATCGCAGCATGCTTATATCCTCACTAACGAGTTCTTAATCAACACTAGTTTTTGTTGTTACCTCCCGGGATTTCATTTCTTTTACAGGAAGACTACGAAACCAATTTGTTATAAATCAAAAAAAGTAAAAAAAATACGAACCAAATTAAACTGATTTCGTAATAAGACAAAAACGCCAAATGAGCCAGGAAGAATTATCAGATCTGTTGACAGAATATATCATGATGAGTTCATACGGACTTCGCCAATATACCGACGAAGAGTCTATCGCGTATTTTTCGAGAATGCACCCCAAAACATTATCAGAAATGCTTAACCATTGCGAGCATCTGGAAGAATACGAGTTTTGTACTTACATTTTTACAGCTCTTAAGAAAAAAGAAGTTTATACTTTGACTAATGTGCCTTATTTTTCAATGATGGTAATTGTGGACTAATCCCTTTTTTGAAACTCAGACAGTACTCTAAAACGCAGAGAGCGTTGGGA
>JACMKX010000027.1 GCA_014379905.1 Ferruginibacter sp. | reverse complement strand
GTGGCGTAAACAGCAAAATTGCCTGGATCAGTAAAAGTGAAACTGTTGCCGGTAATCAAATTGCCGTTTACATAAATTTTACTCTCAGGCGTTATATTATTGTTGTTTATAGAAGATAGCACCGAAAATGAAACGGCTGTACCTGTTGTAACATTCAAGGTGCTTGCATTAACGGTTATTTTTTCCTGCCGGGGTTCTGTAAAATCTGATTCGGTTTTGGTGCATGATTGCAGCAGAAACAGGCCGGCAATTAAAATGGGGAGGTTTAATAGATATTTCATACTGTCTTTTTTAATATATACGGAGTTACTATCCAATCATTACGAAAAAAAGAAAATATTTTTTGTAATGAAACCGAAAAAGCTCCGTCCATTTGAATATAAAACGAATATGTATGTCAAAAATGTTTACAATAACCTTATTATTAATAATACTGCAGCTTGGGGCAAATGCACAAGTGGTTCCTAATCTTAAGCTATCTACACTAGAAGGGAGCAGTTTTCAAACACAGCAGTTCAATGAAATTTCGGGAAAGCCGGTGGTATTATCATTTTGGGCTACCTGGTGTATTCCCTGCCTCAATGAGCTTACTGCCATCAATGATAACCTGGATGATTGGAAAAAGGAGTCGAAATTTGAATTTTATGCCATATCCGAAGATGACAGCCGTACTGCCGCGAGGGTGCCTGCTTTGGTAAACGGCAAGGGCTGGAATTTTAATGTGCTGCTGGATAAAAACCAGGACCTTAAAAGGGAACTGAACCTGATGAATATCCCTTATACCATTGTAATTAAAGATGGCAAAATAATTTACCGCCAGGCAGGTTACGTAGCAGGCAATGAAAACGAATTGTATAAAATCATAAAAGAAAACCAGTAACAATGCCGTTGAAAAAAATTATAATCGCATTGGTTGTTTTAAGTTCAGCACATGCAAAGGCCCAGTTGAGCGGTGGCTTTGAATCTAACTCTGCATTATACATTGATGATGCTAAAATAAAATTAGAACAGATAGAGGCAAGGCAAAGATTCCGCTCCAACAATTACCTGCGGCTTGATTATAAATTGAAATACTTTACCGCCGGTGTGCAGGTAGAATCGTATGAACCTAAATCATTGCTTAATTATTCTCCCAATTTAAACAAAACAAACCTGGGTACCTATTACGTAAAATATAAAAACGATAAGTTGCGTTTGGAAGCTACTGCCGGGCATTTTTACGAGCAGTTTGGCAGCGGCCTGGTTTTAAGAACATGGGAAGACAGGCAGTTAGGGATAGCCAATTCAATTGCCGGTGGCATGATAAAATATTCGCCATTGGAATCAATACATTTTACTGCGTTGTATGGCAAACAAAGAAACGGTTTGGGCTTTGATTTTACCGATGGAACGATTGCCGGTGTGAATACTGATGCAGAAATTTCTTCCTTATTAAAAATTAAAAAAGTAAAGTTTGGGATAGGCTTTAGTTATGTTCACCGCAATGAACAAAAGCAAGTGTATGCAGGCTTAAATAAAAATACTTTTCTCACCTCGTTAAGAGGGGATTTCTCAGCAGGAGGATTTACTGCTGATGTGGAATATGCTTTTAAATCTAAAGATGCATTGGTGGAGTTTAATACAGTGCGTCCGGATTTGCAGTTTGATGGTGATGCCTACCTGCTTAATCTTGGCTATGCAAAAAATGGTTTTGGTGTTACTGCTAATTTCAGGCGGTTAGAAAATTTCGGTTTTTATTCTCAGAGAAGATCAGCCGGCAATGTATATAACGAAGCGATGCTGAATTATGTGCCTGCACTAACAAAGCAGTACGATTACAGCCTGACTAATATTTATGTGTATGCTGCCCAGCCCAATCTTGGTTTTGAACCCGATCGCAACAAAGCCGGAGAGATTGGTGGGCAAATTGGATTATTTTATCAATTTAAAAAAGAAACACCCCTTGGTGGAAAAT
>JACMKX010000026.1 GCA_014379905.1 Ferruginibacter sp. | reverse complement strand
CTTTCAATTATTTTATAAGGTGTGAATAAACGGGAGCACACAAGTTAATAAAATAATTGAAAGCTAATACATGCGGCCCCTTTTTTTTTAACCTATTTTTAAACGCATAACATATTGCTAACCTGCAAAAACCAGCCTTTACAACAATTTACGCTTACTCGTATCTCAGGGCAACGATGGGGTCTAGTTTCGCTGCTTTGTAAGCGGGATAAATTCCAGCTGCCAAACCAACCACCGTACAAACCACAATAGCCGCTATTACCCAACCCCAGGGAACAACAAATGCAGTATTTAATAATAGGGCTACCAGATTTCCTACCAATATCCCTGCCACTATTCCTGCCGCTGCTCCCATAAGACTAATAAAAACTGACTCATATAAAAATTGTGCCCTGATATCCTTTGCTGTACAACCCAGCGCTTTGGCCAACCCGATCTCTTTGGTACGCTCGCTTACCGCCACCAGCATAATATTCATGAGGCCAATGGCAGACCCAATGAGTGTTATAAAAGCGATAACGATTGTTCCTATTTCCAGGAAACTTAAGTTTTTCAACAATGATTCAGCTACACTGTCGCTTTTATCTATATAAAAATTATCGGCATCTTTTACATCCAGTTTCCTTATAGGTCGGAAAGTGCCACTGGCCTCACCTGTAGCCATATCCATCAGTTTAAGATCTCCAACCATTACTGCTATGGTATAAGTGGTACCTGCAGTGGCGTACATTCTGCGCACACTCGTAAGAGGAAGTATGACCACTTTACTGGTATTAAAAAAAGCACTTGAACCTTTATCTTCCAGCACGGCAATAACTTTGTAAGGAATATGATCAATACTTACCACTGCATCAATTGCTTTTTGTGTATTATCAGGAAACAAACGGGTAGCTACTGCCTGGCCAAGCATGCATACATTGGTACCCGACTCCACTTCTGAAGGCGTAAAATTTCTTCCATATTGCAGGCCATAGCCATTTAATTCAAGATAATTTTCATCTCCCCCAAAACTGGTGATTTCGGGATTGGTTTTCCTGCGGGCATTATTTACAACAATACCGGCTGCGCCTCTCATGGCAATACCTACTTTGGCTGCAGGGAAATTATATTGTTCTTTGAAAATGCGTGCTTCATCATAACTAATAGGCATTCCGGTTGTTGACTTACGCTGCCGATTGTTCTTTTTTGTTTTGGTGGCGCCCCCACCTCCATCTCCTCCAAAACGTATATTTCTTTCTTTATAGCGAATGCTGAAAGCATTGGCACCCATGGTTGAAAGGCTACTTGTAAGGCTATTACTTGCAGCTTTAATTGCAGTGATAATGAGGATAAGCGCAAATATGCCCAGTGCCATTATTATTACCGTAATGGCAGTACGCAACCTGTTTCCCCGCACATTTTTCCAGGAGAGGGCTAATGAATCTTTGTTTGTCATCAATTACTTTATGTGCCTAAAGTTAAGAAGCAATGGAGATAGCAGCACACAATTTTTATAAGTGGCCTTTTTAGTGATAAAGCCATTGAATCAGTATTTCAGGATATATGCCTAATACGATGATGAATATTGCTGTGAGTATGAGCAAAATTTTAAACCCTTTTGTAAGGTCAGCTGCAGCAATCACATTTTCTTTTACAGGTTTAAACCAGATGGCCTGAAGCACCCGGAAATAATAATAAGCACTGATAGCTGCAAACAGTACTGCGGCGATTACGATCCAAAAATGATGTCCATTTTCTACAGCAGCCAGCAACATATAAAATTTGCTTTGAAAGCCTGCCGTAAGGGGTATACCCGTGAGTGATAAAAGAAAGATAGTGGCTGTTAAACCAAGTACCGGCTGTGATTTCCCCAGGCCGTTAAATCCTTCTACTGTATAATCACTCATTTTAATAAGTATAGCAAAAATACCTATAGTTGCCAGGCTATAGGCGGCGGAATATAAAACAAGGCCTTCTTTTGCCCGGTCGTTCAAAGCAAACAACGCCAGCAACATGAAACCAGCCTGCGCGATACTGGAATAAGCCAGCATTCTTTTTACACTTTGCTGAAATACTGCCGTTATGTTTCCTATAAGTAAAGTGGCTACCGTAATAACAACGATGAGTGTTTGCCATTGCGCATGAACTTTTCCAAACGCATTTTCAAAGAGGCGTATAAATGCAAAGAAGGCGGCTACTTTTACAATGGTAGCCATAAAAGAAGTAAAGACAGTGGGTGCACCATCATATACGTCGGGAGTCCAGAAATGAAAAGGTGCAGCTGAGACTTTAAAGGAAAGAGATATCAGCAAAAACACCAGCCCCGATGCCATCATAACCGATAGCTGGCCTGTTCCAAGATCAATATTGTTAATAAAAAAAGAGGCATTAGGATTAGCCCCATAAATAAAAGCAATACCCATCAGCATAATACCTGTAGAAAATGCACCCATTAAAAAGTACTTAAGCGCAGCTTCATTACTTTTTAAATTTCTTTTATCGCTGCCTGTCAATATATACAATGGAATGGATAATATTTCAATTCCTATAAACAGCAACAATAAAGTATTATAGGTGGCTACCAGAGTTACCCCGCATAGCACGAAGAATATGAGTGCAAAATATTCGCCTACATGCTCTCCTACTTTTTCTACATCTTTTCCGCACAACAAAAAATAGAGCAAAGTGCAACCAAAAACTACAGCAAGAAAGGTGAGGTTAAAACTATTTATCCTTACCATATCTTTTGCATCAATAAAAAATATGGGCTGCCCGTTGTTTAATTCTATAGCATTTACAATGAATAGCAACACTATTCCTGCAATGGCAAGCCACCTGGGTGTTGATTTGCTTTTTGCAAACACACCACTAAACATCATTACTATACCCCAGGTAGCAGAAAATATAATTGCATTCATAATTAGTCCCTGATAATTTTCTTTTCCGGCTGTTTATTATTGCACTACAGCTAAAATATTTTTTAATGCATCTTTTGTGAAATCAATCATTGGTTGTGGCATTACACCAAATAAAAATATGAAGGCCACTAAACCAAATAAAGCGGCTTTTTCCCCAAATGAAATATCTTTTATTGCTGACGTAGCCGGGACTACTTCACCATAAAATGCTTTTTGGATCATTTTTAATGTGTACACTGCAGCCAATATTATACTTATTCCGGCAGCCAGGGCATACAAAGGATTCACGCTAAATAGTCCGCCAAACATCATAAACTCTCCAACAAAAGCATTGGTTAAGGGCAGTGCTATATTGGCAAGTGCTATAATAACAAGAAATATAGTTAGTACCGGTGCCTTCTGAGCCACACCACCCAATTGTGAAATATTTTTTACACCTGTTTGTCTTTCTAAAATATCCACTACTATCCACATCCCAATAATATTGATGCCATGGCTGAATAATTGTATGAGTGCTCCTTGTGTACTGAGTTCATTAAAACTAAATAAGGCGGCGCACATGAGGCCAATGTGTGCAATAGAAGAATAGGCAACCAGTTTTTTAATATTATCCTGCACCATCGCGATGCAGCTTGCGTACAAAATACCGATAATACAAAGTATAATAACAATGTTTGCAAAATGTGCAGAGGCTTCCGGCAAAACGGGAAGGAGCCAGCGAATCACACCAAAGAGTCCCATTTTAACCATAACGCCACTCAATACCATTGTTACAGAAGTAGGCGATTGATCATATGTATCCGGCTGCCAGGTATGAAAAGGAAACACAGGCATTTTAATAGCAAAAGCCACAAAAAACAACCAAAATACCCAGTTTTGTTCAGGTGCCGTGAGCGAAGAATTCACGAAAGACTGCAAGGCAAACGAGTGAGCTGCTATCCCGCCATCATAAGCTCTGGCAGGCGTATGCATGTACACATATAATATGCCGGCCAGCATAAGCAACGAACCTGCGAAGGTGTAAACGAAAAACTTAAAAGTAGACTGGATCCTTTTTTCACCCCCCCATTTACTGCAAAGAAAATAAACAGGGATCAACGCCAGTTCCCAGAAGAAATAAAACACCAACGCATCCATGGATACAAATACGCCCATTAGTCCTGCCTGTGCCAGCAACATCAATCCGTAAAATGAACCAGGGTTTTTATAATTATTTTTTTGCGTAGCAATAAATATAACAGGGAAGGCGATGGCAGTAAGCAGTGTGAGTAAGCGGCCAGTGCTATCCAGGCCAAGATATAAACTGTTACCGATCTGCTTCATCCATACATAATTTACCTGGTTGTAGGATTTAAACTGGGCATCGGCATAAAACAAACTGGTAACTGATACTGCCAGCACAACCAGGGATGCCGCAGTAGCAAATGATTTAACAGCTGGTCCTTTCTTAAAAAAGAAACACACAATGCCTGCCAGCAAGGGCAACCACATTAATAATTCAGGAAACGTAATAAAAGTACCCACTATAATATTTTTTTACACAAACAATTGTATGATAAATAAGGCCAGCATACCGATCACCATCAGTAAAACATATAAGCCAACCTGGCCACTTTGTAATAAGCGCAACTGCCTGCTACTGTAATGCACGGCTTTGCCTACGCTATTTACAAAACCATCAATTCCTTTTTTCTCCAATACATTATTAAAAAAGGCAGATAAAGATTTTAATGGATGTATGATTACAGATTGGTACAATTCATCGACATACCATTTGTTTTGCAACACTTTTCCAAACCCTGTTGCTTCGCCTTCGCCTTTGTAATTTTTAAATTTGCTCCAGGCAAATAAAATAGATACAATCACCAGCATGGTGGATAAACCCATCAATATATATTCTGTGTTATGATCCAGTTGATGTTCTGCCGCTTTTACAACGGGCGATAAAAATGCAGCCAGTTCATGATGCCCGCCCAGGGCTTCGGGTACGCCTACAAAACCACCAATAATACTCAGTATGGCTAGCACTACCAATGGAATGGTCATGGCTGCGGGGCTTTCATGTAAATGATGTTCCTGATCCTGTGTACCTCTGAATTTTCCGGTGAACGTAATAAAGTACAAACGAAACATGTAAAATGCTGTAAGTAACGCTGCAAACAAAGTGATACCATATAATACTTTTCCATAACCATGAACACTGTATGCGCCAGCTAAAATTTCATCTTTACTAAAGAAACCCGATAAACCCGGAATACCTGCAATGGCAAGGCAACCGATTAAAAAGGTGATGCTGGTAATTTTCATGTGGGGGTGAAGTCCGCCCATTTTACGGATATCCTGTTCGCCACCCATTGCATGTATCACACTACCACTGCCCAGGAACATCAATGCTTTAAAAAATGCATGAGTAAGCACATGGAAAACAGCCGCAATATAATTGCCTGTACCCAGGGCTATAAACATAAAACCTAACTGGCTCACTGTTGAATAAGCCAGTACTTTTTTAATATCATTTTGTTTGATGGCGATAGAAGCCGCCAATAAAGCAGTGGCCAAACCAACAACCGTGATGAGGGTTTGTGTGTGCCCTGCAAGGGAAAATAATACATTGCTCCTGGCGATCATATAAATACCAGCCGTAACCATCGTAGCAGCATGTATCAATGCACTCACCGGTGTTGGACCCGCCATCGCATCCGGTAGCCATGTATACAGCGGAATTTGTGCACTCTTACCTGTAGCGCCTATAAAAAGAAGGAGCGTGATGCCGGTAACGGCATAAGGTGCATTCGTTATGGCAGAAAGGCCCTCACGGGAAAATACCACATCAAAATTTACAGAACCAACCAGTTTAATGATCCAGAATGTGGCCAGCAAAAATCCAAGATCACCAATGCGGTTCATGATAAAAGCCTTATTGGCTGCACTGGTATATCCCTTGTTTTTAAACCAATACCCAATCAGCAGGTAAGAGCAGAGACCTACACCTTCCCAGCCAATGAACATGATCACAAAATTGCCACCCAAAACAAGCAACAACATAGAGAACACAAACAGGTTGAGGTAAGAAAAATATTTAGCGAAATCCTTATTATCTTCATCATGCATATAAGCCGTAGAATATACATGAATTAAAAATCCCACTCCCGTAATGATGAGCAGGAATAAAGAAGATAACTGGTCTATCTTAAATTCGAAACCAATTTTAAAGGAAGTAACATTAATAAAATCAAAATAGCTGGTGTTTAATACAATCCCGTTTTTGGTTTGCATAAATACCATCACACTCAAAATAAAGGAAGCAAGGATCACCCCACAACCAACCATGCTCACCCATCCTTTAGACAAAATTTTTCTGCCTAAACCATTGATCAAAAAACCGATCAGTGGCAGTAAAGGAATCAACCATGCCAGTTCTAAAATATTGCTCATAAATGTTAGACGACGACCGACCAGGGACAACCGACCACCGCTACACCGTTTTATCGGTGGCCTGTGGTGGGTTGTTCCTGGTCAATTCTTTAATCTGTTTAAAAAATTTATATCTACCGAATGTGTATTTCTATATAACATAACAATAATAGCAAGTCCTACAGCAACTTCAGCTGCAGCTACTACCATTATAAAAAATACAAAAATTTGTGCATCGCTTGCATAATGCACAGATGCTTTAGCTATGCCACTGGCAGCATGCATTTTAGAGAATGCTACCAATAACAGGTTTACTGCATTTAGCATTAATTCAACACACATAAATACCAATATGGCATTGCGGCGCGTTAACACCCCTATGATGCCGATAGAAAATAATGTAAGCGATAAAGCTATATAGGCTTTTATATCCATAACTACAATTTCACATAAAGACCAACGCCCAAATTGGACGATGCGGGTTGAATTGAAAATATATCCTGAACTTTCTTCTTTACAATGCCATTGAAAATATCAACCGCTTTGTAAGAAGCTTTTTTGGTCAATACTTTTGTTATTACACCAGTTGCAAGACTAGCCAATGCTGGGTACAACATTTTTTTTACGGTACCGTCATCAAATTTATCACTACCTGCAATTCCTCTTACTGTACTGTAAGCAGCCACGGCTGTACCCGCAGCACCTAATACTTTAAAAACGATTAACCCGGTTTTGTAGGTCTTATATAATTTGGTTACCTGGTCGATATTTTTTTTATTGAATACCTGCCCCAGCACTTCCACTCCTTTTAATTTTTCGCCCAATATGCCCACTTTATTTAGTTGCAGATCACCTAAAAAGAATTTAGGACTAAATCCTTTCTGCACTTTCAGCACTTTCACTTTGCCCAATAACTGATCGAGATCAACATTTAGATCACCGATCTTTATTTGTGCCGATGCACTTAATGAAACGATCGTTAAAACAAGCAATAAATAAAATAGTTGAATGGTCTTTTTCATATCTAGCTTTAATTTTTCTTACCAATTACTACCGCTCCAATCATTGCACTTAAAAATAATACGCTCGCAATTTCGAATGGCAGAACATAGTTGGTAAATAATACATTTCCCAGGTTTTTAATCAGGCCAGCGTCTCCTACTCTCATTAATACCAGCTGCTCTTTATTTGTTTTCATTAGTGATGATAACAGAATCAGCAGCAAGGAACCTCCTGATATTATGCCCACCATTTGCAGGCGCATATTCCTTGCAGGTTCTTCCGTACTGTTAAGGTTCATCAGCATCACCACAAATAAAAATAATACCATGATGGCTCCTGCATAAACAATAATGTTAACCACCGCTAAAAATTGTGCATTCAGCATAATATAGTGGCCGGAAATTGCAAAGAACACAACAATAAGCCAAAGAATACTTTTTACAGGATTCTTGCTTAGCAACATCATAACGGCACTGCCTACAGCCATTGCTGATAATAAAATAAATATGAGCGTAATAATATTCATGTTGCGATTAAAATTAAACCGTTGCTTTTTTTGTCTTGTTACCCAATGCTTTTTTATACCCGTCCGGATCTTCTTTGGCGTTAGGGATGAGCAGATCTGGCTTCCCATAAATAAACTGCTTGCGCTGGTAATCTGCAGGTGTAAATGTTTCACTCAGGTATATAGCATCTTTCGGGCAGGCTTCTTCACACAACCCGCAAAAGATACAACGCAGCATATTAATCTCGTATTTGGCCGCATATTTTTCTTCCCTGTATAAATTTTCTTCCCCTATTTGTCTTTCTGCTGCCTCCATGGTAATGGCTTCTGCTGGACAGGCCACGGCACACAACCCGCAGGCAGTACAGTTTTCACGCCCTTCTTCATCCCTGTTTAATACATGCATACCCCTGAACACCGGGCTAAAGGGACGGGTCTTTTCGGGGTAATTAATAGTAGGCTTCTTTTTAAACATGTGTCCAAAAGTGATGACCATCCCTTTTAAAATGGCGGGTAAATATAACCGCTCCATAAAGCTCATCGGCTTACGGCTCACTGGTTTCACTCTGTTGGTTAATGCCTGCATGGTATT
>JACMKX010000025.1 GCA_014379905.1 Ferruginibacter sp. | reverse complement strand
GCAACTGGTACAACGCCCGGCAAGACAGGACCCACGACCTTGCCCTTGTAACCACTTATCAGCTCAATAAAAAATGGACGCTGTCTGCCAACTGGATTTATTCTACAGGCGATGCCATCTCTTTCCCCAGCGGCAAATACGGCATTAACAATGCCACTTATTACTACTACACCGAAAGAAACGGCTATCGCATGCCCAACTATCACCGGCTTGATCTTGGCGCTACCAAAATACTGAAAGTAAGAAAGAACTTTTCTTCAGAATTGGCTTTCAGTTTATACAATGCGTATGGCAGAGAAAACGCTTACACCATCACGTTCCGCGATAACAAAGACGACCCTACAAAAACAGAAGCTGTACAAACCGCCCTGTTCAAATTCATTCCATCTATTTCTTACAACTTCAAATTTTAAAGTATGTCATCATTCAATACGGCCAATAAAGCTACTGCCAACATACACAAATTGTTAGTTTCCGCTAAATGTGTATGGTTTCTTTTATGTATCCAACTGCAGCATTTCTATTATACATCCTTGCGCCTGGGGCGTACTCTTGTACATTTTGTTCGTTATCCGGCAATAAAAATAAAAAAAATAACTTCCGGCGGCTTAGGCCAAAGCTTCGCCTTTGCCGTGCCTTTGGTAGGCATAATACTTCTCTGTTCCTGTGAAAAAGTGATTGATGTTGACCTCAACAACGTGGGTAAAAAATATGTAATTGACGGTACTGTTATTAATCAGGCTGGCTGCAAAGTGAAAATTTCGCAAACGGTCAACTTTAGCGATGCAAGTGTGTACCCGGCAATCAGCGGCGCTGTAGTAACTATTAAAGATAATAATGGTACGCCCGTTACACTTCCGGAAACAAGCCCCGGGGTTTACGAAACCAATGCGATCACCGGCACGGTTGCCCACACCTACACCCTATCGGTCAGCATAAACGGGCAGTTGTTTACTTCCACATCACAAATGCCGCTGCAAATAAACTTCGATAGCCTTTATGTTGAAGAAACTTCAGGATTTGGTGATCCTGTAAACCTGTCGAACGCAGTATTTCAAGATCCCCCTGGTAAGGGAAATTCCTATAATTTTATCCAGTACAAAAACGGTAAGCCAAACAGCACCATTTTTATTACAAATGATGATTTTACAGATGGTAAGCTGACTACCACTACTTTAAGAAGCTTTAACAACGATGACGAGGATGACGTTGACGAATTAAAAACCGGAGATGTAGTGCGGGTAGAGATGCAATGTATAGATGCCGCTGTATATAAATACTGGTACAGCCTGAACCAGGGTGGCACGGGCAGCAGCAACAACGCAACACCCGGTAACCCTGTCACCAATATCAGCAACGACGCATTGGGCTATTTTAGCGCACATACTGTACAGAGCAAAAGCGTGGTGGTGCAATAAGGCAAGAGGTCGCATGTGCGCACAGGTTAGCTTATCTGAAGAGGGAATAAGTAAAAAACGCTTTTTCCCAGAAACAAGACCTCCCTCCTTTTACATTAGATTAGAGTCGATAAAGTTGTAGTGGCATAAGCAAAAAATGAAATAAGGTTTCCTTTTTTCAATTAGTTGAATAAGTAGATTCCAAAAGGAAAAAGTTATGCAAAGGAAAGTTTGGTGCCTACCCGGCAGCTAAAAGATCGATTGAACAATTGATACATGGTAATTCATAAAATGAATTTAATTTAATAGTGAAGAATTTATTTAATCAGTAAAAACCCGAATGGGGCTGTTTGATTTCAATCTTAACAAATAAATTACCGTCTATTATAATAAGACTAATAAGTTTATGTTTTACTACAATAAAGTGAAAATGGAAGATCCTTGCGAATTGACTATTGGACCAAATATCACTGATAATAAGTCAAAGGTTTCCGTAACAAAGAGACCCATTTTAAAGAAAAAAAAAAGCGACTTTAGGCTTAAACTTCAGGAAGTGGTTCAACTATGTGATTCAGCTGATTTAGTGTTTAATGGTTGGGATTTTTATGATGACGAGATCTATCATGAAGCATTAAATTCTGACAATATTAAAAGTAAAAGAAAGGGTGAATGATGAACTAATTTACATCTATCCGTTCCTCAGCTCCTTCTCACCAGCAGCCCATGCACCGGGTTTATAAAATTGATCCGGCTTTTTCGCAAAATTTTTTTTAAGGAAGGCCTATTTGACAACAGGGTTTAAACAGGTATATTATTTTCAATTAGCCTTCCTATGGGCTCGGTAGCCGTCGCTTTTTCTATGCAACTTAAGGAGCTATAACAATCGGGTATAATTATTATAAACGCCATCATATATTTGCATACATGTCCAAACATTTTGATTATACTGCCCTTGCGCAAAGATTTTCCACAAGGTTTCCGGTTTTTAGTTATGTAAGCATCCAGGTAAACTTTTGGGTAATTGCCAATCTTTTGCTGGGTGTTATTCTGCACCTGCAGGCCTTGTCAATCAGTCATGCGTTTAATTTGTCAGGGCCAACCAGCTTTACACCTTTTATCATGGTCGCAATTATATTAGGTGTATTGTATGGAATAATTCTTGGCTCAACAGATTATATTCTTGATAAAAGAATATTTAGAAAAAAACCGCTGGGAAGAATAATTTTATTAAAGACAGTTATCTCGCTAAGTATTCTTATACTGCTTTTTGTACTGATAAGATTTATTTTATTTGACCTGCTCATTTCTTCCTCTCCTTATGGAACTGTTTTTACCGTAACTAATAAATCATGGGAATATGTATTCATAATATTGATGATTTATTATTTCTTTATGACCCTTGTAGTCAATTTCATTAACCAAGTAAATAAAAAGTATGGTCCTGGGGTATTGCTTCCTTTGCTATTAGGGAAATATAGAAATCCGCAGGAAGAGGAAAGAATTTTTATGTTTTTGGATCTGAAGTCTTCTACGTCGATAGCAGAAGTCTTAGGGCATTTAAACTACAGCTCATTTATAAGGGACAGTTTTATGGACATAAACCAGTTGCTACGGCAATACAACGCTGCGGTTTACCAATATGTGGGCGATGAAATTGTTGTAACATGGGTAGTAAACGATGGTTTAAAAAACTTTGCCTGCATCAGGTTTTTCTTTGCCTGTGAAAAACAATTTCTTGCCAGAAAACAATATTATATAATGCAATATGGCTTTCTTCCTCATTTTAAAGCCGGTCTTCATATGGGAAAAGTAACAGCGGTAGAAATTGGGGAAATCAAAAGAGATATTGCTTATCATGGTGACACGTTGAATACGGCTGCTAGAATGCAAAGCTTGTGTAACGAGTATAAGAAAAAGTTTTTGGTATCTAACTATTTTTTCGAAATAAGTAAAATGAATGAACACTTCAAAACAGAAAACATGGGGATGATTACGCTGAAAGGGAAAAAAATGTCTGTTGGTATATTGAGTGTGGAAGGTTTCGCTGATTAAAAACATGCGGATTAATGCAAAGCGGAATCCTGAATATCGGGGGTATATATTATTAATAAACCCTTCGATGTATGCCCGAGCCTTTATCATCCTCCACTAATCCCTAAGCAAACCTCAGCAGGACAAAACAACCAACATTCTTAAGGTCTGGCTTTTTTAAGACCGAAGGGTACACCAGAATTGCACAAAATTTTAAAATTTAGGTTACACAGCTAAAGTCTGAAGTTCCTTTTGAGTAATAAAGACACGATTTACCGGTTTGATTTTCCCTTTTTAATTTAAAAATGGATCCCATAGGATCCAGCCATTTGAAAGACAGATACGGATAATCTTATCAAAATTCTTAATATACTTGAGAGTGGAATTATTATTACACTTTCGAATGCCCCTTTAATAAAAGTCATACTCAGCTATAAATTCAGGATTGACCTTCCTGATGTCAATATCAGCTACACCATATTTATAAGATAAGAATGATTGGGTATGTTGCAACGAGGTCTGATATCGTTTAAGGGTCAGCGGGGCAAATTCTTTCCCAACCAGGCTTTCTTTCTACCCTGCTATTATGTTCTTTGAAAATTTCGATTAGCATATAAGCTTTCTCGGATTTTCCCAACATCCAGTTCTTTATTGTTTCTGATGTAATCTCTTTGTCATTTTCGTACAGATACCTATGGGCTTCGTAAGTTTTAACCTGGAGATTATCAAGGAAGGCATTTAAGCTTTTTATTTCCTCTTTTGTACCAATGGCCCTGCCAGCATGGTTATTCCATTTCGATGGATCACACTCCCTGTTCGTTGTGATCTCTGCCCGCCTGCCATCTAAGGTTATTCTTTGATAAACGGGCGCTAAACCTGATGTGTAGTTTTTTTGCTTTTTCAGGTAAAAAAGCATGCTGAAATTTGTCTTCATGATTTTTAATCATTTTTGGGTGAAACAAAATTAGCAATGCAGTAAACGCAAAACAAGATGTTCATTCAGTGAATATATTGAAATACAGCGACTTAGACCATTTCTGGTGAGTAATGTTGGAACATTGATCTTACTCACCGAATCACTCACCAGAATTTTGTGATTTCCTGTACGTTTTGTGTATGTTCCCCAAACGAAAAAAGTCCGCAAACATAGTGTTTGCAGGCCTTTATCATAATTTGGTATTGATTTTAGTGGAGCTGCAGGGAACAGTACTTTATATTGGAAACCGCTCCCCTATTGGGTTACAAATGACAAAATTTTATTAACTCCCGAATCGTTCACCTTTTATTTTAGTGTATTTGATATGATTTATTTTATTTCATACTTCATCCACACCTTTGACAGGGATGGGATCAGGCTTTTAATAGAATAAAGCTAATCATCAAAATTTACACGTGTTACCAAGTGATTAATATTTTTTCTCAAGATCTACCAATTCCTAAGTCGTAAAATAGTTAGGGATTCGAACGGAATACTTAAACCTGTTACCCTATATCTTTAAATAAGCAAGGTGAGTATTCAGCGGATTTCGCTTTACGCTATCTGTAACAAAATTGATCTTATTATGATAAGTAAAAACAACTTCATCGTCGGTAAATTAAAATTGAAGGTTCAATTTACCTATTTAAACTATGGTAGCACATTATTCGAAGCTATTTTAAGAAGGCAAAATATAGTACAATGTGTGGTTTTTTTGCTATCTAGTAGGTGCAGGCGTAATGAAATGTTCTCTCGATCTGGTTTATAAAATTTTCTTGTATATTTATATTTGTTAATATCAATAGCAAGTTTGAAAAATGAAAAAGAATTATATCATAACAATTGGTATTGGTAAATATAAAAATAAAAACATTGATCAGTTATCCCCATGCTGTGAGAACGATAGCAACAAATTGATAGCCGCATTAAAAGATTATGGATTTGAATCGTTGAAATATACATATTTCAGTGAAAAAGAAAATGCAGGTAAAGCCGACCTACAAGAAAAGGATACTCATCTTTTAAATGAAGAGGCCACCCTCGAAAATATCGAAAGGTTGTTCAGGAATCTGAGTTATCATGAGGATTTTAAAGTAGCAAAAAATTGTACACGCCATAATTTAATCATTTACTATTCAGGCCATGGTTTATCGGCAACGAAGTTTGAAGCACTGAAGTTCTTCCATTGGGTGCCATATGATTACAGGAGGGATTTGGACGATCAGCCGGACCCAAACGAGTTATTTAGTTTTAATAATGGCCTTATTTCCAGTCTTGGAAACATTAGGTTCCAACATTTAATATTGGTAATTGATTCTTGTTATTCTGCCGAAGGACTTAGCAGGACCAATCTTTATGAGATTGGCCGGAATATAACAGGTTATGATCAAAAAGAGGAGGCCTCCGTTTGGGCTTATTGCTCCAGTGCTAGTAACAGGCGATCTTATGCCGGAGAAGAACATAGCCTTTTTACTGGCGAGCTGATTGATATGCTGAATAAAAATAATTATAATGAATTATCAGCAGAAAGGCTCTTTTATGATCTTAGTGAAATTAAGAATCTCGCAAACCAGCGGCCGTTTCGAGAAAAATTAGAAATCATACCTAACAATACCGGCAGTTTCAATTTCACTTGTACTGAGGAAAGAAAACAAAGAAATGCATCTGATGCTATTGTAAAAACCCTGGAAGATGGTATTTCCTTCATCAATTTTTCCAACGAGAAAACCCTGCTGTATGGTATAGATAACAAGAAATCGGATTCGGTATTGATCTTCAGTAATAATAGAGAAAGCTGCTTACCCCTAATGATGAGATCGTCATTGGTTGACTCCCCTTTTCCGGGGTATCCAAAACCATGGAAAATAATTGATGAGATTTTCTTGGATCATTCCAAAGATTTAAAGGAAAAGATATTCAACTTTTTTTATCTATCAATGAAAACAAAATCTGACAATGAAGAAATACTGATCAGGGAAATTGCATCAAAAGTTGATATGCAGAATTATAATATTGGCATTTTAATAAATGAAGAAACTAGGGGGGGCGAAAATTTCGAGTTTGTTAGCGCACTGATTCGGATCATTCGAAAGGCCGTTCAATTCCGCAGGAATAACGATTACCGGCTGATCCTGGTTGTACTTGACATAATCACTACAGATTACAAGGCTCTTCCAATGACCCAGGATGAAAAGTTTGAGTCAATGCTCATCACAGACAAAATTCTTGTAAAACCGAAGAACATTCCTGAGTGGTTTAGAGAGCAGGGAATATTAGTTCGCGATCATCCGCGAAAGACTTACGTGGAAGCCTTTCTTAGGAAAAAAATATATGAAGTCATATATAAAGACTTCCAGGAATCAACCCCAGCTAAAGTTATCCAAAGAATTTGCGACGAAGCGTGTTGTCCTTCTCTGGCCGAGAGCTTGCTTACTAAAAATGAAATTAAACCAATAAACGGATATGATGAATAGTGAAATAGTTTTTTACAAAGGAAATAAGTTGCTGAAAAAAACAGCAAAAGTTATCAATAAAAGTATGGCTCTGGAAAAGACAAAAGAAAAAAAACTGGTTCGCCCTGATCCCTATATTCCGTCAGACAAGCTCATTCAGGCGGTGCAATTCGCACAAGTTTTAGGGAGACCGTTACTGGTAAAAGGAGAACCCGGATGTGGCAAAAGCAAGTTAGCGGAAGCCATTGCATATGAACTTTTTGAACACACAGGCGATTTCAGGAAGTACTATTTTGAGTGGCATGTCAAGTCTAATAGCAAGGCTCAGGAAGGTTTATATCAGATCAATCATTTGGAACGTCTGCAGGAAGCCAATATTACGGATCCGTTGGTAAGAAGATCAACAAAAATTGTTCTTAAGAAAAATGAAAACGAGGGTGATTATATTGAACTGGGCCCTTTAGGAAAGATATTTCAACTGACCAGGTCAATGGATCCGACACTGCCTTCGCCTGTGTTACTCATTGATGAAATTGATAAGGCAGATATTGACTTCCCAAACGATCTGTTGCTCGAACTCGATAAAATGGAATTTACTATTAAGGAAGCAAAGAATGAAGATCATAAAACTGTAAAGATCATTGCAAATCAAAATAAAAAGCCACTGATCATTATCACCAGCAATGATGAAAAGCGCCTGCCACCGGCTTTTTTGCGTAGGTGCTTATTCTTTTATATTGATTTTCCTACACCAGAGCAGCTTTTTGACATTGTGGATTCCAGGAATTTCGGGGGAGTGGCAGGAGAGGAATTGCTATCTGCAAGCAGGTTGTTCTCAGGACTTCGATTTGCCATAGAAACAGAAGGAACAGCATCAAAGAATATTACTACCAGTGAACTCTTGGATTGGATCAGGATCATTAATCATTATTATAAGAAAAAGGAAAAACTTTTTGATATAGAAAGTAATGACTCTGTTTCGAATTTCGTAAACGAATATAGTGCCGCTCTTGCCAAAGACGATGCCACAAGGATAATGTTTACCGATATGACCAAATCAGCAACTGTGCTGAATAACGCTATTGAAAAGTATAAGGAATATGTAAAAAAAGCGGCCAAGACACCGGAAACAATTTAGTGAAAGCTTCCATATTATATAACCTATTCACCGCACTACGAAATGAAAATCGGTTAGTGGCTGCTGGCATTGGGGAATATCTCATATTGGAAGAATACATGAGCAAAGGATTCCGACTGGATAATTTTGACGATTTTGCATTTGCCTGCGAAACCCTAATCGTGAAAAATAAGTCAGAACAGGAAATATTCAGAAGTATTCTAGTTAGCTGGAGAAATGAAATTGAAAAATATATCAGTGAGCAATACTCTGTTTTACAAAAAGTAAAAAAATGGGAGATGGCTCCACAGCCGCCTGTTACCCGTCCGGATCATTCACCGAGTGGTCTGCGTGTCGACACCGATGAAATAAATAAACAAAGAAAAGAGCAAGAAATTAAATTAACATCGGAATCAAAAGAAAAAAAGAAAGATATTACGGAGGATGAGACAGTAGAGCCTGAGGGTGAGATCAACCTTTCATTAAGTGATGAAAAAGGTGCAAAGGACTCAGGGGGTCAAAAATTCCGACACGATGCCTTGACTGTTCCGACCGATCCAAAGAAAACTTTTTTCTTTGGGACTGAATATTTCCCGGTTTCAAATCGCAACCTACGACAAAATTGGAGAAGCCTTAAGAACCTGCAGGATATAAACCAATATAGTGACCTGGATATAGTAAGCACTATCGATCAGATTGCAAGAACGGGACTATTCACCGAATTCCAATATCAAAAAAAATCCAGGAACCTTTTATCACTCTTTATTTTTATTGACCGGGGTAGTAATATGGTAGCTGCAGAATCATTTGGAAAAGAGCTTGCTGAAAGCGCGTTGCAAAGCGGAACACACCTTGATATTATTCCCTATTATTTCGAAGAAATTCCAGCACAAGCAGGGAGTGCACATAATCCTGACTATTCCCTGATGAATGAGGAGGAAACTGAGACTTTCAAGCTCTCATCGCTTTTCAGAAAATTCAGTAAAAAAAATATTGTCAGCCTTGTTTATGGAGATGCAGGCGCTATCAGAGGAACCAGGAAGGAAGCCTCTCTTATCCGTGAACAAGAAACAATTGAGTTTCTTCGATACCTTTTGAGGAAAACGGGCTATACAGCATGGCTCAATCCTGCACCAAAGCATAGGTGGTCAAATACGCCTGCAGAAAAGATTTCCAAAGCGTTCCCTCAAGTGTCGATGCTTGAAGCCAATAGTATCGGGATTGAACAGGCCGTGAATGTTCTGAAAGGTAAAATCGCCATTAATAATTAAGACACCATGCTTTCTCTTCAATCAGAATTTAAGGAACTCAGTGAGGATTCGAAATTTAGACTGGATGCATTTTATCGCCGGTTTTGCCAGGGAAACCTAGGTAGACACTATGGACTCGGCCACTTGGTATATGCCTGCCATGCATCATTCCCATTGATGCTTTCTCCTGACCTCGCCAACCTAATCTGGATAAATTTTAAAAACTATTATTTCAATGAAAAAAATGTTCCGGCCCAGGTGCAGCCAATTGCTGTTTCTGATTTTTTACTTTCTCCCTTATGCCGCGAAGCAGGCTTTAAACGATACGAAGTTTATCCTGAAATAAGAAGCTTTCTCCTGATGCTGTTAAAAGATGGAAAATGGTTTGAGATCTACGGGATAAGAAAAGAAGGAAAAACCAGGCTAACAGATTTGGCCCAGTTTCTTAGAGAGTACCTGACCCGTAAGGTGCCGGAAAATAAATATGATGGAGCAGCATTCCGCCAGTTGAATGATTGGGCGGTCATGGCATGGCTCGACCCTAAGCAACTGGCCACAGAAATAGCAAGGACATTTGAAGGTAATTCTAAAATCAAGAATGAGAAAGCTCAGCTGTGGCTGAGCCTCCAGTTGGACAAGGTCGGATTACAATACGATAGGAATGTAAATTTCAGTAATGACAAAAAGGACCTAAACTCTTTTTACCGGATTTTTTATTATGGGAAAGCGAGGAAGGAAGAATTAAAAAACAAAAATGAGGAAGCCATTTATGAATATGCAAAGGAGATCCGCAGGTTTGTGGATATAGGGGAATTAAAAAATGAGATAAAGATTCCCCTGCCGTTATTAAAATCAGCTGCAGAACGAACCGAACGGAAGATTAGCGACGTGCAGAGAATCATTGGTCTTTTTATCGGGGTAAACGACTACAAAGACGAAAACATCAAAAGTTTGCAAAGCAGCAAGTCTTCAGTTGAAAAAATGATCAGCCTGCTCCAGGCATGCTTTTCATCAACCGAAGCTATTAACAAAGTGATCTTTGAGCAGGTGATACTGATTGATGAAGCTGCAACACTTGCCGCCATTATGTCAACTCTTACGGATGTGTACAAAAAAGCCAATGATGAAGATATTGTTCTTTTCTTTTTTTCGGGCCATTCTGCTAGACAACCCGGTGCAAACCTGCTGATCTGTTATGATACTGAGAGAAGTAGGATAAATACAACCGCTTTTAGTAATAGCGATTTCAACGACATTATAACAAAGTCCGGTAAAAATCCCCAATCAGTGATCATCCTCGATACTGAAACAGGTTATTATGATTGGGGAAAGAAAGATGATGTTTTTATTGGCGCAACTAACAATACAAGCCAGGCTGAATTGGTGCGCCCGGAATCTTCCACCTTTTTCATGCAAGGTATTTTTGAATTACTCAATAAACTAAATGATAATTTCACTTATAAGGATCTTTTTCTTATTTTAAAACACAGATCAGATGAACTGCCTCCGTCTGTTGGGGAAGAGAGGCCTGTAGTGCGCATACCCAAAACGGATTACCAAGGTTTTTTTCTATCCAAGAGGCGATCTACCTCGGCCGATTATCCCATCCTTGTATATAATGTGCGCTATGGTTCATGGGAGGTAGTGGAAGAAGATTATAAGATTTTGAGCCTGAATCATAATACGGAGGTTTTTGATTATAAAATGAACACGGTGTCAAATGCCCGTGGCGAGATATTCATTGATCGGGAAAATAACTTCCTGGCATTTAATGGTAGTATTGCTAATTTACAATCTGGTAACATTTACCGTATTAAACCTTCAAGAGATTCACTGAGCTATGGGATCGCATTTGATGATGATTTAGCGCCGATTGAAGTTTCGGCAATATCACTTATTACAGATATTATTAAAAATATTGAATTCGATAGTTATTCAAAATGGGGACGCCTTGAACTTTTTACAGATCATCCTCAAAATGCTACTTTGCCACAAACTTTGCCTTATACCGAAGATGACTATCTCTCGGAATTTTCCCGCCACTCCGCAGTTGCATGTTTATTAATAAAGCCGGTAAAGAAAAACCGCGCAAATTACCAGCTTAGCTTTCATGAAAAATTATTGAATGAAACAGTTTCCAAAATTCTGGTACTACATGTAGATAATGAAAAGGAACTCGAAGCAGCAATCATCAAACTGGCACGTTATAATTATTTGTTCCACCTTCAATTGCCTGTAACGGACTATGTGAGGCATGAACCATTGAATGTTGCCTATCGATGGTATTGGAACCTTGAGAACCACGAGGGAAATGAAGTTGATGGTGAAAATATTCTTTTTCTAACCGATGAATGCATAAGAATTGAAGGAGACGAAATCATTTACTATCCATTTTCGGTGGCAATCACCAATAACGAATACTTTGCCATTTTCTTCGAGATTTACATGCTGGTTTCAGACATCAGTATAAAGAATGTTTCCCCCGCATCAATCAGTAAGATCGAACCGGGAGAAACCATTACAGTAACGATTAATGAGCAAAGTATGCTGGAGAGAATGCTGATAGAAGACGGTGATGTAAGTGTAAAATTACTTTTAGGCCGCGACCCGATCCGGGTCAGCTTTGAACAAACGCCATAATGATAAACGTATGTCAATTAGATTGGGTGATGTAAAAAAGCAATGGGATACTAAAAAAGTGTCTATCAAAGCAGTCGGGTTCTGGACCTTAGGGATTAGACCTGACCTGATTCCTGCCTTACATCAAAAAATGGCTGACCTGGGTTTGTATGAAAAGCCCACAGATGACCAGCAATTTACTTTTGCTATGCTGAAAATTGTTGTGAAATACCTACATGAAAATAAATATCCTACAAATGAACTGAACAATGCTGTTGAGGCTTTTTTGAATAAGGACAATAAACAGGATTATCAACATTTGCAAATTGTTTTAAGATCTTTTTTTTCATCTGAAGATGCGAGACTGCCCGGGATTTTGGCTGATGGTACCTGGGGGCCAGGATATCAAAGAGCATTGGCAGAAGTGTTACTAGCCTTCAGGCTCCCAGACCAACAGCCGAATAATAAAATAACGGACATCCTGGAAACGATTTCGAAAAGAATTATCCGTTTCAGTTACCAAGGTGACTTAATGCTTGGTTCGCCTAGTAATTTTTATTGTATCATAGATAAAGATGCAAGCGAATTTGCAATGATACCTGCTGCGCCGGGACTTACTTTTGTGAACCAGGGGGATAACCGGGAAATATTACATTTTGAAAACGAACGTATAAACGAGCTGCTTTTTGACAGATTTTCCGTTTGGTTCATGCTATTGAGTTTAAAAACGGAAAGACCTTTTAAGGATATAGTTGAGTTATCCATTTATAATCCACGGGCCAGAGCCTGGTATGAACCGCAAACTGAAGCACGGGGAGAATTCATTATTGATCCGGATGGCCTTATTCAACCCGAAGAGTTTAGGGAACATTTGCGCTTAAAGATTAATTCCCCGGAGTTACAAAGGATCGAGGTTCTTCTAGTGTTTTTCTTTAAGGATTTCAGTTATGCCCATGCACCTCTACATATACTGAGCAATGCCACTGACGACGAAATTGAATTCCTTGCAGACCCGGAACATACTTACTATTATGATAGTTCTTTAAGATCGAAAATTGAACAGGCATTTCCCATATCCAATGCCGACTTTCTAAAGATCTTTATTGTAAAGAGGGATTCAATTAAAGCGAAAGAAGGCGAATTAGAAAATCATCCGGGCTCAATGAATGTGAATATTTTTAACGATATTGTTACTACTGCAAAGCAGAATATCCTTTCTACAATAACACTCGGCTTAATCCAGTCGCCAATACCAAGAGAGGGAAGCAGCACCCAGACAAAGCGTGGCATATTAATTAAAGAGTTTAAAAAGATAGCTAAGCAGCTTGAAAAAGAAAAAATTATTACCGTTGCCGATGATCCTCAAAAAAACCGGTGGGGTGGCAAAAGCCTCAACAATGGTAAAATACTTACTGCAAAAGTTTCGAGGAAAAAAGAAGGTTTTTTCCCGGTAAAATTAACTATTACTTCTAGAGATATTTATATGCCTTTGTTCGGAAATGTTGCTTTCTTTCTTCATGACTCGTTCGAGCCTAATTTAGAATTTGCAAAAGTTGCAAACGGGCAGGCAACTCTTGAAATAAATGCGGAAGAAGCATTTACTGTTGGAGTACATACAGAAGATGGAACTGAACTGGAACTGGATTTAAACGAACAGGTAGGTTACCCTGCAGGCTTTTATTATTTTAAACCCAGTGAAGGTTTTAAGGCCGAAGTGGAAAGACTTTATTCCGAGCAAAGAGTTCTAAACTCTGCAGATATCCAGAAAAACCGCTGGGGCGGCAGTCCAGAAGGTAGTGGAGTAGTGATTAAGGCAGGTGTAACCAAAAGCAAAGTAAGCGGATGGTTTGATATTTCAGTCACAATAGATGCCTCTAAATTACGGAGCCGTTCGCTAACATCTGTAGTGAATCAGTCAAATATGGTCGTAGCTAATTTTCCAAATGAAGCTGCGCTTTTTTTGCATAACAGTTTTAAAAAAGATATCCTTTATGAATCATTTATGAAAGGGATAGCACAATTCACTATTAGTGCCTATGAGGCCTTTACACTTGGAGCCTATTTGGATAATGGTATTATGCTTGAACTCGATCTCAACGAAGTGAAAGGATTCCCAGCTCGTTTCTATACCAAGGATCAGCCGCGTAAAAAAGACCAACCACATCCAGCAAATGCAGTAGCTACAGGACATAAAAAATGGACAAATCGCCCGGGAAGTTTTACACAGCAAATTGATAATTTGTTTGTAATGAAAAATGAATATACTGACAATTTGATGAAGGATTATAACAACACGACTATTGCCTTTCAAAATTTTATCAAACAGGCGATTGATCAGGATAAATCAGTAAGAGCAGTTGGAGCGGGCTGGTCTTTCTCCAAAGTAGCTGTGACCGATGGATGGTTACTGGATTCTAAGCAATTGAATATGACCTTTAGCCTTTCCTCAAACAGCATTGATTCCAATTACAAGGTGAAACCAGATCAGGTGCTTTTTTTGCAGTGCGGAAATGAGGTTTGGGAATTGAATAAGTTCTTGCAAGAAAAAAAGAAATCACTTAAGACCACTGGCGCCAGTAATGGCGTAACAATCGTTGGCGCCATGTCAACTGGGACTCATGGATCTTCTATTGATGTGGGTGCCGTGCAGGACTATGTGGTAGGCCTGCACATAATTGTTGGCCCAAAAAGGCATGTCTGGCTTGAAAGAAAATCAGCACCCGTTGTAACCGCTTCCTTTATACAAAAACTGGACACGGAGCTTATTCAGGATGACGATTTATTCAATGCCGCTTTGGTGAACTTTGGAAGTTTTGGTATCATTCATGGTGTGTTGGTTGAAACGGAAGATCTTTTTTTACTTGAAACTTATATGCGGCGAATGCCTTACAATGGTATACTAAAAAAGCTGATGAAAACACTTGATTTTAGTAAGGCAACACTACCATGTGGTAATGAGCGGCCATTTCATTTTGCTGTGATCATTAACCCCTTTGATGTTGCCGGCGGCGCTTTCGTATCAACGTTTTATAAACGGCCATACAGGGAGGATTATCCTCGGCCTGTTCCTAACAATGACGGTATTGGTCCCGGTGATGATGCAACCTGTTTTATTGGAAGAATTACCAACATCGTTCCGGCGCTTGTCCCTACAGTAATCAATAAATTAGTCGACACCGTATTGAAACCGTTTGAAAAAAAAATGGGAACATTGGGTGAAATATTTAATAATACCACACTTCATGGAAAAGTTCTAAGCGCTGCAATAGGGATACCCATTAATGAAACAGACCGCGTTACAGAACTGCTGTTTGAAATCAATAAAACAGACGGTCCCTTTCCCGGTTTGTTTACCTATCGCTTTATTAAAAAATCACAGGCAACGCTTGCATTTACCCATTTTGATTTTACTTGTATTCTTGAACTGGATGGGGCCAATTCAGATGCAACCAAAAAGTTTTTTAAAGCTGTATGGAAAAGGTTGGAAAAAGAAAAAGTACCCTTTACATTCCATTGGGGCAAATTGAACGAACTGGATTTTGGCAGGATAAAAAGAATGTACGGTAAAGATGCAGATGCATGGATAAGTGCAAGGAACAAAATGCTCGATGTTGATACCCGTAAAGTTTTTAGCAATCCTCTTTTGAAACAGTGGGGTTTAGATAAGGCACTTTAATACTCCGATACTTCATTCCAATTTCTGCTGGATCAGTTTCCGGGTTAGTCGTCCTCCTCCACTTCTTTCGAGTCAAAATCTTGAACGCTTAAATTTTCGGGTCCTTTACCCTTTGGAGTAAGTTTCCAATCTTTAAACAAAGGATGGTGAAGTCCCATTACCCTATACAAAGGTGTTAGCCCGCTTTGTGAAATAAATTTCATTGTGCTTCCCTGTTCTCTTGCCACGGTTAGACCAAGGGTTGCATCGGTTAATTTCAAATTCGCTGTACCCACACCGGCCTTTGCTTTTAATTCAAGCAAACCATTACTGCTATTAGAGATGATCACAGTAACGGTATCCGCTTCCACAAGGTGCGTAACAATTAGAGAATCCTGGTCCCAGTTGCCTTCATTAAACTTCTCTACGATTTGCTTTTGGATGGCATCCATATTAATTATTTCCATTGTTCTCTGACCACTAGTTTGAAACACAACACCGCTGCCGCCTTTAAAACCAATAGTAAATCCTGCATCCAACTCAGTCAATGCACTTCCCGCAACAGGTGCAGTTCCTGAAGCTTTCAGGGAAACGCTCACTGAATCATGAGAAGTGTAATCCATATCGACCTTTGAACCCTGGGCTCCGATCTTAGGTACGATACCTTCATCCTCCAGAGATGAAAAAACGGTGAATACACCGAATTTGTCGAGTTTACCAACATAACCAATTTTCAATACCCGGCTAGGATCCCAAGAAGCACGAAATCCAGATTTGTCATGCATATGAGCAAGATAGAATTTGTAAGGATTGGCCATAATTTAGGAGGTTTAACGTGAAGAAGATAAAGGTATAAAAAAGAATAATGGAACTTATCGATTTGTTTGTACAATAGATAGCTTATGTTTTAATTTTCAGCTTCCTGCCACAATACTTATATCAGTAGAGGATGTTTTTTATTTTACATGTCAATCCAACATGAGTTGATTACTTTATACTGCTTAAGTTCAAGAGAAAGTGCAACCATTGTTCTCGATGAATTGGAAAAACCAGCAATCATTCAGTAAACTATTCCATACGGAAAGATCACTAAAGATACCATTTACCGGCCTGGTGATGAATTTAGATTTTCTACCTAAAATTTATGAATAAACGTAAGCCCGGCGGAAAAGATGTTTGGGCTAAAATTAGCGAAAAGCCCCTCTATTCTACCCACCGTTAGGACAATTGCATTTAATTTTATAAAAAAAGTTATTGATTTTGGTCAAAGAGAAGTTATATTGGTAAGTTCAAGGACAAGCTCTTTGATAAGCGTGCCAATAAGCTTCCTACCTTACTCTATTTTAGTTGTACAACCAGCATGCATGGCTCTACGCAAGAGAAACAGAGCAAAAAGGCGCTTATTGTTTTTTGTTTATTGAAAAGATCGAACAGCAAATATTGATAAAGCCTTCGTGGAAAGGAGCAGTTATCTATGTGATGGAAGGGATGTTCTTGTTCCCGTTTAAGCTTAGTAGAGAGTTTCCGTGATGCCAATACAAGAATTAACAACCGCCCCGAGTGAAACCCGATGAACTGATAATTGCAGCGAAGAATAGCTTATTAGCCAGTGATGAAGATCGTTTTAACTATATCGGTATGGCACATACACACAGAGACAATTTGAAGAGCAAGTTAACAAGGAAAAATATTTCAAGGGCATTATTGTTTTATGATACGCTGTTAAAAATATTACGCAAGCGAGGGTTCGATATACAAGTAAGATATGACAAAACTTATGTGACAGCAGAGGATTATAGCGATGAAATTGTGTTGCTTGAAAAAACAAAAATTGAAATTCAAAAGGATGGAAATTACAATAGAACCACATATAGGCCGATCGGAATTTTAGCGCTTAGATTGGCTTATAAAGAATGGAAGGATGGCAAAATGCCACTGGAGCAACAATTGTCCACAATTATCGTCTATATTGAGTTGGCGGCAAGAAGCTGGCAGGCTGCGGCGAAAAGGCGAAGAGAAGAAGAGGTGCAACGAAAAGAAAAAGAGCGATTACAAAAGGAGTTTGAGACATTACAAGAAAAAGAACTAAAAGAGTGCAAGGATACATTACAAAAAGCAACCCGCTGGGACAAACCAAATAATCTTCGGAACTATATCAATGAAATCGAATCGAGGATGATTGCAGATAGCGATGCTCATGAACATATTAATAATTGGTTGGCATGGGCAAGAAGTAAGGCGGACTGTTACGATCCTTTCATTGAAGAAGAAGACCCATTGCTTGCCAATGTAGATAAGGATACTCTTTCAAGCAAGACGCCTTCAAAAAAATATGGAGATCCTTTCGCGTTGTGATTTCAATTTCATTAATGATCTATACTCTATCCCAGAATAGCCTCAACTGAATACAAGAAGCCACTGATCTATTTGCGGCCACTCGATTACTACCAATTTTCCCCGGCATTGAGCTCCATGAAAGTGCCAATCTTGCACTTTCGTAACACTCACATTTTGTATATTGATATTTTTTCGATTTGCTTGAGTTCATATTTAGTCCATGCCTTGATATGGAAGCCCAATGTTTGAATAGAGGATGACTTATTTTTTGTTTGGTTGGAAAGAATGTGCCAATTTGCTTCCTTTTGGTTCTCAAATTCCTTACTGGCTGGGACTCGAACTATTTTGTACAATCGTTGCCTATATTGAGTTTTAAAGCAGAGTGTTTTTTGAACTCCTGTGTTACTCACATTTTATTTATCCACATTTGGTGGAATTTGTTTAAGTTCATACATTATCCATGCCTTTGATGGGGATGGAACCTGACTTTGAACTGCGAATAAAAAAATCTAATTTAATTTATATTTGAAAAACAAATTAAATTGCAAGTATTGATTTGCGAATTCTTGTCTGGATTGCATTATTTGTGTTATGTTAAACGCAGGCCAGATAAGCATTCTAGAGCCCCATTGTTTATTACTCACCTAATTACGCACCCTATATTTTGGAAGTAATTGATAGAATTTGTTTTAATAGATACTACTCAATGCCTTTAAGTGAAATTTGACCAAGCTTGATAGAAAGCTAACCAAACTTGATCCAATTTTATCCAGAATTGTTATCCCCTCAAAAAAGAATGAACTGATATAATTTGTCACTATTGTCCGACTAAAATAATTAGAGAGTGACTCAAAAAAGTCACCCTTATTTAGTTATATTGTAGTTACCACACAACTTTATAACTATGGATAAAATTAAGACATTTGTCGGACAGCCGGTACTATCTCAAATTTAGATACAATTCCATCCACAATTATTAATCGTGCCAACCGAAAGCACAATGCCAACAGGTATTATAAGCGTTTACCTCTACGGGTACATTTGGTTAGCCTTTTATATGGAGTGTTAAGCTATTGCAATGGGCTGAGGGAAATGTGTGAAGTCATTTTAGGCTGTGAGGGTAAACTAACTCATTTGGGATTTGACAAAGCCCCTGCCCGAAGTACGTTATCAGATGCAAATAGCAATCGCAGTTACCTGGTTTTTAAAACCATTTACTTTGAATTACTCAAGCAATATCACAGTTTTATCTTGGACACCCGGTTAAGAGGTTTAAGTATACGTAATTTAAAAATTATTGATAGTACTACCATTCGTTTGTTTAGCGATATTCTTCGAGGGGTTGGCCGTAACACTTTAGATGGTAGCCGTAAAAAAGGTGGCATTAAAGTACATACTATGATGGATGCATTCAGTGGTGTGGCCGAATTTATTCATATGACAGAGGCTCGGGTACACGACCGTAAATTCCTTTACCACATTGATTTACCTGCCAATAGTTTTATGGTTTTTGATAAAGCATACAACCTATATAGCCAGTTTGATAAATGGACAAAACAAAAGATTTGGTTTGTAGCCCGTATGAAAGACAATGCAGTGTACCATGTAACCAAAGTATTATTAGATAACACCAAAAAGAAAAACCCAAAAGGTGTAATAAAAGAACAGCTGATCACTGTAGGATATAAGGATACAGTGGGTAATCTCATTCGGGTCAAACTTCGCCGTATCAGCTTTATTACCCAGGATGGAAAGCTTTATATTTTTCTTACTAACAACCTGACGCTACCTGCATCACAAATAGCATTGATTTATAAATAGCTTAACCGAGGGCAAACTTACTATACGCCCTATATACCAGACACTTCTTACGAAACCGTTTTTTAAAACCGCTCCAATCTTAACCAGCTTTTAGAAAGGAGTACCATAAAAGCCCATTTAAAAATCACAGGTAAGGAACCGAAGCTTAAAAAATTTCATTCCTTACACCCTCCATCAGGAATAAAAAAATCCAGGCGCTCTGCCTTAGAACATCTGATGCACGTTTAATTGACATAATGGCTACCGGTTTTTGATAAAATTTTACATGTTGATGATTTACTGATAAAACTATGCAAACAACAGGCAACCTGTTAAAGCTATCGTCAATGGGATAAAAGTAATCGCCGAAAGAATATGGAAATGATGGGCTTTTTTTATGGATGTTTATCAACGGCCAAGCGGCATATAAATCTTTACACCGATTCTTTTTGCCTGTTGAACGACTGGCATTTAGAAAAGGTATCCTTCAACTTTAGTTTTACACAAGCAAAAAATCATTATTAATAACCAATTTAAAAAACACAAAATTTATAACAATGAAACTAACAGCACTTATTCTATGCGTGAGCCTATACTACGCAAGTACCGGCTACTCGCAGGAAACCCATGCAATTGCAGCCCATCACGAACAACGGTATTTAATGCCAGAACAGGATCCCGGCAGCAGGCAATCACCCGTAAATATTTTGACTTTAGACAGTAAGCATAAAACCATTCACAAAATCATATTCAACTATCACCCTTCTAATGAAACAGTTGTAAAAATGGCGCACACAATACAGGTGAATTATGATTCAGGCAACACAATTGGTTATGAAAACCGATTGTACGATTTTAAGCAGTTTCATTTTCATACCCCAGGCGAACATCTTATTGATGGCGTCACTTACCCGATGGAGTTGCACATGGTTCATCTTTTAAAACAACCAGGCGGCCAAAAACCAGTTTACCTGGTTGTTGGCTTGATGTTTAAAGAAGGAAAAGAGAATCTCTTCCTCAACAAATTTTTCAATATTATTCCTGATAGTACGGGAGCTGTTAGCCATCCGCCCAATCAATTCATTAACATTAGTGAACTGCTTGCACAGGCAGGGCACCTTCATTATTACCATTATGATGGTTCGTTAACAACCCCTCCTTTTACCGAAACGGTAACATGGATGGTGGTGAAGCATATTTTTGAAGCCTCTCCCGAACAAATTGAAAAACTAAACCGCATAGAAGGTAACAACGCCCGCCATTTCCAGGAATTACATGACAGGAAAATTGAAAATAATTAACACCAAACCCGAAAATAATTAACACTAAATTTCTAACAATGAAACATTTTTTTATACTGGCATTTTGCCCGCTATTTTTTGCATTGCAATCAGCACGTGCACAGTCTTTTGACTTAAAGAAAGACAGCTCCCTTCCACAAGTAAAATTATATGGGTTTATAACACTTGATGCAACCTATGATTTTCAAAATCTTGCTAAAAGCGATGTGTTTAAGCCGGGGGATATCCCGGTTCATCCCCAGGTTACGGAACCGGCTTTTTTTATGAGCGCCAAACAAACCCGGCTTGGGCTAATATTGACACAGCAAACTCCTATAGGATCCATCAAAGGGGTACTGGAAATGGATTTCCATAATACGGCAGACCAGCCCAATGGACTGGCCCGCATACGACATGCTTATTTACAATGGAAAGGTTTAACAGCAGGACAAACATGGAGTACATTTTACGACTTTGATGGCCGCCCGCAAACAGTAGATTACCAGGGGCCGGCTGGCTCTACCTTTAGCAGGGTACCCCTTATACGATACGATTTTTCAGGTAAAAACCATACCTGGTTTGTAGCCCTGGAAGACCCCACTGAAGAACTAACCACCAAAGAAAATATTACTGTAAAAAAGCAAAACCTGCCAGACCTGGTAACCGCTTACAAAGCATATTGGAACAACCGAAAATCTTTTTTAAAGCTTGGCCTTTTAGGCAGGCAATTAAAGTATAAGAACATCGATTCAACACAAAATACGGTAACTACCGCCAACCTGTATGGCTGGGGTGCAATGGCCATTGGAAAGCTCGCCCTGCCCGCAGGAAAAGGCAAAGACAATGTAAAGTTTGAAATGGTAACAGGAAACGGCATTGCCCGCTACCTGCTCGGCACAACCGGAATGGGGCTTGATGCTGCCATAAATCCCAAAACCCATATGCCAGATGACATTAAAATTTTTGCCGGATATATTGCCTATCAGCATTACTGGTCCGATAAATTTAATTCTTCCGCAATTGCTGGTGCTATTGGGGCAAATGACAAGGCATTGCTGGGCAGCACAGGCTTTCACTCTGGCGTGTATGCCACGGCCAACCTGTTTTATACCCCGGTTAAGCCACTCGCATTTGGGCTGGAGTACCAATACGGCAACAGGCAAAATATTAACGGCGAAACAGGAAATGCAAACAGGCTTCAAGGGACGTTTGTCTATAACTTTTAAATTGTTACAATACTAAAATTAAAAAAAGCATTGGGTTTAAAGAGTAAGAAGATGTCCCTAATAAGACATCCTCTTTTTTATATAACCTTTATTGGAAAAACAATCCCTGTGTTTTAATCTTTTTTAATTATAGCATCCGGTAAATACTTCACCGGCAGGGCTTTAAACAATGAGGTATAGACGGACATGGCATGAAATATGATTAAGTTGTCGCCACGCAGCATAGGCCCTTGCGGTAGTACATATCTCAACGAACCTATTTATTTTCTCTGATTAACCCGATATTTTGGAAAGGGTAGGAAAAAAGGACAGCAAGCAGGGGCTAAAATATTTACATGTAAGCCAGGTCAGATATGCGGCAGAACGATTTTACCCTTACTAATTTACCAAACGATTAATATATGCAGACTCCAATACTATTTTATCGCAATAAAAAGGGGTGTGCCTATGCACACCCCAGCCATGAAAACCAAACCGTAGTTATGAAAAAACTACTTTAATTTGTTTCAGGTGCCTGCCCGATTTGAATAGCATAGTACCTCCTTTTATTTTTTAAAATCGTTTATACCATAGTAATACACTTCTTTGCTGTCAGGATACACGCCTCGAATTTGAAAATTGCTTCCTTGATTGTTGATTACATCTTTTAATTCATCAACTGTTTTCACAGGTGTATCGCCAACTTTAGTAATAACAAATCCCTGGCGCATATTGGTTTGGTTGCGAATAATACCATCGCTAATATTGGTTACCTGCACACCGCCGGTAATACCCAGCTTAGTAGCATCCTCTTTATTCAATGTGGCAAACTCTGCACCCAGGGCTTCTATTACCGCAGCTTTCTGGCTGGCAAATGTGCCCATCTTGCTTTTCAACACCACATTAAATATTTTTTCTTCTTTGCCCCTCAGTACTGTTACTGTAATTTTATCGCCGGGTTTTTGTGTGGCAATTTGTACTGCCAGTTCTGAGCTACTCTTTACCGTTACATCATTTATTTTTGTAACCGCATCGCCCTTTTTAATACCGGCTTCTGCTGCTGCGCCGGTTGGGTCTGTTTCCATAATCCATACGCCGTCAATTTCATCGTTAATGCCCAGTTCTTTTTTCTTTGCATCATCCAGATTTGATGGAGCCATGCTGATGCCGAGATAACCTCTCTGCACAGAGCCAAACTTCATAATATCGCCAATTATTTTTTTCATCAGGTTTGATGGAATAGAATAAGCGTAACCAGCATAAGAACCGGTAGGCGATGCAATGGCAGCATTGATACCAATTAACTCACCATTGGTATTTACCAATGCACCGCCGCTACTGCCGGGATTAACTGCCGCATCAGTTTGTATAAAAGCTTCTACAGGAGCTGCCCCCTGGCGGTTGATACCAATATTACGGCTCTTGGCACTAACAATACCTTGTGTTACGGTAACATCCAGATTAAGCGGATAACCGATAGCCAGTACCCATTGTCCCAAATGCACATCATCTGAATTGCCCAATGGCATTACGGTTAAATTCTTTGCATCAATTTTAATTAAAGCAAGGTCAGTATTGGCATCGGTGCCAATCACTTTTGCTTTATATGTTTTACGGTCATTCAGCGTAACGGATACATCAGTTGCACCGTCCACAACGTGGTTGTTAGTAACTATATAACCATCGGTACTGATAACAACTCCTGAACCGGAAGCCTTTTGTTCTGGCTGCTGAAAAGAACCGCTTCCATCACCAAAGAATTTTTTAAACATATCGTTGTCACCAAACATATCGCCAAAAGGATTTTGTTGTTGCTGGTGTTTACCAGCTGTTTGTTTAAACCTGGTAGTTGTTTTTATATGTACTACAGCAGGCACTGCTGATGTAGCTGCTTTTTCAAAATCGACAGGTGGCGTAGCCGTTTCTGTATAAGAAGCTTTTACCAGCGGAACATTTTCTGTTTGCAAAACACTGTTGTAGTTTTTATTGGCGTTGGCATACAACGCGTAGCCGCCAACAATGGCAACAGCACCAAAGGCAAGAGCAACTATTTTAAATTTACTTTTCATGGAATTTTTCTTTTTTAATTTTAGTTGTAATAATGTTTTTTATTTTCTTTTATAAAGGTTTAATTACAAAACTGAATACATTCTGAAAAAAACAGCCCTGGCATAACAACCGGGGCAGAAACCATACGCTTTACATCTTCTTTAACGCTTACACGTTTTATTCTCATCACTGTTACGGTTTCATGGCTTTCCACCTTAGTTATTTTGAATAGCTTTCAGCATCCCTTCCCAAACACTATGTGCCAAATCCCTGATAGTAGCTTCCTTTTTTTGCTCCATTAAAATGGAATAGGAAAAAGGAATTAATAATTTGGTACGGCATAAAATATTATACTGGCAATTTCTTTCATCGTCAAGCCTGCCTCGGTAAACATTTTTGTATCCGGTGTAATTACGGTAGTACTCTTGTTTGTTACCTGCATTTGAGCTGCCTTCAGCACAGCATTATAAACAATGGCTTCTCCATTATTGTACAGCGGAAGGTTTTGTAAGAATGAATTGTTATGCATGGTTGATTAAATTATTTCTTATCAGGATAGTGCCTTCTTGCATAAACAATTTTGGCTGCAAATTCATTTATGGTACAGTCACTATCATTATACCATGTAGTGAGCCTTTCATAAGCCATTGATGTTTTTGGCATCTGGAACGATTGAGCCAGCAGTTCACCAAGTATTACCGGTTCAATTGCAGCATCTGCTTTTAAATTTGACTGAACTGTTACTACAGCATCCGGGTTTATTTGCCTTACCCGGAACGTAATTGCATGCAGCAACAACTCTGTTACTACCTGGTTTAAAAATTCTTTGTCGCTCATTTTATTACGAGGTTAGTGTTCAATTATTATGAGGAGTAAAATGGGGTTCGTAGAAATAGATTAAAAAATCGACAGCGGATCATTACTATCTAATTAGCTTCAGGATAATTAGATAGTATATACTCCATATGCCTCACCAATTCTTTAACCGAACAATCGTTTTTGGCAAACCATGGAATCTGTTTTTCATGACCGCTAATCCAGTGTGTTTTGTTAAACAGGTCAAGCAGTAAATCTCCTAAATCAAACACCGTCAAATCAGCATCCTCTTTTAGCAGCGTTTCCGGTGTTACTGTTGTGTCTTTACTATACAATTTTGCTTTTGCAGCTACTGCCTCCAGTAAAATCCCGGTTGCGGTATCTGCACAAAATATTTTTTCCCTGTTACTACTCATGGTTTAGTTTTTATCTTATACAATTGGGGCTTGAACTTTTCCTGATAATGCGTTAGTTATTGCAATGATGATTGGGATGCAACACAGTTTTTATACCCTTCAATTATTCCTGCAACTATTATTAAATTATCATTTGTTGTATAAACTGCTATTGCTGTATTGACTGATACAGCAAAATTTCTCTTGAATTCTGAAAGGAAACTGAAAAATGGAGTTTACAAATTGTTAAACTGAACAGTAAAGCAATGGAGGTTATCGGCGAAGTGATAAGAGATTATGCAATTGTAAATAGCGCAGATTTTTTTTACTATTTCAAGTCCAAGACCGGTGCTGTTACTGTCTGTACTGTCTTTTTGAAAGCGTTGAAATATTTTCTGGCCATCAAGTGCAACAGCCTTACCAGTATTTTGAATGATGAGTGTATTTTGTTTAATAAAAAGATCTATTGAACCATTAATATAATTATGCCTAATAGCATTGCCCAGCAGGTTGCCGATTAATATTTCAATCAATGCTTTGTTGGCAGTCGAACTAATTTCAGTTTGAAATGCTTTTGTAATTCTAATTTGCTTTTCATATAGCTGCGGCTGGTACTGCTGTATAAAAATTTGCAGCACTTTGTTTACTGATATGTTTTCTGTTTCAGCAAACTGGTTATTATCAATTTTTGTAAGCAGCACCAAACTCTTGTTAAGCCTTGTCATGCGCTGGCTGGCATCGGCAAGGTCTCCCATTAACTGTGCCTGTTCTTCATTCAGCGGGGCAGTTTGCATCAGCAGTTCCAGCTTGCTTTGAAAAACTGCCAGTGGTGATTGCATTTCATGCGAGGCATTTTCTGTAAATTCTTTCTGGCTTAAATAAGAGTTATGGGTACGGTCTGTTAATTCTTCCAGCGACGTATTTAAATCATTAAATTCACTTACCGATGATTTGGACAACGCTAATGGTTCATGTTTTTCCACTTTATACTTCCGCAGTTTGCCAAGTGTTGCGTAAAAAGGTTTCCAGATTCTTTTTGAAAGGTTACGGTTTATGATAAATAAGCCCGCCAAAAGCAGCAGGAGCAAAATTACCTCTACAGTTGCAATACTTTTAATTAATTCATCGTTATCCACTAAAGAAGTTTTAACCTTCAGAAAACAGGGCTTTCCATTTACTGTAAAATGAGATGTCAGCACCCTGTGTGGAGCAATTTCCTTTGCAACACTATCGTATATCTCAACTGTTAATAAAGAATCGAATTCCCTGGTATAAGTAGAAATGGATATGGAAATATTCTGATCAACAAAATGAAGCTGGTCAATAGCATTGTTTAGTAGAGCATTGGATATTTTAGGCCGCAGCATTTCTTTGGTAGCCAGCAAATCATCATCCACGTCTTCCCTTACAATACGCTGTATGGAAAAATAAAACAGCGGTATGGCCACCAGTAAAATAAATACGGAGTAGATAAAATAATTGCGGATTGTTTTTTGTAACAGTTTCATCAAATGGTGAACTTATACCCCATGCCGTAAACAGACTTTATATAATCATCGCATCCGGCAGCGGTTAATTTTCTTTTTAAATTTTTTATGTGTGCATAGATAAAATCAAAATTATCGTACAAGTCAACGCCGTCCCCTGATATATTCTCTGCAATCGCATTCTTTGAAATTACCCTGTTTTTGCTGGAAACAAGGTACAGCAGTAAGTCGTATTCCTTTTTTGAAATATCCACGGGTTTATTGTTAACTAATACCGTTTTTGCCAGCAGGTCAATGGTAAGTTCGTTAAATACAAGCACACTGCTACCCTGGAATTTTTTTCTTCTTATAACCGCAGCAACCCTGGCGTTTAATTCAGATAAATGAAATGGCTTGGGCATATAATCATCAGCACCCAGGTTCAGCCCTTCAATTTTTTCATCAATAGCATCTTTTGCAGAAATGATGATTACACCTTCCAGTTTATTATCTGCTTTTAAATTTTTCAACAACTGCAAGCCACTTCCACCGGGTAGTGAAATGTCTAATAAAATACAGTCGTATTCAAAACTATCCATTTTGTCCAAACCTTCTTTATAATCGTAGGCAATGTCGCAGGTATAACCCTGCCTTAGCAGGTAGGTAGCCATGCTTTTCGATAGTTGTATTTCATCTTCTACAATTAAAAGCTTCATCGTATTACTTTTGATAAAATAATGTACAAATTCTGAATAGATTCTGAACTAAAAGTTTTTTAGAGAATAATAGCCAATTGTTACAATAGTTATTAAAGGTCATTTTCTACGATTGTGTTGTTCTTTTTCTATAAAACCATTTCTTAGCCAACTCAGCAGATACAATGTAGCCAGTTACAATTAATGCCATCCATCCATAAAATGGAGCCGGAAGTTTTACAAAGTTGAATAGTGTTGAAAAGGGAGTAAAAGGCATTATCAATACAAATAAAACTACGAATAATGTGGCTATGGTTAAATACCTACCCGGTAGGCTTTTAACAAAGGAGAGCCTTGTTCTTACCACCAGCACTATTAATGTGGCAGAAATTACTGATTCTAAAAACCAACCGGTTTGAAATAAATGTTCATCGGCCTTTAAAAAATAGATCAGTACCCCAAAAGTTAGATAATCAAATACAGAACTGATAAGGCCAAATACAATCATAAATTTTTTGATAAACCCGATATCCCATTTGTGTGGAGTAGCAACACTTATATCATCAACCCTGTCGCTGGCAATGGCCATTTCCGGAAAATCAGTTAACAGGTTGGTCATTAAAATTTGTTTGGGAAGCAAGGGCAAAAAAGGTAAGAACAAAGAAGCACCCGCCATACTAAACATATTCCCAAAATTGGCGCTGGTGGCCATAAAAATATACTTCATGGTATTGGCAAAAGTTTTTCTGCCTTCCAGAATACCAGCTTCCAATACCTGCAAATCCTGGTCGAGTAATACAATATCGGCAGCTTCTTTGGCTACATCAACTGCTGAGTCAACAGATATGCCAACATCTGCTGCATGCAAGGCCGGTGCATCATTAATACCATCACCCATAAACCCTACCACATTACCCGCTTTTTTAAATGCAAGTATGATCCGTTCTTTTTGATTGGGTTCTACCTCAGCAAAAATATGCGCTGTTTGTGCCTGATGCATAAATGCAGCCTCACTCATTTGTCTTATTTCACTTCCGGTAATAATTATAGCATCCATTAAGCCAACCTGTTTAGCAAGGCTATTTGCTACCAGTGCATTATCGCCAGTGATTATCTTTAAAGAAACACCGGCCTTCCTTAAATTTTCAATGGTTTGTTGCGCTTCTTTCTTAGGAGGGTCATACAAAGAAAGAAAACCTAAAAAAATCATACCAGTTTCATCCTGCCTTACAAAATCTTTTTCATCAGTATTTTTGTAAGCCACCCCCAAAGTCCTATATCCATTTTTACTCAATTGCTCATATTGTTTAATTATTCCTGGCCTTATTAATTCTAATGAAACTACTTGTCCTTTGCTATTTTCAGCAAAGCTGCATACTTCTAAAATATTTTTAAAGGCGCCTTTTGTTATTGCAGTCATTGTATCTTTAACTTTTAGTTGCACAGTAAGCCTTTTCCTGATAAAATCATAAGGAATTTCTGCCTGTACTATTCCTGTTGTTTTAATTCCATTGTAACTGTTGCAAATAGCTTCATCAATCGGGTTGCGAAATCCCTTTTGCACAGAAGCATTCAGCCATGCGTACTGCATTGTTTTTTCAGAAATATTTCCATCAATACCTGAGGCTTCTTTTACATTTACTTTTCCGTCGGTAATGGTTCCTGTTTTGTCGGAACATAAAATATTCATGCTGCCAAAGTTTTCAATAGATGACAAACGCTTAACAATCACTTTTAACTTTGCCATGTTAGCAGCGCCTTTTGAAAGATTGATGGTAATGATTACAGGTAACAATTGGGGCGTTAAACCCACCGCAAGTGCCAATGAAAATAAAAATGAATCCAGTACAGGTTTATGCAGAAATACGTTTACACCAAAGATGATTACAACAAGTATTAATGTTATTTCCATCAGCATATAACCAAAATGCCGGATGCCTTTTTCAAAATCAGTTTCGGGAGGCTTTGACAGGAGGCGGTTTGATATTTTACCAAACTCAGTTTGCTTTCCGGTTTTTACAATCACCACTTTTGCAGTACCGCTTATAACATGAGCGCCCATGTAAAGCGTATTGCTTCTTTGTGCCAGTGAGGCATCTGCTTTTACGATACCGGTATTCTTTTCTACCGGAAAAGTTTCACCAGTAAAAGCTGCTTCATCTGCATATAATTCCTGCGACTCTATAATTAAACTGTCTCCAGGAATAATATCGCCTGCTGTAAGTATTGCAATATCTCCGGGCACCACTTTTTCAACAGGTATTTCCATCTCATTTCTATTACGCAGTACCCTGCATTTTATTTGCACCATTTGTAAAAGCTTTGCCACTGCATTGGCCGCTCCTTTCTCCTGCCAAAAGCCTAATACACTGCTAACTAAAATGATAACAAATATTATTATCGCATCTGTCTTATCGCCTAACCCCAATGATAAGCCTGCGGCAATAATCAGCAATAAAGTAAGCGGACTTTTAAACTGCAGCAAAAACAACAACAGCCCCGAAGCTTTAGAAGATGATTTTAATGTATTTGGTCCATAATTTTTTAAACGTTCGCTGGCATCTTCATCCGATAACCCTTTATCCGACGATTGAAGGGAAGCGTATATACTCTTTACGCCAAGAGCCCAAAATGTTTCTAAAGAAGTGGCTGAAGATTGTGGTTGCATTTTATCGTATTATTTTTTTAAAAAGACAATGAAAATGTTTTTATCACATAATGAGCCTTTTGTACAAGACACCTCCAATTATTACCATTCCGGTGGATACAATTACTAATATGCCAATGTCTAGTAAAAGATTTCGTGGAGAAGCTGAACTAAGGATAATTTATTGCAGACTTTAGCACAGTTCATTTTTTATCCTCACTTAATAACATTCCCCACGGCTTCATTATCTCAATTCTGTCAAATAATATTTTGCAAATTGCAATAACAGGCATTGCCAGCAGCATACCAGCTACACCCCACATCATTTGGCCCAGCACAACTCCCAGCAATGTTACAAACGCATTAATCTTCATTCGGGAGCCTATTAAAAAAGGCCGGAGAATATTACTGTCTGAAAGATGAATAATGAAAACTGATAATGACATGAAAAATATCGTATTCCCGGATGCCCCTGTACCTATTGTTACCAATATGGTTAGCAAATAAGCAGCAATGATACCAAAGTAAGGAACAAGATTGAGGATACCCATTATTAGCCCAAGCAATAAAGCATACCTCATACCAATTAGTGAAAATATGATACAGCATACCGTGGCAACAGCTATGATTTCAAAAAAAAGTGCCAAAATATATTTTGTAACAACATATTTAATTTGTGCAGCAATGTCTGCTATAGCTGGAATGTTATGTTCTTTAAATATTGCAATAAGGAATTTCATAAGCAGCTTTCGGTAATACAGAATAAAAAAAGTATCAATAAGAATAAAAACAAAGAGAAACAAAATAGACGAGATTGATAACACTGTTTCCCCGATGATGAAAGGAGTAGAAGAAGTCAGGCCTGATGTTTCTGAATTGATATATTTCAATTGATGAGTAACATCGATGTGAAGATTCGATGTTACCCAATTTTCAATTTTGGTTAACGTTAGTGCATATGTTTGACGGAATGAAGGCCATTGCCTCGCAAACAGAGATATTTGTGCACTCAGAAAATAAGTTGCGGTGATTATTACCGATGCCAGTATTATTACAGAAAGGCTTGCTGCTGCTGCTCTTGTCATTTTACACTTTAACTCAAAAAAACGGGTAACAGGCATCAGAAAAACAGCAAACAAAAATGAGAACATCAATGGCGCAAGAATTTCCTTTCCCAATATAAAAATATAGCCAATTGTAATTACAGATACAAGGGTTAGTGCCGTTTTTGCATATATAGAGTAAAAATTATTCAGCTTTGAATGTGTCATAATAACTATTTTATAGCTTCGCCCGAAGCACATGATTCAACTAAAAATACCATCTGTAACAGCATCTACATTTTTCATAGTGTTACTGTTTTTTTCGCCTGTTTTTTTTCTTTCTTCTTAAAATAATGCCTCAACAAAAAATTATGCTGCAACGACTCAAGGTCATGATTCAGTTTTTGAGAACTGGAATTAAGGTTTTGAAACGTTAGTTTTAAATTATCTGCTGTTTCCTGGCTGTGAATTAATGAACCTATTGTTTTAGTGCTGTCATTCATTCCGACACTTGCAGTTTGCAGGTTATTAGAAACCACATTTACTTTTTGTGATATTTCCTGAATTTGAGTAACCGTTTCTCTTAATTTAGAAAAGACTACGGTATCTGTTACCACATCGTTAGCAAAACTGCCTTCATTTTTTAATTTGGATGAATAGGTTTCAAGGTTAGCGCTTAATTGCTGTGTGTTTAGTGAAGCCTGTTTAAATAAACCCACTACCGATTGCAAGTTGTTATATAGTGATTCGTCTTTTAATAATTTCCCAATAGAGCCTTTTCCATTTACTATGCTGTGGCTGATGGTTTTAAAATCACTGGTAATATCAAGCAGGTTATCATTGTTTTTTTTCAGTTTGGCCATCAGGTCTTCTGTTGTTAAAGCCTTTTCAACTATTATACTATCACCATCTTTTATTATCGGCACTATCCTACCACCGGTAAGTACAATAATTTTATTACCTATTAATCCATCTGTACCAATTTTAGCTTTAGTATCGTTATAAATATACTGGCAGAATTTCTTTTCTATTTTCATATTCACCACTACCTGGGAATTTGCTGACAGGGAAACTGATTTTACCGTGCCCACTTTTACACCTTCAAACCATACATTGTTTCCTGCCTGCAGGCCATTTACATTGGCAAAAGATGATTTAACGGTAATATATTTTTCAAAAAGGTCATGCTCGCCTCCCACTGTGAATAAGGCAGTGCCTAAAATGATGACTCCTATAAAAGTAAAGATACCCACCACTACTACCTTTATGGTTTTTGATGTTCTCATTGCTTATTGAGTAAAATTATAGTCGTAAAAAGGTTTAATTCTTTCATCCTTGCTGGCAAACACTTCGTCAAAACTTCCCTCTTTTATAAACTTTCCGTTGTGCATAATAAATAACCTGTCACCGGTTTTTTTTGCACAGGTAAGGTCATGTGTAATAATGATGCTGGTAGTTTTATTTTTTATTTGCACTTCATTAATCAGGTCGTTTATCCCGCCGCTTGTTACCGGGTCAAGCCCCGCAGTGGGTTCATCATATAACATTATTTCCGGCCGCAGGATAAGTGTCCGTGCAATGCCTATTCGTTTCTTTTGACCTCCCGAAAGTTCCGAAGGCATTTTATTTTTTGCATTTCCCAATCCAATTGCTTCCAGCATTTCTCTTATAGTTTTTCGTACTTCACCGCCATGCATATTTTTAAATTGCCTCACCAGAGCAAATTCCATATTTTCATACACCGTCATGCTATCATACAGTGCGCTGCCCTGGAATGAAAAACCAATCTTAGTTCTTAATCCCATTAATTCTCTTTTATCCAGTTTACCAACTTCCTTTCCCATCACTTTTACCGACCCGGCTTCAGGTTTCAGCAAGCCCGCTATCAGCTTTATTAAAACAGACTTGCCGCTGCCTGAAGGCCCTAACACAATTACGTTTTCACTTTTATATACCTCCATATTGATGCCCTGCAAAACCGGGCACTCATCAAAAGATTTATACAGCCCATGTATGGAGATAACAATTTCTTTATCTGGCTGGCTGTTATACATGCTTCAACCAATTAAAAATCTGCACAATAAAAACTTCTTCAATAAAGATGAGGAACATTGGCAATACAACGGAAGCATTAGCAGCTTTTCCCACACCTTCTGTACCACCGGCAGTATTAAAGCCTTTGTAGCAACTTATGATGCCGATAGTTAACCCGTATACCATAGCCCTAACAATACAAGAAGCATAGTCCATAAAATTAATGTCGCCCAATGCCGCATTGATAAAAGTGGTAAAACTGGTATGCTCATTTATACTAACATTTACAAAAGAACCCATCATGGCTATCAGGGCCATATAAAAAACCAATACGGGTATCATAAAGGTGGTAGCCATTACACGGGTTACCACCAAGTATTTAAAGGGGTCTGTACCAGACATTTCAATCGCATCAATCTGTTCGCTTACCCTCATGGAACCTAACTCGGCACCTATGCCTGAGCCTACTTTACCTGCACAAATCAATGCTGTAACCAATGGTGCCAGTGCTTTTATAATTGCAATACCTACCAGCGAGGGCAACCAGGAAGTGGCTCCAAAATTTGCTAATGAAGGCCGGGACTGTTTGGTGAACACGGCACCAATAATAAAGCCTGTAACAGAAATCAATGCCAGCGAGCGGTAACCAATTTCGTAACACTGATTAATAATTTCCCGGGGCTCAACCGGCGGCGTGAAAAGGTCTTTAAAGAAAAGCCCGGTGAACTTAGCAATATTATATACTTCGATAAAAAAAGTATCGATGCCTTTAGTGATAAAATATTTTTCCGGTTGATTAATGTTTGATTCCACACTATACCTTTTACTTGTTAGTTTATCTTTTGCCCGATAGTGCAAACCTACAATCGGAATAAGAAAGAAGCACTGCCAGTCGTTCATTGGGCAAGAAGGATCGGTGAGAGATATACTCTCGAATTAGCGAATTATAACAGTACGCTACATTCAGTTTTAATTGAATTTTACTCATAATGCAATGCTTCAATTGGGTCAAGCCTGGAGGCTTTTAGTGCAGGATAATAGCCAAAGAATACACCGGTAACAAAACAAACGAGGAAAGAAATGACAACAGAAAACTGTGTCACCAATGTTGGCCAGTGAATAAACATAGTTACTAATTTTGTGGCAGTAATTCCCAGTGCTACGCCAATAATCCCGCCAGTAACACTTATTAAAACTGCTTCAATCAGGAACTGCAATAAAATATCTATACCCCTTGCACCTATCGACATTCGCAAACCAATTTCCTTGGTTCGTTCTGTTACAGATACATACATGATGTTCATGATACCTATGCCCCCTACTAAAAGGGAGATGCCTGCAATAACGGTAAGTAAAATAGTTAGTATCTGGCTGGTGGAACTTAAAGAACTTATCAATTCAGCCTGTGTTCTTACTGTAAAATCATCGTCTGTTCCTTTTTGCAGTTTATGACTTGTTCGTAAAATATTTTCAATTTCATCAGAAGCTTTATCAGTTGAGTTCTCATCAATGGCCGATGCAAAAATGGTTTGATAATAGGTGGTCGCCAGCAACCGCTTCATCACGGTGGTTACAGGAGTGAGAATTACATCATCCTGGTCCTGCCCAAAAGTATTTTCGCCTTTTGCAATGAGCACCCCAATAATTTTAAAAGGAATATTTTTAAAGCGGATGGTTTTGCCCAACGCATACTCACCGTTTGGAAAAAGATTGTTTATTACAGTTTGCCCAACTAAACAAACTTTATTTGCAGTATTCATGTCCTGGTCGGTAAAGGCAACGCCATCAGTTAAAGGCCATACACGAATTTGCAGGTAATCAGGAGCAACGCCCTGCATGTTAGTTGTCCAGTTATTGGAGCCATTAATAGCCTGGCCTCTTGTCGATACCGAACCCGACACGCCATTTAAAAACTGTGCATCTTTTTGTAAAGCTGTTACATCTGGCTCTGTAAGTGACTGCACGGTTGTATTATCTAATCTTGCACCTGCAGTTACATTACTGCTTGGCCTTATTACAATCATATTGCTCCCCATTCCGGAAATTTGGCTTTGTATGCTTTGCTTAGAGCCTTCGCCAATAGCTGTCATGGCAATAACTGCGGCCACACCGATTATAATACCGAGCATAGTGAGAAAGGTTCTCATTTTATTGCGGTTAATGGCCCTCCAGGCAATGCGTAATAAGTTAGTTAGTTTCATGATGCAGGGGTTAATATTTCTGAAATAGCAGGAAGGCTTTCCAGCATTTGTCTTGCACTTTGCACATTAGTGTTGATATAATCTTTCAGTAGTTTTCCATCTTTTAATGTAATCGTGCGTTTACTGAATAATGCGATGTCCGGTTCATGTGTTACAAACACAATGGTTTTCCCGTGATCATTATTTAGTTCCTGCATCAGCATCATTATCTCGTAGGATGTCCTGGAATCAAGATTCCCTGTGGCTTCATCTGCCAGTATCATTACAGGGTCGTTTACCAAAGCCCTGGCTATGGCTACCCTTTGTTGCTGGCCGCCGGATAATTGATTGGGAAGATGATTGATACGGTCAGACAGTTTAACAGCTTCCAGCGCCTTTATAGCTTTCTCCCTTCTTTGCTTTGCTGAAAATTTATTGTTATACAATAATGGAAGTTCTACATTTTCAACAGCGGTTGTACGGGCCAGTAAATTATAAGATTGAAAAACAAAGCCCAATTTTTGATTTCGCAATTTAGCCAGTTCATTTTTTGCCATTTGCCCAATGTTTATACCATCCAGCATGTATTGGCCATCAGTAGGCTTATCAAGGCAACCCAATATATTTAACATGGTTGTTTTACCCGAACCGCTGCTGCCCATAATGGTTACAAATTCCCCGGCGTTAATGGCAAAGCTTACATCATTTAATGCTTTAACTGTTTCCACCCCCATGCGAAATTCCCTTTTCAGGTTTTTTATATCTACAATTACTGAACTCATGATTGTATTGTTTAATTTTTTTTACCTGATGGTAGCTTCTGTTGCTGTTGTGGCATAAAAGGGCTGCGTTGTGTTTTGTCTGCATTGTTCTTATTTCCGGGCGACACAATGTTTGTAATGATTTCTTCACCGGGTGATAGTCCATGCAACACTTTCACATTTACATCATCAGCCAGTCCGGTAATAATTCTTCTTTCAGTTAAGGTATCTCCTGATTTTATCCAGACAAATGACGGGTGGATTTCGCCTTTAGCAGCGCCTGATTTTTTCACTGTTTCTTTTTGATAATTTCTTTTTGCTGTATCGCCCTGTGCCGGATTGTAAGTTATTTTTTCTGCGCTGATTATTTTATACTGCTTCAACATAGATGAATCAGGTTTAAAATTGATAGCACGAGCAGGAATGAGCAGGGCATTACTGTCTTCTTCAGTAAAAACATTAATGCTGGCAGTCATACCGGGCATCAGCTTCAGTAATGTATTATCAACATTTACTAGGGTGGTATAAGTAACCACATTGGCCGATACAGAAGGGTGCAATAAGATTTCCTGTACCTTTCCTTTAAAAATATCATTGGGAAAAGCATCTACTGAAAAGGATACATTTTGCCCTGAAACTAAACCTCCTATATCGGCTTCATCTACTGCAGCATTTACCTGCATTTTAGTAAGATCTTTTGCAATTACAAACAGAACAGGTGCACTAAAGCTGGAAGCGATCGTTTGGCCTTCGCTTATATTCCTGTTAAGTACCACACCATTTACAGGCGAATAAATATTGGTATAAGAAAGTGTTTTGTTAGCAGCATTCAATTGTGCATGGGCATTATCTACAGCGGCTTTTGCACTATTATAGGAGTTTAATGCAACCTGATAATCGGCTTTGCTGATGGCACCCAGATTAAACAATTTGCTCTGCCTGTCAAAAGTATTTTGCTGCAACTCCAAATTACTTCTTGCATTCAAAAGGCCCGCCTTTGACTCTTCATCCTGTGCGGTTAGAATTGAAGCATCTACCTGGGCCAACAACTGGCCTTTTTTTACCACACTGTTATAATCAACAAAAACCTTTTTAACAACGCCGGAAACCTGTGCGCCTACAGAAACTGTATCCAGCGGCTCAATAGTGCCGGTAGCGGTTACACTTTTACCAATATATCCGTATTGCGCTTTGGCACTGGCAAAAGTTACCTGTTGTACTTTTTGTTTAGAGCGGTAATAATAAAATATGGCGGCTGCGCCAGCAATTAAAGCTACAAGTAGTAAAAGTGTTTTCTTTTTCATTTCAATGATTTTATAATGTTACAGGTTTGCCTATGTAGAATTCATATATTTTCTGTTGCAGCACAGCAATGTACTTAGCCTGCGTAAATACCTGCACCGCCTGTACATACTGATTACGCTGTTGCAATAAATCGTAGGAGTTAATTGCGCCCAGTTTCAATTCTGCATTTACTATGCGATAACTTTCTATAGCGGAAATCAATTGCTGGTTAGCTGCATCGTAAGCCTGCCGGGCATTTATTGTATTCAAGTAAGCCTGCTCCACGGCTTGTGTTAAAATCAGTTGATTATTTTGCAGGTTGAGGTTAGCCTGCTTGTAAGCTATATTCGTTTTTTCAAGATTGGTTTTGTTAACCCGCTGCGAAAAAATGGGTATAGATAAAGTAACCCCAAGGTTCTGGTAAAAATTATTGCCTGTTTGTGCAAAGTATCCTGTTTTTGGAGATGTGTTATTGGTGAAAACATCATTGTATCCGGACCCAAATGCACCACTGGCTTTAAGAACAGGTTTAAAATTAGCTTTTGCTTTGGCTATATCCAGGGCTGCTATATCAACACCCAGCTTTCCCATTTTAATTTCGGGAAAATTATTTAATGCTGTTTGCTGAGCAATTTGAAGTTCGTCTATTGTTGATGAGGTTTTAATTGAAGCTGGCTTTGTAATATCAAAAGGCGTTTGGGAAGGTAACTGAAGCAGTTGTTTTAATGCAAGTATATTTTGCCGGATAGTATTTTGTACCTGTACCAGTAAATAGTTATCACTTGCCAATTGCGCCTGCAATTGCAACAAACTTGTTTTGGCAATGCTTCCTGCATCAAACAGCATTTGGCCCTGATGTACACTTGCTGTTGTTGTATTAACGAGGTCGGTAATGTATTGTTCATTTTCTTTCGCTAATAAAATATTCAGGTATGCCTGGGTGATGGATAATGTAAGATTATTTTGTGTTTGCAGTACAGAAAGGCTGGCTGATTGTGTAAGCAGATTTTGCTGACGAATATTATTGTTGATGTAATGATCATTCCACAAAACAATGGATGAGGTAACAGAATAAGTTTCACTGTTTACCAACTGATTTACAAGGGTGCCATTGCCCGCTGCATTGTTATTGGCATTATTAAATGTGCTGGCTACAGCAGCAGACAGTGATGGAATTTTACTTCCTTGCGCTGCTATTAAATCCTGCTCTGCGGATTGCCTGTTTAACTGCAATGTATTAACCTGTATATTATGTTGCTTTGCATAATCAATACATTGCTCAATAGTCCATACTGATGGTAATGGTTTATTTTCTGTATCCTGAGCATAAACTTGAACAGACTGAAAAGCAGCAAATAAAATTAAAAACGGTAAGTATAAATATGCTTTCATCATCAGTAATTTTTATTATACTGTAAAGTTTTTAAAACAGAAGAGGTTGTTTAAGCTGAAGTCGTTGAAAGGGCAAATGCTATCGCTGAAAAAAAAGCTCCGAAAAAAATCCGAGTTTTCAACAATCAAACCTTAAAAACGAAAAGGTCATTGTAATTTTTATTGAGTATGTTTGGCAAGAAAATCCTTTATTTTGTCTGAATGCTTTTAAGGGTTTCTTTATACAGGCTTTTATCTCCTTCCGACTTTTGCAATAGACTTTTTGTTTCCTGTATAATGTTGCCTGCATTTTTCTTCACTAAATTATCACCATGTAAAATTCCAGCTTCAATTAAGTTTATTGTTTTATCCATGGCTACATAAGTTTTGTCAATAGCTTCTGGCGTTTAAATAAGTATATAATAATTTCTGGCAAGTAGTAATTCGGCTTTAGAAAAGTATTGTTCCAAAGCATATATTTTTATTGCCTTTCCAATTAAAAGGCTATCTGCTGTTAATTGAATATTATGTATGATTGTATTCACCTTTTGCTTCACTTCAGGGATACTCATATTCTCTTTTTCAGCTGACAGTTCGTTAACTGTTTTATTAAGTAACACCGCAGATTCTTTCATCTTGCCGTCTTTTAAATAAGCAAGGGCATCGTCAAAAATAAAGTCTGATGCTTGTGGTACAACAATACTATCAACAATTGCATGCTCGTCTTTAACAATTCATCTTCGTTGTTAATGCTATTATTATCACAGCCAGTTATTAAAAGAAGCATTACCGTTAAATATAAAAATGATTTCATAGCCTGATTCATTTTATTTGTTTTATGAAGAACACTCCATTTGCTTTCTTTAAAGTCGAAATATACGGCCGTTAAACCACGGTAAATCTCAATCGTTGTAAATGCAAACGCTATTGCTGAAAAGGGTGTAAATAATTTTGAAGTGTTAATCTTCTTTTACATTCTTTTCAATCCAGCTATTCACTTCAAGTACATAATCATCTACTTCTTTTTTACTTACTTTTTTGCTGGTATTTAACTTACTTTGAAGTTCGTCTCCATGTTTTATGATTTTTTCGCCGTCCGCTTTCGCTTTGCCCGTTGCTTCTCCAACACCAACTATTAAATCTAAAATTGCCTTACTTAATGAAGGTTTTATATCATCCTGTTTTTCAGGAACAAATAAATCACCTATCAATACAAACTCCTGTTGTCTGTTGATATGTTCAGCTTTGCGAAAGGCTTTTTTAAGCACATCAATATTCTTTACTTCACCTTTTTCCACTTTTACATCAAGCCCTTCCAGGTGCTTTTCGGCTAAGTAGGCCAATTCTTTTGTTTTGCCTTTTCTTTTTTCAGTTTCTGCTTTAAAGGATTTGATGCCTTCTTTTATATCTGCAGCACAGGCTTTATTATCATTTTTTTCAAAAGCGATTAATGCTGCCCTGAAATGTTCATCCGAAAGTTTTAGTACCACTTCTATTGTAGTGTTTTCCGCTATTGAGCAATCGTCTTTCAATATTGTTATCGTGTCATCAACTCCGCCAGAAGTGCGGCCATTAGCCGTTTTGTTGTTGTCGCCGCCAGTGTTGCAGCCAGTGTTTGTTATGGCCAGCATGGCTATCATAGCTGGCAGAAATACTCTTTTCATGTTTTCTAATTTTAAAAAATGGATTTACTTATACCTCATATATCAAACAGATGTTGCTATTTTCTGTCGCCCGCCACACAGTATCATTTCGTGTAAATAATAACGCTTAATCAAATAGTGAAGCTACAATTTCAAGATTACGCCAATGTTCAATCCAACACCGCTCATGTTTACTTTTTGTGTAGGCAAAGTACGTGGCCGGGTTAAATCAATTGTTGCTGTATTTGCAGGTTGCTGAAATGTATTGGAGAAAACAAAACTCTTTTCATACACTGGCAGGTTACTCAATTGCTAACGTGTTACATATTGTTTCACTCCATTGTTGGTGGCTGTTGTTGTGTAGTCAGTTATTGCGGCACTCTTACTGGTAGTGGAAAAAGCTTTATACTCCGCTTCGCTAAAAATTGACCAACGCCTGTTCAGGTGAACATTAATTCATGCTGCACCTAACGCCCCAACACTAAATTTAGATTTTACTTTTGTTTTTGCCCTTACAGCACTATCAACTCCGGCTCCGGCTCCATTAGGTTCGTCAACTGATGTTCTTATCCATAAAGTTCCCAGCGCTGTAAAAATTAATCCAGCTCTAAAATAAGGGTCAATAATTTTAGCATTGGCCCTTACCACTATTGAAGGAGATATATCAAAAACTTTTACATAAGCCACTTCTCTTTCAGTAGCTAAGGGGCTGATGTATTTGCCAATGAGTATGCTTTTACCATCAAAATAATTCACCGCAAGTTCTGCTGCAATATGATTTGTAAACTGGTAAACACCTGCCGATCCAAATTTATAACCGGTACCAAGCGAACCGTTTAAAGATTTTACAGTTGCCTTACTGCCTTCTGCACTAATGGTAACACTGGTGTATGGTTGTATAGAGGTAAGCCCATTAGGGTCAGCGTTATTGTAAGCCGTACCACTTGCAGGAAGTACATAACCCCCACTTGCTTTGAGATAAAATTTTTGTGCATTTACTGATACAGCAAGCATAGATGCGGCTACAGAGAGCAATAATATTTTTTTCATTTTGGTTTAACTTAAATTGTTTTCAAATAATTTATAAATTTCAGTGTACGATTTGACGAGTACCAAACTCTCTATTTATGTTTACAAAGACTGAATTGATAACCCAGATTAACTACAGCTGCACCTGTCTTATTTTTTCCATTGGTTCCATCTTTCTGTATATCAACCAGGCCATAATTACCACCACCTTCAACAAATATGCTTCCCTTTGGCAGTTTATAGTTAATGCCTAAATGACCGCTGACACCAGTGTTGAAAGAATGCAGGTCACTTTTAATTTTCTCCGTATTGTCAAATGACTGAGGATCGGTAGTTACAGGTTCGGTTTGTTGTTCATCAAGATAAATGTTGCTTGAACCACTTGTTACATTCTTAGCAGATGATACCAGGCTTACAAATGGACCAGCTGCTGCATAAGCTCCCCAATGTTTCCCGATATCAAAGCGATATTTTGCAAGAATAGGCAACATCAGGTAATTTATTTTTGCTACACTGTTATAATCGGCATACAAATAAGGTGGAACTTGTCCTGCCGGAAATTGTGCCACCATATCATCAGGAACGGCGAAAGCCTGGTTACCATCCTTTTTGCCACCTTGTTGAGAATATTCCAGTTCGGGCTGGAGGGAGAAATGCTTTGATAAATGAAACTCAGCTTGTAATGCGGCATCAAAACCCAACCGGGAATTATATCCATTATTAATGGGACTGGCAGAGCTCCCGGAAGTTAAATTGGGTATACTTAGCCCTCCTTTAATTCCGATATCAACCTTTGATTGAGCAAAGGATTTATTTATGCCCAGTAGCATAATCGTTACAACTGGTAAAAGAAAATACTTTTTCATTTTGTGTTTTTTAATTGTTTACTAATGATTTTAAGTTTTTATTTATTTACTTGTGTAAAACTAAAGCTGAAGAATACCCTTTTTAGATACCAGTCGTTCAACAGGCAAAAGGAATCGGTGTAAAGATTGATATGGCGCTTGTGCCGCTGATAAAGATGTGTTTAAAAAAGACCTTCATTACTGAAAGGACAGACACGATATTAGCAATAGTGCCTGAACCGCAAATTGTTATCGCTGAAGAAAATCAGGAAATAGAAGGTTGCTTTGTTATTAATGCAGCAACCAAGCTGCTCCATCCTGTTTGATGCGACGCACCAAGGCCCTGTGCTGTATCACCATGATAATATTCGTAAAATAAAACCAGTTCTTTATTTTCTGGTTGACTATAAAACCAATTGGCATTTCCATGAACAGCACGGTTACCGGAATCATCCATTAGAAAAGCAGCAATTATTTGTTTTGATAATGCATCTGCAATTTGCTGAAGGTTATACAATGTTGAGGAATCAGAGGGGAAGGAAAGTTGCATGCTATCTCCATAAAAAGAATATTGATGATACAGGGTTTGAATAAGCAGGCAATTCAATTGGATCCATACCGGCCCACGCCAGTTGCTGTTGCCGCCAAATATATTATTATCGCTTTCACCTGGCATGTAACTAATGGAGTAATTGGTATGGTTCAATTGCAAATAGAAAGGATGCTGCTGATGAAATTTTGATAAAGCCCTGATACCACCTGGTGATAAAAATTCATTCTCATCCAGCATTACAGTAAGCAATTGTACAAGCCGTTCTTGATGAATAAATGAAATGAGCAGGTCGCCATTATTGCTCACCTGCTCACAGGGCAAATATTTATAATGGGCAATACCGTAGTTCTTTACATATTCCATTCGCTTTTTAAAGTCCGGTAATTTTTGCAGGTATTCATTTTTTATAATTGCTGCATTAAATAAAACACTCAATCCAACAATTGAACGAACCCTTAATTCAATACTATTTCCATCTGATGTATGCAGCCTGTCATAAAAGAAATTATCATTCGCATCCCATAAGGTTTCATTCAGCGAACCTGCAATCAATACAAAGTGTTCGTAAAACTTTGTAGCTGCATCTTCGTAGCTGTTATCTGTTTGTGCAATTTCTAAAGCCATCTCCATAAGGTTCAGTGCATACATACCCATCCATGCGGTTGCATCCACTTGCTCCATATAAGTACCGGGCGGCAAACTATTTCTGTCCAGTACTCCAATATTATCGAGGCCCAAAAAACCGCCGGAGAAAATATTGTTCTCGTGTTCATCTTCCCTGTTGGCCCACCACGTAAAGTTTAGCATCAGTTTTTGAAAGATGCGTTTTAAAAAATGGATATCGGCATTGCCATGTATTTCTTTTTCTATTTTATAAACCTCCAATGCAGCCCATGCCTGTATCGGTGGATTTACATCGCTAAAGCTCCATTCATAAGCAGGTATTTGCCCGGCAGGATTCATAAACCATTCCCGGCATAACAATATCAATTGATTTTTTGCAAACACAGGGTCAACCATTGCCATGGGTATGCAATGGAAACACAAGTCCCACGATGCAAACCAGGGGTACTCCCATTTATCGGGCATGCTCAAAACATCGGCGATTTTTAAATGTTCCCATCCGGTGTTTCTGCCATATTTTCTTTCTACAGGCGGATTGATGTTATGTGCATCACCATCCAGCCAGCGTTCAATATCGTATTTGTAAAACTGTTTGCTCCATAATAATCCTGCAAAAGCCTGCCGCTGTATGTTGGCTGCATCTGCTGAAATATTTTCAGGCATCAGATTATTATAAAACTCATCAGCCTCATTTTTTCTATTCGCAAAAACAATATCAAAGTTTTCATCAAACGGGCTTTGTAATTCATCCTTGCTTAACCTTAGCTTCACAACTTGTGATTGCTTTGCAGCAATCAGTAACTCATATACCGGCGAAAACTTTGTACCGGTTTTTTTATTTTGCAATTTCCTTTTCAATTCAGCATTATCATTAACAATGGCATCATGAAAAGCATCTTTTACAAAAGGGGATTTATTTGGATAACCAAATACTCTTTCCGTATTGGTTTCATTTTCTGTCATCAACGTCGTATCTGTAACCGGGTAATAAAAATAATAGCTATCGCTGTTTTCAGTTGTAGCTTTTACAAGCCCGGTATCCGGCAAAGGTTTTTGTATTTCCAGCACAGGTTTTTGCAGCATATCATCAAACATCCACTGGTTGCGAAACCAGAGAGCAGGTAATAAAACTATTTCGGCATCTTGATCGCCAGGGTTGGTAATTTCTATTTCAATACAAATATCTTCTGACCTGTTCTTTGCATAAGTTACCTGTACATCAAAATAATTATTATTGTTAAAGATGCCCGTATCCAATAACTCAAACTCAGGCTCTGTTTTTGTCCGGTTGCGATTCATTTCAACTAATTGCTCATAAGGAAAAGCTGCCTGGGGATACTTGTATAAATATTTCATGTAGTAATGTGTTGGCGTATTATCTAAGTAGTAATACAACTCCTTCACATCTTCGCCATGATTACCTTCTGCATTGGTTAATCCAAACAACCGCTCTTTTAAAATAGCATCTTTGCCATTCCACATGGCAATGGCAAAACATAAATCCTGGTGCATATCACTTATGCCTGCAATACCGTCTTCGCCCCATCTGTACACCCTGCTCCTGGATTGTTCATGGGTAAAATAATTCCATGCATCACCACCGGCACTGTAATCTTCCCGTACAGTTCCCCATTGCCGTTCACTTAAATAAGGCCCCCATTTTTCTAATGGCACTTCTTTTTGTGCATTAGTATTTAGGCGTTGCTGTTCTATTGAAATATATTTTGCTGACATGATATTTTGCCCCTATCCTCTAAAGGGGGATTAACGCAGATTATGTTTTGTTAATAATATTTTGAGCCGGGCTTTTGAATTACTATTTAGCTTCATTAGCGTCGCACTCTTGTACAGTATATCTTAATTGAACTTTAATAATTTTATGTACAAAAAAAAAGAAAGTACAGCACTTCTTTTCAATCTTCTACATTTCCCCCTTTACGGATAGGGGTTTACCCACCAGTTGCAAATCCTTCAAACACCGTCATGCCTCCATCAATAAAAATACTTGCTCCGGTAATATAATCGCTGTCATCACTTGCAAGGAAAACTGCCAGTTTTCCAATATCCTCCGGCACACCAATTCTATCGTATGGAATCAACGTCATTAAACTATTGTATGCTTCAGGTGTTTCCCAGGCGGATTTATTTATAGGCGTTTTAATAGCGCCGGGACAAATACTATTTACACGAATTTTTTCTCTACCGTATTCCTGCGCCATGCTTTGCATCAGCATTTTAATACCGCCTTTACTGGTGGCATAGTTGGCATGGCCGCTCCAGGGAATTATTTCATGCACACTGCTCATGCAAATAATTTTTCCGCAGGCAACAGAGCGTTCAGGCACAATACCTCTACGCAAAAATTCCCTTATGGCTTCCCTTGCACATAAAAACTGCCCTGTTAAGTTTACATCAATTACTAACTGCCATTGCGCCAATGTCATTTCATGAAATTTAGCATCCCGTTGCAGCCCGGCATTGTTAACTAAAATGTCAACAGTTGCAAATTGCTCAACAGTTTGCTGAAACATGCTAATCACCTGGTCTTCCTTGCTTACATCGGCCCAAATTGCAATAGCAGTACTTCCAAACGACTTTATTTTATTTACCACTTCATTCGCAGCATCCGCATTTGACACATAATTCACTATTACATTAGCACCAGCCTCACCCAATGCAATGGCAACCCCTTCACCAATACCGGAATTAGCGCCCGTTACAATGGCGGTTTGATTAATTAAATTTTTTTCTGCCATAGCATTTATTTTGTGTTTATTATTTGTATTTTATTTTATAAACGAGAATGATTGCAGCAAATATTAGCGTAACAGCATTTGCAATCATTACCGGCATATTGTTGCTAAACAACCCAAAAAGAAACCATAGCAAAGTCCCCATTGCAAAAAGAGAATACATAAACAACGATATGCCACTGGTATCTTTTGTCCGGATGGTTTTAATAGCCTGCGGTAGAAAGGATGCTGTAGTTAACACGGCAGCGGCAAAACCTAAAAGTGTAATTGAGTTCATGTTTGTTTAATATTAATTGAAGCCTGGATGGTATTGCAAACTATCCGGTAAAAAACTCCGCAAATAAATCTGCGGAGCTTTAACCATCAACCTGCAACCATAAAAAACCATAACGCTGATATTTTATCTGAATAACCCGTTTAGCTGTTTTAGTTTATTAAGCCTTTGTGATTTTTCCTGTAATTTTTAAGCAACGTATCCAGTGTTTCATAATAATCCTGTAAATTTTTAAGGTTAGTTTCCGGGGCTGCACCAAATGATACTTCCATAGGTGTTTCCGCAATATATTTTGATAACTCAGGAAATTGTTCCTCAATCTTCATAGTGATTGCTAAAATATCTTTGTTTATTTCTTCCCCTGTTTT
>JACMKX010000024.1 GCA_014379905.1 Ferruginibacter sp. | reverse complement strand
CTTATTTTCTTTAAGTAGTAACTCGTATGGTTTCATTTTTATATTTCTAAGGCTCCCAACCTGTCAGGCCACTATAGTGGCCTGACAGGTTGGGAGCTATGATGCATTCGCTCCCTGATTCAAGAGTTCTGTTCGGGAACAGGTTTTTTGAGGAAAAGATTTACGCATAGTTAAACTAACAACCGTTTGCTTGTTTTCGTCAATAATATTTTTTGTAAAAAAATTGCCGTTAAACGTAAACAATTTAATTAATTCTTCGTTACTGTTGCGGCCATCTGTCTCGAAATGACAATATGTTAAGTTACCGATATGTTTCAGCATGATTTGAAGAACGGTTTGGTTTAATAATTGTAAATTATTATTTTGCAGCACTTTCAGATGAAGAAGAATCGAAAAATATATAGTGTTTTCCAACAGGCCTCTGCCATTTTTCTGGTTTTCGCCTTGCTATGGCTTACCATAAGTATTCCTTTCGTGTACGCCAGCCAGCAAGAACTTGCTAAACAGAACAAAGCCGCAAATGCGCAGTTTCCTCTTTCCGGTAATGAAGAAGAAGCTGCTAATCCGTTTGGCAACACTACTGAAGAAAAAGCTCCCGGCAACAGCAGTTCCGTTTCCGAAGAATACCTGCACGACAATCATATTGCTCATTATATCTTTTCCATAGCGTTGCGATATCATAAGTCAGAAAACGCAGGTACCTACAATGCTTTTCACGGCGAAGTTCAGGTTCCGCCTCCTAATGCTTAGTTCATCTCCTTCTTTTCACTTAAGGCTTAAAAAAGTCTGTCACTTCATTTTATAGTTCATAACATTTCACAACATTAATTACATAATGCTGTCCGGATCTTCCGGTAGCAATTCAAAATAATTACAATGATTAAAAAGCATTCAAAAGAATACTTGGAAACTCTTACGCCCTATCGGGCATATGAGATGTTGCTGCAAGGCAATGGAAGATTTATTAATAATCTTAAGTCGGATCATGATCACCTGGAACTGATTGATCAAACCCGGGAAGGACAATACCCGTTCGCGGTGATTTTAAGCTGCATGGATTCACGAACATCCGTAGAGCTGATATTCGACCAGGGCCTTGGTGATCTGTTCAGCATCAGGGTGGCTGGCAATATCGTAAACAATGATATTCTCGCCAGCATCGAATATGCAGTAAAATATGTTGGTTCCAAGGTGTTGATGGTTTTGGGGCACACCGAATGTGGAGCCATACGAAGTGCAAAACAAGGTATAACCGATGGCCATTTAACGGATCTGCTCAACCGTATTCAGCCTTCTATTACAAAAGCAATGCTCGACGATAAAGAGTACCTGTTTGAGGACAAAGTTGCTTACGCCAACGTAGAGAACAGTCTCGAAGAAATATTGACTCGAAGTAAAATTGTAAAAGACATGTTTGAAAATAAGCAGATAGGAATTGTGGGTGGAGTATACAATGTAGAGAACGGGCAGGTGGATTTCTTTAAAAACCTAACAAAAAAGATGAAAGGAGATAAGCAGTTGGTTGATACACAAAGTAAGAAAGAATTGACGCTGGATTAATCTCAAACAATAAATCGCATTATGATGAAACTAACTACAAAGTATATAAAGACTGACCTTCTATCAGGCATGGTTGTCTTTTTAGTGGCATTACCGCTTTGTTTGGGTATTGCAGTAGCCAGCGGGGCACCGCCATTTGCCGGTATTATCACTGGGGTGATTGCCGGTATTGTCGTGGGATTATTAAGCGGCTCAAACGTGAGCGTTTCAGGCCCCGCTGCTGGTCTTATTGCTATAGTTCTTGTTGCGATTACAGATCTGGGTTACGAAACTTTTTTAGTGGCTGTGGTCATTGCAGGATTAATTCAATTGATACTTGGTTTTGCCAAAGCCGGCAGCATATCCACTTATTTTCCTACAGCTGTTATCGAAGGTATGTTAGTAGCAATTGGTATTATTATTATTAAAAAAGAAATACCTCATGCCATTGGCTACGATAAGGCTCATGAAGGGGATTGGTTTGCATTGGAAAAAGGCTCCGAATCAGGCTTTTTCACTGAAATAATCAACTCTATCAACTATGCTCACCTTGGCGCTATTATTATCACAATCGTTTCACTAGCAATATTGATAGCCTTCAATAAAATCTCGTTCTTAAAAAAGATTAAAGTAATTCCAGGAGCTTTGATCGTAGTAGTCGTTGGTATTATCATCAATGAATTATTTAGATCAGGCGGTTCTGCACTGGCCATATCACAGGAACATCTGGTAACACTACCAACCGCGTCTTCTCTTAGTGAATTTTTCGGTCAATTTACTACTCCTGAGTTTTCCGCTTTTACTAGTTCAAAAGTGTGGATAGTAGGAGCTACTATTGCCATCGTTGCAAGTATTGAAACGCTTTTATGCCTGGAAGCCGGTGATAAGATGGACCCCCTGAAGCGATTCTCCAGTGCAAATACAGAATTAAAAGCACAAGGTTTTGGTAATATACTTTCCGGTTTAATTGGTGGCTTGCCAATGACCTCGGTAATTGTAAGAACTTCTGCTAACGTAAATGCCGGGGCAAAAACCAAATTTTCTGCCATAGCGCATGGTGTTTTTCTACTTCTGACAGTGGTTACAATACCGTTTTTATTAAATAAAATACCAATGGCCTCACTGGCTGCTATTTTAATTATGATAGGCTTAAGGCTGGCAAGTCCAAAGGTATTTAAGCACATGTATCACAACGGTAAACACCAGTTCATCCCTTTTGTTGTTACAGTTATAGCTGTAGTATTAACTGACCTGTTAAAAGGAGTCGGTATCGGTTTGGCAGTAAGTATATTTTTCATCCTTCGAGGCAACATGAAACTTGCTTACTTCTTTAAAAAAGAAAAACATAATGAGGGGGAAACAATACATATCGACCTGGCACAGGAAGTATCGTTTCTAAACAAAGCCGCCATCAAGCAAACCCTTGCCCATTTGCCTGAAAATAGCAAGGTTATCATTGATGCGGCCAACACCGTGTATATAGATTACGATGTGCTGGAACTTATCAGGGACTTTTTAAACTTTGGTTCAAAAGATAGAAACATAAAAGTAACCCTGAAAAATTTTAAAAAGGCATACAAAATGGAAGATGCCGTGCATGTGCATTCCGAAGATGATCGCTTGCTTGAAAGCGAGCAGGTATTTGAAAAAGAAAAGGTAATGGTAACTCAAAATAACTAGAATGGATACTACATTAATTCCAACTGCCGGGCACGGACATCTTAAGGAGGCTGTTACAAAGAAGGCCCATATTCATTTTGATGAAAACCATGCATTGCATGAGTTGAAGCATTTCCTCCCTTCGCAACAGGCTCTAAAGGATTTTATCCACCATAATTCTTTACATGCTTTTCAACATATGAAGTTTTATGATGCGATTTTTAAGGCTTCGAAAATCTTTGGCTTCCAGGTTAGTCTTCAATTGCCTGAATTCAGGCAATTGTATGACAACGGCCGGATAAGAAAAGACGTGCTGGAAATGGTAATTGCAAATAAAAAAGGCAAACAGGCTGTCGAGGACTGGAAGCAGAAATTGATTCATGGCGAATATGAAACGATCAATCACCCTCGAATCGGACAACTTCGATGCCATTGGAAGGAAAGCTACGCGATCGATCTGGATAATCATGTACACCCTCTGTTATTCCGGATATTGTGCAGTTTTTTAGATCAGGGTATTGCAATTGTGCAATTTCCCGTTTCCGGCCAATCCTTTTTAGAAAGCATAAAGATCATTGAGCAAAACAGCTTTGTTAGTTTTTTCAAAACAAAAAAAGTAAAGGAGTTATTCCTGAGCGGTG
>JACMKX010000194.1 GCA_014379905.1 Ferruginibacter sp. | reverse complement strand
TTAACCCGTAAAAAGGAAAGAGCCCTGTTTTAAAAAAGATCCCACTCACCAGGTACCAGGCAGCCCTCTTCCACGCCGCGCCGGGCCGGTACCAGCCATTGTTATATTTACTTAAATCAACTTTCATGAAGCTGTTGGAAATTATTTCTGATTACTGATTATTGATTATTGATTATTAAATTCGTCCATGGTACCAATCACTTTTAAACCTTTGAACCTTCACCTTTGAACCTTTGAACTTTGGAACCTTTGAACTTTTAAACTTTTGAACGTCTCAACTTCCCAACCGACTCCCCTTCCTCTCATACAACCAGATCATCAAAAATATGAAAGCATAGGCTACTATATTGAACCAGGAATGATGATCTATTCCGAACGGCATCGGCTTTTTCTCGTGATAAGCGATCAGCACAAGGCTTATCCTTAAAGAATTGACCAGCCACAGCAACAATAAACCGCCTGTAACCCACAATACTTTTTTAACCCAACGCCCATCATTGGCAATTACATAGGCTGCCCAAAAACTGTATACGCCATAACCTACACAGTCCATAGCGATCTTTACACCACCCCCTGTTTTTACCCGTATGATATAGTCGGGTAAGGTATAGGTTTCATAACCCAGCCAGCCACTTATAATGCCTACAGACCACAACAAGCTTTGTTTGATCCAGCTTACATAATCAAAATAATTTTCAATAAAAGGACTGTACAATCTTCCTGGTGCGGCCAGCCCTATTACTGCCAGGGTTCCAAAGTAGAATGCACAAAACAGGAGCAGGAATTTTACTACGAAACGTATAAATTTTTTATCTCTTAAAAGCACCATGATTACACGAATTGAATCAAATTACACGAATGTGGATCAGAATAATTCGAATCCCAGCTAATCTTCCAATACTAATCTTTCTCCCCGTTCATGGGCCCGCCCCGCCCCTACCAACTTTGGGCAACTTCGGGCCTTAGTGTCTTCGTGGCAAAACTACCTGAACATCTGCCCATACCTCATTTTCAAGTCACCTACATCAACCCTCTCCCTTATATATGCAGCCGCCCCTTTACTATATATTTCATAATCCTCACTTCCCATTGCTGCAAAGAACCCGATCGTCTCTTCCAAATTCCTAATACCTGATTCCTCATTATACACTTTCAAATTAATCCCAGCCTTCCCCTCTGCCAATTCCAGCCAGGGCACGCCCTCACTGGTAATCACGGGTAATCCCGCACTCAGTGCTTCTACAATAGCATGCCCGTAATTTTCACTTTTGCTTGGTAATATGAATACATGCTGCCCTGCCAGTTTGCTGCTCACTTTATGTGCAGGTAATTCAGGGTGGTAAGCAACAACGATATTAGCAGGCAATTCTTTTATGGCCAACAGGCATTCTTCCCAATACCCTACTTCCTTAACCGGGCCGTAAATATCATAATGCATGGTTTGTTTTATTTGCTTTAATGCCCGGATAACCCATAAGTAATTTTTCATTGGGCTGATGATGCCCACACTCACCAGTCTCAGCTCACCTGGTTCCTTTACTGTTACCTGCTGCACCGGGAACAGCCTTGGAAAATTCGCAGCCACCTCCACTTTTATTTCTTCCCCGAATACATTTTTTATAAACCCCAGTTCTGCTTCATCCGTTGCATGAAACCTGGCTTTTCTCTCCAGCTTCATCCACTTCATTGCCTGCAGGAAAATTTTTTTCTTCCATGCTTTTTGTCCCAATGCACCGGGGTGCAGCATACCTCTTACCGACAATAATTTATCTGCACAGTCTGCATACAATAAAGGAACAATATTAAAATGCCAGTCAAATAATCCGATGACGTACAACACATCCGGCCTCACCAGTTTTACCTGCTCCACCAGCTGCTGGCTCCTGTCTTTTTTACCGGAGTACCAAACCTTTGTATAATCATTGTACACCGTCCATTCATTTGCTATAGCCACCGCAATGGGCAAACCATGCAGGTCGGTATTGCTGGTATAAACATAAAACTGGTATCCCTCATCCAACTCGTTTACCATATTGGCGATGCTGAGAATGGGGCCTCCTGCTTTAAAGGCGGGGATGAACCAGGGGATGGTGATGAAGATGGTTTTCAACTCGTTTTTATTCTTGCAGCGGGAATTTCCAATTGCCGGTAAAGCCATGGAAAGAAAAATAATTTCAACATTAAAAAGGTAAGCAGCGTGGCAAACAATCTTCCCATAACATAAGTACTATCGGCTTCGAATGCTGTAAATTCCATAAACACGGCCCCTACCACGGCATAATTAAATAACAGGTTTTGTGATGATCTCCTCACAAAATAAAAATAAGCGGATCCGAAAATATACCCGAGTATCAGTAGTGGGACGAACATACCAAAATAGCCAAAATCTATATAACAGTCTGCAAAATACCCAAGACTGAATGACACGCCCTGCTCGTATCCCGCGTAGCTGATGCCGGTATATTTGCGTGTCTTTTCGGTAGCTTTAAAAATTGGTTTATCCGGGTTCAGAAACCTGGGCGTAAATACAAATTCCAGGGTACGGCCAATATTGGCACCGTACTCGTGCGGCAATACTGCCGGAATACGATCCATTGTTTTTGCAAGGTGGTAAGTATATTGTATACGGTCTAAGAAATCATATACAGGATCTACTTTCTCATAATCGATGTCTTCACTGCCTAAATCTATCAGTTTATTAATAGCATCGGAACCGGATACCGAAACATTTTGTGACTTGGATCCCTGGTTCAAAAAAACCCGGTATTCACCTTTAACAGCTGTCCATTTTACCGCCAGAAAGCTAACCAATACCAAGCCTGCTATCGCTAAACAAAGATGCTTAAGTTTTACATACATAATGAAGCTTACGGCCAGAAAGGCGCCGAAAAATATTACTGTTTTAAAATCAGAAAAATAACTGATAAAGCCCAGTAAAAATTCAGCACTACAAAGGATAACAAAATGTTTCATCATCCTTCTCTTAAGCAAAACCTGGTAACCAAACAATAAAAAAAAGAACCATTTTATATTAATCACACTAAAGATAACCTGGGATAAGCCCGGTATCACAAATGCTACTCCGCCCAAAGCATTGGCAACAAAAAATGCGATAAGGTAAGCCTTGAATGTTTTTTCAATGGACATTTTATTGGCATGTACCCGCAGTGCGGAAAGAGAAACGTTTGGAATCTTGCCCTGGTAATAAATAATGGGAACAAACAAAATAAAGATGCCTGCAAAGCCACAGATGGTAGCTTCTTCCATACTGGCTGAGCGGAAATCGAGGTCTTTTCCCAGGTAGTTGCTCAGCCATATATTAGCCGCTACCTGCACAAAATGGTAAAGAAAAATGAGCGTAAATACAGATGGTTTTAACGGCTGTTGCAGGTTATATAAAACATAAGCAAGTACAGCAGCGCCCAAAAAAAGATAGATGCCGTTGGTTAAAAATAACTGGCTGATGAAAAGCAGGATTAATAAACCCTGCGCCCCATCATCGTAGCGGATCCTGTTAAGCCTTTGCCTGCCAAATATGTTAGAAGCGCCTTTCATTTAAATACCATTGTTTGCTCTATTATTTTACAGGTTTCCTCAAAATTCCAATCGCGGATCATTTGCAAAGATGTTGCTCCCATCAGCGCTGTTGCATTGCTATCATTGATGAGCATCATCATTTTTTCAATAAGTGATGCGGGGTCATTACTTTTAAAAACATAGCCATTTGCACCGTCCCTTACAAGATCTGCTGCGGCTGCACAGCCACTACTGGCTAAAATAGCTTTGCCACCCGCCATGGCCTCATTGATGCCCAGGCCCCATGTTTCTGCTTTGGAAGGTAATACAAACACATCGGCCAGACTGTATAAAACCGGCATTTGCTGTTGGTTTTGAAATGGAAGAAAATGTATGCCGGGGGTATTCAAATAGGTTGATCTTAATAATTGCTCATCTTCACCATTTCCTGCTATTATAAGGTGAGTACCCGGTATTGCTATAGTTGCAAAAGCTGCTGCCAGTAAACTCACATTTTTATTAGCATCTAGTTTTCCTGCATACAAAAATACCCTATCTCCATCCTTCACTCCTAACCTACTTCTTTGCTCCCTGCTCATAGTAACCTGTTCAACTGATAACCGGCCAAAGCGTTTGTTGTCGATTGCATGCGGCGCAAAATAAAGTTGTTGTTCTTTTAAACCGCAGTTAATAAAATATGCTTTGTTGTGGCTTCCTACATATAATGCTATATCTACATTGCCATATACCCACTTCAAAAAAAATTTCCTGATAATACTTTTAATATTTTTTTGCCTGTTAAGCAAGGTGGAATCGCCCCGGAAAAGCACGGGAATTTTTCCATGAAAATATCGCATCACCTTTAAATGGGAATCAAAAGCCCAACCATACAACAATACTGCATCTGCATTCCATCGCTTAATATTATTAATAAGAGCTGGGTTCACAATCCCTTTAAAATGGTGTGAACCGGGATCCTTAGCGGTATTTTCCACAAATTCGTGATCGTACCCTTCCAGTAAAGGGATATCCCAGGATATGGCCTTTCCAAAGCCCGGGTCATACTTATTTTCCAGCACAGCTTTTCCCCAGGTATAGTATACTTTGATCTCAATATTTTTTCTTTCCGCCAGCAGCCGGAACATCGGGGCATTGTATTGAATGGGGTGGCTGGTTATAATAGCGAGTTTCTTCAAGCAATTAAAATGTTTCAGAAAAAATGGTAACCGGCGCTGCTGCTGCCAATCTCTTTTCAATAACGGAGTCATTGATACGATTGATGGCTACATTATTGGCGAGCGATTGAAAAGTAGA
>JACMKX010000193.1 GCA_014379905.1 Ferruginibacter sp. | reverse complement strand
TCGTAATCCGCCTGACTGATTACCGTTTCGAGGTTCTGTATCGCCAATTTAAGCTGGGTACGCATATCGGCATTACTGGATGTGCCATCTGCATGCACTGCTGCCTGACCTGAAACATATAGTGTTCCCTTTACATTTTTTACCTCAACAGCCTGTACATAACTGAGATTTTCCTGCCAGGTCCAGGGATTGATCACCGTTTTTTTCATTTTACCTGCTTTTTTAGTTTGCGCCGTTGCCTGATTCAAGGAAAGAATGGTGCAACCGGCCATTACCATTATACCTGTTACGATTATTAGAAATGCTTTTTTCATTTTTACATTGTTTAATTATTACAATGCAAAGCTGGCAACAATATAAAGGCTGGCACAGGAACTAAATCACAAATATTTTGTGAGGTATATCACTATAAAGTAAAACGACTTAAAGTTTCCCTGGAAACGCCAAGATAAGAGGCTATTAAAGTTTTGGGAACTCTTTGAAACAGGGTTGGGTATTGCGAGAAAAGTTGTTTGTATCTTTCTTCTGCATTACTCCTAAGCATAGATAAAATTCTGCGTTGAAGAGCAACATAACCTGCATTAGAATTTAGTCTGAAAAAATGTTCAATCTTGTGGAGATCAGCACAAATTTTATTTCTATTGTATAAAGAAAGACAAAGTAATTCCACATCTTCAATGCAATCAGCATTCAAGGTTGCTTTTGTTTGACTCAAGTAGGCCTCATAATCTGATATCCACCAATCTTCCATTGCAAACTGCATAATATATTCCTTCCCTGCACTGTCAACATGATAGGCTTTCAAAAGTCCTTTAACTACAAAATAGTCGTTGCTTACACTGTCGCCTTCCTGGATTAGGAATTGATGTTTTTTTAGTTTTTTAGTCGTAAAGTGAGAAAGAATATAGTCAAACTCCTGGTCTGTCAGCGGTGTTATTTTTTCAAAATGTCGTCTTAATTCTATGCTCATTTTTTAAGGTTATCGTTTTACATTTCACTGCCGGTGTCTTTTTTTAGCCTGACCGCCAACGTTCTGCATTTGCATAAGTACGGGAATTTGAAAAACGCCTGCCCGGAACCAAAACCTAAACGAAAAAAAAGTACAAATTACCATCAAATGTTCATCAATGCTGGTTCAGCACTGACAAATGATGGTGAGTTTTTATTCTTTGTTCAACCAACTCTTGTATCCTTTAATGAGGTCGTCAAAACCGACTTTAAAAATTTCTTTTGTTGTAACTTGTTTATTGCCTGTAAGACAATATTTTTTGAATGATTCAACACCAAAGTTGTCAATAATGTATTTTACAAATATTCCACAGACTGAATAGTTAGTTTCTGAATACCTTCCGTAGAAATCTTTGTTAAAGATTATTAAGTCTGCATAATTTAATGTGTCCATAAACTTTTTTGCAGTTATAATTCTTTGCTTAAACAAGACACTGTCATTAATATTTGTTACATACTCAACACAACCTTCTACAAAAAAAGCTGGATTGTTGTCCTGAGGAATGGTATTGTCAAAAAGGTAATGTGAATATTCGTGTTTTACTAATCCGATATTGTAGCCGTTTGTGTGAATTTCACCACGAATACTAAAGCCTGCGGAATTGTTGCCCGGGCAAGTTAATCCAAACATTCCTGACATTGTTCCATACTCCAAAATATTTGAATGAAGAAACCAACAAATTTTCCTGACAGGGATTTTAATCTTGTAAATAGAAAGGAATTGTTTTGAATACAACTTTAAATCTTTGTTTAGGGTTAAGTAATCAATCGTATCCTTAAATGTTTTTGACATATAAATAGCAGAAAATAGTTCTGACGGCTTTCTTATATAATTCGTGGCTTTAAGATTTTGAAGATTAAACCAGTCAAATTTTTGCTCTTGCCTATTCCCAAAGAAGGTAATTTTTCCATTCTGTGTAATTAAAATATCGTGTCCGCCTGTTAGAGCCAATTGAGCATCTTTTACGGCTTTAAGACTATTGCCGCTGATAATGATTCGATTGGTATCAACGAAAGCAAGGCCGTCTGAGCTATCCTGGAAGTTTTTATGATTTACTGAAAAACCCCTGGCAATTTTACTAATTGGGGTTTTATAAAGTTCCCATTTTTTAAAATCATTCAATATGCCTACGATAAAAAGGTTTTTTGTAAAATCACTATCTGTTAGTTCTGATTCCTTTTTACGAATACAATTATTGCCAAGTGTCGCACAATAGTCATTAAGTATTGCGTCCAGGCCCATACTCTTGTCAGGTGAAACAATAATGGTTTGCCTGCCAATTATCGCCATAACCCTTTTAAGTGAACAGTCATAATTTGGCAGAGTCGCCAAGTCTTTTGTCTGTGCTAAGATCACTGTCGTCAAGAGGGAGAGAATAAAAGTTGCTGCAAGTTTCATACTGTTGGTTTATAATATCCGCTAACGTATTGCATTTGCGAAGTACAGGGAATTGATGCTAGTCCCGTCCCGGTGGAAATGCTGAAAAGAAATTTGATTATGAAATTAACGAAAAGTTTTTTAGAACGAGTCCAGCCCCAAACCGCAGCTGCCACTTTGCTGATGTTTGTTTGTCATGCCCAACTTGTATGAACCCAATGTTGCCTGCAAGCTTTTTGGTAAGGTCCTAATTTTCAATAAATGTCCATCTCAAACTTTCTTTAAGAAAAGTATATGCTCCCATTATTCCATGTTCTTGTCCATCAAATACTCGTTGTTTGATGGAAATTAAATTTTGGTTTTTATTAGTTAAACTGTATAAAATACTAATCATTTTTTCAGTTGCCCAATTTTCCTTTGATCCTGATGAGATAAATAGCCGTGTCTTCAATTTCCGGAGCTTTGCTTTCCCGATTTTGTCAAAAATATAGTTTGAGTCAAGACTTGACCCTATGCTACCAGCTAAATAATTTGTAAATATCTTTTGGTTTGTAAATAAAGTGTACAAACAAAAGTTAGCTCCTGCGGAATAACCAACTAGCGTCCGTTCGTTTCTCAGCTCAAATTTTTTCTCCATAAAAGGAATTAGCTCTTCGCTTATAAACTGTAAAAATTTTTTACCCGATGAAGTATCAGTTTTTATTGGGCTGTAGTCTCTGTCTCGCATGTTTGTTTTCTGTCCATATTTAGCACCATAGCCAATCGAAACAATAAGAATATTCTTTGCCAAATTATTTAAAGCATTTAACGCAAATTTTGATCCTGTAAATGTTTCGTCGCCATCCAAAGTATAAACAGGGAAAAACGTTTTATCCGATGGAGTTTTAATAATTTGGCCAATTGTTATTTTAAAACTGTCATTTACGAATACGGAATTTAATTTGAATGTAGTATCCCGCTCTTGTGCCAAAGTGCAAAAAGGGATGGCAGAAATAAATACCACAATTAAACGTCTCATTTTGTTGAAGGTAATGGTGTCGTATAAATTTTCAAATTTTGTTATGTTGTCCATTCCGGAAGATAAAAGTAGAAGTAAAAGTTTGCTTCCTCGTTTCCTACTCAACCTCAGTTTTGATGACGAAAGCCTTTAATTCAGCAATCTTGCCGTCACTAAAACGCCAAACATCGCAATAGGAGTGATGAATTGCCTTTCCGTCTTCCTCCTTCAAGGTTATGTCGCCGAGTACTGTAAGGAATTCACCCTCTGCGATTGAGTTATGGACTGTAAATTTTGGTGGCTCAATGTATGCCTTTGCCATATATTGGCGAACAGCTTCTTTTCCTTTAAGTGTCCTATCGCCCACAAACGTCCATTCTGTATCTTCCGTACAAAACGACAAAAATTCTTCATACTTGCCTGCAGCTACAAATGCGTTTGCTCTTTCTAAGATTGATTTATTTTTCTCTGGCATTCTTTTGAGTTTATACTTAGATAATTTGGTTGTTTTAAACAAGGTACAATTATCGCTCCGTAAATATTCAGTCTTACAAATTGGAAAAAGGTTACATAATTAAGAGAAAGAATTACATGATTTAGACTTCCGTTTAATCCGGCGAAAGAAATTAATGTTTACCGTGTGTTGGCAATTGCAGATCTTTTGCAAGGTTGGTTGCTATGTATTGGCTTTGTGTGCCTTGCAAATGCGCAGTCGCCTATGAATGACTTTGGACTGAATGTGCTGTCACTTGAAGATGAAAGGAATTGTCAAATGGGGTTGCGTACAACCGTACAGGGGTCGCTGCTGTGCTGGGTTTTGAAATACGTCTGACCGGCTGCTACAGCCCAATAGATTTAATAATGATTAAATACAAGAACAAAAGCCAAATAGAACTAGGTCTGCCCATAACTCCTACTGATAGCGAACAAAAAGTTGAGGAATTATTGGTCTGCCAGCATAGCAGCAAACCCACTGGTAGCAGCAGCCGGTTTTCAAAACGGATAATAGACTTTGTTTACCTGCAAATGCCGAATTACTCTCTCATGGAAATTCATAAAATCCTTGATATTCTCATTTTTTGTTTTCTCGTAGTATGCATAAGCTACATGATGTTTGATCAATTTGTATTTCTCTTTATTGGCAATCTCAATACTTGTCGTTGTACCGTCGGTAAAACGGATGTTGTCCGGAATTTCTAATGCACTTTGCGATTTTAAACTCCAAATACTATCTATATGTAGACTGTCAATAATTGAACTAGGAAAAGTTTTAGATATAGCAATGAAGCTGTCAACTTTAGCTTCTGTAAATGCATTCCATGTTTTATAAGTGTCATTATCATAATTGCCCTTACGACAATATATTCTGTAAAAGGTCATATGCACAATTGAGTCTGCGAATTTTAGCGAATAAATTTCTTCGTCAGTACCCATTCCAAAAAATGAAGTCTGTTGCCACGCTCTTATTTCAAGACTCTCGGCACCATCATATAGTTTATTTAGTCCGATTTCTTCACAAATACTGTTATAATGAGCTATTTGATCTAAGTCCCATTTGGCTCTATGATTATTGGTAGTATCGGTCAAAATTCTATTGAAGTTTGATGGTATTTCTTTTTCTAATCCATCACTACAAGAAAAGAACAAAAGAATTATTGCATAAAAAGGCAAGGATTTTAATTTCAAGGCTTCGGCTTTAATAATTTCGAATGTAAAAGTAGGTTGTTGCTAACAGACAGGTATGGCTGCAGGTGGGATATTTTATCACGTCCAGCCTGGAACCGCTGCCCAATTGAAAATATAAAGTTGAAGTTAACAACAAAAAGCCAAATAGATATTCGTCTGCCCTAACTAAGGTACGGCGATGCAAACAGCAGAAGTTTCAACGTTGAGCCCACTTGCAGCAATACCAATGTTATATGCCGTTTTTCGTAAGCAAACAACTGCTCAATTATTCCAATAAGGGCTTTTCGTTAATTCAATAAAATTTCATGAGTCAATTCAACTTCTCTTTTTTCAAGCAGCGGTATAATTTTTTTTATAACTAAATTTCTGAAATGCTCAGAACTCCTATGCTCATCCAAAGAAGTTTCATCTTTATAGCCCTCAAATAAAATAAGTGTGTGGGTATCTGAGAGGCTTTGATTGATTTTATAAAACAAATTACCTCGTTCACTGGCACTTTTTTTTGCTAACTCGGTAAGCAGGTCTAATACTAATTGTAACTGACCTTCTTTTACCTGCCATTTGGCAAATGTATAAATAGCTTTCTGTGTCATTTTAATAGTTTTAATAATTCGAATAAATAAAAATTAATGCCCCTGATGAATATGTCAGGAGCATTGTAAGAGGGATAATTATGCTTTAGCTTCTAAAATGGCTATAATTTTTTCGGCTACGCCTCTGGCAGAAGCCGGGTTTTGACCAGTAACAAGATTTCCGTCTGTAATACTGTTGGCAGACCATGGCTCAGCAGCATGAAAGATAGCTCCCTGTTTTGTAAGTGCTGTTTGTAAATCAAAAGGCACATCGGGTCTGGCGAAATTGTCTTCTTCTTCTGTGGTAAAAGAAGCGATATTCTTGCCATTCACTATGTAAGAACCATCACTTAATTTTACATTGAGTAAAGAAACTGGTCCATGACACACGGCACCAACAACAGCATTACGTTCATAGGTTTCTGCAATTACTTTTTTAAGCAATGGATTTTCCGGCATATCCACCATTGGTGCAAGACCGCCAGGTACAAAAATGGCATCATATACACTTACATCTACATTTGAAAGTTTAGTTGCTTTTTGCATTGTTGCCCATCCTTTTCCGGTTAAAAACTTTAGGTTATCGGGGTCATCTGCTAAATTGACTGCATCTAAATATGGTGTGTCACCAGATAGGCTGGCAAAGTCAATCTGGTAACCAGCTTTATCGAATTCGGCATAAGGGTGTGCTACTTCAGGTAAGAACGTGCCTGTTCTCCTATTGAGTGGTCCAATTGTGTTGGCATTGGAAACGATGATGAGAATTTTCTTTTTCATTTTTCTAAATTTTAGTAGTTTGATGATATTTTTTTTGAATAACTTTTATAAGACAAAACTACTATTGGAAGAGACCTGTGAGAAAGGACTGAAGTCACAAAAAAAGTGTGATTTCAATCACACTTTCCAAGACCATAGAAAAATTTCTATTTAGAGTATAGTCTGCTTAAAGTTTCCCGACTAACTCCTAAATATTCTGCAATGAATTTTTTAGGTATCCGTTGCATTAAATCGGGATATAATTTTGAAAACTCCTCGTAGCGTTGTTGTGGTGTACTTGAGAGCAATAATTTTACTCTTTCCTGTAAGGCAACGTAACCATTAGTGAGTTTAACTCTGAAAAAATGTTCCATTTTATGAAAATCTGCTGAAAGTTTCTCTCTTGCATAAAGGGTGGAAAAAAGCACTTCACCATCCTCCATACATTCAACAAACATATTTGCATTATTCTGTTTAAAAAATGCCTGGTAGTCTGTCATCCACCAATTTTCCTGAGCAAATTGCACTATATATTCTTTGCCTTGCCCGTCAAGATAAAAGACCTTATATATTCCTGACAAAACAAAATATTCATACTTTACGTCATCTCCCTCATGGACAAGGTATTGATTTTTGCGAACCCGTTTTAATGTGAAGAATGTTTTAATATAGTCAAACTCTTCGTCACTGACTGGTGTTATTTGCTCAATATGTTTTCGTAGTCTTTCCATTATGTGATAATGACATGCAAGATAGATTCAAATAATTAGAGTGCTTGCTTCAAAATGGCATACAACGTTTTGCATTTGCGAAGTACAGGGAATTCATTGCTGGTCCCGCTCGGTGGATATGCTGTTTAGAAACATGATTATGAAATTACCGAAAAGTTTTGCCGTTGTTGGTGTTTCCCCTCCGCATAAGCCAACACTGCAACCAGCACAAGCCGATGCGTGGTGTTTTCACGCCCATCACATCCATTGTAAACTAACTAAATTGACGAGTTAATCAGGTATTTGTGGCTCATGGTAAATTGATCCGAACCCTCTACCGGATCATCGCTATTACAACTCCAAACCAAACGCTGCCAGGGCAAGCTTGGCATCTTCCAATCCCTTGTACTGCAAACCATTCATACCCAGTGACTGGGCTACTTCCACAAACATGCTCCTGTCATCGATATACAACGAATGACCGGGGGCAGTCTGCGAAATATCGCTCGCCATCCTGAAAATGTCTGCATCCGGTTTACGCCGCTGCACAAAGCAGGAGGAAACAAAGGCGTCGAATAATTCATTCAGCCTGAATGTTTGTATGCGGTAATGATTTAGTTCCCGTCCTTCATTGTTTACCGCAATTACTTTTAACAGGTATCGCTGTTTTAACTGCCTGAAAAATTCAATCGCCCCCGGCAGCGCCGTTGACTCCGCATACATAAAATCAATAAATTCTTCCGCCGAAAAGGTTCTGGGCCGATAAAATACCACGCGGTTTAAATATTCGGGCAAGGTTATCTTTCCCTCTTCGTAGGTATCAAAAGTAAGGTGGTGTCTTTCCTCCATCTCGGCTGCATCGAGGTTAAAGCGGGTCACGGCCTTGCTTCTCGATTGCCGGCCCCAGCCGTTGGTCAGTATTACCCCGCCCATATCCAGGAACAGGGTGGTGATGCGTTTGTTATTCATATCAATTATGTTTAAGAAAATGTTGATGGTAAATATAAGTTGGATTTGGATTTTTTGGATGGGGTTATTGGATGTATGCTGGTTGGAAGGATTAGTTATTTGCTGAAGCAATAAGGATGAGTAAAGATTAGTGATTGAAGATTAGTATGCTGGACAATAGTCAATGTTGCTTGCCACTAAGACACCAAGGCACAAAGGAATCTCTTCTTAGCATTCCTTTGAGCCTTTGCGTCTTAGTGGCAAGCACAAAGAGAAAAGGAGAACAAAGGAAATTCAATGAAATCCTTTTTGCCGTTGTTGGTGTTTCCCCAACCTCTTTATTCTTTTATAAATTTAAAAGGTTGTGTTTGGTTTTCTAGTTTTATGTAATATACTCCCCCTGGCAAATCAGAAACTATTATCAGACTGTTCGCATCAATGCTTATATCTTTTACTTTTTTGCCTAATGAGTTATAAATCTGAGCACTTTGTTTTGCAACAATGCCATTAAAATTTATTTTAATCGTTTCTTTTGCAGGGTTTGGTGATACAGAAAAAGTAACCTGTTGCCTCAGGCAATTTTCAACTTTTAATATGTTTGAATAGGTAAATTCCCCTTGCAAATCATATTGTTTTAACCTATAAAAATAGCGTTGGGTATTTTGTTTAAACTCGGTAAAAGAGTAATTTCTTGTGTTGGAAGAATTGCCTTGACTTCTAACAGTGCCAATATTTTCCCAATTTGCAGCATCAATACTTTTTTGAATTAAAAAATAATCATTGTTTATTTCAGAACTGGTTGTCCATTTTAAATCTACATTTTTACTTTTACACTCACCTGTAAAAGAAGTAAGGTTGATGGGTAAAACGCCTGAAACTCCCGTCCAACTGATTAGTGCATTAGCGGTATTCCAGGCAACTTGTTGCATTGCTAAGGCTTGTGCAGCTGTTGGCATATCTGTAAATGGTACGGAATACATATTGCTCAGATTTGCAGTAAGCCCAACAGGAGATTGACGATAGATACATGAATACATTAAACAAGCTACAAAATAATTCCCTTTATTGTTTAAGTGAATGTCGTCTGTAAAAAGCTGATTTACATTTGAAATGCCATTTACATTTCCTGCGTTAATTTGTGTAGTGAGATTATACAATGCCTGCCCTGCGGGCACCATAAAAATTTCATCACCTGGAAATTGGGTTCTAACATAGTTTAAAATACCTGTCCATAAAGGAAAATCTAATAGAAGTCTGGGGTGCCATAAGCTTGAACTATTTGCAGTATTATCGTAAGCGCAACCTCCGGGCAAACCTGAATTTGTACAATGCCAGGTTTCATAAAAAAAATACCTCACAGGTATATTATTATTGTTATTTTTTGCATATCGGTAAATAGAATCTGCATATTCATAAGCGTTACTGTAAGTAATATGCGCTTGCAATGGTATCGCTTCTGTAGCAATAAGCGTATTCAAATTGCCATTCGGAAAAGCAGTTCTATAGGATGTACCCTGAGCAGTTGCATAGTTTGCATAATTATAACCTAATGGAGCTCCATTAATAATTTGTTGTGCATAATACGTTGTTCTACCTGCACTTGTAGCCAGACTTTGAACCATAGCTGGCATATCAAAATTCACTAAACTATGACCTATATAAAAAGGATGCCTTTCCTGCGCTTTCAATACAAGCGAGAATAAGATAGATAATAGTACAAGTATTTTTTTCATTATGCTTATTTAAATTTATTAACGAATAACTGATGAAATTATTATGAAATCTCCGCCTCCTCAATAGTATTGCTTAATGGTCTGTCAGTGTATTTATTTCACTTGTCAGAACGCAAAGTAAAATTTCTTGTTCAGCATTAATTAATGGTTGCCTAAGCGTGAGGCTTTCGGTTTTCAAAATCGGGAAAGCTGTAAAATATAGGTTTAGCATTCTGGAGTCTTTATAAGTGGCAACGTTTTACTTTGTTGTTTCGTGTGCCAGGAACCAAGGCGGGGTACAAGAGTGCGACGCAATACCGGTATAGAAATTATTTTACTGCCTCCAATGGTTTTAAATCATAAATACTACGCACTTCTCCAAACACTTTTTCCATGTCGAGCCCTAAATCTATGAGGCTCCCGTTGCGCACATTAAACACCCAACCATGAATGGTTGGAAAGCCTGTTTTGTACCAGCTCCGCTGCACATGGTCAATCTTTATGATGTTGATGCATTGTTCCATTACGTTCAGCTCTACCAGTCGGTCAAAGCGCTTTTGATCGTCCTCAATACCATCAAGTTCCCCCCGGTGAAGACGATACACGTCCCTCAGGGTTTGTAGCCACCCGTTTAACTGACCCATGTCGCCGGGATTAAGGGCTGCTTTTACGCCGCCACATTCGTAATGGCCGCAAATAATAATGTGTTTTACTTTCAGGTATTCTATCGCATACTGTACAACGGCATTCAGGTTGTTATCGGTACTTACCACAAGGTTAGCTACGTTGCGGTGAATAAAAACTTCGCCGGGCTTTAAACCCATAAGATCTTCGGCTGTTACGCGGCTGTCGCTGCAACCAATGTATAAGAATTCAGGGTGTTGACCTTTTGAGAGGTTGGTAAAATAATCAGGTTCTATGGATATTTTTTCAGCAACCCATTGTTGGTTGTTGGCAAAGATTTTCTCAAAATTCATAATATGGTTTTTGCAGTTATAGTAATATATCGTCAACCGGCGCCGCTTTCTTTGGAAAATTATCGTCGCCCAAAAATTCCTTTACATCAGTTTCTATGGTAGTGCAAATGGCGCTTAGCGGCACATCGTTAAGAGCATTTTCAAAAGGGTTTTCGCTAAACTCACCTATTTGCTCCATCGTATAAAACACCCACGAAATCAGGAGAGAAAAAGGTATTGTAAGCCATATGCCGTATTTACCCAATTTGTCCATTTCGTTCATTAATCCAAAAGGCAGGAGGCAAATAAACAATAAAACAAATATGCGGCTAAAGATGCTGTACTGCCTGTACAGCGGTGTACTCTTAATGCGTTCGCAACCACCCTGAAAGTTTATTAACTCAACGATTTGTTTCACCAGGTCACTGTGTTCAAAATCATCAATCACTTGTTTTTTCTTAAGCTGTCCCAACTCGTGAATTTGCTTCTTCAGCAGATGGTTAGCTATGTTGGTTCGCTTATTCAGCATCTCGAAATATTCTATTCTTCCACCGTCAGTAAATATCTTTTTTACACCGGCATCAAATTGTTCCAGTTCATGTTTTTCGCTCAACAAAGTCTGATGCAAGTGTTCCCTGCTTGTAGCCCAGGGTATGGTTTTACGTAACTGCAGCCGCAGAATGTGCACCCATGAAATATGCCGGTATAAAAACTCTTTTTGAATAGTTTTGTCCGGTACTACAGCAATCAACATGGCGGCAAAGCTGCGGGAAGTATTGGTGATGGAACCCCACAACTTGCGGGCTTCCCACAAACGATCGTAAGCCTGGTTATTTTTAAAGCCTACATAAAAAGCGACTGCTGTACCAATAGTAGCTATTGGAATAAATGAAATACCCAGCCAACGCCAACCTACAATTTTGTAAAGCACACAAGCAAGCGCAGACAATAAAAAAGTGCGAAGCAAATTTTTGCGGGCAAAATGCCACAGCCAGGAAAAATTAAATCTATTGCCTACATACATGTATTTTGTTTTTTGGGCTAAGATACTATTTAAACCATCATAATTTTTTACCCAGGTAACAAGCCATTTTGAAATTCCTTATAATATCGGAACCAGTTCTTTTCCTTCAGGGCTGAAACGGTATTCAACGCTTGATGGAGTTTCAGCAACGGCACTGAAGCAACGTCCCCTTCAGCATACGTTGCCAGGAGGTGGATTGTTCTTTGAAGCGGGCAGGTTTTTACCGGGCCGCTATTCAGAATCATTACCTACGTCCCGAAAATTCACCCTATTTCGCTATTGTCCTCCCTACAGTACTCCTTTATCTTTCGGTTAAATTAACAAAGACTTGTTATGGAGAAACTTTCCATTTTTAGTCAGTGCAAAATATGGTGCTGAGTCAGGCTGCAGAGAAAACCTGTCTTTTAAAATCCATGGTCACTAAAGTGTTTCTGGCAATGCAGTATTGAATGGCATTAGCCACCTTGGGTTTAAAAATTAAAGTTAGAGAACAATGAAAAGATTCTTATTTCTTCTTGCCATTATTGTTACGGGTAAGCTGCTTTTTGCTCAAGGGGTAGGTATTGGCACCACATCGCCGCATGCCAGTGCACAACTGGATGTAACGAGCAGCAGCAAGGGGTTCCTGTTGCCCCTGCTTTCACAATCGCAGCGACTGGCCATAGCCAGCCCGGCAGAAGGGTTGTTGGTATACGACAGCACATTTCAGCGGTTTTACCAATACCAGGATGGCGCCTGGCGTTATATTATCAACAGCGATCTGTGGGCAAGATCTACCACCCGGGATGTTGTGTACAATGCTACAGATAGTGTAGGCATCGGCACTTCCATACCACAGCAACGCTTAGACGTAAACGGCGATATACTTTCTTCGAATAACATCAGCATTACCTCCAGTATTACAGCAGGCGGCACAGCCTCAGGCACTTCAGTTCTCGCTGATGGAAATGCGTCTGCTGCCAGCTCTGCAGTGCTGGCCGGAAATGTGAACGGCGGCAATGACCTTATTATTGATAACAGCAGCGCTACACTCCAGTTTAAAAACAGCGGCATAAACAAAACTTTCTTCCAGGTTTCCGGTAATGACCTGCGGTTAGGAACAAACAGCGGCAACCAGGACGGCAAAATAATTGTCCGTATGAATGGCGAGAACCTCGTAGAAATAGATTCGGCCTCCAACCTTACTTTATTAAAATGGGGGTCAGTCAATGATTTTGATGCAGGCAAATTAGTGATGGGTGATAAACTGGTAAAAAATTCCTATTTGGGATGGACAAGTAATTATCTGCCTTTGCTGTATGGACGGGTGTTCAGTGATGGCAGCAGCGCTTCTATGTGGCCCACTTCAGGAAGCAGCGATAAAATAAGCACCGGCATTTATGAGATTGATACCCACAGGACAGACCTATCTGCATTTGGAATAATTGTAGTAACGGTTGCGGGTACCACCGTACCCAGGATCTGCACCGGCACTTTCCAGGGAGCCGGAAAATTCAGGGTAGAGATTTTTACACTCGCCGGTTCAAGGGTTGACAATGATTTTTATTTCACCATCATCGATCCATTAAATTAATCAGCAAAATGCGCATCATGAAACAGCTTGGTATTTTAATAGTGATTGCATTTTACACTGCGGCAGCCCTGGGCCAAACATCGGTAGGCATTGGCACAAATGCCCCGCATACCAGTGCGGCATTGGATATAACCAGTAACAACAAAGGGTTGCTGGTACCCCGTATGTCAAACACGGCAAGGCTTTCCATTCCATCGCCGGCAAACGGGTTGCTTGTGTACGACAGCAGTTTTCACAGGCTATACCAGTTCCAGGATGGCGTATGGCGGTATATGCTTACCAATGAAAGCTGGATACAATCATCTACCCGAAACTGGATGTATAATTCTTCTGACAGCATTGGCATAGGTACCAGTGCTCCCACAGAAAAATTAGATGTGAATGGAAATATCCGCTCACGGCAAGGGGTAAGAGCAGATAACAATATTAATGCATCAGGAGATATTATGGCGGCGTCCGTTACGTCCACAGCAAATATGATCGTAAACGGAAATGCATCCATCGGCAGTTCGCTAACTACCTATGGCAATATTGACCTGGACGCTACAGGCACCACTTTACAACTGCAAACCAATGCCGATAAAAAAGCATTCTTTCAATTATCCGGCAACGATTTACGCATGGGTACCAATTCCGGCAACAGCAGCGGGAAAACCGTATTGCGGGTGAATGGAGATGATGTAGCATCCATAGATCGCCTGGCCAATATTGACCTGCTATCTAACCGTTTTGGTTACCGGGGAAATATTACCGTTGGATGGAAAGTATGCCGTTTCGCAGATCCTGATATTAATATGCTGCCCGTGGCGTTTGGCAATATTGCAGCCAACCCGGATTACACTAACTCATGGGTTACTCCCTTTTTACTTACCAATGAATTTACAAAAATTTCTACCGGGCAGTATGACATATCGTTTTATGCCGACTTCGTTACACCATACAGTGCCATCATTATTACACCCAAAGAACCAAACATGCTTTGTATCGCTACATGGGTAAGCATGAGAAAGTTTAGGGTGCAAACATTTACCCGTACCGGCGCACGTGCAGATTGCGCCTTTTCTTTTGTAGTAAGCGATCCGTTAAACTAATCTATATAACCAAACAGTTATGAAATTATTGTTGCTTTTTTCTCTATGCCTTTGCTGCTGGTTGGCAACTGTTGCACAGCAGGGAGTAAGCATTGGCAGCAGCACCGTGCACCCAAGTGCGGTGCTGGACATGAGCAAGAGTACGAAAGGTGTAGCCATACCAAGACTTACACAAACGGCCAGGCTGACCATCAGCAATCCGGCAGAGGGATTACTGGTTTATGACAGCACAACAAACCGCATGTACCAGTACCAGGATGGGTTGTGGCGGTATTTGCTGAACAACACATACTGGACAAAATCTGCTTCGGGCAACTATGCTTACACGTTTGACAGTGTGGGCCTGGCCACCAGTTCGCCAGATGCAAGGCTGGAAGTTGTGGGTAATATCAGGGGTAGAGCAGCATTGTTAGCAGCCGATAATGTATCGGCCGGCAACCTGCTGCATGGCGATAACCTACTATCATCTGGCACGCTCGTAGCGGCCGGTACGGCTACCATCAATGGCAATATTACCACGCAGGGAAATGTAAACATAGACAATACAAGCCCCATACTGCAATTGAAGAGCAGCGGAGATAATAGAGTATTCATTCAGGAATCTGGCGATGATTTACGCCTGGGCACCAATAGCGGTAATACTACGGGCAAAACGATTATCCGCATGAATGGCAATGACGTTGTTTCAATAGATACTACCGGGAGTTTAAAAGTATTGACCAGCAACGGTGGCAATATAAATATGGGCAGAAAACTGATGCGGTATTTTACCCCTGCTGCTGCTCCAGAAAATACGCTGCCTGTAATATATGGTATGGTATACAACAACAGTACTTCTGTATGGATGTCTGTAAGTGGAACCATCATGCTGATCAGTACAGGCGTATATGAAGTATCTCCCCAGGACGGAAGGCCCGGGGCAAGGTCTGCAATTTTAGTAACGCCAAGGGGTGCATCTCCACGGGTTGCCAATGCATACATG
>JACMKX010000192.1 GCA_014379905.1 Ferruginibacter sp. | reverse complement strand
GCCAAACGACCTTTTATTTGAGCCCATCCATTCGCCTTATGCAAAACGGATACATGGCGTAATAAGTATGACGGAAAAAATAAGTAAAGCTGTGTATGATTGTATCAAAGGAAGTTTTTTCCCGGTGGTACTAAGCGGTGACCATAGCAATGCTTTGGGAACCATAGCTGGTATTAAACTGGCAAAACCAAAAAGCAAACTGGGTGTAATATGGATAGATGCGCATGCGGATATGCATACCCCCTACACTACTCCATCGGGCAATATGCATGGTATGCCTTTGGCAGCTGCTATTGCAGAAGATAACCAGGAAGCATCTATTCATGAACTAGACGAAAAGACATCGAAGCAGTGGGAGCATTTAAAAAACCTCGGAAAAGTAAACCAGATGGTTTTACCTGAAGATGTGGTATTTATTTCTTTAAGAGATTATGAGAAAGAAGAAAAAGCAGTGATAGAAAAACATGGTATTAAAGTGATTACAACTGCCGAAGTTCGCCGCATAGGTGCCGAAAATGTAAGTCGCAAAGTATTGCGTTACCTGAGCGATTGCACAGATATTTATGTAAGCTTTGATGTAGATAGCCTTGACTCTGCCATTTCCAAAGGCACAGGCACGCCTGTGAGCAATGGTTTAAAAGAAAGAGAGGCGGAAGACCTGATCAGTAAATTTATGCAGAACAGGAAGATCTGTTGTTTTGAAATTACCGAAGTGAATCCTACCCTTGATAAAGAAAACCTGATGGCAGAGATCGCTTTTAATATCCTTCAACGTAGTGTCAACGTATTAATGATGAACTGATGAATTTAAAAATTGCTTTATTGATGGGAGTTTCATGCTTGCTGGCCGGCATTGCCGCAGCGCAGGTTCCCTATCCTCAATACATAAAAAAATACCAGCAGGATTATGTTAAAAATCATGAAGTGGTAAACAAAGCAGACAAAAAACATTTTCGCTTCTTTGCCCCTTTAAGTAATTATAAAGTAGCCGCGTCTTTCAAGGCATTGAAAGATACAGTTGGTTTTATGATGCCTACTTCCGGCAAGGAGCCTAAAAGATATTTCAGGTACGGGTATATAGATTTTTCGCTGGATGGAAAAAAACTAAAGCTAACTGTATTCCGGAGCAAAGACCTGATGACAGATCCTACTTATAAGGATTACCTGTTTCTGCCTTTTACCGATCTTACCAGTGGCGAAGAAAGTTACGGCGGTGGCCGCTACATTGACCTGGAAATAAAACACATTAAAAATAATAAACTGATCATCGATTTTAATAAAGCATACAATCCTTATTGTGCCTACAGTGATGAATACAACTGCCCCATCCCTCCCCGGGAGAATGATATGGCAGTTGCTATAAAAGCCGGGGAAAAAAATTTTGAAAAAGTGGGAGGTAAATGAGGAATAAGAAAGGAAAATAAGGAATAAGAAAGCAATGCATCCCCTTGCATCCTAAAATATAGTTGCTAACTATAAAATATTAGGCGATGCCTACCCTCATAGCTAAAGCCTAACAGCTAATGGCTTTCTAACAGAAAGTGATGAATCCCCCCTGCATCATAAAATATAGCCGCTAACTATAAAATATGGGCGATGCTTACGCTGATAGCTAAATTCTAACAGCCAATGGCTTTTCTTAATTCATGTAATCACAAAATTAAATATCCCTTTTTATGTGATTATTCTTTACTTGCTGCGAATAATAGTATAGCAGATCAGCAATACAATGGAAATAACCGGAGACAAAGCAACATTCCTGGCGCTTATAGAGCAAAACAAGGGCATCATTATTAAAATATGCAATTCTTATTGCAAAAATAAAAATGACCGTGAAGACCTTGCCCAGGAAATGATTTACCAGCTATGGCGCTCAGGGCAAAGCTTTAATGCCGACTATAAATTCTCCACCTGGATGTATAGAGTGGCATTAAATGTAGCCATCAGCTTTTACAGGCAGCATAAACAACTCAACAATAATGTTGCATTATCCGAATGGCATATTGAAATTGAAGACGGCCCGGAAGAGCATACAGACAAAGAAAATAATATCCATTTGTTGCAACAATTCATTTCGGAGATGAAAGAGCTCGACAAGGCAGTATTGCTGCTCTGGTCAGATTCAAAATCGTACAGAGAAATAAGTGAAATCATTGGGATCAGTGAAACGAACGTTGCTACCAAAATAAGCAGGCTAAAAGATAAACTCAAACAAAAATTTAATCAACATCAACAATAGTACAATGCAGGATTCAGAACTCAATGACATCATGAAAGGCTACAACCAAAAACTGGACGAAGCCCGGCTGCTTAATCTTCAAAGCTGGGTATTGAATTTACAGCATTATACTTACCAGCAAAAGCAAAAAGCCAATGCAAAATTGGGCAAACTAACACTGCAAAAAAAGGTGCTGGTTTTCCTGGGTATTATATACGGATTTGCGTTGTTGTTCCTGGCGGCGAATACGATAACCTGGCAAAAAATATTTTTTTGTATTTGCACAGCAGCTATCGGTATTATCACGCTTTATGCAGTGGTGGTTTATATAAAGCAATTGTACTGGATACAACAATTCAACAGTGCTGATAGCATAGTGGAAGCACAGGAGAAATTGGTAATGTTGAAAGATTCAACCTTATCTGTAACCAGGATATTGTTTCTCCAAACACCTTTTTACTGCCTGTTTTTTGTAAGCCCCGCCATGATCGTTGATTCGCCTGCCCCTTTTATCCTGGTTACTTTGCCCATTACCCTACTATTTACTTTTGTAACTATTTGGTTATATCGCAATATTGATATTAAAAATGCACACAAAAAATGGTTCAGGATATTATTTGGTACCAGTGAATGGACACAGCTTGTACAGTCAAAACAATTGCTGGATGATATTGAGGAGTTTAAGAAGGAGATAGTGATGAAATAAGGAATAAAAAATAAGGAATAAGAAAGTTGGGATCCTCCTTTTCAAAGCCAATTACCTTCTTTTATTAGTGTTACCTGATTCGTTCATCCGCTCAATCATTTTTGTGAAGTAAGAAGCCGATACCCCATAGTAGATAGACCAGTATAATTATTTATAGAGGAGGCTGAACCTGTAATATCCTAAACTAAAAAACCTGCAATCTCAACTATGGACTATGGTCTATTGACTATCCACTAAATAATAAGAGCCGGAAATTAAATTCCGGCTCTTACTGTATTTGGGGGTTATAGAAGTTACTTCTTCTTTGACACAGTTCTTCGTTTACGGGTATATTTCAATTTAAATTCTCTAATGAATTCACTTACTGCAGTAAGTTCCTTTACCGTAATTAATTGTGTTACCAGCGCATAGTCTGTTTTGGGTGTTTTGCTGTATCCCATGTTGGCTTAAGGTTTTATCAGGGTTAAATGCCGCCACCGGGCATTTCTTTTTTCTTTTTTAATTTGTCGAGAGAAGGATCCAGTTCTATCGCCTTATCACACATTTGCTGGCCACGGTCTTTTTCCCCTTTTTTCTGGAAACAAAGCCCCGCCTGGTATAAAGCTTTCCCATCCTTTGGATCTATCTCCATTAATTTCTGGCAATATCCGAGCGATTTATCATATTGCTTTTGCTGGTAAAATATCTCCGCCATATCTCTTAACAAAGTAGTGTTATTGGGTTTTCGTTTTAAAATATTCAATAACAGTTCCTCTCCTTTATCATAATCACCTGCATATAAAGAGGCATATCCAAAATTTTCATTAAAGTCATTCTTTTGCTCATATCCACCTGCTGCTGCTTTTTTAAAAGAAGCAACAGCATTTTTATAGTCATTATTGTTATAATACAGTAATGCCAGTTCGTACATCCAGGTGCTTTTGGCACCTTCCAAAGCAATGGCTTTTTCATACCAGGGAACAGCTTGTTTATAAGCTTCCATATCAAGGTAATTACGGCCCATAGTGTAAGTGGCTTCTGCATCGGCCGGGTCTTGTTTAAGTGCAGCCAGCAGCGCTTTTTCTGCTGCTGCATAATCTTCCTGCTGGTAATAACTCATACCAATTATACGATTGGCATTTGCGCAATCTGTACACTTTTTAGCAAACTCAATGGCTTTATCATACTGGCGGTAATTAAAATATAAAGCTGCCAGTTCTTTAATAGCTGCCTGATTACCGGGTTGTATCTGGTGCAGGCGGATATAATTTTCTTTTGCTTTGTCTGTTTTGCGCATTTCCAGCAATACTGCCGCATTTTCAAGATAAGCGGCTGCATAATCCGGGTTGAAGGCAATAGATTTTTCAAATGCTTCATGAGCCACCAGCCAGCGCTTATTGTTTTTCTCCTCCAGGCCCTTGTTGTAATAATAAGTGGAACTGTCGGAACCTCCGGCAAATGTTTGGATGGATAAAAGCAGGCAGGCTGCCAGAGTAAGGTTTTTCATTTGATCAAAATTGTGCAAATACTATTCCATCAAAACATTCAGCATTGTTAATGGAAAATCATAGCTGCTAACGCCGGAATGTCAAATTTTATTTCGTACAACTTCTTTTTTTTATCAACAGCGGCACATATAATATTTTCATTCATGTAATTTCCCGTGCCCCAGTAACTTAAACTATCGCTGTTGTAGATCTCTTTCCATTCATTTTTTCCTTTCACAGCTTCTGTCCAACCCCGCTGTGGCCGCATTGTAGTATTTAGTACTACAAGTAAATCTTCGGATCTATGCTTACCTTTTCGTTTAAAAACAAGGATGCCATCCTTTCGGTTCTCCGTATTAACCCATTCAAAGCCGTTTTTGTCGAACTGGTACTCATGCATGGCCGGCAAATTCCTGTATAAATGATTTAACGTTCGTACACATTCCTGTAACTTATTGTGGGCGTCGTGTTGCAATAATGGCCAGTCCAGTTCCGAATGATAATTCCACTCCGAGGTTTGACCAAACTCATTGCCCATAAAGAGCAATTTCGCTCCGGGGTGTGTAAACATATACGAATAAAATAACCTGAGATTTGCCCATTGCTCCCACTCATTGCCCGGCATTTTGTATATCATCGGGCTTTTACCGTGCACAATTTCATCATGACTGATGGGCAACATAAAATGCTCATCATAAAAATACATCATGCTAAAAGTAAAATCATTCTGGTGCAACGGCCGGTGTTCCGGTAATTTTTTAAAGTAGCGAAAACTGTCGTGCATCCAGCCCATCATCCATTTCATACCAAATCCAAATCCTCCTTTGCTTACGGGGGTGGTCATACCGGGCCAATCTGACGCTTCTTCCGCAATCGTTTGTATATCGGGGAAATCACGGTATAAAACGGTGTTCATTTTTTTTAGAAAATCAGTCGCTTCCAGGTTTTCATTGCCCCCGTTTATATTGGGTTCCCATTCTCCTGCCTTCCTTGAAAAATCCAGCCTGATAATTGAGTTTACTGCATCCACTCTTATTCCATCTGCATGATAATATTTGAGCCAGAAATGTGCACTGCTCAATAAAAAGGATTGCACTTCTCCCCTGCTGTAATTAAAAATATAGCTGTTCCAGTCAACATGAAAGCCCTTGCGCATATCATTGTATTCATAAGTATGCGTACCATCAAATTTAAACAGGCCATGTTCATCGTAGGGAAAATGTGAAGGCACCCAGTCTAATATCACTCCAACATCATTTTGATGCAATGCATCTACCAGGCGCATAAATTCCTGCGGATTTCCATAACGGGATGTAGGCGCGAAATAACCCGTGCCCTGGTAACCCCAGCTGCCATCATAAGGATGCTCCATTACCGGCATAAATTCCACATGCGTAAATCCCATGGCTTTCACATAAGGCACCAGCCGTTCTGCGAGCTGCTCATAAGTGTTGTACCATTCTTCGTTGTTTTTATCGGGGCGCATCCAGCTACCCAAATGAACTTCATAAACACTCCAGGGCGCCTGTAACGAATTAGCCTGGTGGCGGTGCTGCATCCAGTCTCCATCATTCCAGTGATTATCGAGTTGCCATGTTATGGAAGCTGTGCCAGGCCTTAATTCTGCAAAACGAGCATAAGGATCTGCTTTTTCTGTTTCTATTCCTTCAAAGCCGGTAATATGGTATTTGTACAAGGCCCCGTTATCAATACGCGGAATAAATCCTTCCCATATACCGGAATGATCAAGGCGTACATATAAGGGATGCAATTCTTTCTTCCACCCGTTAAACTCCCCTATCACCGAAACCCTGGTAGCATTGGGTGCCCATACCGCAAAATAAAATCCATCGTTGTTGAGTAAGCGAAGAAAATGGCTGCCAAATTTCTCATAGGCATTTTCCATATTTCCATTTTGAAAACGATCAATGTCTTTCTCAGCAAAGAAGGAGTAATTCCAAACCAGTTTGGTGCTATCAATAAAATGATTGTCTTCGTAAGCCATTTTCAATGCGTTTGTTACCGTTTATACTTAATCCCATTTAACGTAAATTTAGTATTCGTTTATTTGCGGAACTAAATTTTTAGTTGAGTTTTGTCTGCAACCAAAATTAAAGTACCAAATAAACTAACCAACCAGATGCCAAAAAGTATAGCCCTTTTTATCTGTTGCTTATTCGTATGTATTTGTACGAAGGCCCAGCAAACGAATCTATCAGGAACGATTAAAGATACAACTTCAGGTAACCTTGTTAAAAATGCTGTTGTAGTAATACTGTCTCCAAAAGATTCTGTATTAGTAGGCTTTGCCCGAACGAAAGACAACGGATCTTACAATTTACCGAATATTCCTGCAGGTAAGTACATTTTAATGGTAATGCATCCAACTTTTGCAGATTATGTAGACGATATTGAAATAAAAGATACAGATACCAAAGTGCCGCTGGTGGCTGTTACTCCCAAAAGTAAATTACTGGAAGCTGTTATAGTTAAAGCCGGCGGTTCGATGCGTATCAAAGGAGATACAACAATTTACACTGCGGATAGTTTTAAAGTGAGCGCCAATGCCAATGTTGAAGAACTCCTGAAAAAAATGCCCGGTATACAGGTTGATAAAAACGGCGAGATAAAAGCGATGGGCGAGGTAGTGGAAAAAGTTTTAGTGGATGGGGAAGAATTTTTTGGTGATGATCCGGGTATGGCTGTAAAAAATCTTCGTGCCGATGCTATAAAAGAAGTACAGGTATTTAAAAAGAAAAGCGACCAGGCGGAATTTACCGGTATTGATGACGGGCAGAGTAAACAAACCATTAACCTTAAATTAAAGGAAGATAAGAAGAAAGGATATTTTGGTAAGATAGAGGCTTCAGCGGGGCCATTAACGGGAGACCTGAAAGATGAGGATCACCGTTACAATACCAACAGCATGTTCAGTTCGTTTAAAGGTAAAAGAAAATTATCTGCTTTCCTGTTGAACGGTAATACAGGGCAGGATGGATTGAGCTGGCAGGACATGGAAAAGTATGGTTCAAATGATATGAATATGGAGATGACCGACGACGGGGGTATGATGTTTTTTAGCGGTGGCGGACAAAATGCCGATGATGAGCCATATGTAAATACAGAAAATGGTTTTATCAACAATTTAAATGCCGGCCTGCAATACAGCAATAAATTCAATGATAGCAGGAATACGTTGAACCTGTCTCCTAAATACAACAGCCAGCTGTATGACAATACTCAACAGGTGTATACGGAGAATAATGGTGGCGGCGAAACGCTGGTGACTAATAAACTAAGGACCTCCGACATCAACAGGCAGAATGTGAAGATATCAGGCTCGTATGATATGAAGCTGGATAGCGCTGCCAACAATACATTGAAGTTTACGGTAAAGTCTAATTTTTATCATACCGAAAGCGATGAAGCAGAAGTGAGCAATACCTATGGTAAAGAAAACGGTGAAAATAAGAACAATGTTGACCAGAGAATTCAGAAAGAGATAGATAAAAAATCCCTGAATCTTACCGCACTGTACAAACATAAATTTAAAAAGAACCGCAGAACGCTTTCTCTCAATGCAGACTGGTATACACTAAGCACCGATGCTGAAAATTATCTTGACAGGACCACAGAGTTCTTTTCCGACGGCGTTTACACAGGTTCACAGGTAATAGATCAATTGTCAACAAGTGATAAACAAACCAACAGGTGGTCGGGTAAAGTGATCTATACCGAACCGCTGAACAAAAAATTCTCCCTTGAACTTTCTCATGAGATATCAGCAAATACTGGAAAGAACGAACAAAATACTTTTGATTTCAATCCAGGCTCTCAAAAATTCGACCTTCTTGTAGATACTTTGACTAACAATTTTGATCAGACCATCATTACCAATAAACCCGGGGCTAAAATCAGCTTCAACAGTAAAAAGATCAAGTACAACTTTGGTACCGGGGTTGGCTTTACTAACTTCGACCTGAAGAATCTTTCGCTGGATACAACGTATCAAAGGAATTTTACCAACTTCTTCCCTGCGGCCAACTTTACTTATACTTACAAAAGCAATCACAGCCTAAATATCAATTACAATGGCCGTACTGTGCAACCCACCATCAACCAGTTGCAGCCTTTAAGAAACAATTTTGACCCACTGAATATTTATGAAGGAAATCCTGGCCTGGAACAATCTTTCCGACACACGCTAAGCATCAACCACAACGGTTATAATTTTATTAAGGACCGCTGGTCATATCAGGGATTGAGTGTAAACTTAACCGAAAATGCGATCACTAACGAACGTATAATCAATCTTGACAGCGGTATCACAAGATCACGCCCTACCAATACCAACGGAAATATCAGCATGAACTTCTGGGGTGGCCTGGGCATGAAAATTAAAAAACTGGACCTGCGGTTGAATTTCAGTCCGAATTTGAATTACAACAGGTTTGCGGATGTTATTAACGGACAAACAGTGTTTACCAATACAACCGCTGCGGGTATGAGTGTATCCCTTCAAAAATCGAAAGACAAAAAATATGATGTGTCTATCTGGAACAACTTCAGGTACAATTATAACAGGGGTAAACAGTTTAACTACTTCTCCCAAAAAATTGAAACCAACGTCAGAAACTTTAGCACCAACCAGTTGAATGTAGAGGGAACGGTTTATTATAAAAAAGTATGGTCTATACAAACAGACTACAGCTTCTTTTATAACCAGGCTGCGTCGGAGGACGAACAAAACATTAAATACAGCATCTGGAATGCCAGGTTACAACGTACTTTCAAAAACAATGAGTTTACAGCTTTTGTTATGGTACGGGACATATTGAATGAAAATATTGGTATCAGCCAGACTTTCTATGGAACACAGTTTACAAGAGAAATAAACGATAGATTGAAACGCTATGCAATGCTTGGCTTCCGCTGGGATTTTAAAAACAAAGCGCCAAAAGCAAAAGAAACGCCTCCGGCGGCCACAGCAGAAGAAATCAAATAATTCAAATCCATAATTAGAAATAATGAAGACAATATTTTTATTACTAAGCCTCAGCTTTACAATTGCTTTTAGCAGCAACGGACAAAATTTTTTAGACAAAGCAGAAATTGAATTTGAAGTAAAAACAAATATCAAAAAAACAATGGGCAATAGCACCTGGGCCGAAATGTTGAAAGACCAGATGCCTACTTTCCGTACAGGATATTACCGTTTTACATTTGCCGATAATAAGAGCATATATAAATGGCATCATTGGGATGAAAAAGAAAAAATGCCCGAATGGTTCCGTAAATCGGAGGAAGAAAATGTGTGGTACTTTGATCACAATACTGGTAAATACAATATGCAGAAGAACGTGGTAGGATCGAATTTTAATATCGAAGATTCTATAAAAAATATTAAATGGAAATTAAGCAACGAAAGCCGGGTAATAGCCGGTTTTAATTGCAGGAAAGCTACAGGTGTAATTATGGACAGCGTATATGTGTTTGCATTTTTTACCGAAGAGATCATGATCCCCGGCGGACCATGTGCCATTAGCGGCCTGCCGGGTATGGTGCTTGGATTAACCATTCCACGGTTGTACACTTCTTTTATTGCTACTAAAATAAATGTAACAGGGGTGAACGAATCCATTATTAAGCCCGTAACGTCTAAAAAATATTATACTTATCATACTTTGAAAACAACATTACTGGAGCGTTCAAAAGAATGGGGTGATTCAGATGATCCTGATTCACAGCAATGGAAAAACCAGTTTATCTGGGGAGCGTTGTTGTAAAAAAAGGGTGAGTCACCGCAAAACGGTGGACTGCTCTTTTTTTACCGCGCATAAAAGATGAAAGTTGCCAGGCGAAGGAGGGGAATAATATTTTTCATTAATTTTTTAGGAGCAGTTAATGATTGGCCCAATTACGTTTTCATCAAATACAACATGTATGAGATAATTTCTTTACGGGCTGATGCTGTTGCCGGTCTTACAGGTTGTTTAGTTTTAAGAAAAAAAGACCCTTAACAGGCCTTTTTTTCTAAAAATATTCTTTAGCCAATGCTGTAGTCATCGGGAATTATCGCTCCTTTTTTCACCACCACAATGCCATCTTTAACCGTATACAATGAGTGATCACTATCTGCCAGGTGAGGTCCGCCTTTAATTATTACATTGTTGCCAACCCGGCAATCCTTATCCATGATAACATTGGTTAATTCGCAATTATCACCAATGCCAATCTTAGGAATACCTCTTTCATAATTATGTGCAATCTCTACCAGGGTTTCATAAAAATCACTACCCATAATATAACAGCTCGTAATAACGGTACCTTCTCCTATCCTGCTACGAATGCCGATAACAGAATTAGAAATGGATTTGGCACTGATGATACATCCTTCGGCAAAAATTGTTTGCAGCATATGTGTACCGCTGATCTTTGCAGGAGGCAACATACGGGCACGACTAAATACCATTTTTTGTTTGTCAAATAAATTAAAGGGAGGAATGTCTAAGGTAAGGGAAAGGTTAGCTTCAAAGAAGGAATAAATATTACCGATATCTGTCCAGTAACCATCATACTGGTGACTTTGAACTTTGTATTTGCCTATACAATCCGGAAGAATCTCTTTACCGAAATCTGTGGCATCCTTTTTTTCTTCTTTTAATAAAGTATTTAAAAGGTCCCTGTTAAAAATATAGATACCCATTGACGCCAGGTAAACCCTCCCGAAACTTTTCATCTCATCACCGGTATCGCTTATCCAGTCTGGCAATAATTCCTTTGCCGGTTTTTCTATAAAAGAAGTGATGGCATGTGTCTCATCCGATTTTAGAATACCAAACTCCGGCGCTTCGCGGTCTCCAACAGGAATGGTGGCAATGGTAATAGCTGCTTCAGATTCGATATGCCTGTCGATCATTTCTGCAAAATCCATCTGGTACAACTGGTCGCCACTTAAAATCAGTACATACTCGTAATCGTTGTTTTGAATATGTTTCAGCGATTGTCGCACCGCATCAGCTGTTCCCTGGAACCAGTTAGGACTATCAGGGGTTTGCTCTGCAGCGAGGATATCAACGAAGCCGGTACTAAAACCACTGAACTGGTACGTGTTCTTTATATGTTTGTTAAGAGATGCAGAGTTGTATTGTGTTAATACAAATATGCGGCTGATATCACTGTTAATACAATTGGAAATAGGAATATCAACCAGGCGGTATTTACCAGCAATGGGAACTGCGGGTTTACTGCGGGTGGCTGTTAGAGGATATAATCTTGATCCGGCTCCGCCTCCAAGAATTACTGCGATTACTTTTTTACTATTCATGCTTATGGATTGTTATATGGACAAATACAAATCAATATATTTTTGTGCGCTGCTTTCCCAGCTGCTTTCAATATTCATCATACGGTTACGCAGTTGTGGCAGCAATTTTTTATTCTTATATACTTCAATGGCCCGGCCCATTGCATGCACAATGTCTTCTACTGTGGCCTGGTTAAAACAAATGCCGTAGCCACCTGTATCTCCAAAGTCTGTTACCGTATCCTGAAGGCCTCCCGTTCGGCGCACCAATGGCATCGTTCCATAACGCAAAGCATACAATTGATTTAAACCACAGGGTTCTACCCTACTCGGCATCAACAAAAAATCTGCACCTGCATACATCTGGTGGCTTAGTTTTTCATTGTAAGATATTTGTGTATTGTAATAACCTATTTGCTCTATAGCCTGCAATTGTGCTTCTACTGTTTTATCGCCGCTTCCTAAAATCAGAAAGCTGAATGTTTTACCATATTGGGTATAGGCAGTTGTGATGGCTCCCGGTAAAACATCTGCGGCCTTCTCTCCCACCAGCCTTCCTATAAAAACAAATAAGGGCAATTTGATATCGAAGCCAAAATCATCGCACAATTTTTTCTTATTCAGTTCTTTCCCCGTTTCTTCATCTTTTACAGAAAAATTATCGAGTATATAAGTATCGGTAGCCGGATCCCACACAGCATAATCAATGCCGTTGATGATACCGGAACATTTGGCCGCTTCCATATTGAACAAACCTTCCAGACCATTGGCTGATAAAAACAATTCTTTCATATAACCGGGGCTCACCGTACTCACCCTGCCGGCACATTTAATACCACATGCCAGTGGATTTACCATCTTATCCCATTCCAGCAGGCCCCATTTCCATGTATCCCAGGCGGGGAGGTAAGTAGCTTTTTCCCAGTTCATCCATCCCTGGTATTGCGCATTGTGTATGGTGAGTACTGTTTTAATATTGGAGAGACGACCATATACAAAACTGTTTTGCATCATAAAAGGGATTAATGCAGTGTGATGGTCGTGTACATGCACAATGTCGGGCTGGTGTTCCCACTGGTTTATCCACTCCAGTACAGCGATCTGGAAAGCAACAAAACGCTCGGTATCGTCATCATAGCTGTAAATGTTCTCCCTGTCGAGCAGGCCATTGATATCTACGCAGTACAGGTCGAAACCCAGTTTATTTGTTTTCTCTTTAATAATGGTGAATTCCATATAGGTGCTGCCCATCGTAAACCCGCCTTTGTGAGCTACCTCCCATTCATTTTCCAGTAAAAACTTTGTGCGGTGCATCGGCATTACCACTTTGGCAATATGCCCGAGGTCTTGTTGATATTTGGGCAAAGCCCCTACTACATCTGCCAGCCCGCCGGCTTTTGCCATCGGGTAACATTCTGCGCTTACGTGAATAATTTCCATTGCAATCTTTTACTGTTGTCAATTTAAGCAGTAAATTTTTATTGGCAAACTATCTTTTAAATTCGTAGTGCATTAGTTTGAAAAGCAGTCAGCCTGAGCTTGTCGAAGTTGAGGTTAAAAGTGGGTACATTTCGGTTTCGACAGGCTCAACCTGACAACAACTAGTATTCATTATTTTAAATAGATGCAAAACTTTTGATCGTTTACAAGGCGGTTACAAAAATCTCCTAAAAGAAATCTAATTTTTCCATGTTTCAATTTCTTGCTATTTTCAACCACTAAACCAATTCAACATGAGTCTTGATAACGATTTGCTTTCCAATTTAAAACCCACCGATGAAATTCCCACTAACTATGGTGCCCTGGGCACCTTGGTGACCGTATTTTTCTTTTGGGGTTTCATAGCCGCCGGTAATAGCGTATTTATTCCATTTTGTAAACATTATTTTAGCCTCGACCAGTTTCAGAGCCAGTTAATAGATTTTGCTTTTTACACAGCCTATTATCTTGGAGCATTGGTATTATTTGCTTATGGCTCATTTGGGGGAAAAGATCTTGTAGGTAAATGGGGTTATAAAAAAAGTATTGTGTATGGCTTGCTGTTTTCAGCACTGGGTGCCGCAGCCATGATCATTGCAGTAAATGCTAACACCTTTGCAGGTATGCTGGTTGGTTTATTTATTGTGGCCCTGGGCTTCTCCCTGCAACAGACAGCGGCACAGCCTTTTGCCATTTCATTAGGCGATCCTAAAACAGGCACAAGCAGGGTTAACCTGGGAGGTGGCATCAATTCGTTTGGAACAAGTATAGGCCCCATTGTTGTTGCTTTTGCACTTTTTGGAACTACCGCTGCTATAACAGATGAACAGATTGCGTCTTTAAGCCTGGGAAAAGTAATTACGCTCTATAGCGCTGTTGGAGCTTTGTTTTTACTCGCTGCCGCCATGTTCAATTTTGCGAAAAAAGTACCGGCTGGAATCATGGAAGAAAAAAGTGAAAAAGCTAATAAAGCGCTGTACACTTTAATTATAATGACAGGCCTACTCATCCTTGTATTTGTACCGGTTTTTGGAAGTTATAAAACTGACCTCACCAATGCTACAGAAGATGCCCGGCATGCGATGGAGCAATATCGAATGAAGTGGCTGCTAGGTGCCCTGGCCATTGTGGTAATAGGGTTATTATTTGCAAATATTTCTGCAAAGAAAAATGCCGATGGCTGGGGAGCTATGAAGTATCCTCAGCTCGTGCTGGGCATGCTGGCCATATTTGTGTATGTTGGCGTGGAAGTAGCTATTGGCAGCAATATCAGTGAGTTATTGAAACAGCCGGAATTTGGTGGCCTACAGGCTTCAGAGGCTACTCCATATGTAGCCATGTACTGGGGCAGTATGATGATTGGGCGCTGGGCAGGAGCCGTATCAGCCTTTAATCTTAGCAGTAAGACTAAAGTGCTTTTGCAGATCATTGTTCCCTTCATCGCTTTTGCAATAATTCTGGGATTAAACATGCTTGCCAAATATGACATGAGCCCACTTTATTATTATGTTGTTTGTGTAGCGGTACAGGTGGCTGCTTTTTATATAAGTAAAGACAAGCCGGTAAGAACGCTCATTATTTTTAGTTTGCTTGGTATTGCGTCTATGCTCATAGGCCTGTTTACAGATGGCAAAGTAGCTACTTACGCGTTCCTGAGTGGTGGCTTGTTTTGTTCCATTATGTGGCCTTGTATATTTACTTTGGGTATTGCAGGCCTGGGCAAGTACACAACGCAAGGCTCCGCCTTTCTTATTATGATGATACTGGGCGGCGGGATTATTCCACCGCTGCAGGGTAAACTGGCAGATATCATCGGTATACATCAATCTTACTGGATTCCGGTTGTATGTTTTGCCTACCTGGCCTTCTTTGCTTTCACTGTAAAGAATATTTTACAAAAGCAAGGCATTGATTTTGAATCTGCACCAACCGCGGCACACTAAAAAAATATATAAAACAATAATAATTTTGGAGCGAACTATTTGAAAAAAATAGTTCGTTCTCTTTTAAAGTTTATAATCATGGAAAAGAAATACAGTATAGGTATTGATATTGGAGGCACTACAACAAAATTTGGAATTGTAGATGACAAGGGCATTATTATAGAACAGGGCCGTGTACCGTCTAATAAACACGAAGTAGTAGAAGATTTTATTGACGACCTGTACGAAGGCCTTTGGCCAATGATTGGGAGAGCCGGTGGTGTAAAAAATATCATCGGTATTGGAATGGGCGCGCCCAACGGGAATCTGTATACCGGCACGATAGAATATGCGCCGAATTTAAAATGGAAAGGCATTATTCCCATCGCAAGCCTGGTTAAGAAAAAGTTTGGTCTTGATACAAAGCTTACCAATGATGCCAATGCTGCTGCCGTGGGTGAAATGATCTATGGATGTGCAAAGCATATGAAACATTTTATCACCATTACTTTAGGTACAGGCGTTGGAAGCGGGATCGTTATTGATGGAAAAATTGTAGTAGGACATGATGGTTTTGCGGGTGAACTTGGCCACACTGTTATACGCCACGGCGGAAGGTTGCACAAAAGCACCGGCATTCACGGAAGTCTTGAAGCGTATGCATCTGCTACCGGTGTACGGGAAACAGCTATTGAATTGCTGACAGCCCATCCTGAAACAGAAAGCCTGCTGCGTGACTACACCATCAATGAACTCACCAGCGAAAATGTGTATGATTGCGCTATACAGGGTGATACAATTGCCAACCAGATATTTGATTTAACCGGGGAGATACTGGGAGAGGCACTGGCTAATTTCGTAATGTTTAGTTCACCGGAAGCCATTGTATTATTTGGGGGTTTAACAAAAGCGGGCGACCTGCTTATGAAACCTACCAGGCGCAGTATGGAAGCCAACCTGCTGCCTATTTTTCAAAACAAAGTAAAATTAATTTACAGCCAGTTAAAAGAAGCCGATGCGGCAATATTGGGAGCAAGTGCATTGGTGACTGCAGAGTAAAACAAGCCTTAAAAAATAAAAACAAAGAGAACAAAGAGTAAAGTAGAACGAAGAATTTGTCTTTCTCTCTTTCCCTCTTTTTTCTCTTTGCAAAAAAATAAAAAAAGGGAAGCTTTGCTTCCCTTTTCAATTTTATTACACAGAATAAATATTATTCATTCACTTCATTTGGGGCTGCCGGCGTTTCTTCCTTTGGTGCTTCTGCCACAGGTTTATCTTCTTTTATCAGTCTGCCCAGTTCATTTCCTCTTTTCGCTTTAATCACTTTTGGTGCAAACATCACCAGCATTCTTTTACCTTCCATTTTAGGCAGGCCTTCCAGGGCACCTACTTCTTTCAGGCTGTCGGCAAATTTCAATAACAACAATTCACCTCTCTCTTTGAACATGATGGCACGTCCTTTAAACTGAACGTGTGCTTTTACTTTGTCACCATCTTTCAAAAACTTTTCGGCGTGTTTCACCTTGAATTCAAAATCATGGTCATCTGTATTGGGTGTAAAACGAATTTCCTTTACCTCGCTGGTTTTGGCCTTCGCTTTCATTTCTTTTTTCTTCTTTTTCTCTTCGTACAGGAATTTATTGTAATCAATGATCCTGCATACAGGCGGATTAGCGCCCGGAGAAATTTCAACCAGGTCCAATTCCTGGCTTTGTGCAATTTTTGTTGCTTCAATAGTTGAATAAATACCAGGTTCTACATTTTCGCCTACGAGCCTCACTTCTGGTACCCTGATCATGTGGTTGGTACGGTGTTCCTGTTGTTGTTCTTTTTTAAAACGAGGATTAAAAGTTCCCCTCGGTTGTCTGGGTGGAAATGCCATTTAAATTTTTTAGTTTACAATTTGTTTATTAGAACCGCCTGTGCGGATTTAGCAAAATTAAAAAAAAGAATCATTTAAACCATCATTGTGGATTATTATCCTTATTTCACGAATAATATCCAATTTCATGAATTACACGAATTTTTAAAAGCCCCTGGCTATTAGGCTGGGCACCGCATCTTTTCATCTTCAGTTGCCTGAATTTGTATCGCTGCCACAATCTTAACTTCGTTATTCCTTATTTCTCATTTTTTATTCCATATTCCCTTCCTCTCTCCGTTCCTTAATTTCCTCCAAAATCCCCGCCATAAATACATCCAGCTCCTGCATCCCAATATCTCCTTTACCCTGCCGGCGCACAGAAACCTTTCCTTCATTCATGTCTTTTTCTCCTACTACCAGCATGTAGGGAACCCTTGCCAGTTCTGTATCCCTGATCTTTTTTCCTATTTTTTCATTTCGGTCATCCACCTCTACCCTTATACCTGCTGCAAACAAAGTGCGTTCTACTTTTTTAGCGTAATCCATAAATTTATCACTAATAGGCAACACTTTTACCTGTAAAGGCGCCAGCCAAACCGGGAATTTTCCCGCATAATGTTCCAGCAAAAAGCCTATAAACCGCTCATGGGTGCCCAATGGCGCCCGGTGAATGATCAATGGAATTTCCGGTTCATTGTGCTGGTTGGTAAACGACAGTTTGAAACTGCGTGATTGCGCAAAATCAACCTGGTTGGTGGCGAGCGTAAATTCCCTTCCAATTGCACTCCAGATCTGCACATCAATTTTAGGGCCGTAAAAAGCGCCTTCACCTTTTACTTCTACAAAAGGAACCCCTGTTTCTATCAGTACATTTCTTACGAGTGCTTCTGTTTCCAGCCAGAGTTCCGGCTCGTTCACATATTTCTGTCCCAGCTTTTCAGGGTCATGCAGAGATAAACGCATTACATATTTATCAATACCAAATATTTTAAAATACTTCTGGTACATGTCATTCACTGCCTTAAATTCCTGGGCAAACTGTTCTTTGCTGCAGTAAATATGCGCATCATTCATGTGCAGGCAGCGCACCCGCATTAAACCGAATAATTCGCCGCTTTGTTCATAGCGATAGCAGGTTCCATACTCCGCCAGGCGATACGGCAGGTCTTTATAACTTTTTTGCTCGGCATCAAATATTTTATGGTGATGCGGGCAGTTCATTGATTTGAGGTAATATTTTTCTCCATCCATTTCCATGGGCGGAAACATACTGTCTGCATAATAAGGCAAATGTCCGCTGGTGATGTACATACTTTCTTTGGCAATATGCGGGGTAACCACTCTTTTATAACCAGCTTCCCTTTCAGTTTCCTTAGCCAGTTTTTCCAGTTCTTCAATGATAACGGTACCATTGGGCATCCACAATACCAAACCCGGGCCAACATTATCGTCCATGGTAAAAATGCCCAGCTCTTTACCTAATTTACGGTGGTCTCTTTTTTTAGCTTCTTCCAGTAATGTAAGGTATTCATCCAGTTCTTTTTGCGCCGGAAATGTAACACCATAGATCCTGGTGAGTTGTTTGTTTTTTTCATCTCCTTTCCAGTAGGCACCGGCAATGCTCATTAATTTAATGGCTTTGATAGGTGCTGTTGAAGGGATATGAGGGCCACGGCAGAGATCGGTAAATGCTCCCTGCGTGTAAAAAGTAATGGTGCCATCCTGCAGGTTCTGCAGGAGGTCTAATTTATATTCATCGCCTTTTTCGGAGAAGTAAGCAATGGCTTCTGCCTTGGATCTTTCGGTGCGTTGATACGCATTGTTTTGTTTACTTAGTTCCGACATTTTCTTCTCCAGTTCACCCAGGTCTTCTTCCGTTAATTTTCTGTCGCCGAGGTCAATATCATAATAGAAACCTTTTTGTAAACCATTATCAATGGCGGGACCTACCCAAAATTTAGCGCCGGGGAATTTATCTTCAACAGCTTCCGCCATTAAATGTGCCGAAGAATGCCAGAAAGTTGATTTGCCGTCCGTATCATCCCAGGTGAGTAATTTTAGGGAAGCATCCGAGGTTATGGCCCGGGTGGCATCCCATACTTCATTGTTAACACTCGCTGCCAGTACTTTCCTGGCCAGGCCTTCGCTTATAGACTTTGCTATTTCCAGGGCTGTAATACCGCTTTGGTACTCTCTTACCGATCCGTCGGGTAATGTAATTTTGATCATATTTATTATCTTCAATCCTTATTAAGTGTGCAAATTTAACGAACTATTGGCGTTGGTAAAATTTATCTCAAATAACTTTGAACGAATGAAATTTTTGCTTGTGCTTTTTATGATTACTTCTTCGTGCGTAACCGCATTTTCCCAAAATATAACAGGTACCTGGAGTGGTATTTACGACGAACATGCCGCAGGAAGTTGGCATAACCATCCTATATACCTATATATATACAAGGATAAAGACTCAGCTTTGCAAGCCTACACGTATAGCCTTTTCAATATTTATAATAAAAAGGACACAGTTATTTGCATAGCTTCAGTAGCAGCGGGCACGGATAACAGCTGGCTGATAACCGAAAAAGGCCGGGAGGATGGACAGGATAAATATGAAGAGTTCCAGGGTTTTAAATTAAAATTTGTTCTTAAAAAAGATAAATACATTTTAAAAGGAACCTGGTTTTACGCAAATGACCAGGATAGTAGAGCTGGTTCAGCAGAATTTAAAAAAATTGAACATGATTAAAATCTTACTTACAAATTTATTTCTTCTTCTTATTCTCGATATAAATGCCCAGAACATCAGCGGGCAATGGAAAGGCGAATTTATAGACCTCAGTTCCAAGTATGGCAGCTGGGGCGGGGATAAATGTGAATATGTACTGGAACTGGAATCAAGCGGAGCTAAAGTTACCGGTTATTCCTACACCTATTTTTCCAACGGCGATAAAAAATATTACACCATTTGCAAATTATCCGGCAGCTATAATAAGGCAAAAAAATATGTGGAGGTAAAGGAATTTGAGCGCACCAAAACAAACGTGCCCGTAGAGATCGGTAATTGTTTCCAGGTTCATAAACTAACTTTTTTTAAAAAGACAGATGGCGATGAAAGCCTGGAAGGTAACTGGGTGCCTGCACCTGACCAAAAAGGAAACTGTGGTTACGGTGGTACTATACTCACCCGGCGTAATTTAAAAACCAGTTACCCTGGTTTTAAAAATCCTGGTACAACAACCACTAAATCTTCGGGTTTGTCACGGCTTACTCCAAAAGTTAATCCGCCTAAAAAAGAAGCGGCCGTTATTAACCTAAACAAATTGCCCAACCTTGCAGATAAGAACAAAACAGCTACCGCTGCGCCAAAATCTATCACACCTAAAACAGTTCCGCCTGCAATAACTACCCCTAAAAATAATACTGTAGCATCTTCCCCGGTATTGGCTAAAAAAGATTCCCAGTTGCAACAAATACAGGCGCCGGTTAACAAGCGGACGTTTCCTGCAAATATTATTGCCGGTAACCGTTACGAAAAAAGAAACAACACCATTATAAAAACCATTGAAATAGAAAATGATAAAGTAAGATTGGACCTTTATGATAATGGAGAAATAGACGGTGATAGTATCTCCGTTTTCCTGAATGGTAAATTATTAATGTCGCACAAAAAATTAACAGCCCAACCTCTTACTGTAAATTTATTAAAAGAAGACCTGCTGGAAAATAATGAATTGGTGATGTATGCCGAGAACTTGGGTGCAATTGCTCCAAACACTGCGCTCATGGTAGTTACCGACGGCACCAAACGTTATGAAGTGCGCATTACTTCCGATCTGCAGAAAAGTGGAACAATTAAGTTTGTTAAGAAGGTGGATTAGTTAATCAGCCAGAAACTGTAAGCGAGATGCTATTTCCTTTGCAACCTTGCTGACCTGTTGTAACCAAAGTATAAAACAGTTGGAGCCTCCGATCTTGCAGCAGCGATATCAGGCATACCGTCTTCATTAAAATCAGCAATGGCAAACCCATACACTGTACCTTTTGAATCACCGAAAGAAATTGATTTAAAGTTGTTGCCCGTACCGTCATTAAAGAATACTGTTGATGGGGCTTCTTTATGGCCGACTATAATATCCATTTTTTTATCGTTGTTCAGGTCAGCTATTGCCAGCGCATACGGAACCACTTTTGAATCAGCTAAAGAGATACCCGCAGAAAAGGTTTGATCTGTTTGTCCAAAATAAAGATTTACTCCCCTGGTTTCGTCTATGGTTACAATGTCAGGTAAACTATCGCCGTTAAAATCGGCTACTGTGGCTATACGAATTAAAGCATCGGGTGGCCCGAATGGAATACGGTGAGCATCTGAAAACCTCCTATCAGCATTTCCGGGGTATAGGTAACCCTGGCCTCCGTCACGATGCGGTACAACAAGGTCAATAAAACCGTCTTTATTGAAGTCTGCAGTTGATATTGTCGTAGCCGGGTAAGCAGCAAACGGTATACAATCAGCATTAAACTGTCCTTGTCCGTTGTTTAAGCAAATATAGTTGAAAGTTTTTCCTGGCCTGCCCCTGTTCGCCAAAATGATATCCGGCCATCCATCGGCGTTGATATCAGCGATGGTTAAGTTTCTGGTTGGCCATTCAGGAAGTCCGAAGTC
>JACMKX010000191.1 GCA_014379905.1 Ferruginibacter sp. | reverse complement strand
GCCCGGTGTAAATGCTTAAAAGAAAGAAAATTATTAATTAAACCGAAATTATCAAAAGAAAGATGTCACACCAAACAAATGATAGTGAGCGATAAAATGCTCATTGTTCCAACGTCCAGCCCTGACTTTTGGCAATGCATTGTTGTACGTAGTGCTTTCAGAGACCAGGAGTATAATATTATATAGAATTTCAAAAAAGCGCAGGTTTGATAAAACTCCCCTGCAAGATTGGTTGTCTTTTAGTTTTTCAAGTATAGTTTGATTTATGGAGCTGCATTGAATCATTTTCAGTTAGTGTTTATAGTTTTTAGCGTCAAAATGAGCATTTTTAGTTCCGACAAGGCACACGTCTCCCCAAGATTTTAAGCAGCAATTTTTTGTTTTTGTAGTTTTCTGCTTTTTTTATTTTGAATAAACCACAATACGCTTCCTTTTTCAGATTGTGATAGTGTGAGTGTCATTTTACCAGAACAGGTACTGCATATTTTAGTAGGGTCTAAAGTTTGATTGTCAGCATAGGATTCAGCGTAAGCGTCTTTGTTTTTAAATTCCTCTAAAATCTTAGACTTAGTAGCATATATGCCATAATATCTTACGATTCTAAAATTAGTAAGCGGAACGTGTTGAAGAAGAAGCGGGAAAAAGTCATAGTAGTGTAACCTCATTATTTTTTCGGTATACTTCCCCTCATTATCTTTTTGTTTGTAGTCTTTGTATTTAAAAGAAATATACTCTCCTTCAATGTTGGTAATTTTATATTCGCTTAAGCACGCCCTTTTCGAGTATCTGCCAATGTATCGAATGACTTGCTCTGGCACATTCATAGGGGGTTCCAGATGTAAAATCCAGGGTGTTTCAAATAAAGACTCAATAAAATCTTTGTACTGCTGAGCATCTTCAAAGTTATGCTCAAGTGAGTCATTTTTGTATGCTTTGTTAATAGCCTCAATTACTTTAGCTCTAAATAGATGTTTAATTTTAGGATAGTCTACACGGTCGCTAATGGGAATAGATTTAAGCCTGTTTTTTTCTTTGTCAATACCACCCCAACTAACAATCATGTGAACATGTAGATGCAGATTTTTTTTTTCGCCGTAAGTGTGAAGAACGCTAATCACCCCTGGTTGTATGCGATATTTATTTTTAATGAAGTCCTTCATCAAATTACTGGCTACAGCTAAAATAGTTTGAAAAAAGAATTTATTGTTTCTTCTGATGAGATAATTTAGACTGTGAGGCAAGGTCATCACGACGTGTCGGTGTGGTACATTAAGCAAATGATTGTAAATAGTCTGGGACCATTTTACGGTGTCAGCCCAACTGCAATTTGGGCAAAATCTATTTTTACAACTATGAAATACTTCAACCATTTGACCACAATCATTACAAGTATAAATATCCTTACCAAGCGCTTCAGTGCGACACTTTCTAATGGCATTTACAGCTTTGTGTTGAACAGTAGTAATAGGATGGTGGGGTTTTTGGGTGTATTTGTCCCAATGTTGATTAAAAAAGCTGGCTAAAGAGAACTTCTTTTCAAAAGACTTTTTATCAGTATGGGGTACGGTCGAACACATTAGTTTTCATCGTTTAATACTTCAAGGGCAATTGAAAAAGCTTCGTATGCATTCGGCATAATCAACTCCCGCTTTCCATTTTTTTCACCATAAATATAATCGTCTTCGTTAACAATTACAATATCAAATTTTTGAAAAATTTTATCAAATTCAGCGTCCAGATCGTCATAATTGGCAAACCCGTCCTCGTCAGTAAAAATCTGAAACTGGTCGTAATCATTAAAGATGGAAAACTGCTTTTTATTTAATCTTATCTCTCTCATAAAAAATGATATGTAATTAGGTTGCTACGTTAGATTATTGAATCGGCCTTAAGCATTAGGTATAACTGTTTGTATTTTTAAAAGCTAAATCAACGATCGTCTGCCTGGCTGTGGCCGTGCCTGCACCCAAGCTTAATAGTAGCACTGTTTGCCACTGTGCCCAACCGGAAGCGCCAAAAAGCTCAATCACTGAACTGTCGCCTGGCTGTGGCCGTGCCTGCACAAAAGCTTAATAGAATTCCAAATGCCAATGGCAGAGTTTGCGAAAATTAATTGCTCTGCCCCAGCACTACGTACAACTCTTATATATGCGTATCTCCAATTAACCGTGTCTTCTTTATCTATTGAAAATCAAGCTTGTAATATTCGTAATTCTAAATTGTCGGTTGCGACAATCTTCTACTTGTTTATCTCCCCATCTTGCCATATTTCGCCAAATGGGCTCTTAATGCTGACTAACTTTTCTTTTGCAATACCCAAATAACGTTCAGTGATCCTAAGATTAAAATGGCCCAATAATTCTTGTATGTATTTAACTTCTACCCCCTTCTCTAAAAGATGTGTCGCAAAACTTTGCCGCAGTCCCTGAAAAGTAGTTTTGCTATGAATTCCTGCCATCTTTTTTGCATTTTCAAATATCTTTTGCACTGATCTTGTACTATATGCTGTCCCGCTTATAGCCCCTTCAAACAGGTATTTTATGGGCCTGGGTTTTTGCACTCTAATATACATTCTTAACACATCTAATACGATCGGGCTAAGTAATACCTGCCTGCTTTTTTCTCCCCTGGTAACTGGCACAGATAATTGCATTCGATCCGAATCTATATCTGTTAACTTCAACCTGCTCACTTCAATTATCTTAAGACCCGCGCTGTAAGCAGTAAATAAAATTGCTTTATGTTTTTTGTTTTTTACTGCGTTGAATAATCTTCCTATTTCCTTTTCAGTTAACAGGTCAGGAAATATAGTTGGCCGCAGAGGCCTGGGTAAGTCTGAAAAAAAATTCTCCTGTTGTAATGCCTTTTCAAAATAAAACTTTAACGAGTTGAAACGGCTATTTAATGTATTGGCGCTTAGCTGAAGTTCATTGCTACAATATGAAATATATCTCCTGATTTCTTCACGGGTTAACGTATTTACATTCCTGTTCTTTAAAATTTGCAGTAATGCTATAAACTCATTCTTGTATGTTTTTATGGTGTTTTCGCTTTTTCCGGATAGTTGCATCGTTTCTACCATATGTATTAATTGGGAAAGATTTTCGTCACTAATACCATACGTTTTATTACTGGCAGGAACCAATGCCGGCTTTTCCCCGGCAGACTCTTTAATCCTTAGAATTTTATTTCTTTTTTCGAGGTATTCTTTTAATAGTATTGAATCTATTTTTGCTGAATTATTAACACCCTGCACCACGCTAACATAATTTTCTTTACTCAGCGGTAAGTACCAGCAGTGGTGAGTTTTGCTCCATCTTGCTTTTTTAATGCTGTTTATTAAGGCATCTAAGTCAACATTATTTTCGAACCATATTCCTAATTGTTCTTTGCCCTGCTTAAAGAAGGGCTTTAATGAAATGGTTACCATATCTTAAAGATAAAATAACCAGCAAGCAATAAAAAGAGGTTATCTACCTGTAATTATGATGTTTTTCTTTCTTTAAAAAATCTTTAGGGTATACTTTCATTGATAGTTCCATTTTTCAGACGGCTATGCCTTCTCTCGGTCACATATTAAGCTGGGAGTTTACGTATTGGGCGTACAAAGTACATCATATTGCTAGTATTCAAATGAAAACAAACTTTTTTAGCGATTAATTTTTTTAGAAAGGATAATGACATCGTTGGTTTGTTCATTGATTTGATGTGGTACAAGTGTGCGACGCCAATGAAGCTTAATTCTTATTCTAAAGCCCGGCTCATAAAAATAACTCATAAAAAGAGGATTAATAATAATATGATGATTCCTTTTACAGCCTGGACCTGGGGAAATAAACCATTAAGCCTGACTTCCGTTGCATACCCGCAAGGTGATAAAGCAGCAACAGGTAATCCGAAATTTAATCAATCCACCACGCAGAAGTTATTCCAGTTTTCTTTTACCATTTACCTGGTTCATCATATTATCCAATGGGCTTTGCACTTTCTGTACGGCCCTGTTGGTTAAATGAGTGTAGATGGTAGTGGTGCTAATGTTACTATGACCCAGTAATCCCTGGATATAGCGGATATCCGTACCCGCTTCCAATAAATGGGTTGCGAAACTATGGCGAAGAGTATGCACGCTTGCTTTTTTATCAAGGCCCACTTTTGCTATTGCCTTTTGCATGACAAGCTGCACTGTCCTCGGACTATAATTTTCACCCTTATACATGCCCTCAAATACCCAGTCATTTCCGCTATGCAACTGCCTGTATTTTTCAAGGTAGCTGACAACAGCATAAGGCAACATAACTATCCTGTCCTTTTTTCCCTTCGCATCTTTGATATGTATTTTAAATTCAGCCATCAGGATATCGCTCCATCTTAAACTGACGATCTCGCCTAAACGCAGTCCTGCACCATATCCTAAAAGTAATAACAACCGGTGTTTTGAATTATCGATCGCATTAAGTATGCTGTAGCACTCTGCCATGGTGAGCACGCCTGGTAGTTTTTTCTCTTTCTTAGGCCGGGGTATCACTAATTCAAAGGCCTCTTTTTTTAATACATTTCTATAATAAAAAAGTAATGCATTTATTAAGCTGTGGGCTGTAGATGAGGACAATCCATTTTGCATCATTTGTGACAGGTACCTGACGATATCCCTTTCCGTTAGTTCATCAGGATCTTTATATTGATGATGTTTTAAAAAAAGTAAAAAAGCCTCTGTGTAAGTTTTTAGTGTGCTGTCGCTGTAGTTTTTTGCCATCAAATAATCCATCATCGCGTACACATAAGTTTGCACCTGCGCGGGTATTTGTTTTTGCAGCCTGCTAACCACAGTTGCTAACTTTATTTTTTTTATATTCGGCGCATATTCTTTTCGTAGATAGCCTACGGGTAAATGATTGATCAGCCGGGTGCCTGTATGAGTTGAAAGCGTTGCAAGATTAAACAGGATATCGGGCGTTGCGGGTAATACATAAACGTTGTCCGTTTTATTAAGACGCACACCATGTAATCTTTTTATTTGCTGAATTAGTTGTGCTATTGGCGGCACAATTAATTGAATTGTTTTCTTGTCAGTAGCATTAATTTTCGCAATCATATCGCCCGTATTAAACTTGTCATTTTCTATACTACGATAATAGTTAGCCGGTAATACATTATTTATACCCAGTAAAGCTTCCACTTTTAATTTTACGGTTATATGCCTGAAAATAAGATAGGCATTGTCTTTTTTACTCCAATAAACTCCTTTAATGGCCAATAATGCAGCGCTAATCTTTTCAGTATTAGGGATGCTTATTACCCAGTATTTACCCACATCATTATGCAACGTTAACTTACCTTCCCATTTTCCGGTCACCGGTATTATGACAGGTTCATTGCTGCGGATAGCTTGTAGCTGCGCTCCATCGCCGTGTGAAACGGTGGTTGCTGCAGCCCTGGCAGGCGCGGGATCGTATGCAGGCCGGGACAAGGTTTGACTGGGATCGCTATCATCTTTTATAACTTCTATTTCGGAGAAAACATGCTGTAGTTCATTATACTTTTCTTTACTATAATCTACATACCAGCATTGATAGGTCTTGCTCCAAAGCGCCCCGGCTTTCCGGGCTCTTTTATTCATCGCCGTATCAGCAGGAAAATATAACGCGATTCTAAAGGCGCTTCTATGGAATATTTTTTTTATACGGATCATATGAGCACGCATTTTATATGGTGACTGATTAATTGGTTAAAATGCCAGTTGCATTTCTTCCAATATAGTAAATAAGGATAATGTATCAAATCTCATAGATGATATATTTTCAGATTTTTATTAACAATAGTTGCCAGTCCTGGCAAAATTTGGGAAGTGTTATGAGTATATTAAATTTGGGAAGGTCGGGTATATCCGGCCGTATTTTTCCAATGGGGAACTCTTTAATTCCGGGGATCTGATGCACCTCCGACAGATTCCGGGCTAATAAGAAAGCAGGGTTAACCAGTTTATAGCTACCTTACATTCGCGTAATTTTCCTATTGCGTAAATGGATTTCCTGATACCGTTCCGCGTATTGATAATTTGACCCTAATTTCCGCATATTATTACATAATTGGACGTTATATAAGTTTAGTTAATCGTTAAAGCGTTCTTTATCATTATTAAATAAATCAAGATTTGTTTATAAGCTTTTTATTATACTAAGGATTATAGACTAAAGAATTTAAGTACCGTTTTCAGAGCTTACCCTATACAATCCAGGCAAAATGAATTCACCCAATGATTTAATCAAATATGACAATGGAGCATCCTCCTTGCCTGTTCCGGAAATTTTTGCAGACTTTGTAAAGGAAATCCACGCGGCTACGGCAGTTGTACCGGGTGTAAAAACCGTTGTCTATAAAGCGCTGAACGAAAAAGCCAACCTCCCACTTAAGCTTGTTGTATATTCAAAAAATGTGGCAATTGATATTATTGGTACAACCCGTTCAATAGAAATGGTAAGTAAGCTAAAGGCAATTCTAAAAATAAATAAAGCATGTCATCCTTTTAATTTACCCAGCCTACGCCATCTTATTAGGCAAATTATTGATGATTCCGGCCCATGGTGTCTTTCAACTGTTTCAAATAACATCGTCTCTATACCTGGCGGGAAAAGATGTAATACCCACAATAAATTTTTTTCCTTTCCGCCAGGCCAATACCTTATTAATATCCAAACAAACTATAATGCCCACCTCAATTAAAATACAACCAGGGCAGAACCATCCGGAAGAACACCAGTTGGTGGAAGCCTTTAATAATACCCAATCGGTATATCCAATAAATAAAACATTGGTGGACCTCTTTGAAGAGCAGGTAATAACAACCCCTGGAAAAATAGCCATTTCGTTTGAAGGGCAGCAGCTTAGCTATGCGGCGTTAAATTCGAAAGCAAACCAGTTTGCACATTGGCTCCGCAGCCAGGGTGTAAAAGCAGAGACCCTCGTACCTGTTTGTATTGCCCGGTCAGTTGAAATGATAACAGCGATACTGGGAATACTAAAGGGCGGAGCTGCCTATGTACCAATAGATCCAAATTATCCCGCCGAAAGGATAAGATTTATGCTGGAGGATACCGGTGCAGGCTTAATTGTAAGCAACCAGTCGGGCATATCAGCGATAGCGGCTATGGAAAACAAAAATATCATCGATATAAATAATGATTGGTTTCTGATTTCAGCACAACCGGCAAATAATTTATCGTTAAGCATTACTCCCGGCAATCTCGCTTACGTTATTTATACTTCGGGTTCAACCGGGAAACCAAAAGGGGTTATGGTTGAACATAGAAATGTGGTGAGTTTAGTAAAAGGGATCAATTATGTGAATTTTACAAACGGGGATATTTTATTATCAACGGGCTCGTCTTCCTTCGACGCCACCACATTTGAATACTGGGGAATGTTATTAAATGGTGGCCAACTGGTGTTATGTTCGGAAGATACCCTGGTGAATAATGGCCTGCTAAAAAAAGAGATAGAAGAACGGAAAGTGACGCAAATGTGGTTTACCTCAAGTTGGTTTAATCAATTGGTAGAAACTGATTTAAATGTTTTTGAAACATTGAAAACTATCCTGGTAGGCGGGGAGAAGCTATCAGAAAAGCATATTGCAAAGGTCAGGCAAACATATCCCGCTATTGAAATAATAAATGGATATGGCCCAACAGAAAATACTACATTTTCATTAACCTATCATGTTAGGGATATAGAAATAAATAGCGCCATTCCAATTGGGCGGCCTCTCAGTAACCGGAGTGCATATATAATGAATGCCGATTGTCAAATTGTTCCAACTGGCGTTGCTGGTGAGATATACGTAGGAGGAGCGGGCATAGCCCGCGGTTATTTAAACAATCCGGATTTAACAACGGAGAAGTTTATTGACAATCCATTTAGTTCGGAAGCAGGATCGCGGTTATACAAAACCGGTGACCTGGGGCGATGGTTACCCTGTGGCAATATAGGCTACATGGGAAGAATAGATGACCAGGTAAAGATCCGGGGCTTCCGCATTGAGCCGGGTGAAATAGAATCCATACTACAACAATCGGTGTTAGTTGAACAGGCAGTAGTGCTGGCAAAAGACGATAAGCAATCCAATAAGCGGCTGGTAGCTTATATTGTTCCGCACGGACCGTTTGATATGGAAGCAATCATTAATTATATCAATGATAAGTTACCTGCATACATGGTGCCTTCTTTTTGGGTAGAAATGAAAATCCTCCCTCTAACCTCCAATGGTAAAATAAACAGGAATGCCTTCCCTGATCCTGATATTTACGGATCAATGAAGAACAATTATGCGGCTCCCGGAAATGAATTGGAAACTGCCCTGGTGGAATTATGGCAGGGCCTTTTAGGATTAGATCGGATAGGGATAAAAGATAATTTTTTTAAACTGGGGGGCAATTCTCTTCTTGCTATAAAAACCGTTTCCATTTTAAATAAGCAGTTCAATTATATTCTCCCCATCATTAAGCTTTACCAGTATCCAACGATAGCAGGTATCGTAGCTTTTCTACAGCCGGAACACACTGAATCCGAAAAGTTACAAACCACCCTACAGACCAGGCCTACGGTATCATCGGATGTAGCGGTTATCGGTATGGCGGGCCGTTTCCCGGGCGCTAATACTGTGGAGGAACTTTGGGAAGTTTTAAAAAGCGGAAAAGAAACGATACGTTTTTTTACAAAAGCTGAACTGGACGAATCTATTCCTGTTGATGTAAAAAATGATCCGGATTATGTAGCTGCCAGGGGCATAATTGATGATGGGGATAAATTTGATGCTTCTTTTTTTAACCTGAACCCAAAACTGGCAGAACTGATGGATCCCCAGCAAAGAATATTCCTGGAAATAGCCTGGGAACTGCTGGAAAAAACAGGGTATCTCCCACAAAAATATACTGGTATCATTGGTGTTTATGCCGGTGCCGGTATTAATACTTATTATCAACATAACGTTTTTGGGCATGCTGATTTAATTAACTCCGTGGGTAGTTTCCAGGTGATGACCGCAAATGAAACAGGCTTTATTTCAACACGAACTGCTTACCAGTTAAACCTGAAAGGCCCCGCAGTTACTGTCTTTTCAGGGTGTTCCACTTCCTTGCTCGCTATTGCACAAGCGGTGGAAAGTATCCGTAACGGGCAATGTGATGTAGCTATTGCAGGAGCAGCGAGTATAACAGCCCCCATAAATAGCGGGCACTTGTACCAGGAAGGGGCGATGCTTAGTCGCGACGGGCATTGCCGCAGTTTTGACACGGGTTCATCAGGTACCGTATTCAGCGATGGGGCAGGGGTGGTGTTGCTTAAAAGTGTAGAAGCGGCTAAAAGAGACGGTGATACTATTTATGCGCTCATAAAGGGCGTTGGAATTAGTAATGATGGGAGTGAAAAAGGAAGTTTTACCGCACCCAGTAGTGAAGGCCAGGCGCAGGCGATTGCGATGGCAATCCAGGATGCGGCTATCGATCCGGCTACTATCAGTTACGTAGAAACGCACGGCACCGGTACACCCATCGGCGACCCGATAGAACTGGAAGGTTTAACAATGGGTTTTGGTAAACAATCGAATCGCCGGTTTTGCGCAATAGGATCCGTAAAATCCAATATGGGGCATTTAACGGCTGCTGCCGGGGTGGCTGGTTTAATAAAAACGGCGATGGCGCTTCACCACAGGCAGATACCGCCATCCATTGGTTTTGTAAATCCAAACCCATCTATCGATTTTGAGAACAGCCCTTTTTATGTTAATACAAAACTTGCTGATTGGAAGGTTGATACTGTGCGAAGGGCCGGTGTAAGTTCCCTGGGAGTGGGTGGCACAAATATTCACTTGATCCTGGAGGAATTTGAAAATAAAATAATTACATCAGGCCCCGGCCGCCCCTTACAATTAATTACATGGTCCGCTAAATCCGTTTCAAGTCTTGCAGGGTATGCGGCAAAACTTGCTGGTTATTTAAATGAAAACAATCATTTAAACGCGGCTGATGTGGCTTTTACACTCCAAAAAAACCGGGCAGATTTTGATTGCCGGCAATTTTTATTGGCTCCAGATATCGGCGGGTTGCACCCGCTACTTTTGCAGGAACCAGCGTTATTACAGCATAGTCACCTGAAAGAAATACCCACTACCCTTGCTTTTATGTTCCCGGGACAGGGATCCCAATATTTGAATATGGGAATTGAATTATATCAAAATGAATCATCCTACACGCAGGCAATAGATGAATGTGCAGCAATACTTTTCTCATATACCGGGGTCGATATCAGGCAAATTATTTTTCCGGCAAACCCCAGCCCGGAAGCAGAAGCATTATTGCGAAATACCAGGTATACACAGGCTGCAATATTTGTTACTGAATATGCATTGGCCAAATTATGGATGGGTTGGGGTATTAAACCGGCAGTTCTGTGCGGGCATAGTATCGGTGAATTCGTAGCTGCTTATTTCGCCGGTATTTTTACTTTAGAGGATGCACTGCTATTAATTGCAAATCGAGGGAAAATGGTAAGTGAACTACCTGGTGGTGCTATGCTTTCAGTAAGAATGGATTCTAAAGAATTAATGGCCCTGGTGCCCCGGGACCTGTCTGTTGCCGCAATCAACAACAATAAATTATGTGTGGTTGCAGGTGAAGTGGAAGCAATTGCAGCTTTCGCCAGGTTATTGGATGATAAGCGGATCCCCAATAAGGTATTATCCACCAGTCATGCGTTTCATTCTGCAATGATGGACCCGGTTATCGATGATTTTGAGAAAATTGTTTCAGGTGTAAATTTAAATTGTCCAAGTATACCAATCGTTTCAACCGTAACAGGAAATTTGTTAACCGATACAGAAGCAACCGATCCTCATTATTGGGCTACACATCTAAGGTCAACAGTACTTTTTGCAGATGCTGCGGAAACTATTTTGAACCGGGCAGCAAACGTGTTTTTCTTAGAAGTAGGACCCGGCTCCGCCTTAACTACCCTGGTTAAACAGCAGCCAGGCATCAGGAGTATTAACCTGGCAAAAAGCCTGGAAAATAGCCGGCTATCATCCGAATACACCTCCATATTAAAGGCCCTGGGACAGCTTTGGCTGCATGGCTTAGAGCCAGATTGGGAAGCGTTTTACGCAGGGCAAAACAGAAATATTGTCAACCTGCCAACTTATTCTTTTGATAAAAAATATTGTTGGGTTCATCCACTAATTGGCAAGGTAAACAATCAACCCGCCAACCCGCAAATCAATGCTATACAATACAATCAATCCAACCAGTTACCTGGTTCGCCTTCAGGTGGAACAATATCCAAACCAATCATTATGAGAAAAGAATTTTTAATACGTAAAATAAAAGAAATCCTGGAAAATGCTTCAGGTTTTGATATGGCCGATGTAGATGGCGAAATGAGCTTCCTTGAAATTGGTCTTGATTCTTTATTACTTACCCAGGTGGCCATAACACTCAAAAAGGAATTTGGCGTGGGTATCAACTTCAGGCAATTAAATGAAGATCTTGCAACACTTGGATTACTGGCTAAATATCTTGATGAAAAACTTCCTGCAAATAAATTTCAACCAACCAATAATCCTCAGCCACAACACCAGCAGCAAGAACAACTGACAGACATTGGCAACAACGTCATTGACACAAATGTTCACAAAGGATCGGATTCCGGGTTAGAATTAATTGCACAGCAGTTACAAATATTAGGTAAACAAATTGCCCTGATCCAGGGCGGTAACCAGGGAATAAATAGCCCGGTAACAAGTAATCATGAAAATCAGGTTGGTTTGCATGCCATGGGCTGGAAGATACCATCCGGGCCAGCCAACATTATACACAACAACGATCTAACCCCGGAAGAAACCATCGAAATAAAAAAACCATTTGGGGCAACTGCCCGCATAGAAAGGCATGTTACAGAATTGAATGACAAACAAAAGAACTTTCTAACTGAACTTACGGCGAGGTACAATAAAAAAACCGGGGGCAGCAAGGCATATGCTGACAGTCACCGGCCTTATATGGCAGACCCCCGTGTAGTTTCCGGATTTAAACCGCTCTCCAAAGAAATTGTTTATCCATTGGTGATGAATAAATCCGCGGGAAGTAAATTATGGGACATCGATGGGAACGAATACATTGATGTGTTAAGTGGTTTTGGGTCATGTATGTTTGGCTATCAACCGGATTTTATAAAAAAGGCCTTGCATGAGCAGGTTGAAAAGGGTTTTGAAGTAGGGCCCCAACATGAACTAGCGGGGGAAGTATGCAGGATGATTTGTGACTTTACCAGCTTCGACAGGGCAGCGCTGTGCAATACCGGTTCCGAAGCTGTTCTTGGCTGCATGCGGATTGCACGGACAGTTACCGGCCGGTCATTGATCATTGCCTTTACGGATTCTTATCATGGCATCATTGATGAAGTTATTGTAAGAGGTACAAAAAAATTAAAGTCCTTTCCTGCAGCGCCGGGTATCATGCCCGAAGCGGTGCAGAATATCCTGATCCTTGATTATGGTACCGAAGAAAGCCTGCAAATAATTAAAGACCGGGCTCAAGAGTTAGCGGCGGTATTGGTAGAGCCGGTACAAAGCAGGCGTCCCGATTTCAGGCCGGTAGAATTTTTAAAACAAGTAAGGGAAATTACCTCACTGTCAGGTACCGCATTAATTTTTGATGAAGTGATTACCGGTTTCCGCATGCACCCCGGTGGCGCCCAGGCTTTGTTTGGCATAAAAGCAGATATTTCGTCTTATGGAAAAGTCATTGGCGGAGGTTTACCGATTGGTGTGATAGCAGGAAAAAGGGAATGGATGGATGCATTGGACGGAGGGGCCTGGCAATTTGGAGATAACTCATTTCCACAGGTAGGCGTCACTTATTTCGCAGGTACTTTTGTTCGTCACCCCTTGGCATTGGCAACGGCCAAAGCTTCTTTGCAGCACATGAAGGATAAGGGGCCCGATTTACAAAGGCAACTGAACGCCAAGGGTGAGCATATTGCAGAATCTCTCAATGTTGAGTTTGAAACGAGAGGCCTCCCGTTTGTTGTTACCCAGTTTGGTTCATTATGGAAAATTAAATTTAAGGAAGATGTTCCTTACGGGGAGTTGCTATTTACATTAATGCGTTTAAAAGGCGTGCATATATGGGATGGTTTTCCCTGCTTTATGACGGAAGCGCATAGCGACGAGGACATCGAAAAGGTAATTAACCTTTTTATTGAGTCTGTAGATGAGTTGGTTATAGCAGGTTTTTTTAAAGTCAATCCTATAAATTCGCAGGCTTCATCTGTTGCCTTTACAAATCCGCCATTACCCGGGGCAGCATTAGGGAGGGATGAAGACGGTAATCCGGCCTGGTATATTTCGGACAAAAAAAGGCCGGGTAAATATCTAATGGTAGGCTTAAATAGTTAATTATGGTGGAATTGCTGGAAAAAAATATGGTAGCCGTTGATTATAATCCTTTTGGGGAATCAGAGATTCAGCGCATCACCCCCTGTACAGAGCCACAGGTAGAAATTTTAACTGCCTGTTTAATGGGAGGAGATGATGCCAACCGGGCCTTCAATGAATCCATCACACTCAAATTTGCAGGGTTACTCAACCGGCTTGCAGTGGAATATGCTTTGCAAAAATTAATTAGCCGCCACGAATCCCTGCGGTGTGGATTTAGTGTTAAAAAAATGCAGATTTGTATTTTCAAGGTTTTAAACATTCCTTTATATTACCGGGATATTTCTGCACAAGATGATTCATTAAAGAATGAAATTGTTAAGAAATATATTGAACAGGATTCCCTCCATTTGTTTGACCTGGTAAACGGTCCGTTATTAAAAGCTGGTTTGATAAAATTAAATGCCAGATCACACTGCTTTGTTTTAACTGTACACCATATTGTTTGTGATGGCTGGTCATTAGGTATCCTTCTCCAGGACCTGGGGAAGCTGTATTCGTCCTACGTGCAAAATACAATGATCAATTTGCCGAAAGTTGTATCATTCAGCCAGTTTGCCCGGGAACAACATATTTTTTTTAAAAGTGAGGAATGCCGGCAAATTGAAAAATACTGGGAGGATTTATATAGCGATCATGTGCCGGTACTAAACCTGCCAACAGATTTTACCAGGCCGGCGATTCGCACTTATAAAAGTAACCGGTTGGATTATAGGCTAGACAATAATTTGGTTGCCCCTTTAAAAATGATGGGCACAAAAGCCGGTTCCAGCCTGGTTATTACACTGCTGTCGGCATTTGAAGCTTTCCTTTACCGGTTGACCGGGCAGGATGATATTGTTATAGGCCTTCCCGCAGCCGGTCAATCTGTAACCAATAATTACAACCTAGTAGGACATTGCGTTAATTTACTTCCTTTACGAAGTAATCCAACCAGTGAAATTTCCTTTTTGAACTATCTCCAAAAAAGGAAAAAAGAAATTTTTGACGCCTACGACCACCAGCAAT
>JACMKX010000190.1 GCA_014379905.1 Ferruginibacter sp. | reverse complement strand
CAACAGGTGGTATTTATAATCGTTGCTGCCCACCCTGGCAATGCGAATCTCTCTCTCAATCAGTTTCCGGTCTTCTAATAACAGGTTCCAGCAGCTGGTGAAATCAAAATCTTCGGGGTGCGCCTGCGGAAAGTTGCTGATAGAAATAGAATACGTATACCAGTGATCATTTACAAAATCAATTACGCCATCTGCTGTAGCCGTAAATGCTACCTGCGGTATAGAAGCCAGTATACTGTTAAGCTCATGCGCCTTTTCTGCCAGCTGTTGTTGTGCCTTTTTGCGAAACTCTATTTCTGCCTGCAATGTTTGCCGTGCCAGGTTGAGTTCTCTTTTTTGTTCGTAAAGTTTATGGAGTGTTTTAACTTTTAAAATTAATATATCAGGATCAATCGGCTTTACGATATAATCAATGGCGCCGGAAGAATAGCCTTTGGTGATAAATTTTTTATCTGTATTGACGGCCGATAAAAAAATAATAGGAATATCTCTCGTACTGTTGTTGCCCGATAAAAATTCTGCCACTTCAAAACCATCCATCAGGGGCATTTGTACGTCCAGGATAATAAGGGAATAATCTGTTTTGAGTGTTTTTTTGAGTGCGGCTTCGCCACTTGATGCCGTATCTACATTAAAAGAGTGCACCTTTAATATGGAACTGAGCGATAAAATGTTCTCCGGCCTGTCGTCAACGATCAGTATCATGTAAGGCTAAATGTTAGTTTGGGTTAATAAAATGTTGAAATACTTCCGTCAATTACAAGGTAATCAGAATTTTAGACATAATTCACCGCAAAAGGCACACCAAATAAAGGGGCAGCCTGTAAAAAATATAAAGCGAAGCGTTGAATGCTTCGCTTTATATTATAATAGTTTCTCAGAAGTTGAGCTTGATTCCGCCGTTGATAACGAATCCATCAAGCGGCGCATAAATATCATTGAACTGAGGATTGGTTACGGTTCCATTATAAACCGGGCCGTAACGACTTTGCCGGGCGTCTAAAAAGTTTTCAAAATTGATGTAAAGGGAAAACTTTTCCCATAATTTCTCCGCCATAAAGCCCGTTACCCAATAACTCCTGCCACTGCCACCGTTGTTCAGTTGTTGTTTGCTAAAGTAATAGCCTTCCAGGCCCAGCTTCCATTTTTCTTCCACTTCATACATTAATACTGAATTAATACGATGTTTTGAAGTTAAGGGATTGGTGGTTTTAGTACTGCCCTGGTGTGTAAGCGCATCTGTAAAAGTGTAGCCGAGAAACAATTTAAAATCATTGTAGCCAAACTTCACATTGGTTTCCATACCACGGGTATCAATATGCCCGCTAATGTTTTCAAAGCGATAATCACCGGAGCCCTGCTGTTTAAGAATGAGCGGGTTTTGCAGGTAGGTATAAAAAAACATATGGTTGATGGTGAAATCAACTGCACCTGCAATTTTCGTTTTGTAATTAATGTCGGCATTAAACCCATAACTGCGTTCCAGTTTGTTTGCATCCTTATCTATTGGATGCACCTGTGCGTATTGCACCCGCTCGGCTTCTTCTGTAAAAATGGTAGGCGCTTTGTATCCCAGTCCACCCCCAATCCTCGATGAAAGGGAACGATTGTATTTAAGCAGGGCGCTTACTCTTGGTAAGAAGGTAAAACCATAATCGTTTACATAATCGCCCCTTATGCCCGATTCAATGCTTAACCAGTTGTTGGCATTAAATGTATTTTGAATAAACACACCGGCCGTGGTCATATTATAATCTCTAAGCGGGAAAGCACTGGTTGGTTTTTCTTTAAAATCATCGGTCCATAAATTGGCGCCTGCTATCCATTCCATTGTTGCGCCCTGCATATCAAGGTTCAGTTCGGTAAAAGTGGCCTGTTGTTTCCCGTCAAAAATATTGTAAGGTGTTTGTATAAGGCGGTCGTAAAAACTGTAACTGTTCTTGAGTATAAGTTTTGTCTTGTTACTTAATTTATGCTCCAGCGTAAATTGTGTGCTGATCCTTTTGGTGTTGTTCTTTTCAAAAAAACTATGGGTAGCGTCGCCATCGCCATTTATATAATGCATATCGCCACCGGTTCTTTTTTCAAAGCCGGTGTTGAGGGCAATATCCATTTTTGTTTTATCATTAAAATAAAAGAACAATCTTGGATTGAATACATAACGCTCATATTCCGGTATAGCGCTCATGTCATTATCGGCAGGGTCATATGCTTCGCTGCTGTTGCGGGAAGCAAATAAGGTGATGCCCGTTTTTTTAAATTGCTGCGAATAAAACCCATTAATATCCAATCCTTTTGCCGATGTACCGTTAATGTGAAAACGGGTTTCTCTTTCGGGGCCGGGTGTTTTGGAAATAAGGTTTACCAGGCCTGCAATGGCACCGCCGCCATATAAAGTAGAAGCAGATCCTTTAATGATCTCTACCTGCTTAAGATCCAGCGGCGGAATTTGCAACAGGCCCAAACCGCTGGCAGCACCGGAATACAGCGGAAAGCCATCTTTTAAAATTTGTGTATAGCGGCCATCCAACCCTTGTATGCGGATAGATGCGTTGGCAGAAGTAGCAGAGGTTTGTTGTGTTTGAACGCCTGTACTTTCTGCCAGCACCATGCGGATATCGCCGGGTTTCATATTGGCCTTTTCTTCCAGTTCTTCGCCCGCAATAAACTCCACTCTTGTAGGCATATTTTGTATAGTGCGGCTGCTTCTTGTAGAAGCAATCACCACTTCTTCCTGGTCGTGTTCGTGGCCTTCATGGTCTTCTGTTGCTGTCATTATTACATCCGCAACCGGGCCTGGTAATGGAAACTCCAGCTGCAGGGTAATATTTTTGTATTCCTTTGTACTGATAACAATAGTTTGTTTGCCGGCCGGGATATTGTTCAATTCAACAACTCCTTCATCGTTGGCAACGGCTGTAATAGTAGTGCCTTTTACCTGGGCAGTAACACCTGGCAAAGGGCTGCCGGAATGTGCATCTTTTATGGTTAGCCTGAGCGGATGTTGTGCCTGAGCGGTGTTTAACAGCAGCAGGGATATGATGGATAAAATAAATGGTTTCATTATTTAATTGTAGAGTGAAGAGAATGTTGTTCAAGGCAAAGCCTAAAATAGAGAAGAGATTAGTGGAGCAGTTCTATGAAGCAACAGTAATTAACTGATCAAAGATGAGTCAGGAGTAACCTTCAAAAGGCACTGCTAATCTCTGGTCAACTCATTTCTTGCCTTACCCCTTCGGCGGTTGCCAGATGTTACCAAAACTAGCAGAAAAGAATTTTTCTTCAGGGTAAATATTCAACACAATTTGTTGGGAGAATTTTTTAATAGCAATAACTGCCTGTGCCTGGAAAACCGGGGCGGCGCAGCAGGCACATACACAAAAAGGAGTACAATTTTCTTCATCCTCATGATCCTGGTGATCACTGTCATTTAAAACCACGCTCACTTTTTCCTCAACGCTGCAATCGCTGCTGTCGCCGCAGGGCATGCAACTGAGAAGTAACATGTATACGGTTATGAGATAAGTGAAGGACTTCATGATGCAAAAATAGAGATAAGCATAAGCACCGGCTGATTTATTTTGGTAACCAGGTTGCAAACACAACAAGATCCGCGTAAAATGACCAATTTCTAAATAGCCGCTGTTACGCCTCTCATTACATGGTGAGGTACATGTGTAATTTATTTATATTTGTGGCCAAAACAGCTGTATGAAATTTTTAATAACCGCCTTTTTAAGTTGCCTTCTTTGCACCAATGTTTCAGCACAAAATGTTGGCATAAACACCAGCATTCCTGTAGAAAATTTACAGGTAGACAGCAGCATCAAAGTGGGTAAAAACCTGGCACTTTTCGGTGCCAAAAAGAACCTGGTAAAATTTGGTGATGATGCTTTCGTAACCATCGGCGAAGAAGTGGGTGATGATAAAATGTACCTGCGTTACGGAACACTTTCTCTTATGCGTTCCAGCAACTCTGTTGGCAATGGATATATGGGTATTAACACCGACGCACCCACCACCACATTGGATATTAACGGTGGCCTGCGTATAAGAGGTAATGGCGCCGGGGTTGGTAAAACATTAACCAGCGATGCAAATGGAGTGGCCAGCTGGACGGGACCCATAGCATTCAGTGCAATAAGAACAGGAAGCAACCAACTTGTAAATGGTTTTCAAAGTGCTCCTACTGTATTTACGGCCATGGAATATGAAACAAATCCCGGTTCATTCAGCTTTGGCCCGGCGAAGTTTAAAGCACCTGTGACCGGCATTTACCATTTTTCAGGTTCAATAGCAGTTGCCACCCAGGCAAATGGAAACTATTGGAGAATTTTGCTGAGCAGAACGGGCGGCTTCAATAAACAATTCGATTTTAATGCCGATGCCACCACCGGGCTGAGTCTTCATTTTTCTGTTGATGTTAAAATGAATGCAACAGACGAGGTTGTTTTTATCTTCTTCAATGGCTGTCCAAACCCTGTTAATATTATATATGGAGACGAGTTTACTTTCTTCTCCGGCCACCTCATAAAATAATGTCAACCTAATTACAATTACAAAAGAGAAGCGTTGTTGCTCCTCTTTTTGGTGGTCCCGGCATGCATCCCTGCCTGCCGGCAGGGAACTTACATCTAAAGTTTAAAAACAAAGAGGAAGCACTTTCGTACTTCCTCAAGTGGTCCCGGCAAGAATCGAACTTGCATCTAAAGTTTAGGAAACTTCTATTCTATCCATTGAACTACGGGACCAGGGATCTTAAAAACTCTTTACCAACTCCTGATTTCAAATATTTTTCTCTCTTTCTTGCAGCCTCCCAATCTGGCTGCTGCTCTTTTACAAACTCTTCCACGGCATCAGCCCTTTTGTATACCGGTTTTTACCACTATTATGTTCCTTTAAATACGGGACCAGGTTGAAATAAGGAATGAGAAATATTAAATCAGGAATAAGGAAGTAAAGACCTTGTTCCTGATTTAGGCTTCAACCTTTGAAAAATCAAAGCTTTCAGCCCTTTCCCTTTTCAGGACGGCAAAACTATCGTTTTTCGCTCAAATCACAAATCAAAAATCAAAAATCACCTATCGCTGCCTATCTTTGCGCCCTAATTTTTACTTGTATGAAGTGGATGACCCTTTTTATTAAATACCGCCTGTGGCTGGGGTTGGTAATGCTGGCCCTGGCTGTTTTTGTAAATTATCAAACCAGTTTCTGGCCTTCATTTATTTTATATTTCATCGGTGCCATCTGCATCCTGGGGCATTTTTTACTGGGCCCCATGCGCCTGATCCAGGGCTATATGGAAGAAGGTGATATTGAAGGAGCCAAAAAAGTAGTGAATAGCATACTGTTTCCCGGCCTGCTCATAAAACCTATGCGTTCTGTTTATTATACATTGAAAGGCAATCTTGCCATGGCCGACCAGGACCTGGATGCTGCCGAAAAACACATGCGTAAAAGCCTTAGCCTGGGGGGCGGTGCCTTAACCAAGCAGGCAGAAGGACCCAACAAATTACAACTGGGTATGCTGTCTATGCAAAAAGGAAATATGAAAGAAGGCGAATCGCTCATCCGCCAGGCCATCCGTGCCGGTTTGCCGGATAGCGAGAACAATGCAGCAGCTTACCTGCAGCTTTGCTCCATTATGATGAACAAAAGAGAGTTTCGTATGGCAAAACAATATTTCCAAAAAGCCAAAAGCTTTAAAGCTACCACGCCCCAGATAGTAGACCAGATAAAACAGATAGAAAAATATATCGGCAGGATGCCGGGATAATCTGCCGGCTTTAAAACGGTCTTTACCCGCCACTATTCAGAAGGGAAATTTATCAATTTAAAAAGGCGTAGGTTGATCCGTTTTTTAGAAAACACTACGCGAGGTTTCTTTTTATTTTAATTTCAGGAAGATAGCATCAGCTGTTTTATTTCCTTCACCAGGTTATGATGATCAGCACACATTTCATTTTTCCAGGCTAGCCCCATTTGTTTAAGGTCGTAATGTTTAAGAAGCGTACCCGCATTACCCAAGCCATTAGGGGTCGCCGGGTAACCCATTACATAAATAGAATCAGCCAGCTCTACTGCCAGCTCTATATCATGCGTGCTAAAAATAATGGTATTCAATTCGTGGCTTTGCGAAACCAGTGTAAATGCCTGGCGCACATTTAAAATATTGCCAACATCCAGGCCGGAAAAGGGTTCGTCCAACACCATATAGTAACCGGAGTTCAACAGTTGTTCCAGGATAGCAGTACGTTGTTTTTGGCCGCCGGAAATTTCATTCGGGTATTGGTCTTTTGATTTTTCAAGTCCCCAGGTACTGAGATAGTGCATTATTTTTTCATTTTTCTCTGCACTGCCCAGGACAGAATTTCGCAAGGCATAATGCAAAGCCTGGTAAATGGTTTTATGCCGGAAGAGGGAATATTTTTGATTTACAAAACCAACATCTCCTTCCTCAACTTTTTTGGCAGGTTGCTGGCCATTTACTGGTTGCTGGCTGTAATCCGGTATCAGCACTACCCCACTGGTTGGTTTTTCCAGGCCGGTGAGTGCTCTAAAAAAAGTAGACTTGCCCCTGCCCGAACGACCCAATATGGCAATGGTTTGTCCTATTACCGCATTGTCGTTCATTACCACATTCTTTTCTTCCAGGTTCACATTTTCTATGATCACCTTTCCATTATACGCCACGCTCAGGTCCTGTACATGTAAAATAGTATCTTTTTGTTGGTAGGTAGCGGCCATTTTATTAGTAAGTTGAATAACGAAATAAGGATTTACGTATAATATGTAATACCCAGTCCAGTAAAAGGCCGATCATTAATATAATTATCTGCAAGGCAATAATACGCCCGTGATTGGCGAATTTGTCGCTGTTTTTTATAAGCACACCCAGGCCACCGGCCGCTACTAAAATAGATTCAACTGTTACCAGCATCATCCATATAATAGACAGGTTTTGCCTCAATACATCGATCACATAATCGAGCCTGCCTTTTATAACTACCTCCCACAACACTTCCCAGCGACTGCATTTTAAAGACCGTGCGTGGCTTATTTCTTCTTCCGGTATGTCTTTTATAACTGCCAGTAAAGAAGTAATAAAATAAAGGCTCATAAAAATTACCAGTACCCATACCTGCATTGTACGGGCATTGTTCACTAAAATGATCATGTAGAATGTAATACCTGTAAGCGGCAGGTATCTTACCTTACTAAGCGCTACAGCCAAAGGTTTTAAGGCAGGCAGCGGGGAAAGATAAGCGATGGTAAGTGATACACACAATGATATTAATACTGCCTGCAAACAAAGACCCAGCGAACTGGCAATATGAACTACCAACCCTTCATTGTATAAAGAAGTAAAGCCTTCCCAAACCTGTACGGGTGTGGGAAACAAATGCTTGGTCCCGCTGGTTCCTACAATCCATACAACGGCAAAAAGTATTACCCAAACCAATCCTATTAGAAGGCGTTGGTTTTTTGTAACGATCTCGAATGGCTTAAAAAAATTTTTCAACGGCCTGTTTTAATATTTTAGCAAATTAACAGCTACACGCCTGTTCTGCGCTTTTCCTGCCAATGTACTGTTATCGCCCACGGGCACATCCTGCCCTTTGCCTTCAATTTTTTGAAACCTGTTTGAGGGTATCCCTTTTTGTATAAGAAAACTTTTCACGGCTTCTGCCCTGGCTCTTGATAAAGAATAATTGCCTTCCTGCGTACCGGTATTATCTGTATGACCTACCAATTCCAGTTTTGAATTTTCAGCCTGTATCAGCAAATTATATATTTGGTCTACTACATCTTTACCCTCGGGCCGCAAAGTGGCTCTGCCCGGATCAAAATTAATTTCCCACTCACCGCTGGCTACGGTTTGCGTAGCTTTTTCACTGTAATCGGCTTTATCTGCCTTGCCCTCATCAATGTTGGTGATCTGTTTTATAAACGAAAGATTTACTGCTTCATCATAAGGAACGATCCTGTTTACATTTTGGTTAAATCCTGCAGGGTTCAGTTCTTTCAGGTATTTGGACACCTGGTCGTATACTGCTTTGTACCTGTTAACCCCGTCGGTGATACCATAATACTGGTTGGCGTCTGCAAAGTTAAAAACCCTTGTTCCGCCCATATTATAAGAGATACCATTTTTTTCTCCCTTTTGCCCCTTAAACATATTGTACCAGTAATCTGCGTTTTCCATAGCAAAAGTAGTGGCAACATTTTCGCCTGCCTTGCGCTGCCATTTGTCGTATTGTTTCATTTGGTTGGCAGCCAGGTAGGTTGATTTTAAGATACTGATAACAGCTTCTTTATTTTTCTCTGCCCATTGTTTTGGAACAATAACGGTGGTGGCCATCTGGTTATTGAATTCTTTTGTAGAAACGATATCGGTAAAACCATTGAGTGCATCAAACACCATTTTATCACCCGGCGTCCATGTGGCACAACCATCTACTTTTTTATTAATGGTTTTACCCGTTTGTTTACCGTCTTTTACTTCTTTTAAGGGAATGGTCCAGCCTTCTTTTTGAGATTTGATGAGTTCCTTCGCACTTTCAATATAATCATCATTGGCAGATGCCAGGAAGTTTACTGCATCTGCATCATAGGTAGTTGGGTCAGGGTTTACTTTAATGTTGTTGGCAAAAGCGTAGTTAACAGTAGTAACCCAGTCGCCATCTCCAATTACAGCAGAAACCAATGCGCCCTTCATTGACTGCGGATTCATTTTCCAGCTCGGCGGGCCTATCAGTTTATCTTCTCCATAACTCAAACCAATGGCGCCAATACCCTGTAGCTGGTATTTGCCCTTACCATATTTATCATCCAGCGATTGTTGGGTACTGCTTATATAATAAGGCGCTCCGTCACCCATTATAATGATACCGGCTGCACCTTCTTTTGTATTGTTATTGCCTTTGTCAAACTCTTCAATAAATTTCATTTGCAGGTTACGCAATTCTGTTAACCAATCCTGTCTAACAATTTCAAGGTTCACCCCGTTTTGCTCCATTAAAGATCCTTCGGTGGTTTTAGGTCCGCCGTTGGCTGCAATAATAGCTGACTGGCCGTTCCATGCATACCCGGCCAGTCTTATAAGTGGCTTGTCGGAAACAGTTTTTGAAATAGTAGAGGAGGCCAGTGGTAATTCTGCCGATGTGGTTACGTTGTTTACATCTTTATCTTCTACCTCAATTTTATCCAGTTTTTTTGATTCATCTGCCCTCAGGCCAGGTGATAAAAAATATACCGCCGCACCAATGCCACCCGCTACCAGTACAGTTATAAGGGCTTTAGAAAAAAAAGTGAGTTTACTCCAGCTCATACAAAGGGTTTAAAATTTAAAAAGATGTGTGTTGTTACCTGGAAATTTATGAATTAAATATGTCACCAAATCCTTTGCTTTCCAGTTTATCATCCTGTGTAAGTTTGTAATTTGGATTATTGTATTTTTTTGATTCCGGCAACACATAGTTATCTGTTTTGATCTTATCTGCCAGTTTATCCAGTTTGCTATACAGTTCATCGCTATCCAAAGAGTACTGGCTGGTAAGCGAATCTATATCCAGTAAATTTTCTTTAGTAGTGGCCAGGTCCATCGAAATGGTGTTGGTAACCACATCCAGTGCATATTCCAGCTCCCAGCTTTTGGTAAAAAGCATGGCCGATTTTGCCTGTTCCGTAGCCTCTCTTGCAGCTTGTGCAAAAGCATATTCTTTTTTCAGCATGTCAATGCTTACATCAAAGTCGGCTATTTTTATTTCCATGGCAGTATCTACCATATTGAGTTTTCTATCCAGTTTGCCAATTACATGTGCCCTGCTGCCATACTTGCGTACAAGCCCCGTGCTTTGGTTGAGCATATGGCTCACCCTTTGAGCTTCGCTTAATGTTCTCATTAAACCAGTCTGTAATTCCACGTAATCATCAGACTCTTTACTGGCAGCTTCGCCCAGGCTTTGCTCCATAACTGTCATTTTGCTTTTGGTAGTTTCTGCTTTTGCCTGCAGGCTCAATACATTTTCCTGGTATTGTTTGGCATCTTTTTCTGATTTTAATGCCTCGCCTTCCATATTGCTTTTAATGCTTTTAATCTTGGCTTTTGCTTCCTTGAATTTCATGCGGTTCTGCACCATTTTCTGCTTCTGTTCTTCCAGTTCACCAAACGGGTCGTAGCGGATCAGCATCTTGTGCAGCGCACGGGCCAGTTTTTTAAATCCTTTAATTATAACGGGTAATAAAATAAAAAAACCGATCACCAGTACCGTTACCGCAATTGCCCCCAGCGCTTTACCTATCCAGGTAAACAATATAGGCAATACATAACTGTACAATCCCCAGGCTACCGTACCCAGTACTACCAGTCCTACTACTGCAGCAATACCTTTTTCGCCTTTGCGCCAGTTTTGCGGATTTAATGAAATTTCCCCCTTATCAAAGTGTTTTAATATGGGTAACTCCAGTACTTTATTTGTTTCAATGCTCATACTTTAAATTTTAAGGTAGCACAATAATTTTATTTGATATTCTTCTGAATATTTTCTTTTACGTTCATCAGTTTCATAATACTGATATGTTTTGCATTATCGTTGGCCAGTAATTTTTGGCGGATAGATTGCTCCTGTGGTTTATAATTTCCGTCAATGGTAGTAAGCGTTGTTCTTTTTTGGTTGATCTCGCTTTCCAAAGCCTGCAACTGGTTGCGCAGCTGGCTAACCTGTAAAGTGCCTTTTTCAATATCGCTCATCAGCAGGTTCTTTTCTTCGTTCTTTTTTGTTTCTATCGAAGAAATTTTCTGGTTACCCTGGCTGCTATACTGCTGGTGCACTTCGTTTATCTTACTTATATAAAAATCAGCATCCTGCACTAGTTTTTGAGGTGTAAGGGTGCTATCCATACTTTTTGCCATCTGGTAGGCCATTAAATAGGCCTGTTCGCCGGCATTGGAAATGGAGCCAATGGCTTTGTAAAATTCATAAAAATCGTAGCCGGGCATATTGATCGAATCAATGCCCTTCTCGTACACAGCTATTACTTCATTCAGTATTTTATCATCAATGCCTGTGGGATTACTAAATTGCGGCGTGCTAGCAGCTGAAGATGGATTGGTATTTACCGGGAAGCTAAACGCATCGGCGGCTTTATTTGGAAAATTATTTTCGGGTTCTTCTTCCTGGCTCGTTTTCACAAAGAGGTTTTTCCAATTTTTCATTACAGCTTGCAGTTATTTCTTTAAATAATTGCATAAATATACAGTAGCAGCAGAATATTCCAACAAATTCTTGGTTTTACTCTCTCGCTGCTTCACGCAAACAGTTGTCTTTCAGCTAAAATAAATAGTTGCCGGCGACATTATCATTCTCCTTTCATTTACCCGTAATAAAAAGCCCCCATAACGGAGGCTTCTATATGTATATAGACTCTTTTTCCAAAATCAATTTAATGTGTTACAAACATCCACTTGCTCACCGGAAAAAGAGATGGGTCCAAAAAAATACTTATTCGGTATCTGCCTGGCTATAACTATTGTTTTCTTCGTCTTCTTCGCCAATATCTTCCATGTCATCATCATCACTGCTGCCCGGCACATCCAGGTCGCGGCCACTTTTATCGCTGGCACTGGTTACTTCGTTAAGCAATTCGCCGTCGTCATCCGTATCATCTAATTCTGCCCGGTGAAGGCCACGCTCTTCATCGTCTTCGCCTGCAGCGTCCAGTAATGCTCT
>JACMKX010000189.1 GCA_014379905.1 Ferruginibacter sp. | reverse complement strand
TATAGGAAAAAATAATATCAACTGTTCCGTCCTTCCGCTGCAATAATTTATTGACTAAAAAGTTAGTAGATATGCCGGAAGTTTGGCGTGAATCCTCAGAAATCTTTTTGGTAAAACTCTCATCAAAAGGCAGCTTTTGTAGTACGGTAATTTTTCCGGTCTCAGATATTTCAGCAACCTGTAATGAACTGAATGCCTTTCCACCTGGCTCCGACCTCAGGCCTGCCATTACAAATTTATCATCCGCAGTAACCATTCCTTCGGAAAAAAACAGGGCTGTATCATCAATCCCAAAAGCAACCAGCTTTGTTTGACCCTTTGATGCGAGTACCGAAAAAGAGCCGGTAGCCGACTTCTTAGTACGGCCGTTTATGACGCTCCAAACCCTTCCGTTGCTGGCAGCATGCACTGAACTGATCAGTTGTTCAAAATAAGGAACTGGAATTTCCTGAGAATGAAGAAATTCTTTTTTCATATCCTTGCTAAAAAGGATACTGTGGATGTTGCAGCTTTCCTTCCCGGATTCCTGTATATACGCAATAGCAAATTGCCCCGTACGTTCATTGATGCCGTAATTATAATGTGCATCCTTTTTGCTGGCAAATTCAAAACTGGCGATCACTTCATTTTTGCTCAGAACCGAAAGGTCGGAAGCATTTAACACCCAATGCACTAGATCAAGCTGGCCATCCTTGATACGGTCGCATATCAAATGCAATTTATCTGTTCCTTTGATGAGCGCAACAGGAACCTGTATTTCTTTTGTTGCTTCGTCTTTAAGATCAATAGTAAACTCTTCTGTTATCTGTAACGATTTGTCGAGTTTGCTGATATGGAGGATGCGATAATTCTTTTTTATATAACCTTCATTGGCCACAAGACCAATTTTGAAAAAACCATTTTTTATTTCTGTCATTTCATTAAACTCGAGATGGTCTAATGCATCTGAATAGTAAAAACCGCCCCACCGGAATGTTGATTTTTGTTTCTCGGAAGTTTTTACGGTCATTAACTGTGCGGAAGCAGTCCTGAAAAAAAACAGGGCTAAGAAGAGAAGGATAATGGTACGCATCTTTTTTCGCAATCTATTCTTTTTTTTTAATTATAGCAATTTTTTGTGCATCCGCCTGGAATTATCAAAAGAAAGAGGTCACACCAAACTAAAGATTGTGAGTGATAAAATGTTCATTGCTTCAATGTCCAGCCCTGTATTTTGCCAATGCATTGTTGGCTGAAGTTTTTTTCTGGCATAATTTTTTGAGAGTATATATAAAACTGATCGTGTATGAAAAAGAATAAAAAAGATAAAGCGATAATAAATTCTATACAAACCGGTAAAGACGTAAAAAAAGATCTGCCAATAAAAAATGCGATGACAGATGTTGTTAAAAATACTGCCTCCCAAACACCAGGATTAAATCAGACCAAAACCACAAGAGATGATTTACTTCCTTCTGACGGAGATAATATGACTAGTTAATTATTTTCCGGTCTTGATCTCCACTTTAGTAGACTCTATCGAATTTCAGCTAACGTTTGGCATTGGCGAAGTGCGGGGAATTCATTGCTGGTCCAGACCGGTGGAAATGCTTAAAAGAATGATGATTATAAAATTACCAAAAAGTTTCATAGAAAGAGTCTAGCCCAAAACTGAAGCTGATAGCGAACTACAGCTGAAATTTGTTTGTCCAGCCCCGTATTTTGCCAATGCAATGTTAGCAGTAGTTTTTGTCCACCCAATTAGCTACGATTATTCTTGTCAATTATACTTTGTTCAATCTCCTTACTAAAGTCGTCCCAATAACTTTTGCAAATTGAGTTAAAGTGGTCAAGGGTTATTTTTCGTTTGTCTTGGTCAAATATTTTTATGGACGTGCAATTTAATAAAAGTGCCCCGCCACAATAGTCAAAGTCTGTATTGTGTTGGTTACAAATAATTTTCACAAAGTCGCTTTCAATGTCCGCTGACAGTATTTCTAGACTAGCTTTGAAAATGTCGTCTATTTCGGTCAATAATGTTTGTGGAAGTGTACTTGGGTTCATCCATGGATGAAATTCAATTTTCTCAATTTGTCCACATTCAATATAAAAACTTTTGAAAGATTTGTCAATGCGTTCAGCCAACCATTCGGAATCAATTTTAAGACTCAACAAGTTCCTGTCACCTGTCCACGTTGAAGTTGTTCCATCGTGTAGAATTGAGAAAATTTCTCTAATGTCGTCCAATGTGTTTGTAAGGTCTGTCATAAAATTACCGCTAACGCCAAGCCCCATGTTAGCGGTTCGGGCTTTTTTTACAATTCAAAATATTGAACATAAATTCCTAATAAAATATGCCAAAATAAATAGTGTCCAAGTCTTAATGTAAGAGAGGCCAAAAACCCTGCTTTTTTAAAATAGATTGCTTGAAAATAGTTCATTAAAAACCCAGTCAATAAAGAATAAAAAATAAGCCACCATTCTCCATTAGGTAATTGTTATAATGGTTCTCTTAATGAAGTTAAAACTATTGCAGTCCACAAAAATATATTGAAATATTTGCCACTTGATAACCATTTGCCTAATAGTAATATTATAGTCTAAGGAATAAGTCTATAAAAAACTTCTATTTCAAAAGCACCTGAAGAATATAAAAATATAGAATAGGGAAAAGGTTGAAGAAAGGGCGGTAATTCAGTATATGGTTCTGGATGCATTAAATATTTAATTACAAACACATCAAGTATTCCAAATGCTGCGCCTATTAAAACAGGGTTTAGAAATCTTTGTTTGTTTGAAACATTTTCATCCAAAAAGTTTGGAAGATTTGCTTTAGTCTGCAAAAATAAAAAAGGAATGCCTAATAGTAGAATTAGAATATTTTGATACTCCCAAATTCGCAAAAAATAAAAATTACTCTTAATCGCATTGCCATATATTATACCAATTACAGCAATTGACATAAATGAAGAATAAATAATAATATTAAAATTTATCCATATTCGTGGAAAAAGAACTTTTGTCATAAGTTTCAAAATTATTTTTGTCCGTATTTTTTTAGTTTCGTCCTAGCCTGACCGCTAACGTATTACGGATTGGCGATGTGGTGGCATTTGAAAGTCGTCTGCCCATAACCACAGCCGATTGAAAAACTAAAGTTGAAGATAACAACAGAAAGTCTAATAGTAATTCTTCAGCCCGAACAAAAGCTAAACAGAATTACAAATGCTCATTGTTATTCCGTCAAGCCACCATATTGCCAAACCGATGTAAGCGGCAGTTTTGGTCGAACGAAGCGTTATTGATTTTGTTTTACTTTTCAATTAATGTCAATTGTCCTTCAAGTCTGTCTGTCGTAATACTTTTGTCCCAATAAGGTTTGTTGGCAATAAATTTAATCCAATTGTCTGCATGTTTGGAAACCAAGTCGGTCTGATTTACTTTGTCAAGATAAGTCAAAGCTTCCATTGCTTCTCGGTGGTCAAACCAAAGGTCCGGTTGTGATAAATAATACGTCAAATAGCGGTTTAAGTAATCAATACTTTTGTCTGTGTTGAAAGATGCAAAAGTGTAGGCATAAACTTGTCCTGCGTAACAAACTTCACTTTTTAGAAAATGAATGCCAATTATGTCAGTCAAGTCTGTGAAGTTTTTTATGGTGACAAAAAATGCTCCTGTCTGTCTTGTCCGCCAATTGAAGTCGCCAAGCAATTTTACAATAACGTCTTTGGTTATCGTGTCATTTGCTTGGATTAATTGGTTTGTCCAACTGTCGTCTGTGTCACCAATTCTAATATAAAAAGGTGCAGCCCACTTGTCAATAAAATCCTGCGATAATTCGTCAACATTTTTATAAGAAGGCAAGTCTGCAAAAGTCGATTTGTGTCGAACTGTTGCACCTGCCGAATGAAGTCTGATTTGTTCGTTTAGGTCGTCCATAAAATTTTGCCCGCGTTGGTGTTCTTCCTGTCTCACTGCCGCCCCCGTCCGGTCTCCTGACCGACGGGTAACCGCAAGGCCCCACTTACGCCCAATAAGACAACATTTTAAAACCATCAATTGGTTTCCGGCATTTCGAAACTAAGAAAAAATAATCCGGCATACAATTCTTATCCGTCGGTCAGAAGACCGGACGGACGCGACGAGTCACGGATGCGGTAAAGAAAAAGCATGAACACCAACGGAGGCGAAAAAATAAAACCGAGGCGAAGATTTAATTTGTAAGCGAACCTTTTTAATGTGTGACAGTAAAAGAAACACCCGGCGCTACAGTGAAAATTACGCCCTGTCTTAGCGTGAGCGTCCTGCAAATGCTCGTTGCACCCACGCTTACGTTTCCGCTATTAATGATCATATCGGTATTACCATCGGGTACCCCTCCGCAAGACCAATTGCCCGGATTTTCGAAGGCATTGCTTACCGCACCTGTCCATTTGTTTTCAAATTTTAAAGAATAAGCAGTTCCAACCTGATAGCCATTTACAATACATCGAAATTTGTAACCATACCAGGTTGAAGGAATATTATTCAGTTGTAAAGAGGCGTTCATTGTTCCCGAATAAAACCCGTTATTCGTAATATCCGCGAAGCCTGCGCCGGTGTCTGCCTGCCATTGATAAATTCCATAATTAGATGCGATATCAGATTTTAATACCACGTTTCCCCCCGCGCACAGGATGCCGAAAGGCGAACCTGCGGTGGCAGATTGTACATAAATACCGGCATCTGCACCTATGTCAACGGGGGTAAAGGCAGCGCGGCTTTCAAGATCAAAATCTGTAGTTACTTCCGGTTCAGCTATGCCGTTTGCTTCCGCAGGTGTTGGGCTGTTCAAATGAAGGTTTACACTATTCAGATCTCCAGTTGCATTAATAAAAGAAGGATCTGCCAGAATGCTGTTCGCTTCCATACCCGAAACGATACGCCATTGCGCAATGCCGGCATAACGAACATTTTTGTATACAGCAGTATAAGCATCAAGAGCGCCGAAGTATAAATTATTGTTCAATGTAAGGCCGGCAAGGGAAGTGATATATTCATTAAAATTCAGCATGGAAGCAGGGCCAAAAGCATTGGTAGCCGTACTCCGCTCATTCACCATAATGTTATTGGTGATCCTGTTTCCCGTATTCATCAGTTTGCTTATGCGTATTGCATCTGACTGTGCATCAAAGGCGGTATCTGTGTTGCCGATAAAAACAGTGTTGTGAGTTATCACAGTGCTGTCTAATGGCGCTTCAATGCCGCTCATGTTAAAACGCTGGGTTACCGGTGCACCCGCAGAATCTATTCCGAAACGGATCATGTTGTTGCGAATCTTAGTATTCCCGTGAAGAGATCCTGCGGGCGGATTGTTGCTTGACGTTGGGTAAACTTGGATCCCTTTTATTGTGGAATACAGAACAGGCCCGTAAAAGCTGTGAATAAAATTTCCGTCTATTGTCACACCATTACTCAGATCATTGTAAATGCCTGTGCTGCTGCCGATCATATTACGAACGATATTATTATTGATCGCTGTGCCGGGGCAGTTTAATACTGCCGATATCCCTGTGCTGTTCACCAGCTTTTGAATGATATTATTTTTGACAGACACTTGCCCGCCGCTTATATCAATACCGGTTGTAGTGCCGCCGATGTTTGAGACCGTATTCTCGAAAATAGAATTGTGCATATTTGGCCTGCAATCAAATGTGCCTGCCAAATATGCTTCCGACCAAATTCCTTTTACAGGGCCCGCATTTGTAATCGAAGTATTTTCAATGCTATTTGGCATGATCGTGCTGCCGATAGTATTGCCGCTTACCTCAATGTACCCTGATGTTTGCTTTTGCAGATAAATGCCGTACATACGCACTTCGTAATAATCACTGTTGGGATGACTACTGCCTTTGAGGCCGCAGATCACATTGTTCCTGATAAGCAATGTGTCAAACGCATCGGTCCCGCTGGCTGTACCCGTAAGAATACCGGCCACCAAGGATGATTCGTAAAGCGAGGCTGTGGTAGTAATTGAAGCGGGCTGAACCGGGCTTCCGATTATATTTCCTGTAAAAGTACCGCATCGAAACTTTCCCTTTAAAAAACAAATGCCCGAAAATTCGTCCGGGTTCGAGTATTTATGCCAATGAATATTTTGAATAGTATTTCCCTGCACGTCGCTATATTCAGATGTGGCCGTACTCATCATAATGCCGCGAAACACACCGCCGGTATATGTCCCTGCAGTTCCGCCGCAATTAGGCGCCGATCCCCCGATAAAATTATTGCTTACTGAAAAGCCGGAAGAGGTATTGTCATTGATATTGATGGCTATCGTACTGATGCCCGATGCGCCGCCGTTTCCTGTATGATAAAAGCTGTTACCGCTGATCTCCCATGCTGAGCTGTTTCCGTCCAGAAACACCCCGCTTGCAATGGTCTGTGAAACCGACTTCCCGTAATTGAAAATATTACAATTGACAACCCGGTTGCGTGAATTTTTCTTTCCCGCACTTCCTGAGGAATAAATACCGCTCGAAGAAACCTGGTTAGCGCTCCCGATCGTGCAATTGGTGATCAGATTATCATTATTACCGTTTGTAACGCTTAGCGTGGAGCCGAGGAAACATATGACACCGATTGTTTGCGATCCGGGGGATCCGTAGACAGTGAGATATTTCAGCGTATTATAAGATGCATCTGCCGAGAAAAGGATCGCATAGCCGTTCACGGAAAAATTAGTTATGGACAAGGCGGAAGAAGTGCCGGTACCGCCCGGTCTGCCGTCAATCGTTACATACCGAACATTGCTCACATTTATTACCGGCCCGGTGACAGTGCCATTAATAACCAGTCCCGCAGCGCCGGCTTCAGGCCTTACCGTTAGCGTTCGCGAAGCAGTTAAGCAATTAATAGCCGCGAAACTGATATTTGTTTCCCCGGCAGAGCTGTAGTTTGTTTTGAGTTCCAGGATCACAGAGGATGCCAGGCCATTGGTTCTCAGTGCCGAAAGGGCAGCGGTAAGCGTTGCATAAGCACCGCCAGACCCGACCTTATAAGTCCCTGACATGGTGCAGGTTTGTGCAAAGGTTTTAGTGAAAATTAATCCGAGAATAAATAAAGCAGTTAGTTTTTTTCTCATATTGTACGAAGTAGTTGCAAAATAAACAAATTAAAGGTAAATAGACTTTATTAAAACTCGGGGTATGCCGATGCATTTAGAACATTTTTTTACCTATCCCGGCGCCTTATAAACATGACGCATGGTTGTTAAAATTGCTGCTTACTGGCAGGGCTTGCTGCAGGGCTGGAATTCATTGTTCTTCCAGCCCGGAACCGCTGCTGATTAAAGATATAACAGTACAGGTTAACAAACAAAGCCCAACAATGTACGTCCTGCCTAGATGAAGCACAACAGCGATAAAAAGACCATTGCTCCAATGTCCTGCCAGCCTTGCAGCAAGGCCAATGTTAGCAGCAGTTGTATTGTGAGTTTGAAAGCCTACTTGCAAATAATTGTCTTCCATTTTATAAAATAACAAGCATTTATTTATTTTCTTAATCGTCTGTAACTAATTGCAGTTCAGTTAGCCTTATAGCTTTTCCATCAGCTTTTATATTTTTGAAAACAATCCCAGACAATAGAACTTTTTTCCCAATTAAATTAGGTGGTAGATTGCATGGATAGTACGCAACACCATTTATGTTTATGATTGTCGTACCAAACCGATTATATATAAAGCCCTTTTTATTTTTCAAGTGATTTGTTTTGTTTCCTCCAATTGAATCCCAGTGACAGGTATTTACAAAAAAGTATATAGTATCTTGCTTTTGTGCTATAAGTCGACCTTGGGTAGAAAAAAAGAAAAATAAAACTAAGAAAATATACTTTTTCATTGTAGGGGTTTGACTTAACAATTGCTGCTAATGGGAGTTTGTGAAAAAACTACCCCCGCCCACCAAATATACATACTATGTGAATAGGGCAATTGGTGTTTGATTTTGCAAGAACGCTATAGCAGTTGGTAGGAAACCAAACGGCGGCAACTACTTATGGCGGCAAGAAAAATTCGCAGTATCTCTAAATTTGATGTTGCCGGTGATAACCCTGCAGCGGTCTGCGGGCGGGAGTGCTGGCTTCGAAATTATGGGGAACACCTGCCTCGGCGGAGTGTGCTATAGCCGTTGGTTGGAGTGCAGCGGCGACAACTACCAGAGAATAGAAAGCTTTTTATATAATACTTCCATAAATCTTAACCCATTTAAGAGCATAATACATCAGCGCCTCCAACTTATGTCCTGAAAAGTAAACTATTGTTGGACTTTCGTCTAAAACGCTGAGTTCATTTCTCGTGTTTTATTATTAGCTTACAATAGACTATGACAAAGATATTCTGCTTGTGGCTTGTTTTTTTTAACGCTGTTGTTTTTGCACAAAACAAAGACAGGAATGAGACGCATACTGCAGTTGGAAACAAGGAATTGAAAAATACCACGGTTCAAGCTATTCCTACAATTCCTGAATTAATACTGTTATTGCAAAAACCGGCAACCGTTTCAAAAAAAATTGACATACTCTATGAGATTGCTGCAAACTACGCTAACTATCTCAAAATTGATTCTGCCCTTTTTTATGCGCAAAAAATAAAAACTGTTTCAGACAGTGCAGGTTACGAAGCAGGTCTTGCTAAATATTATCTCGCCAGAGGTTCTGCTTTATATTACCGCAACAAGGGTGATGAAGTAACACAAAATCTACAGCAGGCAATCAGTTTATTCACACGATACAACAACAACCTTTTTCTTGGCATAAGTTATCACAATTTGGCAAGACATACAGCTAACACAAGAGATTATTCAGGAGCAGAAAAATTTTATCGAAAGGCTGTTTCGCTTCTCGCTGTTTCCGGTGATGTTAGCAAACTGCAATTTGCGGTCTATAATCTGGGACGAAATTTTTATCTCAGTTTGGAGTTGGATAGTGCCGCTTATTATTTGTCGTGGGGGTTGAGGCTGGCTGAAAGTATACAGAGTAAGCCAAAAATATTTACCATCGCCGCTATGCTTGGCGCAGTGTATTTTACTGCCGGAAATAATAGCGAGGCAGAGCGGATATTGAGCTATGCTTTAGCAAACCAGCCTTCTTCAACCGATAAAGTGCATCTGCGCGGCGTATTGGCTAATTATGCAGAAGTGTTGACCTCACAAGACAAGTATGAACAAGCCGGAAAAGCTATAACGGACTACGCTAAGATCAATGCTTCATTTGGAGATGTGTGGGGCCGCATGACAGAAATGAAATTAAAAGGTGGCCTGCTATATCGCCAGGGTCATTATGATGCTGCGCTGCGTTATTTACAGGATGGTTATAAACTGAAAACCGGTGAGAATTTATTTGCTCATGATTTAATGAACCTTGCTTCTTATCTCGGGAAAACAGAATTAAAAACCGGGCATGCAGACAGTGCGATTATTCATTTTCATCTCGCAAAAAAGCTGGCAACGGAATCGAATTTCATAGCTGGAATACTTGAAGGGAACATGCTGTTGGCGGAGGCTTTCCAGCAAAGCAATAAAATGGATTCTGCCTACCATTATTTCCGTTACTACGCTCATCTTAAAGATTCTATACTTACTTTTAAAAAAGAAAGAACAGTGATGGAGTTGAGTGCGAAATATAACGCTGAAAAAAATGAACAACAGATAAAAAATCTGCAAACAGAAAAGCAGATGTATGATTTTCAGCTTATGTTGAAAAACAAAACCATTGAGCAGCAAGAGCTGGTTAGACTAAAAAATGCGCAGCAGCTAACCCTGCTGACACAACAATCGGAAATAAGCAGGCTGCAGGCATCAGAAAAAAGCCTGGCATTAGAAAACCGGGAAAAAGAGTTTTTAAAGAAGCAGAAAGAACTAGAGTTGTTGCAAAAAGAAAAACAATTACAATCGGCATTAGCAGCAAAGCAGGCACAGCAAAAAAGTCTCCTTTTTATTATTATTGGTGCTGTTTTGTTATTTGTATTATACGGTGCATACCGCTACAGGCAAAATAAAAAATTAACTGCGCAACTGTCACAATCTCTTATAGATTTAAAACTGGCGCAGGAACAAATAATAAAATCGGAGAAAGAAAAAGAATCAGAAAATGTCAGGGTAAGCATTAGTCGTGATATACATGATGAAGTGGGCGCTACACTCAGCGGAGTGGCATTGTTTAGTGAAATAGCAAAGCAAAAAGTATTACAGCATAACCAGCAAGATGCACTTGAATACCTTGGCCATATTTCAACCAATTCAAAAGAAATGGTTGAAAAAATCAGCGACATTGTTTGGGCTATTAATCCTGATAATGACAGCTTTGAACGCATCACCGAAAAGCTGAAAGCTTACACCTTAAACTTATGCGCCGGCAGAGGCATTCGTTTAAGCTTTAATATAGATGAAAGCCTAAACAATTTGGCCCCTGCCATGCAGGTGCGAAGAAATTTTTACATGTTCAGTAAGGAGGCCATCAATAATGCCATAAAATATTCTGGCTGTAGCCATTTTTCGTTTTTATTGCAACAGAATAATTACAATAGTTTGCTGGAGATAAAAGATGATGGCAGGGGCTTCAATAAAGACACGGTGACAAAAGGCAACGGATTAAAAAATATGCAGGCAAGAGCTATTGATTTGAAAGCTGATTTTGAATTGCACACGCAGCCGGGTAAAGGAACAAACATAACGCTGCGTTTTAATTTTCACCCAAATGGGTGAAGCTAAATCTGAAATAATTGTAAGTTATTTATCAAAACAAAAAATGGCAATAAGGGTAGCAATATTTGAAGATAATAACCTGATGCGAAATGGCTTTGAGGCCATCTGTAATGGTACCGAAGGACTTATGTGTAGCGGTGCCTTTGCCGATAGTTTTGACCTTGACTTCAAAATAAAAAAGGCTGCTCCACAGGTTATTCTTATGGATATTGAAATGCCAGGCACTGATGGTATAGCAGCTACACGCCATGTAATAAAAAAATGGCCTGAGATAAAAATCCTGATGCAAACTGTGTTTGAAGACGATGATAAGATTTTCAAAGCCATTTGTGCAGGCGCATCTGGCTACATACTTAAATCAACTTCGCCTGCAAGGTTAGTTGAATCTATCATAGAAGTTTACAACGGTGGCTCCCCAATGAGCCCTTACATAGCCAGCCGTGTATTAAAACTTTTTCAGCAGTTTGCACCCGCAGAACAGCAAAACGAAGATTACAGCCTAAGCGGCCGTGAAAAAGAAATTCTTTCACTGATGGTGGAAGGAAATAATCTGCAGTTGATAGCCGATAAAACTTTTATTTCCTATGAAACAGTGCGTAGCCATGTCAAGCGCATCTACAAAAAGCTTCATGTAGCTTCTGCATCCGAGGCAGTAGCAAAGGCAATCAGGCAGCGCATTATTTAAACTGAGAATTTCTAATGGTCTAAGCTGCGTTACTACTATTGAGCGATTGTTCCGATGCTTCGTTCATCGTTCTGTTAGCGACTGAGCGAGCATTCTGGGTTGCGCTATCCCTGGCCAGCTTGTTTATTACTATTCTCTTCCCCAAAGCAAGCAACGGATTCTTACGAAAACATTCTGTAAAAGTTTTACCTGACTGATGCTTAACGCTGTATATCATTTCTGTTAAAAATTCACCCATCGGAGGTATAGTTCAACTCATTCTGCATTCGCAATTTTACAATCTGAATTCTTAAAACCAAATTTTATGAGACAGATATTCTGTGTTCCCTCAGTATTGCTCTTTGCTGTGGCATTAACAGCAGCAGGTGGATTATCTAAACCGGCAAAAAATAATAAGGGTGTTTTCAGCGAACGAAATATTACGACAGCTGAATACCAGTTTGCCCTTGCCTTATTTGAAAGAGAGTTTCCACCAAAAGACATGATAACAGTTGCCAATGGAACGGGCTTTAATAACAGGCCGTATGTAAGACCTTCTATCAATGGTGGTGTGCAGATGAATCTTGGCGCCATATACAGCAATCCACTTGCTACGCAAAGCAGCAGGGAGCTTTTTGCCCATGAGCTTACACATGCCTGGCAGGTAGAGCACTATGGATATGCATGGTATATTAAGCAGGCTATAGGAAACCAGGTGGTAGATGGTGCACCATATGATTATGTATGTAATGCAGCCAAAACACTTGGCGATTATAATGCAGAACAGCAAGGAGAAATAGTAAAAGACTACTATAAAAAAAATGTTTGTGCTTCCGCTGTTGCCCGACCGTTAAGAAGTGCTACCTGGAAATTACTGATTGGAAGCGATGCAGTGGATATGGCTGTTAATAACGATGGCACATAC
>JACMKX010000188.1 GCA_014379905.1 Ferruginibacter sp. | reverse complement strand
TAGTCTTCAATCTTCACTTTACCTTTCGCTTTCGCCATTACTTCTTCTGCAACGTTATTTGGTGCAGCATTGTAATGACTGAACTCCATGGTAGAAGTAGCACGGCCTGAGGATAAGGAACGCAATTGCGTTACATAACCAAACATTTCGCTCAAAGGAACTTTGGCTTTGATCACCTGCAGGTTAGCACGGCTATCCATACCTTCCAGCATACCACGGCGACGGTTAAGATCACCTGTAACATCACCCATGTATTGATCTGGTGTTAACACTTCTACTTTCATGATTGGTTCCAGCAATACAGGTTTTGCTTTGCGGCCTGCTTCACGGAAACCGGATTTGGCGCATAATTCAAAGCTCATTGCATCACTATCCACATCATGGTAACTACCATCGTGTACCCGAACCTTCATATCCCTTACAGGATAACCGGCCAATACACCCGTACCCATAGAAGTTTCAAAACCTTTCATGATTGCAGGTATAAATTCCTTAGGAATAGAACCGCCAAACAGGTCGTTCACAAACTGGAAACTTTTACCTTCATTTTCTTTCAGCCATTCCGGATCGGCAGGACCAAAATCAAACATGATATCCGCAAACTTACCACGACCACCCGATTGTTTTTTCAACACTTCCCGGTGAGAAATGGTTGCATTGAAAGATTCTTTATAAGCCACCTGTGGGGCACCCTGGTTAACTTCTACTTTAAATTCGCGACGCATACGATCAATGATGATCTCTAAGTGAAGCTCACCCATACCGCGTAAAATGGTTTGGCCGGTATCTTCATCTGTATTTACACGAAGTGTTGGATCTTCTTCTACCAGTTTAGAAATAGCTAAACCCATTTTATCAACATCGGCCTGAGTTTTAGGCTCAACAGCGATGGCGATTACAGGTTCAGGAATGAACATATTTTCCAAAGTGATCGGATGATCCTCATCACACAAAGTATCACCGGTTTTGATCTCTTTAAAACCTACGGCTGCTGCAATATCACCTGCTTCAATAAAATCAACAGGGTTTTGTTTGTTGGCAAACATTTTCATGATACGACTGATACGCTCTTTCTTTCCACTTCTTACATTCAATACATAACTTCCTGCATCCAGGCGACCACTGTAGCACCTGAAGAATGCCAGGCGGCCTACGAATGGATCGGTCATAATTTTAAATGCCAGTGCAGCAAATGGTTCTTTCGGATCTGCTTTACGGGTAATTTCTGCACCGGTATCAGGATCCAGCCCTTTGGTATCCTCGATATCCAAAGGAGAAGGCAGGTAACGGCAAACCGCATCCAGCGCTGTTTGTACCCCTTTGTTTTTGAAAGAAGAACCACACATCATAGGTACGATGCTAAGATCAACCGTTGCTTTACGGATAGCTTCATGAATTTCATCTTCAGAGATACTTTTAGGATCTTCAAAGAATTTTTCCAGTAATTTATCATCGTATTCAGCTACTGCTTCTACCAGGTGAGCTCTCCACTCATTGGCTTCTTCCAACATATCAGCAGGAATTTCAATTTCATCAAAGGTCATACCTTCTGTTTCCATGTGCCAGATGATCCCTTTCATTTTGATCAGATCCACCACACCGGTAAAATTATCTTCTGCACCAATTGGCAACTGTAAAGGAACTGCTTTAGAACCTAACATATCAATTACCTGCTTAACTACCATCAGGAAGTCGGCACCGGCACGATCCATTTTGTTTACAAAACCAATGCGGGGAACATTGTAACGGTTAGCCTGGCGCCATACAGTTTCAGATTGTGGTTCTACACCATCAACCGCACTGAACAGGGCGATCAAACCATCCAGTACACGCATACTACGTTCTACTTCCACCGTAAAATCCACGTGACCCGGGGTATCAATAATATTAAAATTGTATTTTTTTGTATCCGGACCAACTACACCTTTAATAGTAGGGAAATTCCACTGGCAGCTAACTGCAGCAGAAGTAATAGTGATACCTCTTTCTTTTTCCTGTTCCATCCAGTCAGTTGTAGCGGCACCATCATGCACCTCACCGATCTTATGGATCATACCCGTGTAGCGAAGAATACGCTCCGTGGTAGTGGTTTTACCCGCATCAATGTGAGCGGCAATACCAAAGTTTCTCTGAAAATTTAAATCAGCCATTGTGTTTGATTATTGATTATTGATTATTATTTATTTGTAGGACCCCGGCGGTTGAATCTTTATGAATCTTCATTGGCCTCGCACTCTTGTACTTTATATCTATATGGAACTGTTAAGCTGGTTAGGGCTTTAACCCCGTAGTAGCCGACTTTTTGATCGTTGGGGTGAGTTGATATGTGGGTTTACGCTCTCATATTTCGCTAAATCCCGCAGCGCTATTAAAACCTGGCTCGGGCATTTAGCGGCGCAAAGATAAGAATATTTTCTTATCAGGCAAGGCTTTTAGAAAACTTTATAATTGAAGCAGAGCTATAAAATACGGATCAGGCAGGCCTTTTAAACCAATTTTCCATTTTCAATCCTGTTATCCGGGAAAAGTCTTTGGAGCTGTCCGTTACAAGTCTAAGTTTATTTTGTACTGCAGAAACACCTATCAGTAAATCGAATTCATCATTTATGGGTTTACCTAATCTTCTAAGCCGTACTTTTTCCTTTGCATACCTCTTAACACAACCAAAAATAGGCAGTACTGTAAGTCCGGAAATGAAATTATCAAATGCTTTATGGGACCGGGAAGAATCATCGCTATTTTCCGCACCAAACCTTGGTGCTAAGTCCCTCTAATAAGGTGGAATAGGTTTCTACAATATGTTTATCTATGTATGACATATAATATTTCAAGTTTAATGTTTTTAAGGATTACGTACCATGCATTCTCTGCAATATAATATTATTATAAAAGGAGTAAAGGGGAAAATTACCCGATAAAAAAGGGGTCATTCTTTTCAGAACAGCCCCCTTTTCCAGCTTTATTATTTTTTATCTCAGGATGGTCACATTACCATTCAGCGGCACTCTTTTTCCATCCAATAAAGTAAATTCTAAAACAAAGTAGTAAGTACCGTCAGGAACGGGCTTTCCTTTATATGTTCCCTGCCAGTCATTCTGGTAATTGGCAGATTCGTACACCAGGTTGCCATAGCGGTTGAATACTTTTGCCCTTACACTACCGGTGCAGGCACCATTGGTAACCAGCCAGCGGTCGTTGATGCCATCACCATTGGGTGTTATGGCTTCCATTACCTTAATGCAATAAGGGATAACAGTGATAGTGACATCATCTGATGCATGGCAACCCGCTGTGGTGGTAATGGTGAGTGTATAAGTGGTAGTAGCAGCCGGTGTAGCTACCGGGGTTAATATGGTTGCATTACTGAGACCGGTAGCTGGGCTCCAGTTATATGCTCCTGCGCCACCACTGCCCTGCAGCGTAGTGCTGTTGCCTTCAATAATGTTTACAGCATTCCCGGCATCCACGGCAACGCCGGGCACTACACTTACTGTAAAAGCCTTTGACACACTGCAGGTTCCGGTGATGGCTGTAACTGTGTAGGTAGTGGTGGTGGCCGGCGACAATTGCGGATTGGCAATAGAAGGATCACTTACACCCGTTGCCGGACTCCAGCTGTAGGTCGTTGCATTGCCCACCGTATTGGCGGCAAAACCAGCACCGTTACAAATGACAGTGTCTGCATGCACCGTAAGATTAACAGGCGTATTTACATTCACTATAAAAGAAGTGGTTGCAGTGCAGGCTCCCAACGTAGCAGTTACGGTATAGGTGGTAGTGCTTTGCGGGCTTAATACAGGATTGAGTATTGCCGGGTTACTTACACCAGTAACAGGGCTCCAGCTATAAGTAGCACCGTTACTGGTAATGGCCGGTGTAAAAGTAGCCCCCGGGCAAATAGCGGTATTGGCCTGCGAACTGATTGTTACATTATTAACCTGCGTAATGGTAACCGGGTACGTGCTAAGGCAGCCACCCGCATCTGTAATACTGGCAATATAGTTTCCCGCGGTAAGGTTGGTGGCGGTTAAGCCTGTTTGAACCGGCACAGTATTCCAGCTTACTGTATAAGGACCTGCAGATCCTGTAATCGTTAATGATGCAGAGCCGGTTGCACTACAGGTAGCATTGGTAAGGGCAGGGCTAACATTATACGAAGCTGCCCGGGCCGATAAAGCAAGAAAAACTGCATTAGGGAAAGGTGCATTGTTACCGGCAGTAGTAATGTTGGATAAACTGATCCGTTGCAGCACTTTAATTTTGTCTGCACAATTAAGATTGATATTAATGTAATACAGCCTTGGATTGTTGGGATAGGCATCGGCGCCGGTAGCCGGCGTAGCCCGGGTAACCCGGCCATACCCCTGCGTTACCAGGTTGGCAGTAGCATTGAACCAATCACTTACTGAATAATTGGTGAGTGCCTGGGTAGAACTTCCATCTGTAAAGTGAAGGGTGGCATTAATAAGGCTGGTGCCTTCTGTAGAAAAGCCCAGGAGCCTCAGGCTGGAATAAGATGCCGGGGTAGTTAGCACCATATTGTCTGTCTGGCTCCTTGCTATCACTAACGCGTTGGGTGCTGCATAGGAAGCAAGCTGGTAAACGTCGGTGCCGGAAGTAATGGTTCCGTTGTCGGGTAAGCCACCCCCGCCGAGGGCATTGCTGTTTCTGAAGCCAACAGTGTACATTACTTTATTGGATACCGTAGTACCGTCCAAAGCCATCGTAGTAGTAGTAAGTGAACTGTTGCCCGTTTCTGCAACCACATCCTGTGTGAAGCTGCTTATGGGCACCGGAACATATTGGGCAGTAAGGTTGGTTGATAAAAATAACAATGCCGATGATACCATCAAAACTGGTAAAACAGATCTCATATTAGTTAGCTTAAGTAGTTAGAAGAGTTAAATATCCCTCCTAAGTTAACTAAATTTTAGCATATGTTAAAATAAAGCCAAAAAAAACCGTTCCTTTCGGAACGGCTGAGTTTATTATTAGTTAGTTTTATTAAACTTTAAAGTGAGCAAAAGCCTTGTTGGCTTCAGCCATACGGTGTGTATCTTCTTTCTTTTTGTAAGAAGCACCTTCACCTTTGCTTGCTGCAACGATCTCGTTGGCTAATTTATCTGCCATGCTACGGCCATTTCTTTCGCGGCTGTAACGAACCATCCATTTGATGCTTAAAGATACTTTCCTGTCAGGACGAACCTCTGCCGGAATTTGGAAAGTAGCACCCCCGATACGGCGGCTACGAACTTCCACACCCGGGGTAATGTTGGTCAAAGCTTTTTTCCAGACTTCATATCCGTCTTCACCTGTTACTTTGGCAACTTTATCCAGTGCATCGTAAAAAATAGTGTATGCTCCGCTTTTTTTACCTTCCCACATTAAGTTGTTTACAAAACGGGTAACCAGTTTGTCGTTAAACTTTGGATCTGGTGCTAAAGGGAGTTTCTTGGCTTGTGCTTTACGCATTGTTCTTTATTTTGTATTTTATTACCGGCATTTTATAAATACCTAATCTTTTATTTTTGTCTAAAATCTAAATATTAATACTATTTAGCTTTAGCTCTTTTAGTACCGTATTTACTACGGCTTTGCTTACGGTCCTTAACACCGGCAGTATCCAAACTACCGCGTACGATATGATAACGTACACCTGGCAGATCTTTTACCCTTCCCCCCCGGATTAACACAATACTGTGCTCCTGCAGGTTATGACCTTCACCCGGGATATAAGCAATCACTTCAATTTTATTTGTTAAACGAACTTTTGCTACTTTACGCAAGGCAGAGTTTGGCTTTTTAGGTGTAGTTGTATATACCCTTGTACACACACCACGACGTTGAGGACAAGCATCAAGCGCCCTTGATTTGCTTTTAGCCTTGATAATTTCTCTACCTTTTCTTACTAATTGATTAATAGTTGGCATTTAATTGACCTTTTTTTTCGGACGGCAAAGGTAAGTATAATGGTTTAATAACAAAACAGATTTATAAAAAACTTTCCTTTTTTTTCAGCTTTTAATACAAAACCGCCTGCAGGAGGCGGTTTTAAGAATTATTATGACCTGGAATATACTTAAACTTTAACCATCCAGCCGTTGTTGTCGGCAGATTTACCATAACGAATATCATTCAGCCTGTTTTTTACTTCGGGGGCTGCCTGCCATTTGGTTACATCAAATTCCATTACATAATCCTTATACCTCAATTCTTTAATGAGAGAAATAGTAGCTGCTGTACCCGTTCCAAAAACTTCATACAAGAGGCCGGCTTTGTGTGCATCAATTACATCATCAATACTTAACGGCCTTTCTTCTACTGTAAAACCCATTTCCTTTAATACGGTGATCACACTATCCCTTGTTACCCCGGCGAGAATGGTTCCCTGGTCAAGGTCGGGTGTGATGGCTGTGTTTCCAATAATAAAGAATACGTTCATCGTTCCACATTCCTGTACATATTTGTGTTCGTAGGCATCTGTCCATAATACCTGGTCGTACCCTTTCTTTTTGGCTTCAGCAGTGGCAAACATGGCAGCGCCATAATTACCGGCAGCCTTTGCATAACCTACGCCACCCGGTACTGCACGTACATATTGCTCTTCCACGTAAATGCGCATAGGAGCACTGTAGTAAGGACCAGTGGGGCTTAAAATGATCATGAATTTATATTTTTCACTCGGCCTCACTCCTATCATTTCATCACTGCTAAACATAAACGGGCGGATATAAAGGGAATGATCCGCCTGCGAAGGCACCCAACTTTTATCCATAGATATCAGCAACTTCATGCCTTCCATAAAGATATCTTCGGGAACTTCCGGCATCTGCATTCTTACTGCTGACTGATTGAATCTTTTATAATTATCGTAGGGACGAAATACCTGTATGTCACCCGCTTCATTCCTGTAAGCTTTGATACCTTCAAAAATAGCCTGCCCGTAATGAATGGCTGCCAAAGAAGGTTCCATCAACAGCGGCTGATAGGGTTTTATTTCCGGGGTTTTCCATTCACCTTCTTCATAATCCACCTCCAGCATGTAATCTGTAAAGTATTTTCCAAAAGGAATGTTCTCCAGGTTAATGTCATTTAATTTACTGGTTTCTATCTTTGTAATATTAAAATCAGCAGCTGCAATCATATTCATTAATTTTACGCAAAGAAACGAAATTTACAGGGAGTAAAAGCAGGTTTTATGAGTTTAGACAATATTCAACTGAGTGCATTATTGGTAGAAAAATTATACAGTAAAGCACTGGTTGATTTGAATACTGTAAAAGCAGCACCGCAAAAAACAACCGGACCGCTATTTAACTGGCTGGGTAATAACGAAAAAAATATTCTCATTGTTGTTAATGAACCTGTCGCTGCTTTTTTACAGGATAGCGACCTGCAATTATTAGTGGGCATTTTAACGGCTTGCAAATTATCCCTGGCAGATATTGCCCTTGTTAATTTCAATAACAATACCCATGCTGATTATACAAGTTTAAATGCAGCCCTGAACCCGGCTACTATTATTCTATTCGGCATGGAGCCAGCGGGACTTGACTTTCCTCTACACTTCCCGCATTTTCAATTACAGCCTTACAACGGGCAACATTATCTTTGTTCGCCTGCACTGGCAAATCTATCTGCAGATATTTCTTTAAAAAAACAATTGTGGTTAAGTCTTCAAAAACACTTTTCTTAATGCCTTTACCAACGCTAATATTTGCCACCAATAACCAGCACAAGGCTGATGAGATACGCGTAGTTTTAAATGATCTTTTTGAGATCAAAACTTTAAAAGAGGCCGGTATAGTCATTGACATACCTGAACCGCATAATAGCCTGGAAGAAAATGCTTCTGAAAAATCAAGGGTAATTCACCAGTTTACCAAAGGAAATTGTTTTAGTGAAGATACCGGGCTGGAAGTAGCAGCTTTGAATGGCGGGCCCGGTGTAAGAAGTGCCCGCTATGCAGATGGCGAAAACTTTAAAAACAATACAGATAAATTATTATTCAATCTTAAACATATTTCAGAGAGGGCTGCACAATTCCGCACTGTCATTTCTTTGATACTGGATGGTAAGGAATACCAGTTTGAAGGCATATGCAAAGGCCGCATTATTGATGAAGAAAGGGGTACCAATGGCTTTGGCTACGACCCGGTTTTTATTCCCGATGGTGCAGTTAAAACTTTTGCCGAAATGAGCATGGAGGAAAAAACGGAGTATAGTCACCGTAAAAAAGCCACGCAAAAATTCATTGACTTTTTGCAGAATAAATAAACAGTCATTATTGCGCTCCAATGGCAATTACTTTAATAGAAAAATTAGGCGTATCAGGAACTGAGTAAGTATCGTGTACAAACAAAGCCCCCCAGCAGTTATATTTCCAATACTGATGATCTTTTCTGCAAATCCGCCACCTCCTGTCACATTGCCCACATACACATGGGTGCCGCGCTGAATGCTTCAGGGAAACTAAAATTTTTTTTCGCCAGGCCTTTGGCAGGAATGGTAACATTTACGGCTACTGTTGTAGTTATCTTTTTTTGTTGGGCAGCATCATTGCTTATTATTAGGCCTTTGTTGTAATGAACGAATATATCGCCGGCAGTTTTTACTTTGGAAGTAAAAGCCTCTCCAAGTTGAACGCTGTTTGACGCTGTGACAAGAGCGTAGGCGCAAATAATTACTAATATGAATAGTTTCAACAGGAAGCATCTGCAGGAGAAAAACCAACGGCTAACCGGCAATATCCATTATTTTTAATCAACAAAATTTGTAAGAAAATGGCCAGGATAAAAATTGATATGCCGGCAAAGCTGATCGCTGAAATTATAATCAGGGTAAGGATTACAGATATCAACTATGGCAACCATCTTGGAAATGATGCACTGGTGGGTATCCTGCAGGAAGCAAGGGTTCAATGGCTGACCCAGCTGGGTTATACAGAACTGGATGTTGAGGGCCAGGGACTTATTATGAGTGAACTTGCGGTCGCATACAGGAACGAATCTTTTTATGGTGATACACTCCTGGTAAAAATATTTGTGGGAGAGAAAACAGCTGTAAGCTTTGAATTATTTTACCATATTTTTAACCAGGCTGCTAAAGAAATCGCAAAAGCAAAGACAGGCATGGTATGCTACAATTACGCTCAGAAAAAAGTAGCCCCGGTGCCACAAAAATTCCTGCAATTAATTTAATAAAATATTCTCACAGCTCATTCCATATCTTCCAGTTTTCTTCTGCCTGTAGCAGCAGCATTTCATACCCGTTTTTTATAACGGCTCCCCTATTTTTCCCCTGCTGTAAAAATTTTGTTTCGGCAGGTTTGTAGATCATATCAAAAAGATAATGAGCGGGGCCAATATGTTCATAAAGGAGCTGCGGTGCTTCATCTTCATGCGGGCTCATTCCTACGGGAGAAGCGTTTATGATGATGGTATATTCTTTTAGTAATTGCTCACTTATTTCATTATAGGTAATAGCATTTACCCCTGGTGTTCTTGAAACAAGTAAAAATGGGATAGTTAACTTTTTAAGTACATACTGAACAGCTTTTGAAGCGCCACCTGTACCCAATATTAATGCCCTGGTATGCTGCGGCTGTAGTAAGGGTGTAAATGATTTTTCAAAGCCTGTTACATCTGTATTGTGACCTTTTAAACCTTCCGGTAAAAATTCAATACAATTAACAGCGCCAATGACTTTAGCCTCCCCGCTGATTATTTGTAAAAACGGTATTATAGATTCTTTATAGGGAATGGTAACTGCCATCCCTTTTAAGGAAGCCTGTGTTTTTAATAATACAGGAAATTCATCAATACTTTTTAAGGGGAAAAGCTCAAAAAAGCAATCCTCCAAACCTTCCGTTTCAAATTTATTATTAAAATATTCTTTTGAAAACGAATGGCCCAGGGGAAATCCTGTTAAGCCGAATAGGTTGATGGGTGATGGTTGATTGTTCATGGATGATGGTTCATGGATCATGGTTGATAGATCATGGTTTTAACTATGAACCATGATCCAGGAACTATTGACTATATGCTACTTATCCAGGTATAGTTCGAAAGTATCGCCCCGAAGTCCAACACGCATTGCTTCCAGTGCGATCATTTCCGTTGGGGCAATATTACCCAGGTTCACATTACAACCTATCAGTTCCAGAAAATACAATTGCTGTGCTTTTTGTGGCGCTTCCCAGATGATCTTTTCTTCCGGTATCTGTGTAAGAATTTCCTGCACCAGTCCTTCTCTCACTTCCCCTGAACCCCTGTAAATACCTACGTTACCGGCTTCCCGTGCTTCTGCTATTACGTAAGTAGCCCCTGCACTTAATTCTGCACGCATCAACTCAATCCATTTATAAGGGGGAATAATATGTGCCGCATCCTTGCTGCCTACTTCACTTAAGATAGTGGCATGTTTGGTAAGTTTTTCAATATACCCGCATTTTTCAGCATGTGGAATGGTAATGGAACCATCGCTTACTTCAATATAACGGATGCCATATTCTTTACAAAGGTTGATATAATCATCCATCTGGTTTCTTACTAAAAATGCCTCAAACAAAGTTCCTCCAAAATAAACGGGTATATCATACTCCCTGTAAACTTCCAGCTTTTCTTTGAGCGTTGGCGTTACATAAGCGGTACCAAAGCCAAGCTTAACAATATCCACATGAGGATAGGATACGCTCATAAAATTTTTTGCTTCCTGTACGCTTAATCCTTTATCCATCACCATGGTAATACCATGAGTGCGGGGTTTTACATACCTGTCGGGAATCTGGGAGAGGTTAAAGTTCATATTGCTGTTGAAAATTTAAGGCTGCAAATATATCGCAATAGCAATTAATAATGCCCGTAAGATCATATAACAGGAACCTTTATTTAAGTTTATTACGTTTTTTATGCCGGGCAATAACTTCTACCACTTGCTGGTGCTGCAATATAGAGGGATTTAAGGCAATAAATTTTTTAATCAGTTTAGGATTGGCATTCATACCGTTTTCCAGGTAAAGAACGCCTTCTTTTATTTTGCCGCTTGCCAAAAGAAACATGCTTTTATAAAATAGAAAGATAGGTTTCTGATCGGTTTGTTCGAGTGCAAAATCCGCATATTCTGCGCCTTCTTCATGTAAGCCCCCGGTTAAAAGGCATTTGAGTAATTCCAGCCAGCCATTCATATTTTTAGGTCTTACCCGTACTACGTTACCAAAATAGGTGATGGCTTCATCAATGTTGTTGAGCTGCATATAACACTGGCCTAAAGCAAGGTTATATTCCGGCTGCATGCGATGCATTCTTGAGGCGGTTTGCAATTGTTTTATAGCACTTTGCCACGCCCCTTCATTCATATAGGTACAGGCTATTTTATAATACATCTGGCTATCTTCCGCAATCAGGTGACTTGCTTTTTTATAATTGAATCTTGCCTGCGGGTAATTAGCCAGTTTATCGTAACAATGGCCAATAGCTTCATATATAACTGCTTCCGGCCTGGAAAGTTCCAGTACTTTTTCTAATACTTCTATGGCGTCCTTGTATTTTCTGAGTCTTATGCAGGCATCCCCCATATTCCTGTAAGCATAATCAAATTTTTCATCTATAGCTACTGCATAATTATATGCATCAATTGCTTTTTCATACAATTTTATACCCTGGTAGGCGGCACCAAGGTTAAACCAGGCGAGTTCATTAAAAGGATGTTCTTCAATAATACGCTGGTGCAATTTTATGCTCTCTTCATTACGGCCTGTAAAATCTGTCCAGAAGCAAATTTTGTACAAAGCTTCTTCATTGTTTGGATCAAGCTTTAATATGAGGCAAAAACAATCAAATACCTTTTCAAAATTTTCGTAATCATCATATACATCAGCCAGTTCGAAGAGAAGGTCCAGTTTTTCATCCCCATCAAATATGTCAATAGCTGCCTCCAATACTTCTGCAGCTTTTTCCTGTTCGTCCAATGCCAGGTAGGCATCTGTTTTGAGAATGTACAACGTAGTGTCTTTGCTGTCAAATAGTTCTGCTTGCTCCAGTACATACAATGCTTCCTGGTATTTTCTTAAAATGATAAGCAAATTGGCTTTGATAAACAATAGGTTGGCTGAATAAGGATATTGAGCAACAGCATAATCTACCGCTTCCAGCCCCTGCTGATATTGTTCTTTTTCCTCAAAATATTCTATAAGACGGTCAAATCCATCTTCTTCTATAAAAGAATTAGGCATTCCTGTCTGGAGGTTCTCGTACTGTTGAAGCAAGGCTTTGAGCTCTTCTCGGTCCTGTCTGTAGGGGAATTTACTCATAGTGTAAAAGTAGGTTATGGTAATTTACCGATTATATGGTAAATGCCCAATTATGTCAAACAGTTATTTATTAACAGCATCTTAGCAAAAAAACAGGCAATTAATTTGGATGAATGGCGTTAATTCTTCGTATATATGTTATATATTTGTAAATATTAACAAAACAAATGACTAAAATAACCAAAATAGTTTTGCTTCTTGGCATACTGAATGGTTTCATGCTTACCTCATGGGCTGACCGTGGTGTGGGCAAAAAGAAGGCTAAAGTCGCTTTGAATCTTGTTAACGTAAATTCTCCTAAAAACCTGTCTTTCAACCTCAAAACCGGGCTAAAATACAAAGGCTCTTTATTGAACGGCACAGCAGGAAATAAAAACACAGTGTTGTACAACAACCTGGTAACTTATCAAAAAGGTAATACGATATATATCATCCCCTACAAACAAAAAGTAGTTGTTCCGGAAGTGAAGCAGGGATACACGGGGATGAAATTGATTCTCAAACCAAAATCTTAAAACCTCTCAACGAGGTTTTTTTTATGCCTATCCTTTTTTCAATTGTTGATTTTCTTCGTAGGTCATAACCCGGAAACCAGCTTTGGGAGCCTCAAATTTAGCTGCTGGAACAGCATCATAATTTAAATTGCTTAAAGTGTATTTAAAACTCAGGTTACCCGACTGTATCTCATATTGTACGGGTAAGCCGGGCAATTTTGCAAAAGCATTATTGTATGTTTTGTTGCTGAGTTTTATAGCAGGATCAAAGTAAACAGTAAATATTTTTCCATCAGATAAAGTAGCTGTTGCTTTTTTACATTGGTAATCTGAAATAGTTACTACTTCATTGGCAATAGTAAAATTAAGGTCCTCGTATAATTTATTCTTTTGATCCCAGTTACTTTCATTCATGGAGATCATCAGCTTTTGCCCGCTGTATTCTTTCAGTATAAAACCAGTACCGCTTTTATTGTCGTACACAGTTGACTCAGTTCCTAAAGTGCTTTTCATCTCCGTACGACTCACCGTAGGTTTTAAAAAAATACTCAATATGGCTCCGTTCAAAGAATTTAAGGTGGGCGTTTCTGATTTGGGAGACACGATAGAAATATTGTATTGCAACAATCCTTCACTCAATTGTTTTTGTGCTGCACTGCTCAATGCGCTCCCTGTAAAAAAAATAAAACTTACCAGTTGTAAAAAGGTTTTCATAATAAAACACTTGTTTTAATAAAGATAATACAATCCTGTACCAATAATGCTATATAGCAATTCCTAATAAAAAACCTGCGCATTACAAGCGCAGGTTTTAAAAATTTAACTTATGATTATTTCTTTGAAGATTTATTTTTTGCTTCCTGCATCTTCTTTTGCGATTCCTGCATCGCTTCTACCCGCTCCTGCAGTTTTGATTTTTTTACCGGCTTCTTCCTGTTTTCATTAATCTGGGCCATTATTTTATCATGGTTGATAATATATTTTTGAATAACTATCTGTAATATCAGGGTAATAGTATTTGAAACAGTATAATACCAGGTTAATGCAGACGGAAGCGTATTGAATACACCTAATAACAATACAGGAAAAATATAAGGCATGTACTTCATTACAGGATTGGTATTATCCTGCATATTACTCATACTATAGATAGAGATCAATAAACTGGTGAGGGTAGCCGTTAAGGTAAACAGACTTACATGATCTCCGTAAAAAGGAATATTAAATGGCAGGTGAGCAATGGAATCATATTGTGCAAGATCTTTTGCCCAAAGGAAACTTTTACCTCTAAGGTCAATATTGGATTGAAAGAAGTAATAGAGCGACATAAATATAGGTATCTGTAACAAGGCAGGTAAGCAGCCACCCAGGGGGCTTACACCGGCGGTGCGCCACAGTTTCATCTGTTCCATACCAAAAGCCTGCTGATCATCCTTGTACTTTTCTTTCAGTGCATCCACCTCTGGTTTCAGTACTTTCATTTTGGCACCACTCAGGTAACTCTTGTATAATATAGGAGAAGTAATTAAACGGATCAATAAAGTAAGCAGCAATATTACAATACCCATACTGGCTACATGCTTTTGTAAAAAGTCGAATACGGGTAAAAGGAAATGCCTGTTGATATATTTTACAAATGCAAAAACACCGCTGCCATAGGGAACAATATTTTCCATTTGGTTATCGTATTGTTTTAGCTTGTTATAATCACTTGGGCCATAGTATAATTGCAACGGAATACTTGCCTGGTTGCCCGTAAGGGCAAGTGTAGCGGTAGTAGTTGCCCTGGCCAGGTAATTACCGGAAGTATCTTTTGGAACTGTCCATGCAATATTGGCTGAACTGAATTTATTTTTTGCAATCAGTGTAGTAATAAAGAATTGTTGTTTTAAAGAAAGCCAGTCAACAGCTTTACTGAACTTTTTATCATCATCACTACCAATATGTTCAAAATCAAAATCGCCATCGGCCACATAGCACATATGCGTTTGTGTTAACTCGTATTGATGATCTTTCTCCACCTGTTCTGCTTCTACCTGCCATAAAAGATTCATGGTATTGCCTGTAAATAATTGCGTGGCACCATTTACGGAAATATTAAAATCAACCATGTAATTATCCGGGCGCAAAATATACTGGTGTGTGAGTTCTTTTCCTGTAGCGTCTCTTTTTGAAACAAACGAAAGCGACTGGCTGCCATCTGCATTTTTTACAGGTGTAGCAGGAGTAAAAAATATATCTGAGCTGTGCGTGGTTTGATTTTGTCCGCTGATAACATCGTAAGAAAATTTATTAAAATCACCATCCAGTATCAACACGGAATTGCCGTCGTACTTTTTAAATTTTTTCAGTTCGGTCTTTACCGGCTGTGCTCCTTTGTTGCTAAAAGTGACCTTTAAAACTTCATTTTCCAGTGTTACCAATTCTTCCGTTTCTGTTATAACAGGGAGGCCAGGTTGCTGAACATTTTTTGCAGTATCAACACTTGCCGTTGTATTCTTTTTTACAGTATCAGCCTTTGCCATGACTGCCGCCACCGAATCCGCTTTACGTTGTTTTTCAGCGTTAAGTGCATCCAATGCCTTTTTGCTATTGCTGTTTATTACGAACATGGCCACCAACAAAGCACCAATGAGGCCAAACCCAATAAGGGTATTCTTATCCATTCCCATTTCTTCAAATATTTTAGGTGGGCAAAGTTAATCAAGTTTACGGCATGGCCCCTAACCGCCTGAAAAAAATAAATGCCCTTAAAAGGGCATCTATTTCTCAAAACTGTTTGAACTATTATTTTTTAGTGGCTGTTGCAGCTTTGGCAGCAGCAGTTTCTTCTTGTTTCAACTGACGTGTCATGGTAATAGAAGCGATGGGGATACGTGGAGAGTTCATGATCTCCATGTTATCTGCAACAATATCCTGTATCCTTAAATTTTCATTCAACTCAAGATTGGTAAGATCTACGGTGATATATTCCTTCAGGTACTTAGGTAAAGTTTTTACTTTAACCGATTTCATTTTAGTAACCAGTTTACCACCGGCTTTAACACCTGCAGGAGCGCCGGTATATTTTAATGGCAGGGTAGCCACTACATTTTTATCTTCTACCAGTTCAAGAAAATCAATGTGTGTCAGCAGGTCGCTTACTTTATTAAACTGCAGATCTTTCAAAATGCACCTGTAAGTTTTACCGTCTACTTTTATTTCAGCAATCATAAATTCTGAAGTGTACACGATTGATTTAAAAGAACTCGCCGGCGCAGCAAAATTAACTTCTGATTCACCACCATAAATTACAGCTGGCACGAGTTGCTGAGAGCGAAGTTGGCGGGTGGCTTTTTTTCCGCTTTCGGTCCTCAGTTGTCCTTCGATTGTAATTGATTTCATTATTTAAAAATTTTTATGAGGCGCAAAGGTAGGGGTTTCTTCCCTATTTACACGCCCTCCAGGCAAGTTTATATCACTTTACTGACCTGGTTCTGCCTTTTATAAATAAACTGTTAATACTCTTATTCTCAAAGGCATTACGTATGGTAACTGCAAATAATTCATCTGTTGAGATCACTTTTATTTTCTCACAGCCCGGTTTAATAGGTATAGTATCTGTTACAACGAGTTCACTTAATACACTATTCCGGATGTTTTCATAAGCTTTACCACTTAAAACAGGATGCGTACATAAGGCCCGCACGCTTCTTGCTCCTTTCTCCATCATTAATCCTGCGCTTTTAGCCAGCGTGCCGCCGGTATCGCAGATATCATCTATCAATATAATATCCCGGTCCTGTACATCCCCGATTACTACCATGCTGGCAATTTCATTGGCTCTTTTTCTATGCTTATCGCAGATAACCATATCGGCTTCAAAAAAAGTGGCTACTTCCCTTATCCTGTTGGCACTGCCTACATCAGGTGCCGCAAAAGTGAGATTTTCGAGTTGAAGATTTTCTATGTACGGAATAAAAATGGCGGAGGAATCCAGGTGATCCACAGGTATATCAAAATATCCCTGTATCTGCGCAGCGTGGAGATCCATGGTAATTACCCTGTCGGCCCCGGCGGCTGTGAGCATATTGGCTACAAGCTTGCTGCCAATGGCCACTCTTGGCTTGTCCTTCCTGTCCTGCCTGGCAAATCCATAATAAGGCATCACTGCTATCACTTTGTAGGCAGAGGCTCTTTTGGCAGCATCGATCATCAGCAATAGTTCCATCATGTTATCTGTAGGAGCAAAAGTGCTTTGTATAAGGAAAACAAATTTACCCCTGATGCTTTCCAGGAACTCCACTCCTATTTCTCCGTCACTAAATCGCTGAATGTTGACATTCCCCAATGGTTCTCCGAATTTTTTTGCTATTTTTTCAGCCAGATAATGTGATCCCGTACCTGAAAATATTTTTGCATTTGATTCCATGTAGATGATGTACTGTTTGTAGGTTGAAAGATGAGCGAAAATACATTTAGTTTACTGGGATTAAAAATTTCATATCATGGAAATTGATAAAAAAAATTCGAACCCCATTAAACACTGGTCTGAAGACGACCGCCCCCGTGAAAAAATGATCAACAAAGGCGCTGCAGCCCTCAGTAATGCTGAGCTGCTGGCTATTTTGATCAATAATGGAAACAAAGATAAATCGGCGGTAGAATTGGCAAAAGATATAATGAAGCTGGGTAAAAATAACCTGGATGAATTGGGTAAACTGAGCATTACAGAGTTGCAAAAAATAAAAGGTATTGGAATGGCAAAAGCTATTACCATTGCAGCTGCCCTGGAAATTGGCAGGCGAAGAGAAAGTGCCGGCATTTACGAAAAAAAAATTGTAAGAACCAGCCAGGATATTGCACAGTTTTTAAGGGCAAGCCTTAAAGACCATGTACATGAAGTTTTTGTTGCAATCTATCTCAATAAAAGTAATAAAATACTGAATTATAAGATCATTAGTAGCGGCGGCTTAACCGGAACGACTGCCGACCCCAGGGTTATTTTAAAGGCAGCTCTCGAAGAAGGTGCAACAGGTATAGTACTTTGTCATAACCACCCTTCGGGAAACCTGAAGCCCAGTGTTGCCGATGAAATGCTGACACAAAAAATAAAACAGGGGGCTGCTTTGATCGACATAAAACTAATGGATCATATTATTGTGAGCAACGAAGGTTATTACAGTTTTGCCGACGACGGCATATTATAACAGCCACAAAATTGTAAGATTAAGCCTGCGCAGCGGGTCCTCCAAAGTTGAATGGTATCTCCACTGACTCCATATCCTGGATGGGGCCATTTGCATCTTCAAACTTTTGTACATTTTCTGCAATGGCTTTCATGAAACGTTTGGCATGAAACGGCGTAAGTATTATTCGGCTTTTTACTTTACTCTTGGGAGCACCCGGCATCACATTCACAAAGTCTATCACAAATTCTGCATGGCTGTGGGTGATAATAGCCAGATTGGCATAAGTGCCCTCGGCAATTTCTTCTGAAATTTCAATATTCAATTGGTTGGGCGGTTGATTTTCGTTTGCCATTGTTTGTTTTTTCGTTCGCAAAGATAATATCTAAACGATATAATCATTTTATTAAAATGAAGCTTTCCCGGAAATTTCAATAAAAAAACTGCCTTCTGTTATAGAAGGCAGTTTGTATAGATCAAATACTGTCAATTATCTTGCTGCTTTGTATTTCAACACAACCGTGTATTCCCTGGTATTAGCGGTTGGATTCCACCTGAACTTCAATGTAAAAGTTTTAGTTGCGGGATCATATTTATTAACAGCTCCTGGAAAATTGGCTAAGCTCGTGCTCTCAACAGATTTCATTGTAACCTCATTGGTGAACGGATCAACCGTCATATTTAAACCAGCTACCCCACCAACGCCGGAATTATTAGCCCAGGTAATACCTACTGCGCTCGGACCATTTGGATAAAAGTCCAGCGTTTGAGCACCTGTAGTACCTAATGTTATGTCTGCATTTGCCGGTCCTAACGGTCCGCTCAATATTGCTGTAGTTGCGCCAACATCCGGTACTCCCGGAGCTGTGTACCTTTGTACAAAACCTGATACAACAGAGTAAACGCCGTCGTATTGATTTTTTGCACCCAACAGGCTAATCACAGATTTACTTGCACTAATTTTCTGGTCAGGGCTGGCTGAAACAATAGTGTAAGGAAAACCATAAACAGCTGCAGGATCGAATAACGATGCATTAGGAATGGTTATATAAACTGATTTAGCCAATTCTCCTGGTGCAAAAGTTAAATCAAATGTACCACCCTGTGTATAAGTAGGGTTGGTGGTGTACCAGGAAGCCGGCATTGTTAAATACGGATCGTCGCCATGCGATATCAGCGTATCATTATATATCCTCATTAAAGCTGTATCAAGTTTCACTGTTACCGTTTGTGATTTGTTCATTTCCGCTTCGCTGGTCACATCTCTTCTCACTGTTAGAATCGGAGTGGTTTGAGTGGCATTGATAAAGTTAACGCCACCTAGCGGGGTACCTGGTTCTTCAAAAGTACCACCTTCCATAATTTTTACGATATTAACTCCACCGTCGCCGATTGGATCTATTTCATCGGTTTTTTCACAGGCAGTCAGCAAGGCTACAGCACCAGTAAGAAGGCCGATAAATTTTGCATATTTGAATAGTTTCATCTTTGTATGTTTATTTTTAGTATAGAAATTCTGGTAAAAGTTATTTCTTAACGATTCCACCAAACTTTTTCATTCATTACGTCTCCAAGTGGCAGTCTTGCTACAGCTTCAGCCACTTTAGCGCCGTTTAAACCGAATTCATTAGGCGCATATACAAAGCGGGTAGGAATTTGTTTACCAGCTGCTGAGTTAGTAGCAAATGTTGTAGGTTGTAAACCCGGAACACCTAATCTTCTCCATTCGCTCCAGGCTTGCGTTCCATCAGGAAACAGCGCGATGTATTTTTGTAGTGCAATCCTATCAATTTTAGCAGCAGTCAAAGCATTGCTGCTTGCAGGAATTGAACCCTGAGGATTCACACCTACACCGGTTCCGCCACCGGTTCCTGTTGCATAATTCGCATTTGCACCACTAATATAAGTAGCAGCATTGCTAATGCCCCATTGTGCAAAAGACGCCGTAATACCATTTTCATATGCCTGGGTGGCAGTAAATCCTGGAGTTGATGTAGTAACCCAACCTCTTTCCAGTCCTTCGGCAAGGTTCAATAATGAAACAGCTGCACTAAGAACAACCACCGGAGAATTTTCAGCTCTTTTGTTATCGGCTAAAACTTTAGCGTAGGTTGTAGGTAAATCAGTTGCATCGTCCCTGGTTAATCCATAAGGGAAAGTTGCTCCACCTGTACCATATGCAGTACGGCGGCCGTCACTCATATTAGCAAGGATGTCTCCGATTGTTTTAGAAAGTGCATAGTCAGTACGACCATTGTAAAGATCAAACCATGGATGGCGGAAAGCCGTACCACCGGGGTAAGCTATCACCAGGTTATCTGCATTAGTGGTAATAAAACCATCAGGATGGTTGGCTGCTTCAGAAAATTGCAGCGCAGCATATCCACCTGCAGCAGGAAATTTTTTGCTTAAACGAAGTGCCAAAGTCATACGAAGTGAATTAGCAGCTTTCTTCCATTTAGCAATATCGCCACCATAAATGATATCGCCTTTTATTGCGGCACCACCATCAAAGGTCTCTATTGCATTTTTAAGATCTTTAAAAATCGTGTCATATATCTTCTCCTGCTCGTCATACCTTGGGAACAGGTTGTCAGTTCCTTTTAACGACTCAGAATAAGGTACATCGCCCACTCTATCTGTAACAGTAGAGATAATATAGGACTTCAATATTTTAGCAATAGATATTTGATTGGCATTAGAACCAGAACCGAAAGCTATTAATCTGGTTGCCGGATCTGTATTTCTCTTGATAATTGATTCAAGATCATAAAGCGGGCCTGAATAGTTACCGCTCAAATCCAAATTTGGCTCAGAATACAACGATGGATCAGTGTATTGGGTTTCTGACAGATACTGCACAAATAATGCAGGCCTTATAGACAGTGCGATAGCTCCTAACTGAGACTGT
>JACMKX010000187.1 GCA_014379905.1 Ferruginibacter sp. | reverse complement strand
TCTTCCAGCGATGCATAAGGTATTGCCAGCATTACTACTTCGGCAAAGGCTACAGCCTCTTCTACTGTGCCCTGTGTAGTTTGGCTATTGCTGTTTGCAAGCCGCTTTAACTTGTTTGCATCTTTTGCATAACTAAACATTACCTGATGCCCTTTGCCCGCCCAAATTGTACCCAAGGCTGCGCCCATATTTCCTGACCCTACAATACCAATTTTCATGTGTTAAATTTTATGATTGATGAAATGCTATGCCTTTTAGTGGACTTTGATCCAGATATAAAACATTGTAGTTTCTTTCCTTGAAAAGCCATTTACCATCTTTTAAAACCAGCTTATCCTGATACATGGCAAGGTTATAATTAGAATCGCCATCTTTAATTCTGGCAATTTCGTTCACATAAAAATTAGCAGTAGCACTGTTACCATCAATTTTAATATGGTAACTGGCGGTAAGCTGTACAAAAAATTCCCAACCCCCCAGTAAATTTTCAAAGGCAGCCACTATTTCATCTACACCATCAAACTGCTGATTAATGGGCGGGCCAATAATCCATTTGCTGTCATCTGTCCAAACTGAACGGTAGAGGGCTGCATCTTTTCTGTTGGCTGCATCAGAAAACTGGTGTGCTAAAGTGAGGATGAGTTGTTGATTTTCTAAGAAAGAATAGCTCATTTTACAATTTATTTATAAGTGAAAATTCCTTCCTGTTAGGCGGTAACCAAGTTCTGGAAACCTTACCAGTGCTGTAATCCAAATAAAAACCTGAATAACACACGGTGCTACAATACTTTTTTCATGTTCTAACTGCGTGGCTATGGTACCACCTAAATAAGCAGCCAATAATAAAGTGCCCAATAGCCCTGTTCTTGGAATAATGAAGAGCAGTGATTATAAAATTTCAATGATGCCAATCAACTGCATTTGAGCAACAGTTAAGCGAAGACTTAATGTATTTTTTGCTATTTCTTCACCACCCATTAATTTAAGTGATGCACTAAAAAGGAAAAGGGCAGTGATAAACCCACCCATCACCCAGCCAATGATGGTGCCTGTTTTGTTCATTTTTTTTATTTAAACCATGAAGGATTGATGTAACCAAAATATTCACGAAAGCTAATGAGTTTGCCATCTTGTATTTCCAGTTGAATGATGTTGTAGCCTTTGTAATCAAAGCCATCTCCTACTTTGCCTTCACTATCAAATTGAAAGCAAAAGCTGTTGTCGTGTTGATACCTGGTGATGTTTGAAAACTGCAACATGTTTGGCTTTATTTCCCTTTCTTTTACCAATGACATCAATTTTTCATAAGCTTCTTTGCCAGTGTAATTGCCGAGTAAAGGATGTGAGAAATATTGAAACCCATCTGCAACCACATACTTTCTAAAACTGTAATAGCCCCCGCCTGCTTCACCAGTTTGCCAGCCTTTAAAAATGGAAGATGCTATTTGCTGTTGCATACTTTGTGTTGTTTTGTTTTGTGCATTACTGTTATAAGTAAGCATACAAACCGTAACTACGATGAGTAGTTGAATTGTTTTCATTTCAAATTTTTTTAATCAACTGCTATTTTTTGTAATTGTTTAGTAACAAATGGCACTACCACCATGGCTAAGGGAATACCAATAGAAGCCCCCACTGCAAAAGCATTCATCCATTTTATAAAAAAGCCTTGTACCAAACCAATATTTGCCAGGGTCATTACCAAACTCATTACTAACCCCATAGATAAACCCATACAAACAGCAATGGCCATTGGCAAGTATTTACGTTTTATTTTCACGCTGCTTATAGTTTATAGTTGAGTAATACATTGACCAATAAATCAATACCACGCCTATCGGTATTGTTTTTTATAAATTGGCTTTTGTAATACCTTGATACTAAAAATGTGCAACTGAGGTTTTCTGTAAAAGCATAATCTGTTTTAGTGTACAGTTGATAGCCTAAGTAAGTTTCGTTGATATTGTTTAGCAATAAGGTACCAAATGGTGCGTACAATCCATCTTGCTTACTGGCCCGCCAATACCAATCTGCACCACCCACTATGCCTAGCTTCTTATAATCCCAGCCAAGATTTACTTGTGGATTAATTAAGTTAGATGGAAAAATGCCAATGGCTGTTTGGTAATACAACAGGTTTGGAAACAATGAATTGTAGGTAGTTAGCTTTCCATCACTTACAGACTGGTTGCCTGAAAAATAGCCCAGCTTAACAGATGGTTTCAGTACAGAACGTTTCAAGTTGATGTCTTTTGAAATTTTTGCATCCATCATAAAAGCATCTATGGTATTGGTGCCAAATTGGCCAAACTGGTACACTGCTTCTCCATCGTAACCCAAGCTATTAAAGGCTTTTCCATACCATCTTGCACCAATGCTATGCCTTGTTTCTTTGGCCCTTGTTACTTGTTTACTAAACAGTGCAGTAGGATTATAATAGCCTAAGTAATACAAATCGGCACTGAATTGTCTCCATTTTTTAGTGCTATAAAATCCCCATAAACGCTGATTATTACCAAGTATTTCATTGTCTAATATGCCTTGTTTATTATTGACCAAATAGGTAAAAAAAGCATCCCAAGTAAAAGCCCCCATACTATTGTGTACACGAACACCATCATACGTGCTACGAAGATTGGGACCTTCCCTTGGGGCAATTAATCTACCCATCCCAAAAAATAATTCCTGCCTGCCAAGCCTTAAATAATTGTTGTTCTGTTTACCAAAATGATATTCGCCAAAGGCATTCAAAAAGAAGAGTTCATCTACATCTACT
>JACMKX010000186.1 GCA_014379905.1 Ferruginibacter sp. | reverse complement strand
TTTCCAACAGCTTCATGAAAGTTGATTTAAGTAAATATAACAATGGCTGGTACCGGCCCGGCGCGGCGTGGAAGAGGGCTGCCTGGTACCTGGTGAGTGGGATCTTTTTTAAAACAGGGCTCTTTCCTTTTTACGGGTTAAAAACTTTTTTTTTAAGAGCATTTGGAGCAAGCGTTGGAAAATCACTTGTTATCAAGCCTTTCGTATCGGTTAAATATCCCTGGTTGCTTACTATTGGCGATCATTGCTGGTTGGGAGAACAGGTTTGGATAGATAACCTGGCACCTGTTAGTATTGGAAACAATGTCTGCATCAGCCAGGGAGCATTACTGCTGTGTGGAAATCATGATTATACAAAAGAAACTTTTGATCTCAGCGTGCAGCCAATCAGCCTGGAAGATGGGGTATGGATTGGTGCGAGGGCATTGGTTTGCCCGGGCACTTTATGTAAAACGCATTCGGTGTTGAGTGTGCAGTCTGTTGCCAGCGGTACTTTGGAAGCCTATACCATTTACCAGGGTAACCCGGCGGTGAGTATAAAAAGCAGGGTTATGGTATAATAAGTTGATTGCGGGGATGAGGAGGAGGATGCGTTCTCCTCTATTAATGAGATCCTTCGAATGGATGCGATAAAACCTAAATAGCGCTGTCATCCTGAGGCACGAAGGACCTTATGCCCGGGATGATAAGATCCTTTGTACCTCAGGATGAAAGTCCTACCTTAAGATGACAGCCCGGAAAGATCCTCCGCAACTCCCAGTAACCCATCGGTGCAGGCAGAGGAGGATAGCCTGGAAAAATAATTGAGGGAAAAAATAAGGCATTGCCGCTTTACCATAAGTTTCTCATTTGGTAGGTAATATATCAAAAAACGAAACGTTTATGGGAAAAATATCAGCTGCAGATGTGGCAATAACTAAAGGAGGGTAAATTATTTGGCGCTAATTTTGTTAACACAAGGGTAATTAGTTTTTGCTATCTACTCTTATTAATTTAGCACCTTAGTATTTAATGGAAACAGAAAGAAAAATATCCAATATTTACCTGCCGATACAAGCCCCTTCCGGGCTTAAGGTTTCAATTATTACCGTAACTTTTAACTCTGCCCAATATTTACAGGATTGTATTAATTCTGTACGATCTCAAACCTATCCCCACATTGAATACATTATTGTTGACGGTAAATCAACCGACCATACCATGGGTATTGTGCGCAAAAATGATGAAGCGGTCGACTACTGGATAAGTGAAACAGACAAGGGTATGTACGATGCCATTAATAAAGGAATGGCAGTGGCTACCGGCGACATCATCGGTATATTGAACAGTGATGATGTACTGGATAATGAAAAGGTGATCAGTACTATTGTAAACTGTTTTGAAAAAGAAGGCGTGGATAGTATTTATGGTGACCTGGAATTTGTAGACCGCAATGATGTAAATAAAATAATGCGGATCTGGAAAGGACAGCCTTTTAAACGCAGCCGTTTCAATTATGGCTGGATGCCCGCTCATCCTACTTTTTATATTAAAAGATCGCTGGTGGAAAAATACGGGGCTTACGAAAGTCACTATTTTACTGCGGCCGATTATGAATTTATGAGCCGTTACCTTTATCTCCATAAAATATCTTCTTTTTACCTCCCGGAGTTACTGGTGCGCATGCGCATGGGCGGCCAAAGTAATGTAAATCTTAAACAACGCATAAGAGCCAACCGCAGGGATTACCTGGCGATGAAAAAAAATAAAATACCGTTTGCTTTTTTTGTGAGTATTTTAAAACCGCTCATTAAAGTACACCAGTTTGTAGGGAAGAAGTTCGGGATGGGGATTTTGGGATTGTGATGGAAAGGTCGGATCACGGATTTATTTTGATTACACCAATTGCACGGATTAAATCCAACCACAATTAATTTTGATTACAGCAATTGCAAAGATTAAGGCCGGATCACGGATTTATTTTGATTACACCAATTGGACGGATTAAATCCAACCACAATTAATTTTGATTACAGCAATTGCAAAGATTAAAGCCGGATCACGGATTTATTTTGATTACACGAATTGCACGGATTAAATCCAACCACAATTAATTTTGATTACAGCAATTGCAAAGATTAAGGCCGGATCACGGATTTATTTTGATTACACCAATTGCACGGATTAAATCCAACCACAATTAATTTTGATTACAGCAATTGCAAAGATTAAAGCCGGATCACGGATTAATTTTGATTACACCAATTGCACGGATTAAATCCAAAGAACTGATTTAACAATAGGCAGCATAAATCTTAACTTTCTTATTTCTTATTCATTATTTTTTATTTCTTATTCCTGCTCTTGTTTTCGATTTTCAAAAAAAATACCAGCACCAACTATTTCCCGATCAGCACAGATATGCACAGTCATATCCTGCCGGGTATAGATGATGGTTCGCCTGATGCAGCCACTTCTGTTACTTTGGTTAAGGGATTAATGGAACTCGGTTTAACACGTTCCGTTGCAACCCCGCATATAATAAGCGACATGTACAGGAATACACCGGAAACCATTAATAGTGCACTTCAAACACTGCGGACTGCATTAAAAAATGAAGCAATTGATTACACCGTGGATGCTGCTGCCGAATACATGATGGATGCGGCATTTTTTGAACGACTGGAAAGAAATGAACCGCTGCTTTGTATAAAAGATAAAATGGTGCTTACAGAATTTGGATGGGGCAATATGCCGGAGAACCCTAAGCAAATGAGTTTTTCTGTTATCACTTCGGGTTACACGCCTATACTGGCGCACCCGGAACGCTATAATTATTTTCATCACAATAACAAAGCGTATCACCTGCTGAAGGAACTTGGTTTTTTATTGCAGGTAAATTTATCCTCGCTTACCGGCCACTACGGACCCGGGGCGATGAAGGCTGCAAAATATATCCTCAAAAACGATCTCTGCAGTTTTTTGGGAACCGACCTGCACCATGTAAAACACCTGGAATTATTAAAAAAAAGCAGGGGGGTGTTTGAAGAATTGTTGGGAGGGAAGGAGTGGAATGGAGCGTTTCGGGTTGACGGTTAAAGGTTTAAGGTTTTAAGGATGTAAAGTTAGAAGTTAAAAAAAGGGAAATGTTATTTAAAAGCCTGCTCACTGAGCAGGCTTTTAAATTTTCACCCCTAAGAAATCAGCCGAAAATGCAGGCAGCATTCTTTGTGAGCTTGCAGAAAGCTTTGCAACTGCCTACCTGCGGCGGGGAGGGAAGCGGTTAAAATTATTTTTAATTATATGCCGTAACGTTGAACAAGATAAGTGATAGCGTTAATTAATTTCTTTTACATACTTGACCATATCTTCTCCATAGCCAAGTGTTTTATATAAATTTCTTGCCTTTACGTTTTCACTAAAAACACTAAGTGTCAGCCATCGAAATCCATTGGTTCGGGCCCAGTCTTCTGCCTTGCCTAATAATAATTTTCCAACACCCAGGCCTGCAGCCCCAGGTGCCACAATCACATCAGCGATATGGCCATGTTTTTCTTTATTATAATAATCCTCACCGGCATGTACATGTATAAAACCAAGCTGATTGTTGTTTTCATCTTCCGCAATATATATTACCCGCTCCTGGTTACCGGGGGTTAAACTGTTATTAAGAACAGCCCTGTCTGTAGCGATCATTTGATCTGCATCTCTCCAGGCCGGCGGGCCAAATTCTATTAACCGCGGAACAATGGATTGGATAAAATTTGTATCGCTTGTATCGGCAATACGGATCTTTATTTTTGAAACTGGTTTGTCCATACTTAATAATTTAAAATTTAAACAATAATATTTCCTGCGGCCAGGTGTTGGCTTAAACCCTATTCATCAAATCCGAGTTTAAATTTATACCTGAAGTTCCCATTAAACTCCTGTTCTAACTTAAGCACTTCCGCCGGGAGCTATTTTCTATTATGAATTTGCAATACAAAAATACTATCCAAAATCCGGCAGGCAGGGTGTGCAAAGGACAAAACGGAAGTATAAAATAATTTGGTCTCAGCAAGTTTATTAGTGACGATACCGGCATTTAATTTCATTCTATTTTTTGTTGTAATTGTTTAATCTCTTTGTGAAAATGTATTTGTTGTAAGAAAGGCCAATGTCAGTATTGTAAATATTCGTTTCATTATTTCTTTGTTGATTTATGATATACTACCCGGGCCGCTACCTTTTACTATGTTCAGCGTTAAATAATGCTACAAGCTCTTGACTGATATCGTTTAAATAGTTCATTTTATGCTCCTTAATAAAATGTATGCAAATAATTGTTTTAAGACATATTTAATAACCTTTTATCGTGATAAGCGCTTTTAAACAGCCACAACGCTGTAACTCCAAAAGTTAAATAAACAAGCGGCAGGTATAGCGTATCATATAAGTTGTCGGGGAAAAGATTAATACCAGCATAAACCGTGAGTTGCCTGAGCAAAAGGCGCAAACCATTTAGCAGCATGATAGCTTTTAGTAAATAATTAAAACGTGGAGTCGCCGGATATATAAATGCTATGATGAAGCTGCCAATGGTTTGGGAAAGACCTAATGGAAAATATAATGCAAATTGTATGTTCTGAAATTGTGTAACATGATACAATATCAATTCCCGACTGGCGCTGCTTGTTGTATTTGCATAAACTGCCGGCAATTGTACCTGTGTATAAAAAAGTTCCACTGAGCGTAGCATTATTTCGAGCAGGCAAAATATGGAGAAGGAAATAAATGCTAAGATTGCCGATGCTTTATATTTACCTCCTGCAAAAAAACAAATGACGAAGAAAAGGTAGAATAGCCCAAACATGGAAGCCAGCATGAGGGAGGAGCGGAGGATGGAAATGCATTTTGCACCAAATAAAAAATCTTCTAACAAGGTAGGGTTGGCAGATGGCGCTTTAGTAAAAACCCACCATTGAAAGGTTTGCACTAAAATGTACAATATGCATATAACCCCTGCCCCAATTTTCATTTTTGGCGTAATCATAACTTTTTTTGTGAAGATAGCATGCGTACTTTTGAGCCAGGCAACCTGTTTGAAAATTCCCTAAAATGGATAACGCTTGTCACTATGCAAAGGAGTGAAACAATTATAGCGTACCGGGGTCTGCAACATAAACTTGCAGCATACCTGGATAATAATATCCGGGAACCATTTGGCATAAGCCAGTTGGCCGGTCATTTGAATATTTCTTATTTTCATCTTACAGACATTTTTCAAAGCATGCGTGGGGAATCGCTGGGTCGGTATATAACACGTACCCGTCTCGAAAAAGCTGCTGTGCTGAGTGCTTACAGCAATCTCAACTTAAGTGAGATTGCGGATGCAACTGGGTTTGCTACAAAGTATTCTCTTTCAAAAGCTTTCACCTATCATTTTGGCTATTCTGCCGCAACCGCAAAAAAAAACATTCTTCGCACAGATTCAATAAACGCTATAATGGATGGCATTGCATCTGAAGCAGCCTATCGTTCTATCCTGCAATCAGATTTTTCTTATACCTGTACAACGCAAACATTAGCTAATGCTGTACTGGCGGGTTATACCTGGCAGGTGGGAGCATCGCCTGTGCAATATGAACAGTCGATGCCATACCTGCACGATCTGTTGTCAATAAGCGTTAACGGTAAGGCCAGGCGCTGCATCAAAGCTTTTGATTCCGTTAATTTCAGCCCGCTTCATAGTTACAGGGAGTTTTATGGAGTGTTATGCGATGAGCGATCTGTTAACCCGGCTGATTTTGATGGCATGGTACTCGCAGTACCTTGCGGTACCTATCTTGTTTTTGATGTGCCGGCCGGAAACAGGGAAATTATCAAGCACTCCATCACGTATTTTAGGGAAAGCCTGGTATGGTATAAAAAAATGTTTACACTGGGTGGTTTTTACGATTTCTTCCTCCTGCATGATGGGCCGGATGCAGGTGGGGAGTATTATTTATTTACCGGATCTTAGGAGTTTATTTGTATAAATGAGAGGGAGGTCCTGTGCTGTCCGAGCTACCCCTGATTGATACGTGGTTATTTTTTTAAAATCACTGCCCAATAAATTTCCTGTCAGCACGGAGTAGTCATTAATTTTTCTTTGTTCATCTACTAAGCAGGCGAACAGTTTATAAAGGGCATTAACAGGCAATAGTTTTATAGACAACCTTTACTCCCGCAAAAAAATGCTTTTTTGCTTTTATCGTTTGCCCACCCAATGCGGATAAATAGGCGTTTGGGTGGTAACGGTATTTAGTAAGGTAACCTGTTCTTTGGTCAAAGACCAGCCAACTGCGTCTATGTTTTCGATTAACTGCTTTTCGTTTCTTGCACCAATCACAATATTGGAAACTGTTTCGTTTTGCAGCAACCAATTAATAGCCACCTGTGAAATAGTTTTGCCTGTTTCATTGGCAATTTTTTCCAAAGCATCCACCACTGTGTATAAAAATTCGTCTTCTACCGGTGGCGATCCTACTGCACCACCTGCTTGTATGCGCCCTTCAGCAACCGGCTGATTTCTTTTAATTTTCCCGGTGAGTCTTCCCCAACCAAGCGGACTCCACACCATTAACCCAAGGCCCTGGTCTTTTATCAATGGCATTAATTCCTGTTCGTAATCACGGCCGATAAGCGAGTAGTATCCCTGGTAAATTATATATTGTGCCAGGTTATGTTTTTCTGAAACAGACAGGGATTTCATCAATTGCCAGGCTGCAAAATTGGAACAGCCAATATACCTCACCTTGCCACTTGTTACCAAATTGTCCAGTGTTTTTAAAGTTTCTTCTATAGGTGTATTGCTGTCAAAGCCGTGCATTAAATAAAGGTCTATATAATCGGTTCCCAAACGCCTCAGGCTATCTTCCAATGCGCTCAGCAGGTGAAATCTTGATGAGCCCTGGCGGTTTATGTCTTCCCCCATTTTAAAAGTTCCCTTCGTTGCAATAATTGTTTTTTCCCGCTTTCCTTTTATCGCAGCCCCTAATATTTCTTCGGATGCTCCCTGGGAATAAACATTAGCTGTATCAAAAAAAAATATGCCTCTTTCCAAACAAATGTCAACCATGCGGGTAGCTTCTTTTACATCTGTTTGTCCCCAACGCTGAAAAAATTCGTTTGTGCCTCCGAAAGTGCCCGTGCCAAGGCTCAGTACCGGTACTTTTAATCCTGATCTGCCTAAATTTCTGTATTCCATTTTATAAAATTTTTTAGTAAAATTCCAATAAATGAAAGGGGTAATAAAGGACAATTATCACTAATTTAATGTGAGGTTTGTCACACTTAGATAGTTGCCAGCCGGCTAAGTGTTTCCCTGCTTACACCTAAATATGATGCCAGCATGGATTTGGGTATTCGTTGAATAAGGCCCGGATACTGGTCAAGCAGGTTATAATAGCGTTCGGTTGCAGTGCTGCTTATCAGGCATAAAATTCTTTTCTGTAGAGCGATGTAGCCCGCGGTTGTTTTCTTTAAGAAAAAATATTCCATTTTTTGAAGCTCCCTGCATAGCTTTTCCTTGTTATCTAAAGTAAGAGAAAGCACTTTTGAGTCTTCTAAACAATTAACTGATAAAGTTGCTTTGGTTTGATTATGGAAAGCCTGGGGATCTGTAATCCACCAGTCTTCCAAAGCAAATTGTATAACATGCTCTTTTCCATCGGGATTGGTATGAGATGATTTGATCAATCCTTTTACTACATAAAAATCGTTTTGTACATAATCGCCTTCGTTAATGATGATTTGATGCTTTTTAAAATACTGTTCTGTAAAGTGACTTAACACCCACTCAAATTCATCATTTGAAAGGGATACAATTCTTTCTATTTGTTGTCTTAATGTAATGTTCATTCCTGTTACAAGGTACGGCCTCACCATTACACGCAGGTCTTTTATACTGTTAATTTAATATCTTTATCGATAGAAAATAAAATAAAGCCTCTCCTAAAATGTGTACCGCATTACAACAGCAAATTGAGCACATCATTCCGTTAAACCCTGCTGAATTTAATTTTTTTCTTTCTCATTTTACAGAAAAGAAACTTAAGAAAGGTGAATTTTTGATCAGGGAAGGGAATAAGGTACAGGCCGATTTTTTTATTGTAAAAGGTTGTTTAAAGGCTTACCATATTGATAACAAAGGAACTGAACATATTCTCCAGTTTGCTGTAGAGGATTGGTGGATCACCGATTTCCAGGCTTATTTATTAAAAACACCTGCCACGATCAACATTGTTTGCCTGGAAGATTGCGAGGTCTTGTCTTTGTCATTCAATGACCGGGAGAAATTATGCGCCCAATCTCATACAATTGAACACTTTTTCAGGAAGAAATCAAACTTTGGTTTTGTTGCTTTACAAAAAAGAATTTTATCACTCCTTACCAGCGATGCAAAGGAGCGGCATACCCAATTTTTAAATGCCTACCCACAACTTTACCAGCGCCTTTCAAAAAAAGTGATTGCGGCATACCTGGGAGTTTCAAGAGAGACATTGAGCCGTTTGCGGAGAAAAAAATTGTAAGAGTCCCCGCAGACCGTCGCAGATTTAATACCGCAGATTTTTTTTGAGAATTAGTTGCTGTATTCGATCTGCGAACATCTGCGCCGTATTTTAAGGTGAAAATGTGCGGGAAACTATCTTCCTGATCTGCGGGAAAATTTCTCCTGGAAATAATATAAAAGGTGACATAGATCAATTATTGTTTCGCTATTCATCCCGACTTTTGGTTTTCAAAAAAATTGCACTACCAATTATACCGCCGATGAATTTTTCACTTAAAGCTAATCCAAGGGCTGCTCTCTATATGGGAGGATTGTGTATATCTGCCTCACCTGTTTTTTTGAGACTTGCCGGCGTTAACGGCTTGTCCACGACTTTTTACAGGGCATTTTTTGCCTTGTTAATTATTTTACCGTTTGTATTGGGTTACCGTTTGCATAAGGCACCCTATAAACTTATCTCAGGCGCTTTAGCCGGTGGTATGTTGTTTTCACTGGATATTGCCTTTTGGAATATGGCGGTAACACAATCAGATGTTTTAACTGCAACCGTTTTGGGCAATCTCGCCCCGATATGGACAGGTATATTGGCTTACTTTTTTTTTAAGGAAACGCAGTCCATGCAGTTCTGGCTGGGAGTATTATTAGCTTTGTGGGGCGTTCTTATTATGACAGGTATACTATTTACATTAAACATCCCTTTAAATGCAGCAAATGGCCTGGCGGTGGCAGGAAGTGTATTTTATGCCGGGTATTTAATTACCACCCAAAAAACCAGGACGAAAATGCATACCATTACTTTTATGTTTTACATACTGGTGAGTTATACCATTTCGTCCTTTGTTATATGCCGGCTGATGAATGCACCGCTCACGGGCTTCCCTGCTAAAGCCTGGATAAGTTTTGCCGGGCTGGCTGTTATAGTACAACTTGCCGGCTGGCTATTGATCAGTTATTCCCTGGGGCATATCCGTTCTACTGAAGCTTCACTTTCCTTGCTTGCGCAATCGGTACTTTGGCCCAGCCTTGCAGCCATGATCTTTTTTTGTGAAATGCCAACAAGCTGGCAGGTTGCAGGAACTATGCTGATCATACTTGGCACCGCATTAAACTACCTGAAACCAAAGCGCCAATTGAAATTAAAAGATGTATAACAAATAAACACCTAAACATGCCAAAAGTATTTGTAAGTATTTCTATGTCGCTCGATGGCTTTATAGCCGGACCAGGTATAACAGCTCAACAACCTATGGGAGAAGGAGGCGAACGCCTGCATGATTGGTTATTTAAAACCAGGACTGAAGCAGATAAAGCTATTGTTGAAGAAACATTTAAGGCGGGCGCTGTTATAGTGGGTGGCAGAACCTATAAAATTGCTATCAATGATGCGTGGGAGGGAAGGTCGCCATTTGATGTTACCAGCTTTGTATTGACACATGAAATACCGGCTGAACAGGTGAAAGGATTTGTATTTGTAACAGCAGGTATTGAATCAATATTAGAACAGGCGAAAACAGCCGCTGGCGAAAAAGACGTGTGGGTAATGGGAGGTGCAGATATTATTCAACAATTTATTCATCTTAAACTGGTAGACGAAATACAGATCACGCTGGTAAATGTGTTGTTGGGCAAAGGGACCCTGCTCTTTGAACATATAGCTATGAGGCAAGTTGAACTGGAGAGAATCCGCATTATAGAATCTGCAGGAGTAACTCATATAAAATACAGGATCGTACAATAAGATGGACAGGTTCATTCAATGGCATCTCTTTTAGGGATAGAATTATTAGAAATGTTGAATAACAAACCACTCCTGTAAATGCTTTCCGTTTAACAATTTAGTTTCAATAATTTGTTACCTGCAAATGGGTGATATCACCGTTGGCACGCTTTTAATGCTTTATAAAAAAAATGAAGCGACCATTATTTTTATCCTGTTTTTTGTCTTTGCAGCAGTTCTTCATCCGGGTATTATCCTGGAAATAAACAATCAGCCAGGACATAGGAAGGGACCAATTTATTTGTTCCGGGGGGAAGCCGATAAAATAGTTCCTGTTGTTATCACCAGGAAGAAAATAGCAGCGATAAAACCGCCTGCAAAATAAAATTATATACTTATCCCCATCTTGGTCACGATATTTCACTGCAGATGAAGGTGGATTATTCGGAAATAATAAATAGCATTTACAAACAGGCGCTGTAATTTGAAGAAGAGGTGTTTTTAACAACGGGGGGAAGACGGAGGAATACACATAGAGTCTCTTTGCATTCTCCTCTGCGTTTCTTCGGTAAAATATTTACGGGAGATACCGCCCAATTTCTTTCGCCAATGAATCAGGCTCAAATGGCTTTGCAATAAAACCATCGGCGCCACACGCCGCACTTATTTTTTCTATATTCTCATTTCCTGAAAATAAAATAACGGGTATATCCCGGGTGCTTTCATTTTGCTTTATTACTTTACATAGTGCATTGCCTGCTATTAATGGCATGTTTACATCTATGAGCACAATAGCTGGTTTTTGTGCTGCTATGGTATCAATAAAGTTGGTACCGTTTAAAAGACTTTTTACTTTAAATCCATCTCTCAGTAATTTTATTTCGAGCAGGGTAAGAAAATCTTTATCGTCGTCAATAAGCAGTACATATTTTTCCATAGTTAGTATTAAAGTGATGGATGTAGGGTGATAGTAAAAATGAACCTAGTCCATCCGTCAATAATCCTGCCATGCTTATTGCACCACTAACAAGGCGGTTGCTTTAAAATATAAAAATATATAACCGGGGAATTTACTTCACAGCCTGGTACAATACCGCGTTGCGATTGCTATAATAGCAGGCTGACTTTTTCTGATCAGCCGAAACCCCGGCGGAACAAAGTTAGGATTGATGCACCTGATCCGAAAACACGCCGGGCCTGCCTGCCGGTAGGAAGGGTTCTGCAAAAGCCCATAGGTTTTCATGTTACTGGTATTGATGCTTAAGTATTTAGGCTAACAGAATATTTTTATACCTTATATTGCTAAATATTTTAGTAATATTGCTATGGGATTACCAAATAAATAAAAGTTTCTAATTAAAATTGGCAACATCAAAAGCAGATATTATTGCCCGGTTACAAAGGGATATTCTACCCTTGCAGGGATTAAAATCCCAGCTTAAAAATAATGCGGTTGACAGCAAGATGGCGCCTATAAAAAATGCCTTTCCAAATAACGCTTTTCCTATAGGAGCTATCCACGAATTTATTTCGCAGCGGGCAGAAGATGCTGCTGCTACAGGTGGATTCATAAGTGCTCTTGTTGCAGCCTTAATGAATAATAAAGGAATTAGTATTTGGATAAGCAGCAGCCGCAATATTTTTCCGCCTGCCCTTCAATCATTTGGTATAGAGCCATCGTCAGTAATTTTTATTGATCTCAAAAAAGAAAAAGAAATTGCCTGGGTAATGGAAGAGGCGCTTAAGCATGAAGGGATAAGTGCGGTTATTGCAGAAATGCAGGACCTTAGTTTTACTGCTTCCCGCCGTTTGCAACTGGCCGTAGAAAAAAGTAGGGTCACAGGATTTATACATCGGCGTAATCCAAAAAGCTTAACAGCCAATACCTGTGTAAGCCGCTGGAAAATTTCTTCTTTGCCATCTGTTACAGAATATGGTTTGCCCGGTGTTGGCTTCCCGGCATGGAATGTAGAGTTGCAAAAAATACGCAATGGCAGGCCAGGTGTATGGCAGGTTGAGTTGGTGGCAGGGCATTTCAGGCTACTTGGCAAATCAGCTGCTGTTGTATTGCATCCACAAAAAAAAGCTGGTGTAGCATGAACAGGCGTTTTGTAAGCATATGGTTTCGATATTTAAAAACCGATTGGTTTATACGCAGGCAACCTGCCTTAAAATACCAGGCTTTTGTACTCTCTGCTTCGCAACGTGGCCGCATGGTTGTAATAGCTGCCAATGCACATGCTTTACAGCAGGGCGTATTTATTGGCATGGCTGTGGCAGATGCAAGGGCCATTATACCTTCCCTGCAGGTATTGGATGATAAGCCCGGGCTTTCCAACAAATTATTAACGGGAATTGCAGGATGGTGTATTCGTTTTACCCCTGCAGTGGCAACAGATGCACCCGATGGCCTGATGTTGGATGTTACAGGCTGCGCTCATTTGTGGGGGAGCGAAAAGGCTTACCTCGCTGATATATGCAAACGCCTGCAGGAGTTTGGTTACAGCATACATATAGCCATAGCCGATACCATAGGTGCAGCCTGGGCTATTGCCCGCTTTGGCAATACGATGGCTATCGTTGAACCCGGCAGGCAATTGGAGGCCATACGCTTATTACCACCTGCAGCACTTCGTATTGAAGATGAAACAACTGGAAAATTACAAAGGGCCGGGTTGTGTACAATTGGTCATTTTATAAAAATGCCTGCTTCTGCCTTGCACCGCAGATTTGGTCCTTTATTACTACAGCGCCTGCAACAGGCCACGGGGCAGGAACAGGAATGGATTCAGCCGGTGCAGCCTTTGGAACCTTACCAGGAACGGTTGCCCTGCATAGAACCCATTGTTACAGCCAAAGGAATTGAAATAGCATTGGAGCAATTATTAAATAGCGTATGCAAACGGTTACAGAACGAACATAAAGGTTTGCGTGCTGCATCCTTTTTTTGTTACAGGGTAGATGGAAAGATTGAATGCTTAACCATTGGTACCAGCAGGGCCAGCTGCAATACCCTTCACCTGTTTAAATTATTCCAGGTAGATATAGATACCCTTGAACCTGCATTGGGTATTGAATTGTTTACCCTGCATGCATCCAAAGTAGAGGACCTCCATATTCAGCAGCAAAAACTGTGGCAGGAGGAAGCGGGTTTGAATGACAATGGTTTGTATCAATTACTCGATCGCATACAGGGTAAAATAAAAAATGCCGCTATACACAGGTATTTACCGGCAGAACATTACTGGCCTGAAAGGTCTTATCAACAGGCTGCAGCATTGGATCAAAATATAATTGCAGGCTGGAAGCTACCACGCCCGCGCCCCCTGCAACTATTGCCAAACCCGGAACCCATAGAGGTTACCGCTCCTATACCGGATTATCCACCCATGCTTTTTCGCTATAAAGGAACATTGCATAAAATAGTAAAGGCAGATGGTCCGGAACGGATAGAACAGGAATGGTGGTTGCAGCAAGGAAAGCACAGGGACTATTACGTGGTAGAAAATGAACAGGGCAACAGGTACTGGTTATTCAGGCTTGGCCATTACGATGCAGTAAAAACCTACCAATGGTTCCTGCATGGTTTTTTTGCCTGAACAATAACGGGATGTCTTTACCTCAGTGCCCGCAGATTTTTCTGCCAATCTGCAGCAGCTTAATGTTTATTAAAATGTAAAAAGATGTACAGCGAATTACAGGTAACCACCAATTTTACTTTCCTGCGTGGAGCCTCCCACCCGGAGGAGTTGGTGGAGCATGCAGCAGCACTGGGTTATAAGGCAATTGCCATTACCGACCGCAACAGCCTGGCAGGTATTGTGCGGGCCCATGCTGCCGCAAAACAACATGGCATTAAAGTGATCATTGGCTGCCGTTTGGATTTGCTCGATGGCCTGAGCCTGCTGGCCTACCCAACCAATAAAAAGGCCTACGCACAATTGTGCAACCTGCTTACCCTGGGTAACCTGCGTGCCGAAAAAGGAGCATGTAATTTGTACAAGGCAGACGTATATGCCTTTAAAGATGACATGAAATTTATTGTAATTCCACCACAGGAATTAAATGCTTTTTTTGAGTTTGAAGCATCCTTTTCAATTGCTTTGCAGGAATACAAAAATATTTTTAAAGATGATTTATATATAGCCGCTACTAAAAAATACCAGGGCGATGATAGTAAATATTTATACCGGCTTGCCCAGCTGTCAACGCAGTTTAATATACCATTGGCCGCCACCAACGATGTACATTATCATAACCAGCACAGGCGGGAGTTGCAGGATGTACTTACCTGCATCCGCGAAAAATGCAGCATTTACAATGCAGGATTTTTATTGCATTCCAATGCAGAAAGATATTTGAAACCTTGCGAAGAAATGCTTCGTTTATTCAGGCAGTATACGGTTGCGCTTACAAATACAGCCGCCATTGCAGCTGCCTGCAACTTTTCATTGAGTGAATTAAAATATGAATACCCCGAAGAAATAACGAGCGAAGGAAGAACACCCCAACAGGAGCTGGCTCATTTTGCCTGGCAGGGGGCTACCGAACGCTATGGTTCATTGCTTCCGCAAAAAGCAATTGATGCTATTCATTATGAGTTGAAATTTATCAATGAAATGGATTATGCCGCCTACTTTTTAACTGTGTATGATATTGTACGTTTTGCCAGGCAACAAAACATTCTTTGCCAGGGCCGTGGCTCTGCTGCCAACTCTACGGTGTGTTATTGCCTGGGTATTACTTCTGTAGATCCGTCAAAATTTGACCTTTTATTTGAACGTTTTATTTCTTCTGCCCGAAACGAGCCGCCTGATATTGATGTTGATTTTGAGCATGAAAGAAGAGAAGAAGTGATTCAATACATTTATCAAAAATATGGACGTGATCGTGCCGCCATTATTGCCACTGTTACGCAGCAACACCAAAAAGGATCTATAAGAGATGTAGGTAAAGCCATGGGCCTTTCTGTTGATACCATCAATTTGTTATCGGCCTCCATTTGGGAATTTACAGATGAATGGTTTGAGGGCAAACGCCTTAGTGAACAGGGATTGAATACCAATGATCCTCACCTGCGAAAAGTGCTGGAACTAACCCGAGCCTTTATGGGGTTTCCGCGCCAGCTGGGGCAGCATACCGGCGGCTTTGTAATTACCCGTGAAAAGTTAAGCAACCTTGTGCCTGTTATGAATGCACGCATGATAAACCGCACCTGCGTTGAATGGAATAAGGATGATATTGATGCACTTGGCTTTATGAAAATAGACGTGCTGGCATTGGGTATGCTTACCTGCATTCGCAAATGTTTTGACATTGCAAAAGAAAAATATGAACTGGATCTTACCCTTGCCAATATACCGCAGGATGACCCTGCTGTATATGAAATGATTTGCCATGCAGATACCATTGGCGTGTTTCAAATTGAAAGCCGTGCACAGCAAACCATGCTACCCAGGTTACAGCCGCGCTGTTTTTACGACCTGGTGATAGAAGTAGCCATTGTAAGGCCCGGCCCTATACAGGGCGATATGGTGCATCCTTACCTGCGCAGGAGAAATGGAGAAGAAAAGGTTTCCTATCCTTCGAAAGAACTGGAAGAAATACTGGGCCGGACGCTGGGAGTACCCCTTTTCCAGGAACAGGCAATGAAGATTGCCATAGTTGCAGCAGGCTTCACCCCGTCAGAGGCAGATGAACTTCGCCGCAGCATGGCCACTTTTAAGGCCCATGGCCTGGTAACAAAATTTGAAAGAAAATTAATTGACGGGATGCTGGCAAAAGGCTATCAGCTGGAATATGCTCAAAGAGTTTTTAAACAACTGGAAGGTTTTGGCAGCTATGGTTTTCCGGAAAGCCATGCCGCCAGTTTTGCTTTGCTGGTGTATGTAAGCAGCTGGATAAAATGTTACTATCCCGATGTATTTGCCTGTGGGTTACTCAACAGTTACCCTATGGGGTTTTATCAACCGGCACAATTAATAGCCGATGCAAAAAAACACCAGGTGACCGTAAAGCCTGTTGATATAAATTTTTCTTATTGGGATAATACCCTGGAAGAAAGGGAGGGTAAGTATTGTATACTGCGACTGGGCTTCAGGCAGGTAAAAGGGTTGCGCCAGGCAGATATGGATACATTGTTAAAAGCAAGAACACAGCCATACGAAAACATTAACCAATTAAGAGACGCGGGACTGAGTGATGCAGTATTGGAACTGCTTGCCAATGCCGATGCTTATCGTTCGATACAACAAGACAGGAGGGAAGCACTTTGGGAAGTATTCACCAAAGACCGGCCACTTAATATATTTAAAGGACAGCTGGCTGCCGATGCTGCCAAAGAAAATATTGAATTGCCTTTTATGAGCCTGCCCGAGCATGTGGTTCAGGACTATGCAGCCACGTCACTTTCATTAAAAGCGCATCCGGTTTCTTTTATACGTCCGCAGCTGGATCAGTTGCGCATTACGCCCCACAATAAATTGAGCGCAGCAAAAAATGGCGACCCTATAAAAGTAGCAGGACTGGTGCTGGTTCGCCAGCGGCCGGGCACTGCCGGCGGCGTTTGTTTTATGACGATAGAAGACGAATTTGGATTTGCCAACCTGGTTATTTTTGAAAGCCTGTTTGAAAAATACCGGAAAGAAATTTTACAATCCAAACTTATTATGGTGGAAGGAAAATTGCAGGTAGAAGGAGAAGTAATTCATGTTATTGTGAAACATTGCCATAATTTTTCAAAACTCCTAAAACACTTAACTCCCCTGGATAAATCCGATCCGCAAGTGCTTACGCTGGCCAGGCCTGATGAAAAGAGTTTGCCCATACCAGTGAACAAAAGGGCGCAGTTAAGGAATGGAGAAAATGAGAAGGTATTTTCGGGAGGGAGGAATTTCAAATAATCGATAGTTGAAGAGAGATGACATCTTTTTGGGAAGAAGGCATCTCTCCTCAGCTATGTAAAAACTTAATCGTATAAATACTGTAGCCTGCGGATACTTTTACCTTATTTTTTTTTAGCCGTTCCTGTGTAATGCGGTACCAATGTGAAAAAGAGTTTTAATTATAAAATTAAAATTGCCGCACTATTGTTTTTCTGACAGTCCCAGCATAATTTGTTTTTAAGAAATCAATGTAGATTCCTTTTATACCCTTGACGCTTATGAGCCATGGTAAATGCTGCCTCCTGCTACTATTACTATTGCCGTTTTGCAATGTCTTCGCTCAGCCCGACAGCGCTTCTTATTATCTTTCTCAAATGCCCGGAAAATATTTTAGTGAAGTAAATAAAAAAATAGAAAAATATAATAACAGGTTAAGTACTGGTACGGAAAAAACACTGGTAAAACTTTCCCGTTGGGAGAATAAAGTGCGCCAGTCATTACAACAAATAAACCCGGAAGCTGCCGCCCGTCTGTTTAAAGATAAGGACGCTACTTTTGAAGGGTTACTAAACAAATTAAGAGAAGGTAAGACAGCTATTGCGAGTAATGCTGCCGGTTACAGCGAATACAATGACAACTTAAGTACTGCTTTAAAATATATTCAAACACAGCGAAATAAAATCGACACTTCGTTAGTACAGAGTGCCGGTAAGTTGTCGAAAAATCTGACTTCCGTACAGCAGGCAGAAGCCACCAGCGAAGCTGTGGAAAAATTTATAAAAGAGCGGAAGCGACAACTCATATTGGAATCGGTAAAATACCTCGGGAAAAGTAAATACCTGAAAAACATAAATAAGGAAAGTTATTATTATACTGAAGCCGTTAAAAACTACAAGGAACTATTCTCCAACCCTAAAGACGCAGAGAAAAAAGCAATGGAACTTGTAAACAACATTCCTGCGTTTAAAAAATTCTTTCAGAAAAACAGCCAGCTTGCAGGCATGTTTGGAAATACCTCTTTAGAAGGATCAGCTGCCAGCCTTGGTGGACTACAAACCCGTTCCGGCATTAATGCGCTCCTTCAGGACCGTATCAGCCAGGCAGGTGCCGCAGGTGCACAGGCATTCACGCAAAATATGCAGGCGGCACAGGCACAGCTCAGCCAGCTAAAAACGAAATTATTAAACAATATCCCTTCCAACGGGGAAGGAGATCTCCCGGATTTTAAACCCAATACTCAAAAAGCGAAAACTTTCGGCCAACGGCTGGAATATATTGCCAATGTCCAGTTTAATAAAACTGCTCAAAAAAATGCTGCAGCCAATTTTGCCCTTGGAATCGGATACAAACTAAATGACCGGAGCGCTGCGGGATTTGCAATAAGTTATGAGCTGGGCTTCGGCAGCATTCAACGCTTAAGCCTTCAATCGCGGGGCATTGGATTGAGAAGTTATGCAGACTGGAAGCTAAAGAAACAGATTTTTTTTAGCGGTGGATTTGAATTCAATCACGAAAATGATTTTGAAAGTTTAAGCACACTCAAAAGTGCTACAGGCTGGCAAAAGAGTGCCCTGATGGGACTGATGAAAAAAATTCCTTCCGGTAAAAAATTTGGGAAAGAAATGCGTTTCCAGCTTTTATATGACCTCTTATCTAACAGCAATAACAACAGTGCGGTAGTGTTTAGAATGGGGTACGGTTTTTAATTTTTTGAATTTAATACCAACAAATACATTATGAAGAAAGTAGTTGCTGTAACAGGTACATTTTTATTGCTATTCAATATGGTAAGCGGCCAAACCCTGGCTGACTTAAAATTGCAAAATTACCGGCCGGTGAGCCCGGAAAGTTTCCAGTTTTTAAAATACACGGAAATGCCAGTGTCTGAATATACGGGTATACCCAATATTGCTGTGCCATTGTACGATATACAATTAGATGGTGTTACTGTTCCACTTAATCTTACTTATCATTCAGTCGGTTTGAAGGTAAACCAGGATGCCAGTAATGTTGGCTTAGGCTGGGATTTAAACATCGGCGGTAGAATTATACAGGAGATCGTGGATGTGGACGATTACCAGGCCGACGTGGTAAGAATGCAGCCTGATTATAGATTCAGTCCCTCGCTTTCAGTAAATAATGGTCCCTATCTCTACGGTTGTTGTTTATTGCCCAATTCTGCGTGGACAAATCCCATTCCTTATGCACCCAACCAGCCCTTTCTTTCATACAATGTATACACTAACTACTACTTCCCTATTAATGGAAACAGGGATAATTCAGCGGTTCAAACCGCAGTGGCTAATTCCCCATTTTATGATTCAGAGCCTGATATTTTTACGGCTACTTTTTCGGGTCATAGTCTTAAATTTTTAAGAGACCCTGCTTCATCTGATATAAAAATTCTTGACCAGGGCAATGGATTTTCGCCATATAAGGTTAACAGGACAGGAGATGTGTTTACAATTACTGCTCCCGATGGAGTGCAATATATTTTTGAAATAAATTCCACGGTTCTTACTTCTTCTTTTACAAATGGTGGCCTGGGGCAGCCTGGTCCCAGCGGAGCACTCCCCAGCTCCCGGATCTGGGTATTAACTAAAATAATTACAAAGAATAAAAAACAAATACTCTTTAGTTACACGCAGGGAGGCTTTGCCAACAATGCTGCGGCGTATTCGGAAAAATGGGATACCACATTGCTTACATCGGACGAATGGATCGGCCAACCCTGCGGGGTGATCTTTCCCGGCTATCCGGCAGGCATAGGAACATCGGGTACCAGTAAGACTTTTAGTTACACGGGAGAAACACGTACAAGGCTCAATTCCATCAGCTTCCCGAATGGTCTGATCAATTTTACGTATTCGGCTCGAAATGACATGATCAATGCTTTTAAACTGGACCAGCTCGCTGTAACCAGTTCTGGTCAAACCATAAAATCTTTCCAGTTTAACTACGATTATTTCAATTCTTCGGGAGTAGGAGGAAATAAATTCGTGCCTACCGCTTCTATTGCATGGGGAAGTACAGCCGATCTCCGTTTAAAATTATTAAGTGTACAGGATAATGCCGGCGCTGTTTATACATTTACATACGATCCTACGCCCTTACCTTCCAAAACTTCGTTTGCAGTTGACTTCTGGGGATATTACAATGGTGCCATGAATAATTATTCCCTTATTCCCAATGGTTCAAGGTTGAGTACTTCCGTCCTTCCGCAGTTATCCTTTACCCTTCCGAATAATGGTATGAATAATTCAGCAAATTTCCCTTATACGCAGGCCTGTGTTTTAAAATCAATTAAATATCCTACCGGAGGCAGCATAAATTTCGAATATGAATTGCACCAGTTTGACAATTATATTCTGCCCGACTATAACAGCACAACTAATGTGATTACGAATGGCAATGGACTACGGATCAAACGGATCAATCACCAGGCAGATAATATTAATAATTCAAAAAGCACGATCTATAGTTATAGCGGAGGCAAATCGCAACAAGAGGGGAAAAAGGGGCGTTCTTTCACTATTGCAACTTGCTTGCCCTCCGGTGATGCCGGAGCGAAAAAACAATACTTTGTTGTAGAAATGGCGGGTAAAGGATTTTTTTCATCCAATGCTTTAGGATCCGGAGATGGAATAGGATATGATAAAGTGACAAAAACCGATGTGGATGCTTCTTTAAATACAATAGGAAAAACAGAAACCTATTTTACGAACGCTCTGGACGTTCACCAGAACGCTGTTATTTCCAATATGTTGAGTGTAACCATGCCTTCACGCAAATTGTTGCCGGATATGCTCATCAATACTTCCACAGTTCATCAGAACGGAAATGTTACAGCTGTATGGACTTACAATAATTTGAATACTATCGTAAAAAAAGTGGAGCATACCTACAACACAGAAGTTTCCACCAAATATTACGGTGCAAGAATCTTTGGATATGCCAGCCTTTATTATGGAATTGGTAGTTGTGGTAACCCGGGGCAACCCAGCCCATTCACTTCAACCCCGCAAGTACTGGTGATCCATTATCCCATATATGATATCAAAAGCTTTTTAACCAATACCATTGAGACAGAGTATGACGTTAATGGAAACCCGGCTGTCGTAAATACGGCGCGTACTTATAATCTTTATAAGCAATTGCTTGATCAAACGGTGGATGTTTATACAAACGCCACGACCAGCAGAAAAACAACATTTCAGGCTAGCTACGTACAATCTGCGGCCGATAATCTGGCCCTCTTCAATGCAAACCGGTTGAAAGATCCGTGGCGCAAATTTAATTCCTGGTTTAAAATAGTAAATGGCGTGTCTGGTGGTGGCTATTCGGACTATACCGATTTTGAGTACGTAGCCTTAGCCGACAAAGTGGTGCTAAGTAAAGCAAAACTAAACGGGTACATGGCAAATGCTCAAACCAAAACGGTTAATTACACCCAGTATGATGCGAGTAATGGCAACCTGCTGGAATATGACATTGATGGTGAGAAGTATTCCCTGCTTTATAACTACCTTGGACAACACCTGGTAGCAGAAGTTCGCAATGCAGTGCCAACAGAAATTGCCTACACTTCCTTTGAAGCCGATGACAAGGGACGCTGGACATTTTTGGGAGCGCCACTAACTTCTCCGTCATTGTCCATTACCGGGAAAAACTATTACCAGATTTCTTCCGGCCAGTTAAGTTGCACAGGGTTGAACATTGCTACAAAATACATCGTTTCGTACTGGAGCATGGATGGGGCTATAGGAATTAACGGTATCAGTTCAACAAAAACAGGTGCCATTCAGAATGGGTGGACTTACTATGAACATGAAATAACAGGCTCTACCACTTATACTACTTCCGGTGCATGCAGGATAGATGAAATACGCCTTTACCCTGCAAAAGCCCAGATGACCACGTACACGCATCTTCCGCTTATAGGTATTTCCAGCATCTGCGACATCAATAATAAGATCACTTATTACGAATATGATGCAGCCGCCCGGCTGAGCCTTGTAAAAGACCAGGCGAGAAATATTTTAAAGAGGGTGTGTTATAATTATTACGGCCAGGTGGAGAACTGTGCCCTTACGCAAAACTTGCAGGCACAATGGCGCCCAACCGGGCAAACCCGGTGCGGCACCTGTTCGCTTAATCCTGCTTACAATTCAGGTGTTTTAGAAAAAGAAGAAAAAGATATTAATCCAAACAGCCCTACCTATGGCCAACTGCATTGGGTTATTGACCCTACCGGCTCCTGCCCGGCAGCCGTTTTTTTGCCCCGGGAGGACCTGGCTTATTGTGAAAATGACATGGCATCCCAAATGACGGGCAATTATATAACACCAACCTACGATGCCAATCCTTGTAGCCCAACTTACCTGCAATGGGGGCCAAACATTGTAGTGCCAAATTCACCTGCCTGTGCAACCTGTATTCCGGCCTGTAATGGCCCCCAGTACAAATGCATCAACGGCGTATGTACTTCCGGCCTTTGGAAAATAATCAGGGTACAGGTGTCACTGAACAAACCATTGGTTTATACCTGCATATATGCCTGGTGTTTCCCGGATGGTACAGTAAGTGATTATACGCAGTCTTTCGTTGGCAGTACAGCGTGTACGGTAGAATGTCCGTAAACAATAAGTAAAAAAGATACGCCAGGGTTAACCCGGGAGATAATGCCCTGATAAAATTAATTTCTACTACTTTATAAATACAACTTATGCAGTTTAACATGAAAATAGCACAACCATTGAGCTATGCCCTGGTATTGCTGGTTTCTCAAGATGTGTGTGCACAAGTGGCACCGCTGCCTCCCAATTACGCAGCCAATTATCCTGTAAATTATATAAGGACTTTTGATGCAACTGCCCCGGATATAGATCCTTCTTTAATGACAAGCAAATGGGTAACTGATGTCAAAGTCACTACGCAATACGTAGACGGGCTGGGCCGGCCACTTCAAATCGTAAACAAACAGTCGAGCAATGAAACCAATGGCACTTTTACTGACCTGGTAATGGGAACTACTTATGACCCTTTTAGCCGGGAAGTTGTGCGATATCTACCTTTTCCGGCTAACAACAGCCAGGGAAATACATCAATAAATGATGGGAAATTTAAATTGAATCCTTTTCCACAGCAGGAAACATTCTATATCCAGCAAGTGGGTTCGCAGGGGGAAACTTACTTTTATCGCCAAAGTAGTTTTGAAGCATCACCGGGTGGCAGGCTAACGAAAACAATGGAAACAGGCAATAACTGGGTAGGTGCCGCCAGGGGAGTTAATACTGCTTACTTAACAAATATTGCTGCAGACGAAGTTAAATTATGGACGGTGAGTTTTTTGCAAAATGACTTTTCTATCATTACCAACCCTACCGATTATGCTCCCGGGCAGCTCGAAAAAATTGTGTCCACAAATGAAGAAGGGAAAATCGTCATTGAATTTAAAAACAATGAGGACAAACTTGTATTACGAAAAGTGCAGATTGCAAATAGTCCCGGAGCTGGTTATGCAGGGTGGCTTTCTACCTATTATATATACGATGATAAAAACAATCTTGTCCGCGTTGTACAACCTAAAGGAGTAGAAATGTTATTGAATGCAGGCTGGGCCTTTAATGCAACCATTTTGGAGGAGCAATGTTTTTTATACGCTTACGATGACAGGCGGCGGATGATTAAGAAAAAATTACCTGGTGCAGGTGAAGAATGGATGGTATATGATATAAGAGACCGGCTGGTAATGAAGCAGGACGCAATGATGCGGTCTGTTGCACAAAAAAAATGGCTTTATATTACCTATGATGCCCTCAACAGGGAAATGTCATCAGGCTTAATTACAGACCCTGCCAAATACAATGATCTTGGGTTTCATTTATACAATGCTTCCTCGAGCAGTGCCTACCCGGTAGTTGGCAATTATACATCGGAGGAATTGGTCGTCAATTTTTATGATGATTATTCCTGGTTACCAGCAAATGGTAATCCCTTGCCTAATACCTATGGTAGTTTGCACAATACTTACTTATTGCCTGTTTCTAATTCAAGCTGGCCCTATCCACAGGCTAACATACAATCTGTGCAGGTAAGAAACATGGTAACAGGTAAGAAAGTAAAAGTAGTAGGCTCTGCAAATACATACCTTTTCTCTGTGCTTTTTTACAATGAACAGGGCAAAGTGATCCAGCTACAACAATCCAATATTACCAACGGAACCGATATCACTACCACCCAGTATTCATGGAGTGGCCAGCCGCTTGTAAGTGTTCAAAAATACGACCTGGCAGGAGCTTCCGCACAAGTCACTACAGATATAAGTTTATATAAGTATGATGACCTAGGCAGGATCCTGGGCATAGATAAGAAGACAGCCAACACTTTGGTGAACGGCAACAGCATGTCGGCGTATAAAACTATCGCCGCTAGCGAATACGACAAATTAGGGAGGGTGAAAATAAAAAAAATAGCTCCGGCATTTAACAGTAATGCCGGCCTGGAAACTCAACAGTACGATTATAATATAAGAGGGTGGTTGCTTGGTGTAAACAGGAACTATGTAGGTACCATAGGCCAGAACGGTTCGGCAAAATTCGGATTTGAATTAGGGTATGATAAACTGGCCAACAGCACCGGCAGGAATTTTTTAGCAGCACAGTATAATGGAAACATTGCCGGTATGATTTGGAAAAGTGACGGAGATGATGTGCGGCGTAAATATGACTTTACCTACGATGCTGCCAACAGGATAATGAAAAGTGCTTTTGAGCAGGATGATGACCATAACAGCTGGAATAATACTACCATAAACTTTACTACGCAAATGGGTGATGGCATTGATCCTGCGCTTGGCTACGATGCAAATGGAAATATTAAAGCCATGAAACAATTTGGATGGAAGCTGGGCGCAAGCTCCTCCACCCCGATAGATGACCTGACTTACAATTACAAAACATCGGAAAATAGCAATAAGTTGCTGGCAGTAACCGAAAGCGCGGCTATCAATACCCTTGATAATAAGTTAGGCGACTTTACTGATAAAAACATCTCCCCGGACGACTATGATTATGATTTAAACGGAAATCTGATCATGGATAAAAATAAATCGATCAATGCTATTGTATATAACCACCTGAATAAGCCCCAGGCCGTTACTGTAAATGCAATAAACAGCATTACTTACACCTACGATGCCCTCGGAAATAAACTGCAAAAATTTGTAGTGGAAAATCCTTCGGTTGCCAATGGCAACAAAACAATTACCAGGAGCTTTGTTTATTCCGGTGGAATTGTATATGAAAGTAAAACTACTTCTCCTGTAAATTCACCCGATACAGATTTTCCGCTGAGGCCTCAAACTATTGCTAATGAAGAAGGAAGAGTACGATTTAAATATGAAAATGCGGCTGGCGCTTTTGAACAGGCCAACGTTTCCCTCTTCAATGATTATTTTTTGAAAGATCATCTCGGGAATGTGCGGATGCTGTTGACGGATGAAATACAAAAAGTCATGTTGTACCCGGCCGCAACGCTTGAAGATGCTCCTGTAAGTGGTAGTACAGCTATTACAACCGAATTGATCTATTATAATATTGACCAGTCAAAGATAGTAGCCAATCCCCCCGGTACAACTGTTTATCCCAATAATAATGGTAATCCCCCGGTTAATAATAATCCCTATAGCAATACTGTTGCAACAACAACAAAAATGTACAAAACAAATGCTACAACAAACAAGGTGGGATTGGGTGCCACTTTAAAAGTAATGGCAGGAGATAAGGTAAATATTTATGGCAAGAGTTATAATATTGTACCATCCGGAGGTACGTACAATAACCCGGTGACCAATGTTTCAGTAAGTGAAATAATCGGTTTTTTTACGGGAACTCCATTGATAGCGCCCAAGGGTATAAGTTCCGGAACCATAACCGGGCAGGCGGCGTTTCCAACCACCGTCCTGGGTCTCATTGGAAATCAGCCTCCACAAAGTGCTTATTTGCCCAGAGCTTCCATTAACTGGATATGTTTTGATGAACAGTTCAAATATGCGGGTGGTGGTTTTGACATGGTGGGGGCAAGCGGCGGAGTTAAATCGCACAATGCAACAACGATCCCTACAATTCCAATCCTCAAAAATGGGTACATATTTATTTATGTTTCCAATGAAAGCAATTATGATGTATTTTTTGACAACCTACAGGTGATACATACACCCGGGCCTGAACTTGAGGAAACACACTATTATCCCTTTGGTTTACCTATGGCAGGCATTTCATCAAAAGCCAGTGGAAGTTTAATAAACCGGTTAAAATTTAATGGTAAAGAAGAGCAAAGAGAAGAATTTAGTAATGGAGCAGGGCTTGATTGGCTGGATTATGGAGCAAGAATGTATGATAACCAAACAGGGCGATGGATGGTTCCGGATCCGCTAGCCGAAAAAATGAGGAGATGGTCTCCTTACGGTTATGCATTTGATAATCCATTGAGATTTATTGACCCGGATGGAATGCAGGGACAAGATGTGGTTGTAAGAAATGGTGCTCAGCAAACAGTTGTTCTCAATCTTGTAAATTCATTATCGAGAACACAGTATAAATTTGATGATGCCGGCAAACTGGTAGCTGATAAAACAGCAAAGGTCAATGAAAAAGGTTCCGCAACCTACTCAAAAGCTATTGACAAGGCTATAGATAATCATAAAAAAACCATTAGCATTGAAATAGGGCAGACTTTCATTGATAAAGGTGCAGTAAAATCTGTAGATAAGGACGCCGGTGGAGGTGTTACATCAACTCCCGCAACTAAAGCAGTAGGCCCCATGGTTGATACACGCAATAAGGTGGCGGGGGATCCTACGGTTATTATTTCCGGGAATCCTAACTACAATATTGCAGGCCAAAAACCTTTTTCTGTTGTCCCCGATGGACCTGCTTTGATTTTGATGCATGAATTGATTGGACACGCCATACCAATAATTATGGGCATATTCAATGGCAATGCCATCACCAATGAAAATAAGGTGAGAACTGAATTAAAAGTAGGTTTGAGAAAAGAAGATCCTGAACATTTGGAAAGTAATTTTGGACATTAACCGATAAATAATTATGAAAAAGAATTTTTTAACAGGAATAATAGTGAGTGTAGTCCTGCTATGTTCATGTAAAAATGAGAGCGGTGTATACAGTCTGAAACAAGACACTGACGTGAGGTTAATATGTTTGAGACAAGAGGATACTTTTCATATTAAGATTATTAATACCTCCGCCAGCGCTATTTTTGTTCCTGAACAATACGACGGTGATTACACGAATAACGAAGACACTTTGCATTTTGAAACACATCATAAAACACAATATGGCACCACTAACTATTATAAGTATGATAGTATTTTTCCCTTCGAATTTTACACGAGCAGGAAGATTGAGGGGTTAGTGCCAGACAGTATTGACCGTGTTGTTCAGCAGACCTATTTTTTCAATCAGTTCAGGGTGAAGCCATTTGTGAAAATTATGCCTGGTTCCTCATTAACGTTGGCAACCGTTTATAACGACGCAAAATATGCAACTGTTTTAAAAGCTGTGTACTACCGGACAGAATTTTTAGACAAAGAAAAGATTGAAAAAGTGCAGTATGATTTAAAAGATTTTATTCGATATGATAGTCTGAATGCTCAGTATCTGACTAGCCGGATTTTTATAAGGTTTTTATAACTAGGCCTTATACGAACGCATAAACAATTGTATTTTGGCATCCTTTTTCCCCTTTCTTAGGCCAGTGTTCCCCCTGTTGGCGGATCACTGGCTGCCGTCTAGTTCAACCTGTATTACATCCTGGTTTATGAGCAATAATTTTAATTGATAAGGTGCAGATGATTAAGTGTACCTCATCATTCGTTGTACAATCAGGGCAGATTTACAAATCACAAATAGCCGGTGTTGTGGAACACTTTCCAATGATGGGTGCTTGTAGTTTGTAAAGAGATTTTTTTCCTTTGATTCGAAAACACCCAGGGCTTGTCTGTCTGTAGGCGGACATCTGCGAACACCCAAAGGTTTTCTACCTGCGAACCTCGCACCCCATACTCATTTCCCATATTCCGCAATCCATTTCATCATCTCCCTATAAATGATTGCCCTGCCTTCAGGCGTATTAAATCCAAGGTCATGCCCTGCATCTTTCATGGGTATAAAACGGTGAATAATTCCTTTATCTTTCAAGGCTTTTTCCAGGGCTATTGCCTGTTGATAGGGTACCACCCAATCGTTGGTTCCATGAAAAATTAAGGTAGGCAAGGGCTTTACATGGACCACCGGACTGGCAGCGGCAAATGCGGCCGGCAATTTTTTTGCAGGGTCATAGTGGGCACCCGCTATTTTAGCAACAGATTGCAGAAGAGAGGCGTCGTGCTTTGCATAATAATTTAGTAAAGCAGTATCTGTAAGATCAGTAGGGGCGCAGGCAGCAATAACAGCATTAATTTTTTGCGGATAAGTATATGCGTATAATAACGCCAGGTGCGCACCCGCACTTTCGCCGGTGATAACAAAATCTTTTTTACGGGTATTCCATTCTGCCGCATGTGCTATACAAAAACGAATGGCGCTGTCAATATCTGCCAGCAGTTGCGGGTAATGCGTAGCGCTGTCATCTGCAAAGCGGTAATTAATATTAGCCGAAGCAATGCCATGCGCCAGCAGGCTATCCTGCGTACGGCTGCCCCAAACCTTATCGCCCATAACCCAGGCACCTCCGTGAATGACGATCACAAAAGGGGTGCTGCTATTGCGGCCGGGAGGAAGGCTCACATCCATTTTGCTGCTGGCAAAACTACCGTAAGCAATGTCTTTTATTTTTGCTTGCGGTAACTTACTGTTAAACCCCGCCGGTGTTTTACAGGCTATAAAAAAACAAACAGCTACAAGTACAGAGAGAAATAATTTCATTTTATTATTTTTTAATTCACTGCCCGCTCAGCATATTTACAACCTGCCAAAGCAAAGATGGTATTAAATATTGTTGGGTCTCTTCCCCCCGGGAAAGATAGCTACACTTAATCAGCAAAACTTCTGGAAAACTCCGGATAATAATTTTTCCCCAAGGCGGCTGTATAATTATAATTTATTTTTATATATTTAGCAGCCCTTTGCCCCGCACTAAAACAGCAGTTTACCCTACCACCCTTCATTGTTAACATTACAACCGTCATTAAATGAAAACAGGTAATACAGAAGCAACTGCAAACATCAACGAATTTTTGACCGAAACAAATGTAGAAAGCGTTATCAGCGAAATTGAAACTTCTTTCCAAAACAATGGCAGGCCCATTTATTCGGATATTTATAAAGAGGAGGCGGATGGAAAAATATACGAGTATGTAAACTATGTACAGGAAGGCGGCGGCGTATTGGGCGTGGCATTGGTAGGTTACACCTATGTGTTGGAAAGACTGGGATTTAGGTTTTTAAAACTTGCCGGTACCAGTGCCGGTGCTATCAACACTTTACTGATGGCTTCGGTAGATCCTAAAAACTATAAGGCTGATGCCGGCAGGGAGCAATACAAATACCAGTCGGAGATCATACTCGATGAAATGCTTCGCTTCGATCTGTGGAAACTGGTAGACGGTCATTGGTTTGCCAAATGGCTGATTAAAATATTCATCGGCAAAAAAAACACCTACAACACGCTGATTGATTTTATTAGTTTCAGCCTGGCAGGGGTAATGATATACGCTACTACGCTGGGCATGCTGCGCCTTTACCAGTTTAATTTTATGCAGCGCTTTGTACAAAGTGATGTGCATGACATTTTAGTAGGAATAGGTTGTTGTTGTACGGTGGTACTATTGATACAGTGGTGGGTAGAAGTGCAGAAGAATAAAAAATTAGTGGCACAGCAGCTGAAGCAGGATAAAGTGGATGCGCCGAAAGAAATAAAAGAAAAATCATGGTACAGTAAAGCATTGTGGCTTTTTATCTTTTTCTTTTCGGTACCGTTTGTATTGCACCTTGTTTTTCACTTCGTTGTTACCATAGGCCTTATCGGCCATGCACCGGAAGCAGTTATGAATATTATCCGCATCATTTTTCATGCAGCAGGTGCTTTATCGGTAGTAGGGCTCATTTTTACTGTTGTGGCTTTTCTTTATTTTAAAGGAAGGTTTTCAAGAGCAGGATATGGCATTAACCCCGGTGATACTTTTCAGTTGTGGATGATGGATATTATGAAAAGGAACAACACCCAAACATACAGCGAATTGGAAGCCGTAATGGAAAACCGGATCAACAATGCCGGCCTTCAGGTGAGGCCCGATGCAAGAGACCCCGACAGGAATGCGAAATTTGAAAAACCATTTATGTCGATTATGGCCAGTGATATTACCTTGCAAACAAAAGCAGAATTTCCGTTGAATGCAGGCGACTACTGGAAAGATCCCCTGGCCGTAAACCCCGCAGAATTTGTGAGAGCCAGTATGTCGATCCCCGTTTTTTTTTCGCCGCATAAAGTTAAGGTAGAACAGGCAGTGCAGGATGAAAGTGAACTCTGGCACCAAAAATCAACAGCCGAAGACAAAACAAATACCTTAAAAAAAGAAATATGGTTTGTAGATGGTGGCGTACTTTCCAATTTCCCGATCAATATTTTTCATAACCCTCAAATATTAATTGCCAGGGTACCCACCTTTGGCGTTAAACTGGAAGATGAAGCACATGTAAAACCCGAAAATGAATACAAGCCTGCCAACACAAAATTCCTGGGTTTTTTAGGTGATATATTTTCTACCATCAGGTATTACTATGACAAAGATTTTTTAAAACGCAATACCATTTACGATAAAGCCATTGCGCATATTGATGTGGAAAAAATTAACTGGCTCGATTTCGGTATGACCAGGAAAACCAAGATAGAATTATTTAACCGCGGCGCCGAAGCAGCCAAAGCATTTTTTATGGGAGGTGTATATTGGGTAGATGGAAAAATGTACGATAGTAAAAAGGTAGCGCCCGGTGATGCCATTGGCGAAGCATTTAAAAACGGGTTTAACTGGGAAAAATTTAAGGAGTTCAGGAAGCAGGCAATAGAGGCAGGCAGGAAATGATAACTGCTGAGCGAGTCAACGTCTTGCGGTGACTCACTCAGCAGCTATCATTTCATTGAAGGAAAACGGCATTTGGCCCGGCTAACCTGCCGGTTGATTGAATTATTTGTTTTAGTCATTTACAGCAGCACATCTTGTTATCTTTAAATAACAGATGAATGTTTTTATTTACAATAAAAAATTTACCCGCTACTGGCTCAAAGTGTTTGCACTTTATGCAATAACAGAAGCAGTTATCCAATTATTGTTCTTTTTTATTCTTAACAATTTTAGCGTTGCCCGCATCAGCATAATTGAATATCATTTTGTAATGTGGGTGTTTCAATGCGTGCTTATTTTGCCCATATGGCTTGTAGCCGCCCGGGCATTAAAACAAAACACGCTGACGCAGCTTATCCTTAACCTGCTGTTTTATATTGGGTATACCTGGTGTTGGTTTGGCCCTGTACAGTACGCTATTGCTGAAGTGTACAATGCCGTGCAGGAAATTACCAGGCCTTTGGCAGACAGGCAGCTGGCAAATCTTGACAAAGGGGATGAGTATGCTTTTTTAAATTACCAGCTTATAAAACATGCATTTCGTTTGCTCTGGTTTTACATGGCGGCATTTTTTTATAACTACCAGGTAGAAGAAACAAAAAAAATGGAGCTCGCCCTTGCCAACAAAGCCCTACAGCTTAAGATGCTTACCTGGCATCTTAATCCTTCATTTTATTTTAAAACGATAGCGAACCTGCGTAGCATAGCAAATGAACGGCCGGAGAAAGCCACGCAGCCTATATTACAACTGGCAAAAGTGATGGAATATGTAATTTACGAAACACGGGAAAAGCTAATTGCTGTAGATAAAGAGATCAGGTTCATGCATAGCTACCTAAACCTGCTCAATCAACAGGAAGGCACTATTCCAATGGAGTTAAACATAACCGGAGATTACAGCAGGTTGAAAATTTACCCCCTGCTGCTCAATAAAATAGCCGACAGCATTATTGCAGCAAATGTTGGCACTAACCGGGTAGTGATCTCTATAGATTTTGCCGGTAACGAGATGTGCGTGCAAACATCATTGCAGAAAACGCAACAGCAAACATCCTTTGCAACATTGCAAAAAGAGCTGGATAATATTTTAGGAGAATTGTATCCGCAACAGGGAAGCATTGAAATAAAAGACCACAGGCTTTTACTTTTTATAAAATTGTATGAATACAAATGAGTTGTTTATAAATAAGGGAGTTTCCAACGAAACAGCCGTGTCCAAAAAACTATTTTGGAAGCGCTCCTTCGGCATATATGCAGCACTGGAAATTGGAATCCTGCTAATTCACTACACTATTATTTACTTAACCTGCAGGCATTGTGTATTGCCTGCAGGTTTCTATCTTATTAACTGCGTGCTGCATTTAGGGTTAACAGCATTATTATGGTATTGTCTCAACAGTTTTTATCGAAAACGGGTGTTGACAAATGTGCTGCTAAATATCCCTGTTTTTGTAGGCTATTATTTTTTTAGCATTGGCCTTTTGTACGCACTGTTCCATTCCGGTAAAGAATGGCTGGTGCCGGAGGATGTTCCAGTGAGAAGTTTTGATCATTTTATTGTGGGTTCATGGGCAGAAATTGGCAAGTATACCCTAAAATTAGGGGCGTTTTATATGCTCAGCTTTTATTTTGATTACCGCAATACCCAAAACCAGCGGATACAGCTGGCACTTGCCAATAAAGAGATGCAGCTTAATTTACTAAAACAGCAGCTGAGCCCGCATTTTTATTTTAATACACTCAATAATCTTTACGGGTTTGCTACGGCCAACAGTAATAAACTACCGGGTGCCCTTAGCCAGCTGTCGGTGATCATGGAATATGTTATTACAGACTGTAATAAACCAAAAGTATTACTGGCAGAGGAGGTCAGGTTTTTGACCAGCTATATTGCGCTGGAAAAACTGAGGTACGAAACGACAACCATTATTGAAATGACCACAGAGGGCGAAGCCGGGAATAAAACTATACTGCCTATGCTGCTGGTGCAATTTGTAGAAAATGCATTCAAGCATGGCATGAAGGAGAAGGCCGACGATAACTGGATGAATGTAAAAATGAACATCGGCCAAAATGTATTATTATTTGAAGTAAGCAATAGTTTTTGCCAGGTAGCAGCATCAACGGGAATAGGCCTCACGGCAGTTAAAAATATGCTGTCGCTGCATTATGAAGGAAAATATGATTTGAATTTACGGCAAGAAAATAATTCTTTTGTTGTACAATTAAAACTGAATTTATCATGATGGCCATTAGCTGTGCAATAATTGATGATGAACCGATAGCTAGAGACATTATCGCCGCTTTTATTGGCCAGGACGAACGCCTGGTATTGAATGGCAATTATAAAAATGCGAAGGAAGCCATACAAGCGTTGAGTATGCAGCCGGTAGAACTCATCTTTCTTGATATTAATATGCCGGGACTATCAGGTTTCCAGTTGTTAAAATCAATGACCAATCCTCCGTCCGTTGTATTTACCACCGCCTACCGGGAATATGCTATGGAAGGCTTTGAAGCCAATGCAATAGATTACCTGCTAAAGCCGATTGCTTTTGAACGCTTTTTACTGGCAGTAGATAAAACCTGGAAATTTCTTCGGCCCGTTGTACCCGAAACAAGAAACACTGCATCGCAAAATGAAAAGGACGATTTTTTCTTTGTAAAAGCAGATGGGGGACTGGTCAAAATTTTTTTCACCGACATTCTTTTTATTGAAGCCCTTAAAGAATATGTAAGGATCGTACTAAAAGACAGTGCTGTTATTACCTACCACACGCTCTCGGGACTACTGGAAAAATTGCCCGCAACAAAATTTTACCGCATTCACCGTTCCTATATTGTTTACATTCCAGCCATTAATGCTATAGAAGGATTTATTGTTAAGATAGGTAAACAGGAGCTGCCCATCAGCAGGAACGAAAGAGATGCTTTTGTAGCACTTGTTGCAGCCGGTAAAACTATATTTAAATAATTCCCGTTCAAATATCGGGTTGGTTCCAGCCATTGGTTGAAATATTTCTACTGTTAGTAGAACTGTTGCATAATGTTGATCATTTCATTATAATTTAAGGTGAAAAAATTACCCGTTTCAGGGACATTGGCACTTTATAATTTATAAGCAATCAGTTAAACTAACCTGTTATGAAAAAATTTTTACCCGCGGGCCTGCAACAAAAAATGATTGCTTTAATTGGGATGGTATTTTTTTTTAACAGCGCATTTTCGCAGGGGGTAGGCATTGGTACCAGTACACCACACGCCAGTGCGCAACTGGATATAAGCAGCAGCAATAAAGGAACACTGATCACCACAATGACCTCGGCGCAGAGAAAAGCAATTGCTGACCCGGCTACAGGATTACTGGTATACGACATTAATAAGAAAACCATTTACATGTTTGATGGTATAAGCTGGCTGCCTTTTTTATTTAGTAATGCGGATAAAAACCCGGCGCAACTGATCTCCCCGGTTAATGTGAGTTCCGGCGATTTTTTTGCCTATAAAGTAAGTATAAGCAATGATTATGCGATTGTGGGCGCCTATAATAAATTAGTGGGAGTGCTGGGAGGTGGATTTGAAAACCGTGGCGCAGCCTATATTTTTTTCAGGAACAACGGAGTGTGGCAACAGCAGGCATCGCTGTTAGCTTCAGATGGTGCCGCCGATGATTATTTTGGAGCCAGTGTAGCTATCAGCGGTAGCTATGCCCTGGTAGGCGCCTGGGGTGACGATGTTGGTGCAGATGCCAACCAGGGCAGCGCGTACGTTTTTAACAGGGAAGGCAGCAGCTGGACACAAATGGCAAAACTTACCGCTGCGGATGGAGCTGCGGATGATTATTTTGGACACAGCGCAGCAATCTCCGGCAACACCATCATTGTTGGTGCATACGGCGACAATATAGGAGCGAATATAAACCAGGGAAGTGCCTACATCTACACACTCAGCGGATCAAGCTGGACCTTCAGGGCCAAATTAACCGCAAGCGATGGTGGCGTTGACGACCGTTTTGGCAATAGCGTAAGTGTGAGTGGTTCCTATGTTATAGCCGGAGCATACCTGGATGATATTGGTGCAAATGCCGACCAGGGAAGTGTATACAGTTTTTACGAACTCACCAATGCTGCGGGCTGGACAACCGCCCAGGCTTATCACCAAAAAATACTGGCAGCAGATGGCGAAGCAGACGATTATTTTGGAGTAAGTGTATCTGCCTGGGGAAGTGGTTTGGCAGTAGGTGCCAGCGGTGATGATATAGGCGCAAACACTTCGCAGGGAAGCGCATACCTTTTTTACCGTAGTCCCATTGGTGTCCAGAACTGGACCTTACCGGAGAAGATTACAGCCAATGACGGGGTGGCTAATGACAATTTTGGCATATGCGTGTCAAGAACCCAGTTGTTTACCGTAGTGGGAGCCTACAGGTCAGATGCAGGAGTGGGGCTACTAAATTCAGGGGCTGTGTACGTTTATAATTCGTCGGGTAGCGCGGTAACTTTTAAAACGAAAATTGATGATGATACAGCAGAAACCAATGGTTATTTTGGTTTCACTACAGGCGTTTCAGGGTATGAAATTATTATTGGAGCCTACGGAAAAAATAATGACCGCGGGCAAATAGGATTTAAAAATATTGAATAACATAAACGTTTAAAAAAATTATACTGCTGATAAAATACACTCCATGAAAATGCTCTTCGCAGGTTTACTGTTTCTTTTTATTACTGTTTCCAATACCACCGCAGCCATCCGGTGCGTAAATATTTCGGCAAGCGGCGCCGGCAACGGCAACGGGTGGGCAAATGCTTTTGCCGGTACATCACTGCAGGCCGTTATTGATATGAGCGTACCGGGAGATGAAGTGTGGGTAGCATCGGGTACCTATTTGACCAGCATTGGTAACAACAGGAATATCTATTTCAGTATGCGCAACGGCGTGGCTATTTACGGAAGTTTTAACGGTACTGAGACAACTTTATCACAACGTATATTCTCCTGTGGATTTTCTTCTGTGTTAAGCGGGGCCATAGGCCTGGCCGGTAATGCAGATAACAGTTATCATGTAATAAGTAATGCCAGCCTTAATAACACAGCCGTGTTGGATGGTTTTACAATAAGAGACGGAACCGGCAACTTTGATGTGTTGGGCAACGACAGCAGGAGCCTGGGTGGAGGTATGCTTAACAATGCTGCCAATGGCGGAACCTGCAGCCCTACTATCAGGAATTGCCTGTTTACAAATAATACAGCAGTTTTTGGTGGAGGTATTTTTGATCATGGGCAAAATACAGGCAATGCAAGCCCGGTAATTATCAATTGCATTTTTGCTTTCAACACTGCTACCGGTGGCGGTGGCGCTATTGATAATTTTGGATACAATGGTAATGCAAGTCCTTCTATAAACAATTCTCTTTTTTACAATAATACTGCTACAGACAGGGCCGGAGCTATCTATTGCTGGGGTGGAGGTAATGGTAACGCAAGTCCGCAAATACTGAATTCTGTGTTTGTCAACAACAGTTCTGTTGACGGTGGTGCCCTTGTAAGCGACCGCACAAATTTTGCAACAGGCAACTCCGGTAATGCGAATCCGGTTGTAAGGAACAGTATTTTTTGGAACAATACAGCCACCGGAAGCGGGCCACAATTTTACCTGCTGGGCGGTGCCTCTTTCACAGCAACTTATTCCAATATAAATCTAACAGGTCAAAATGCACCGCATGTAATAACAGGCCCGGGTACAGGAAATGTTATCAGCGATCCTTTGTTATACAATATCGCCAACGCTGTTGGTCCTGATAATTGCTGGCTGACCAACGACGATGGTTTGCAACCTTTAAATGGAGCCTCTCCCTGTTTTAACAGTGGGGATAACAATGGCGTTTCTGCGTATGATATCCGTGGCAATAACCGCATCATTTATAGCATAGTTGATATGGGTGCCTATGAGTATAATGCAGGCATTGTTCCGGTTGAAATGCTGCAGTTTTATGGGAGGGCTATGCTGTATAAAAATACGATCAGCTGGGTTACGGGTGCTGAAACCGGGCACAACAAATTTGAATTAGAGAGAAGCACAGATGGAATTCATTTTATAACACTGGCCCGGGTGTTTGAGCCGCAGTCAACCATAGGACTTACAAGGCACTACCAGGTAAATGATAATGACCTGCATCAATCAAAATATTATTACAGGCTGAAGCAGTTTGACCTGAATGGCGTATATGATTACAGCCGGGTAATTTTATTGGAAAATAAGGATCATCAAAAAAATATTTTTCTTTCTCCTAATCCTGTTTTACAACAGTCAACATTAATTTTTGAAAACCGGGTTATAGAAAAGCAATCTTTCACTTTATTGAATAGTAAGGGCCAGGCAGTGAAACAACTCTGGCTAAACAGCAGTAATAATATCATTGATCTGTCCGGAGAAGAAGCAGGCCTGTACATTTTAAGAAATGAAAAGACGGGGGTTGGTTTAAAAGTAATAAAGTTGTAGCAATTGAATGAAAAATTTCATAGAGGATAAGGAAGGGAATAAGTAATAATAAATAAAAACACAAAATAAGAAAGTTTGCGATCGCACTGTTTAAGCCTAATGGTTCACATCAAACAGCATTTCATAACACGAAGGAGAAGCCGGTCGAAAACAACATGAAGTAAAAGGTGCCCCCTAAGAACCTTTGCGCCTTAGCGTTAAAAAAAACTCTTTATACAATCCAGTCAACCACCTGGTTTTCCCATTCTTTTTTATACGGAGCAGTTATCTTAATATAATTATCTGTATAACCCTCCATCATACCATTTTTGTTCGTGCTTTCAAACAATGTTTTGCGGGACTGGCCAATATGTTTTTGAGTAAAAGCCTGCATTTTGGTATAACTGATATTGCGGAGGATCTTGTTGCGCTCATGGCGGATATTAACCGGCACCACCGGTTGGATGCTAAGTGCATGTGTATTGTCTCTTTCAGAATAAGTAAATACATGCAGGTAGGAAATATCCAGTGATTGAAGAAATTCAGCTGTTTCATTAAACTGTTCGGTTGTTTCGCCTGGAAAGCCAACAATTACATCCACACCTATACAGGCATGCGGCATCATTGTTTTTATGAGGCCCACTTTTTCGGCATACAATTCCTTTTTGTATCGGCGGCGCATTGCGCCCAATACTTCATTGCTTCCGCTTTGCAGCGGAATATGAAAATGGGGCATAAAGCGTTTGCTGTTGCTAACAAACGCTATTATTTCGTTGCTCAATAAATTAGGTTCTATAGAAGATATGCGGTAGCGGTCAACCCCTTGCAGTTGGTCCAGTTCTTTTACAAGGCTAAAAAAATCTTCTTCTCTTTTTTTGCCTCCTGTAAAACCTTTTCCAAAATCGCCCAGGTTAATGCCGGTGAGTACAATTTCTTTGGCACCGCCTGCGGCAATATTTTTTACATTGTCGCTAATGTTATCAATGGTATCGCTCCTGCTTTTACCCCTGGCCATTGGGATGGTGCAGAAACTACAATTATAATCGCAGCCATCCTGCACTTTTAAAAACACACGGGTGCGTTCATTTACCGAATGCGATGCGGTGAATGTATTCACATCTTCAATATCGCAGCTGCAGATCTTAGCCGTATCATTTTTGGTCATTTCTTTTAAATGAGCGGCAATATTGAATTTTTCTGCTGCACCCAGTACCAGGTTTACACCGGGAATTTCCGAAATTTCTTTTGGTTTAAGCTGCGCGTAGCAGCCGGTGATCACCACCAGGGCTTCGGGTGCTTTGCGTTGAATTCGCCGCACCAGTTGCCTGCATTCCTTGTCTGCATTTTCGGTAACAGAACAGGTATTTATTACATATACATCTACCACATCATCAAAGTCTTTTTTTACAAATCCATCGTTTTCCAGCATTCGGCCAATAGCCGTAGTTTCGGAAAAGTTAAGTTTGCAACCCAGTGTATGTAGTGCAACAGTGCGGTTCATAAGGGCGCAAAGGTAATAAAAGGGGTTGATAGTCCATGGTCCATAGCCGTGGCTGTAAAATGCGGAGTTACTTTAATTAATGGGAGTTTAACATAACGCTTATGGATAGTTCGTGAGTTGTTCCATCAGCAAATAACGGTCTATGGTCTATTGACCGTGGACTCGCCTACCTATCTTTGCCCCATGAATAAAAACTACATTCCCATTATCGCCCTGTTGGCGGCGGCTTTGTTTTTTTACTGGATTAAAAGCAAGCAGCGGGGAAGTAATACAAATAAGCAACACCGGGTAGAAACGCGGGCCGTTGCCGGGGAATTTAACCGGAATGCTTCGGAAATGATTTACAGTAAACATGCCCGCTGCCGAATGGATTGCAGGCATATTGATGAAGGGGAAGTAAAAGAGATACTGGCGGGAGGGCAGGTAAATGAAAGCAGGATAGAAACCAGTAGCAAGGGCACTTCTTACCCCCTCGAAGGCACTACGCATGACGGGCAAAAAGTACGCATCGTATTTGCTCCAAAGGAAAACGGCAAAATGATAGTGGTTACAGTGATAGATCTGGAGAAGGAGTATGAATGTGAGTGTGATTAGGATCGGGATTAGAGGATTAAAGGATTGCGGGATGGGTGAGTGGTGAGTGGGGAGCGGAAGCACCCGGCCTCCAGTATCCATCACCCAGCCCCATTCATCCTTTTTCTTCTTTAATCAACTATTCTTGTTTAAATTTGTTGGTGAGAAAATTGATTCGGTGAAAATGATAAGCGTTCAAAGCAGAGTGTGATGAAAATAAAATCCTTCCTGGCAAAACCTTTTGCCAATTATATACACAAGCAGATTAAAAAAGGGATGACCAGTGCTGTAGCCGATCAGCAGGCAATACTGCAGCAACTCCTTAAAACAGGTACTAAAACCGAGTTTGGTAATGACCATGATTTTGCCAATATCAAAACGTACGAGGATTTTGTACAACGGGTGCCTATCAGGGATTACGAGGCTTTTAAACCTTACATTGAAAAAGTAAAGGAAGGCAAACACAATATACTCTGGAAAGGACTGCCTATTTATTTTGCCAAAACAAGTGGTACTACCAGTGGCGTGAAATATATTCCGATTACAAAAGATTCCATTCCCAATCATATCAACACTGCCCGCAATGCCTTATTATGTTATATGGCAGAAACAGGTAATCATGCTTTTGCAGATGGCAAGCTCATTTTCCTGAGCGGTTCCCCGGTGTTGGAAAGGATAGGAGGCATACCTACAGGGCGTTTGAGCGGCATTGTAAATCATCATATACCTAAATATTTAAGGGCCAACCAGCTGCCATCTTACGAAACAAACTGTATTGAAGACTGGGAACAAAAGCTGGATAAGATCGTTGATGAAACTATCAATGAAAACATGACCCTCATCAGCGGCATTCCCCCGTGGATGCAAATGTACTTCGACAGGCTGCAGGAACGTTCCGGCAAAAAGATAAGCGAACTATTTCCCAATTTTAGTGTAATGGTGCAGGGAGGCGTAAATTACGAACCCTATAAATCCAAACTCATTGAAAGCATCGGGAAAAATATAGACACTATAGAACTGTTCCCTGCAAGCGAAGGCTTTTTTGCTTTCCAGGATACGATAACCGAACCGGGAATGCTGCTCAATACCAACAGCGGAATCTTTTTTGAATTTATACCCGTGAGTGAATTTGGCAAAGAAGGCGCAACAAGACTTTCTTTAAAAGACGTAAAAGTAGGAGCCAATTATGTCCTCATCATCAACAGCAACGCGGGTTTATGGGGTTATAATATTGGCGATACTATAAAGTTTGTTTCCACCGATCCGTACCGCATTATCGTGAGCGGAAGAATTAAACATTTTATTTCCGCCTTTGGTGAACATGTAATAGGCGAGGAAGTGGAAAGTGCTATTTTAAAAACTACTGCCGAAGATGGGATACATATTCGCGAATTTACTGTGGCACCTTATATAGCACAGGATAATGGAAAGAGTTACCATGAATGGTTTATAGAGTTTGAAGAAATGCCCCCGGACATGCCTTTATTCGCAAAAAAACTGGATGACCACCTGAGAGAAAAAAATGTTTACTACGATGATCTCATCAGCGGAAATATTTTAGAAAGATTGAAAATTTCCCCGGTGCAAAAAAATGGATTTACAGAATATATGCGTAGCATAGGCAAACTGGGAGGTCAGAATAAAGTGCCAAGGCTTAGCAATGACCGTATAATTGCAGAAGGGCTGGAAGAGTTTTTGAAATAAGTTTCGCTGCGGTTCCGGAACACAGGATTCAATCGGGGCGGTAAAATTATTTACTGTGCACTTCTGTAAACCTATTCGCTTCTATTTTCCCACTGTTTTGCAACACGTTATTTTTAAACACGTGCACAGCTTTCACCACATCTTCATATTTTATTAAAACACCGCCGGTATTGCTGTTGCTGAATTTATTATTTTGCTCATAAGATAATTGCGTTCCGTAATAATGTATCAACGGCCGATCGCCGGCACTGCAATTGGTAAGTATGTTGTTATTGAACCATACCATTGGCCCCATCGTACTTTCATCGTTACCGCCCCGCAACATAGCCAATACCTGCCCCTGCTGGCCATTAATTTTATTGTTGTTAATGAACAGTCGTTCCACATTGTAATATCCCTTCTTATCATCTTCATTCGTAAAAGAAAACAATATGCCCTTGTTGGCTGTAAAAATATTTTGGGTAACGATCATGCTATCCAGCTGGCTGGTTTTGGAAGCGTTAAAAAATATACCTTTCCAATTGCTGAAACTGTTTTTGGTAAGCCTGATGTTCCCATGTTCTGTATTGGCATCCTTATCCGAGATGATAAAATTATCTGCATGGAGAGCAGCCAGATCAAGATTTAGATTTGACAGGCTGAGTGTGCCACCACCATTTACTTCAAATAAATGGGAGTGTTTTTCTTTGCTGCTGAAACGGATCTTTTTAGAACTTGAAGTGATCTCAATATTCCTGTTTATTTCAAGTGGTTGTGTAAACTCATAACTGGTTCCAGTTAAACGGATGATGGTGTAATCTGCACGCGTGGTTGTTAATGCATCAGCCAGTTGTGCTGCGTCCTTACAGGTAATCGTTAGTTTATGGGAACTGGTGGCTTCAGGGGCAGACCAGGCCGTGCCACAGTTGAGCATTGCATTTTTTATTACCGAGTAAAATACTTCCCGCCCCGAAAAGCCTGGTGTGCTGTTCATCCTGCTTTTTAATTTTATAGCCGCTATGGACATCAGGCTATCCTGCACTTTACTTCCCACACCTGCCGGGGCATAAGGTATTTGCGCTTTTTGATGAGCAATTGTTTTCAGTGCCATTTTTATAAAACCGCTGTTCAATTCCTGGGTTGTTGCATTGCCGGTAATATTTCCCGTAAAATGAAATCCACTCATCTTATCAAAAACATCATAGATCTTTTCCGTTTTGCCATACACAATATTATTAAGAAATAAAACATTTGAAGGTACCTGCGACCTTTCTGCATCACTCCCAACACAAAACCCCAGCGGGGTACACTGATACCAGGTATTATTGGCGATCACTGCATTTTGGGCAGCCACGTACCTGTTGGCCGGGGAGTTAGGCACGCCATTCATAACGGCCAGGGGTGAACGAAACTCGCTTCCTGTAAGCTGGTAAAAGAAATTGTTTACCACCCATTGCCCTTTATTAATCACCCTTACACCGCCGGTACCCACTTTGTTATTGCCCAGGAAAATATTATTCTCTACCACGTTGTTATCGCCATGCCTTAGTACTACAGCACCAAAAGACTCTTTGAACAGGTTATTGCGGATGATATTGCTGCCTGATTTTATAGAAATAATTTCTGTTTCACCATCGCAGTGTTCAAAAAAATTATTTTCAATAATAGTATTGGAGGCAAACTCGCAATGTTGCGAAACGCCCACCCGTATTGTTTCTCCGCCATTGGAGCCCAGCGGGATTCTAAAAGCAAAATAATTATGATCAATGGAATGAAAGTTTTCCCTGCTTCTTTCATCTTCTAAAATAACAGCAAGGGTAACACCTATATTTTTTTTGTTGCGGAGAACGGAGTGGTCCAGTCTGTTGTATTTACCATAAAATAAAACCCAGTTATTGTCATCGAGCCTTTTCTCATTGTTAAAATCATCTATAATAGTATTGGTTACCCTGCAGTGATTGGCCGGTTCTTTGTTAACGCTCCTGAATTGTATTACTGCATTTTTGCCTGCATAACCTTTTGTAAAATATAAACCATCCACCGTAATATATTCCCCGCCAACAAATAGTTTGGAATTGCCTTTAATGATTACCCTGCCTGCTATTTGCGCCCTAAAAACAATGGGTTGTGCAGCGGTTCCTTTACAGTCCAGTTCAATGCTTACATTGTTCCATTCGCCGTTTTGCAGAATGACTATATCGCCGGGCTGTGCTGCCTTATTGGCTTTAGCCAGTTCTTCTATATTTTTTACAAGAATGTCTTTTGCATTTACAATAAATGTTGACAGCAGGCAGATGCTGCATACAATCGATCTTAGCATAATTATTTTTTAGTAACTGTTGTAACGCTGTTTCTCAAAGAAGATTCCCTGACAAATAATTTTGTTTTGAGCACCTGCACTACCCCTTTCATGCTCTCGCCATCGTGCATGGTTTCGATGAACATTTTGCCGGCAACTTTCCCCATTTCAAAAGAAGGCTGCTCAACGCTTGAAATGGCAGGCGTAACAAGGCTCACCACCGGTTCGTTGTTAAAGCCCACCAGGCCTATATCCTGCGGGATAGAGAGGCTGCGTTTTTTAATGGCCAGCATGGCACCAATGGCCATGCGGTCGCTGATAGCAAAAATAGCATCGGGCCTTTTTTTCATGGAAAGCAATTCCTCTGTTGCAAAAAAGGCATAGTCCTGGTTAAAGTCGCAATGGATAATAAGGTCGTTGTCTTTTTTTATTTTGTATTTTTTTAATGCAGACAAATATCCTTCCAGCCTGTTATTGCTGATGCCCAGGTTAGGAGGGCCGGCTAAAATGGCTATACGCTTGTATCCCTGTTGTACCAGGTGTTCTGTTGCCTGGAAACCACCGTCTTCATTATCGATGCGTACACCGGGCGCTGTAAAATCCGGCATCAGCCTGTCAAACATTACCATGGGTGTTTCTTTCTCCTGTATCTTTTTAAAATGGTCGTAAATTTTTGTTTCGCTTGAAACAGAAATGATAAAACCATCTACCAGGCTTTCCATCAGCCGCCGGGTATTTACGATCTCTCTCCCGAATGATTCATTGCTTTGGCAAACCATTACGGTGTAGCCCGCTTCCAGTGCTACTTCATCAATACCTTTTACCATGGTGGCCAATACATAATCCAGGTTGGGCACTATTACACCAATGGTATGGGTTTGTTGCTGCCGCAAACTCAGTGCAAGTTTATTAGGCTGGTAATTTAATTCATCTACCAGCAGCATCACGGCTTTTTTGGTATCCGCGTTTACATCAGATGCATTGCGCAAAGCCCTGGAAACAGTGGAGATGGAGATATTCAGCCTGCGGGCAATATCCTTAATCGTTGGAGGTTTGTTCATGAAAAAATGGCAAGAGTGAGTTGTAAAGCTAATTCATTCATAAATTCGGGAATCCCGGTAACGTTACCGGTAACGTTACCGGGATCAAAAAATTAGAAATCATCAATAGGTGTAAGCTGAATATATTTATAAAATTCTATGTAAGTGATTGAAATTATGAAAAACATCAAATGGCTTTAAAAATTGGATAGTAATTTATTAAAGGTATTATTGTGTTGAACGATTGCTGCAGGGAACTATTCTCTTGTTTCAGCCTGTTCTTTTTCCCAACCCGGATGACAGCTTTGCCCCTTACCATCAATTATCTAAACAAAGAATCAAATTATACAATGAGTGATCTCAAAGGAAAAATAGCTATTGTAACAGGCGGAGCCCGTGATATTGGCCGTGCCGCATCTGTAAAATTGGCTGCAGCCGGAGCAAAAGTTTGTGTAAATTATTTGCATAACCAAGAGCAGGCAAATGAAACAGTGGCCATGATAAAGGCAGCAGGCGGGGAAGCCATCGCTGTACAGGCAGATGTTACCAAAAGTGAAGCCGTTAAAAATTTAATAGACAGCTGCACAGCAGCCTTTGGAAACACCATACACATTTTAGTGAATGTTGCCGGTGGTTTAATGGGCCGTAAACAATTACCTGATTTGGATGAAGCATTTTGGGATGCAGTGATAGAGGTAAACTTTAAATCTGTTTACCTGGTTACAAAAGCAGTTGCTCCCTTTATGACAGAGGGCGGTGCCATTGTAAACTTTAGTTCGCAGGCTGCAAGAGATGGTGGCGGATTTGGAGCCTTGGCTTACGCTGCTGCAAAAGGCGGGGTACTAACCCTTACCCGTGGGCTGGCAAAAGAACTCGGCCCCAAAGGCATCAGGGTGAATTGCATTTCCCCGGGTATGATCAATACTACTTTTCACAACACGTTCACCAAACCAGAAGTGAGAACCAATGTGGCAGCGGCTACGCCGCTGAGAAGAGAAGGCGAAGCGGGTGAAGTAGGAGACCTGGTATTGTACCTGGCAGGAAATAGTTCTTCATTCATCAACGGGGAAAGTGTGGAGATCAATGGGGGAACTTATTTTGCGTAGATGTCACAGCTCAACAGTTCAACAGTTCAAAGGTTCAAACGCGAATTTGAATTGGTTTTAATTCGTGTAATTCGTGCCTGGGAATTCGTGCTTAAAAAATCAGTGCTTAAAAGATTGAATTTGCTATATATGTTATCATTGCTTAAAACATTTTGCCTGTTATTGTGCTGCTCTGCTGTTTTTGCACAGCAGCATCCGGCTACATTTTTTACAACCACCGAAGCTGCAGAAGTAAAAAAGAATATTGCAAAATATCCTTTGCTTAAAGAAAGCTACGACGATATAAAAAAGGATACAGATAAATGGCTCGGTAAAGACATTGATGTGCCTTTTCCAAAAGACCCCGCCGGGGGATACACCCACGATAAACACAAGCAGAATTATATGCTCATGTTCAATGCAGGTGTATTGTATAACCTTACCGGCGAAGCAAAATATGCCACGTTTACCAAAAATATACTGCTGAAATATGCAGCCCTTAACCCCACCTTAAAAAATCACCCGGAAGCAACCAGCAGTTCACCGGGCCGTATCTTCTGGCAGGCGTTAAATGATGCCAACTGGCTGGTGTATACAGGGATGGCCTACGACCTGGTGTACCACAGCATCACCGCTGCTGAAAGAAAAATAATTGAAGCCGGTGCTTTTAAACCTGAAGTGGATTTTATTACAAAAGACCTCAACTCCTGGTTCAACCTCATACACAACCACGCAGTGTGGGCCTGTGCAGGCATAGGTATTGTTGGTATTGCAACCAATAACAAAGATTATGTTGACATGGCTTTGTATGGTTCTAAAAAAGATGGTAAAACAGGATTCATTGCTTTAATGGATGGCTTGTTTTCGCCTGATGGTTATTACACCGAAGGACCTTATTATGTACGCTACGCTTTGCTTCCTTATTATGTTTTTGCAACGGCACTCAACCATGCGAAACCGGAATTAAAAATATTCCAGCACCGCAACAGCATTCTAAAAAAGGCGCTGGACGGAGGTTTACAACAAACCAATACTGACGGAACTTTTTTTGCATTGAATGATGCGTTGAAAGAAAAGGATTTTACCACCAACGAACTGGTAACTGCCATCAGTGTAGCCTGGAATGTTTATGGAAAAGACGATGCCTTGCTTTATGTGGCTGAGAAACAAAACAGGGTATTGTTAAACAAAGGAGGCGTGGGTATTGCCGCAGCTATTGCAGCCAATAAAAATCTGCCTGCTTATTTTCCTTATAAAACCGTTGAATTTACCGATGGTAAAAATGGAGACGAAGGCGGCGTAAGCATTTTACGCAGCGGCAGCGGTAAAAAACTGACCACGCTTATCTATAAGTATTCTGCGCATGGATTATCACATGGCCACTACGATAAGTTGAACTATAACCTGTACGACAAAGGCAATGAAATTTTAAGCGATTACGGCGCCGTGCGTTTTATAGGGGTGGAGCAAAAATACGGTGGCCGTTATTTGCCCGAAACAAAAACCTATGCAGCACAAACCATTGCCCACAATACACTCGTGGCTGATGAAACCAGCCATTTTGGGGCAAAGGAAGCCGTTGCCGAAAATTTTCATGCCGATAAATTATACAGCAGTATAAAAAATAAAAATGTACAGGTGGTGATTGCCAAAGATGATAATGCCTACAAAGGCATTGCAATGAAAAGAGGCGTTTACATGATCGAATTACCCGACGGCAAAAAAGTAATTGCAGACCTGTTCAGTGCTGCGGCTGCTACCGAACATCAATATGATCTTCCTTTTCATTATAATGGCGATTTGATATGGACCAGTGTAAAATATAAATCCTATGCTGCCAGGCAGGAAACATTGGGGAATAAGAATGGGTACCAGCATTTGTGGAAAGAAGCAGAAGCAGCTGTAAATGACAGCCTGGTGCAACTGACCTTGCTGAATAACAGGACCTATTACACCATTTCTTCCCTGGTGCAGGGAGCCGGTACTGTTTTCTTTACCCGTTCCGGCGCCAATGATCCCAATTTTAATTTGCGCCACGAGCCGGCTATGATCATTCGCAAAAAAGGCACAGATGCATTATTCGTAAACGTTACAGAGATCCACGGCAGTTTTGATCCCATCAACGAATTCTCAGCAGGTGCCTATGCAGAAGTAAAAAATATCAGGGTGCTGCAACAGGATGCCAGTTACATCGTAGTTGAAATTGAATTGAATAATAAGAAACTCATCATCGCACAACACAATACCAACATGAATGAACAGCAGGCAAACAGTGCTGCAGGTTTTTCGTGGACAGGTCCGGTGGGCGTGTTTTATGATGGCAAAAAAATAAACTGATCCACAACCAACTCTTAAAACTGATTAAAAAAAAACAATGGGAACAACAGAAGCTGTAAAAGTATTTATTGAAAATGCAGATATACCATGGCTGGATTTAGGTGGTGGTGTAAAAAGAAAGATCATGGCTTACGACGAAAGACTGATGCTGGTAAAAGTAGCATTTGAAAGCGGCGGCATAGGTAATGTTCACCAGCATCATCACACGCAGATCTCTCATGTGGAAAGCGGTGTGTTTGAAATTGAAATTGCCGGTGAGAAAAAAATACTGAAAGCCGGAGACGCTTTCTTTATTCCCACCAATGTGTGGCATGGTGCGGTATGTATAGAGGCCGGTATACTAATAGATGTGTTTAGCCCGGTAAGGGAAGATTTTATTGATACTAAATAGTTGTCAGCCTGAGCTTGTCGAAGGCGATTTTTAAAAGAGGGAAGATTTTATTCACAATAGATAGCTGTGAGCCTGAGCTTGTCGAAGGCAGTGTTTAAAAGAACGAATATTTAATAAACAATAATGAAGATCAAAGGACTAAGGTGGTATATCATAAGCATGATTGCTTTGGCTACGATCATAAATTATATTGATCGTACGGCAGTGAATGTCCTGTGGCCTTTCATTCATAAAGATTTTGGCATTGCAGAAGCAGATGGTAAAGATGCACTCAAACTCATCACCACATTTTTTATGATCGCTTATGCGATCGGGCAAACGGTTACAGGCAAACTAATGGATGCCGTTGGAACCAGGATTGGATTTGTAATATCAATTGTGGGCTGGAGTATTTCAATCGGGCTGCATGCTGCCGCGAGGGGCCTGGCTTCTTTTAGCGTATTTCGCTTTTTTCTTGGCATCAGTGAAGCAGGAAACTGGCCGGGTGCTGCTAAAAGCAATGCAGAGTGGTTTCCGGCAAAAGAAAGAGGGATTGCCCAGGGTATTTTTGGCGCCAGTGCCTCCGTTGGTAATGTAATCGCTATACCTTTTATTGTTTACCTGAACATTGCCTTTGGATGGAAGATGACCTTTTTAGGCATAGCCGTCCTGGGTTTATTATGGATTATTCCATGGCTTATCATTAATAAAGGAACGCCTGATAAACATCCGTGGATAACAGAAGAAGAAAAACAGCACATCCTTGGCATCTCTGATGACAGTGGAGAAAACGTTGCTTCGGCAACGGTTAAAAAACCACTTTCCCCTGTTGAAACAAAAGTATATTCCTGGAAAGAATTATTGCAATTTAAAAACACCTGGGGGGTTATTATTTCCAGGTTTTTTATAGATCCTGTATGGTGGATGTTTGTTACCTGGCTGCCTTATTTGCTGAAAGAAAATTTCAACTTAGACCTTGCCGGGGTAGGCGTGTTTGGATGGGTTCCTTATGTGTTCGCAGCCATCGGAGGCATAACCGGCGGTTTGTATGCTGCACGCCTCATAAAAAAATCGGCAGCGCCTGTAGGGGCAAGAAAAAATGCGATCACCATCGGCAGCATTATCATGTTGCTGTCGCTTTCCATTACGGCCTATTATATAGATCAGCTGAAAGAGCAACCGGCTATTGCCATTGCATTGATTAGCGCCACCATGTTTGGCTTCCAGTTTCTTATCAATAACCTGCAAACATTACCCGGCGATTATTTTCATGGAAAAAATGTTGGCACCGTTGCAGGCATGAGCGGCACTTCTGCCGTACTCGGTACACTCATAGTAACCTGGCTGGTTCCTGTATTAACCAAAACAAGCTACACTAGTTTTTTTGTACTCGGGGCTTTGCTGGTTCCGGTTGCCTGGTTGTGCATCACATTTATTGTTAGTAAAAAACAAACGGATATCTAATCCTGATTATTTCGATTAAAACCTTGCGCTATATGAAAAGAATTTTATTTACTATGTTCATGATGTTATCGGCCGGTATTATATATGGGCAGACAACTTATTATTGGGTTGGCGGTACAACGCCTACCACCAGCATTACTATCGGAACCAACTGGAATACGGCGCTGAACGGATCGGGCAGTAGCAGGGCTTCCTCGTCTGACCCATCAGATATTTTAATATTTGATGGCACTAACGTGGGAGGGGCTACCCCGGCTACCGGTACCGTTGCGGTGTTAGGAAATGGTGGTATTACATGTGCACAAATAAAGTTTATAAACAATGCCAGTGCCACTTTTATCAGGGCAACTGCTGGAACGAGCACTTTTAACCTGAATGGCGGCGCAGGAGAAGATTTTGTTATTGAAGCCGGAAGTTCTCTTGGATTAATTTCTCAAACAGGTAGTTTAAGGTTTGCTATGGCGGGTAATACCACAGGAAGAGTGAGTGGTTCGTTGCGTATGATCACTCCTTTACAGGCAAGGTTCGACAATACATTAACAGGCACTCCTGGTTCTTTCAGGTTTACCAGTGGTTCCAGCTTTACCACTAATATTACTTCTGCTTCCTCTTCTTATGCATTTGGAAGCAATAGCCAGTCAACAGAAAAATGGGTAGTGTTTGAAAATGGATCTCATTTATATTATGAGGGTGGATATAGTCCTGTTGCCAACAACTCGACTTTTACAGCCATTGTTTTTGAGCCGGGCAGTACTTATCATCACCGGGCAAATAATGGCAGTGGATCTTTTTTAAACCGCAGGAGTTTTGGAAATATTAGTGTTGAAGACGGCGCTACACTTACGGCTGACGGGCCTGTATATCGCATCAATAATTTAAATATTGATGCAGGTTGTAATTTTATAACGCATACTTCCGGGCAAACAGCTGTGATGGGGAATATTACTATGAATGGTAATCTTACTTCGCCAGCTGCCTCCGGCAATGAATTAATGTTATGCGGCGCGGCTCCCCAAACTATATCCGGAGCCGGAACATTACACCCGGCAGGCATTATCATAGCAAACAATGCCGATGTTTCTTTGGCAAAAAATATCGAAGCAGATAATATTGTTAATGTATTAGGCAAAATAAATTTTAATTCCAGCCAGGTAACAGGATCATCAACCTTTAATGCCGAAGGGATAAATGCAGCAGTAAACGCAACGGGTAATACTGTTACAGGAAATTATATCATCACCGGCAACAGCGGTATTTCTATCGGGATGAGGGGATATTTGATTAGTGGCGCCGGTATCGCTGCAAATACCTCCATTATTTCTGTTTCTACAACAGGGGATACGATTTATATATCAAATGCATTAACTGCTACTGCCACAGGTGTTGCGATAACAGCGAACTCAACCGGTGCAATATTAACAACATCCAACGCCAATGGTTTTGATGCAGCCACGGGATCTGTTATTGTTGCAGGCAATCACTCTTTTGAAAATAACATAAATTATATCATAAACGGAGCCACTACCAAACCATTTGGTATTTCAACAGGCTCGGCCTCCATAACAACTGTTACAGGCTTTACTGATATCAATGCAGCTGTTACCGCCAATACCAATCTTTCTGTTTCGCAACATGTTGGTATAAACGGAAAATTTACACTGAGGCCGTTGGATACTTTACATATTTTAACAGGTGCCGGTATTACAGGTAGTTTTGGTTCTGCGAATTATATTGTTACAGGATATAATACAACAACAGGTACACAGGCATTGATAAAATACGATGGTTTAAATGAAGCTGTGATTCCAGTAGGTACACCAAACAATTACCTCCCGGCAACACTCGACCCCATTCAAACAAATGATCTCAACATATCCGTATTTGAAGGCATTACCGCCAACGGTTTAATAAGCGGAACACCCTTTACTACCTTACAGCAACAAACTGTTGTAAATGCAGTGTGGAATATTAACCGCACCAACGGGTCTGGTCCCATTGGTTTGAAACTGGCATGGGCCAGCCCTCTGGAGGGAACTGCTTTTTCATCATTACCCGGATCAGACATCGGGATCATAGAAAATACGGGCACATTGTGGAGTGCACCTCTTGCGCCTGGAGATAATATAAATGACACAGCACGCACCATTGTGCCAGGTTCCGGATCTTATGGTATTGGTTCAGTAGCCCAGGTTGATCCGTTTGTATTCAACAACCTGCTTCCAAAAACTTATGGGGATGCAGATTTTAACGGTGGTGCAACCAGTTTAAATACTACGCAACCTATTACATACACGAGTGATAACGCAGCAGTAGCAACCATTATAGCCGATGCTATTCATATTACAGGGGCAGGCACCGCTAATATCACTGCATCACAGGCCAGCGATGGATTTTACCCTGCCGCCAGTGTAACAAAACCATTAACGGTAAATAAAGCTGCGCTCAACATTACTGCTGACGCAAAAACCAAATTTGAATTGCTTCCAAACCCCTTACTAACGGCAACGTATAGTGGCTTTGTATTGGGCGAAACACCTGCAGTATTATTAACACCTGCTGTATTAACAACAACAGCGGTACAAAATTCGGCCCCGGGCAAATATCCCATCACCGTTTCGGGCGCAACTGCGGCTAATTACACTGTTAGTTTTGTAAATGATTCATTGACCATCCTGGCAAAACAAAATCAAACCATTACGTTCAATATATTAACGGCAAAAAATTATGGCAATGCTGATTTTATGCTTACTGCCAGCAGTACCAATAATACCATACCTATTGTATACACGAGCAGCAATGTTTCGGTAGCAACGGTTGCAGGAAATGTTGTTCATATAACAGGAGCCGGAACCACAGATATTACCGCATCGCAGGCAGGCAGCGATGGCTATTTTGCTGCAACCAATGTAGTAAGAACTTTAACCGTAAATAAGGTAGCCCTTACCGTGAGAGTAAGAGATACTGTAAAAATTGAGCAAACACCTAACCCTGATTTTACCGTTACCTATACCGGTTTTGTATTGGGAGAAACGGCTGGCAATCTTACAACAGCACCTGTAGTTACCACAACTGCTCAAACCAATTCGGCGCCGGGCTATTATACATTAACACCAGGCGGCGGCATATCACAGAATTATAATTTTATTTATGTACCCGGCAGGCTCACTGTTTTACCAGCGAGTGATACAACGCGGCGATACCTCTATTTATTTGTAAATGCTGCAGGAAATTTAAATGTACGCACTTACTCACAAAAACCTGCACTTGCAGATGTGTACCTCTATGATATGGGCGGCCGCTTGCTGAGAAAGAAAAACCTGTTTATGCCGAGAGGTTTTATCAATACTGAAATAGATCTCACCGGTATTCCAAATGGTGCGTATGCAGTGGCTATAAAAGGAAATGGAGTTGATCTTATAAAAACAATTTCAATTATACGATAATGAAACCTGTTAAAAAAATACTATTCCTGTTTTTTGTTTCCTCCTTCATGGCATGTAGTGTTTCAAAAGCTTACATGCAAAATAATGAACCGGCTGTATTTGCACTGGATGCAACAACACTGGAGAACAACAAACGCAGGATAAATGCCAATGATCCTGAACTGTCTGCATCCTATAAACTATTGTTGAAGGATGCCGACAAAGCATTACTATGGGGCCCGGTAAGTGTAACAGAGAAAAAAAATGTACCACCCAGCGGGGACAAGCATGATTACATGAGCCTGGCTCCATACCATTGGCCCAATCCGGCTACAAAAGATGGATTGCCCTATGTAAGAAAAGACGGGCAAACAAACCCGGAAGTAAAAGAATATAAAGACAAGGAGTATATGCCAAAACTTTGCGGTGAAGTACACACGCTCGCACTGGCTTATTATTTTTCAGGCGAAAGAAAATACGCAGACCATGCAGCTAAATTAATGCAGGTTTGGTTTTTAGACACTGCCACCCGGATGAATCCCAATTTAAATTATGGCCAGGCCATCAAAGGGCAAAATACAGGCAGGGGAGCTGGCATGATAGACTCCCGTCATTTTGTAAAACTGGTGGATGCCATAGGATTGTTGAAAGGCTCCAAAAGCTGGACAACAAAACATCAGCAGGGCATGAAGGATTGGTTTACTGCTTTTTTAAACTGGATGCAAACCAGTAAGATCGGCACAGACGAAATGAATGCCGATAACAATCATGGCGCCTGGTACGATGCACAACGTTTATCCATGGCTTTATTTATTTCGGATAAAACACTGGCAAATAAAATTGTATTGAACGCTGCAGGCAGGCTGGATAAGCAACTGGATGCAAACGGCTATTTTCCAAAGGAACTGGAAAGAACCATCTCGTTGCATTATACCTCCTTTGTAATGGAAGCATTTTTCAATATTGCTCAAATGGCTACACGTACCGATGAGGATCTGTGGAACCGGGTAACCCCTTCGGGCGCTTCCTTAAAAAAAGCATTTGAAACTGCTTACCCGTTTTTTATCAAAGAAAAAGAATGGCAGTACCCGCAGATAAAACCGTATGAATATGAGCAGGCTTTTTTCCTGTTGCAAAATGCGGCCATTCAATTTAATTGCAGGAACTGTAAAGAAAAAATGACAGCACTGGCGGGTGAAAAAGCAAACCGCTTAAGAGCTAACTTATTATATCCATAAAAATCGATTGACATACTAAAATTGCTATTATGAAAAGATTACATTGTTTGTTGTTCCTTTTGCTGGCAGGCACGGCTGTGTTTGCGCAAAAGAAAACAATTACCGGTAAGGTAACCAACCAGGCCACCGGTGAGGCTTTGCAGGGAGTAAATATTCTTGCAGACAAACAAAAGGGTGGGGCGGTAACCGGGGAAGGTGGAACTTATTCAATCAGCGTAAATAATAATACTTCTACGCTCATATTTTCCTACGTAGGTTTTACACCGCAAACGGTTATCATCGATGGAAAAACAACGCTGGATATAGCATTGCTTCCTGCCCCTTTTTCCAATGATGAAGTAGTGATCATTGGGTATGGTACGCAGAAAAGATCACTGGTAACCGGCGCCATTTCAAAATACCAGAATGAGCGGTTGGATGAATCCCCTGTGTCAAGGCTTGACCAGGCCTTGCAGGGAAAAATTGCCGGTGTGCAAATTCAAAACGTCAGCTCTGAAGCGGGCTCCGAACCTAAAATAAATGTACGGGGCATAAGTTCTGTGAGTGCTGCGGCCAGCCCGCTGGTAGTAGTAGATGGTCATCCGATACAGGATGGATTGTCTTTTGTAAACATGGCAGATGTACAATCTGTGGAAGTGCTTAAAGATGCTGCCTCTGCTGCCATATACGGTTCCCGGGGGGCCAATGGGGTGATCATTATTACCACCAAGAGTGGTAAAGCAGAGAAACCAAAATATTCTCTTAAATTTTCAAATGGGTTCAAATCGGCATATGAAAAATACCCGATGATGACCACGTCTGAATATACCAACCTATTGTATTACGAAGCTTCTTTAAAAGCAACGGATTCAACCATAGCGCCTCCAACAGGCACACAAATTATTGCCAACAATGAGCGTGCTGCCTACATCGTTGAAAATACCATCCTGAAGGGTATGGGTACTAACTGGCAGGATGAGGCACTTCGCTCTGCAAGCGTTCGCAACCTGCAAATGGCAGTATCAGGTGGCAGCAGAACATTAAAATATTTTATTTCCGGGGCTTACCAGCAAGACCAGGGCCTGATGTATCACAGTGAATATGACAAATATAGTTTGCGTACAAAACTGGATGGTAATTTGAGTAAGAATCTAAAGTTCAGTTTTAATCTTAATCCTTCTTATACAAAAAGAGAAAGACCTTCTGTAGGATTTATTGATTTTGTAAGATTTCAATCTTTCCTGCCCGTATATCACACAGCAACTACTGCGGCCTTTGTCAGACAGTCTCCCACATGGGCCAGCATTAAGCCGGGCGATTTTGTACAGGCCCGGCATTTTAACGGACAGATGTATAGTGGTTTAATGCCCGATGGTACCTTGTATACAAGCACATCCACATTAGATCCTTTTAATACCGCTAACAATACGCCAAAATCTGTAATGGAAACAAGAACCATTACTTCCAATGAGTACAGGGTTCAATCAGCAGGAGATATGACGTTTACCATCATACCCGGTTTGGAGTTTAAAGCCCTGGGCAGTATCTATGCCAATTACAGCGAGGCAGTTGATTTTGCCAAAAGAAATTCTAACAGGGACGGAGATGTAAATCGTGGCGCTTACAACAATCGTTTGTTCATTGACCTGTTGTCTGAAAATACATTGACCTATAATAAAAAAATAAAGGATCATTCTTTTAATGTATTAGCAGGGTTTACAGCGCAAAAAACTTTGATAAGAGATGAACAGGTAATTGGTACAAATTTCCCTAGCGATAATATACAAACTGCCAGTACTGCATTGCAGATTGAGCAGCCTTCTGTAGATGCCAACAATAATTGGCAGGGGAGTTATAATTTAAGAAACCAGGTCGGACTGGTTTCTTATCTCGGCAGGATAATGTATAGTTACGCCAATAAATATCTTTTTTCTGCAAGTGTACGGGCAGATGGTAGTTCTAAGTTTGGACCCGGTAATAAATGGGGGAGTTTTCCATCCGTTTCCGCAGGTTGGGTACTAAGTGAAGAAAATTTTTTGAAGGATGTAAAAACGATCAATTCTTTGAAATTACGGGCCAGTTATGGCGTTACGGGTAACAACCGGATAGATGATTTTGGTTGGCTCGATCTTTTATATCCTGCCAATTATCCATTGGGTGCAGGAACCGGTACAACTGTTCCAGGGCAAGCCCCTAATAGGGTGGTTATTGCTAACCCCGTTATTACCTGGGAACGTACTTTCCAGTACAACGCAGGGTTTGACCTGAGTATGTTCAAAAATATTGTTAGCCTGAGCATGAACTTTTACCAGTCAAAAACCGATCAGCTTTTGTTGAGGCAATCCGTTATGGCATTTATCGGATCTCCCCAGTTTAATAATAACATAGGACAGTTGCAAAACAGGGGTATAGAAATTGAGTTAACGACCAACAACGTCCGCAAAAAGAATTTTAAATGGACTACCAGCTTTAACCTGGCGCACAACAAAAATAAATTACTGCAATTGGGCGAGGAAGCTTTCCTGCTTAACCAGGGTGAACGTACAGAGTTATATCGCAATATGCCCGGCCGGCCATTAGTGGAATTCTTTGGTTTTAAAACCGATGGGGTTTGGTTATCGCAAGCCCAAATTACAAAAGCCCAGGCGGCAGGCTTAACCAGTACACTTAGCAATGTATTTGTACCAGGGGGGTTAAAAATAGTTGACTTAAATGGCGATAATGTTTTAGATGCAAATGACAGAACTGTAATTGGCAGCCCTTATCCTAAATTTACCTGGGGCCTCAATAATAGCTTTACTATTAAAGCACTTGATGTTAGCTTTTTACTACAAGGTGTAAAGGGCGGCCAGTTAATAAATGGTGATCCCAACTACAACGAAACAAAACGTTACAACAAAAATTACAACAGCAATCGCTGGTTGAGTCCTATGTTTCCAGGCGATGGCAAAACGCCTTATTCAACTATCGGTTTTAACTGGATGTTGACTGATTATGTAGTGGAAGATGCTTCCTACATGGCTTTAAGGGAAGTGGTGGTTGGTTACACCTTACCGGCTGCCCTTGCAAAAAGAATGCAGCTTAGTTCATTGCGTGTTTATTTCTCAGGACAAAATTTATTTTTCAATAGCGCCAGCGGTTACAGGGGCATTGCCACGGAAGCACGATTCACATCCGGTGTTTACAATACACCTTTGGTTGATGGCTACCAGCGGGGCGGTTTTCCAATGCCACGCACAGTTTTATTTGGTATAGACATTAATTTTTAATTTCCAAAAAAGATCAAAATGAAAAATATTAAATACATCCTTTTGTTTTGCAGCCTTGGTTTTCTGGGTTGTAAAAAAACAATCGATTTATATCCGCAATCAAATATTGATACTAAAAACTTTTATGCGAATACGGATGAAGTAAGGTCTGCGCTAACCGGGTGCTACAATGGAATGCAAAGACCGCTTTTTAATGAATGGATGTTTACGGAGTTGAGAAGCGATAATTCAAAGATGGGAGCCCCGGGTAGTACGGCATCTTCCAACAGGGATTTGAGTGACCTGGATATGTTTATTCCAGCTACCACGCAACAACAAATTTATAACTACTGGCTTGCCACGTACAGTAATATTCGCAATGCAAATATCGTTTTGGAAAAATTAGGTGTTGTATACGATCCGGCATCGGGGATACTTACATTTAAAGATATTACCATTCCAATTACTGAAGCGGATCGTAAACAATTGGCTGGGGAAGCCATGTTCATCAGGGCCTATCATTATTTTAATTTGGTTAGATTATTTGGCGGTGTTTTTTTAGTACATAAAGACATAACGACCACCGAAGCAAAAACAATGAATAGGGTTGCTGTAGCTGATATTTATAAATTAATAGAAGCTGACCTTGTAAACGCAGCTGCCAATCTTAAAATGCAAACCTATGGTCAAATGAGTTCGCCGGCATTCTCTGCCGACCTGGGCAGAGCTACACGTTGGGCTGCAAAGGGGCTTTTGGCTAAGGTGTATCTTACATTAAACCGAAAGGCTGAAGCAGTGCCGCATTTGCAGGATATTATTAACAGCAGCGGTCACTCCCTGCGACCAACTTACACTGCAGTTTTTTCGATTGGAGAAGAAATGAATAGCGAAATACTTTTTGCAGTCAGATACAAGGCTGGCGGTTTAGGCCTGGGCTCACATTTTGGAAACACCTTTGCGCCATTGGGTACAGGGTCCACCATCATTAATGGCGATGGTGATGGATTAAATTATCCCACAGCAGAGCTGGATACTTTAACCAACGGTGACCTGCGGAAACCAAATTTAATTGGAGTAACAGGCACCGGTACCGCGGCAAAATGGTATGTAAAAAAATATCTTTTCCCCGTAACACAGGTAGATGATGGTGAAAGCGATTGGCCGGTATTGCGCTATGCTGATATTTTATTAATGATGGCAGAAGCACAGGGCTATTCACAACCAAGTATAGATTTGTTAAATAGTGTAAGGCCACGTGCAGGACTGGTAAATTACACGATGGATTCATTATCAACAGTTGCACGTTTTGAAAATGCATTGAGTGAAGAGAGAAGAATAGAATTTGCATTTGAAAATCAACGCTGGTTTGATCTTATAAGGTTTAATGTAACCATGACGACCGTTACCGCACAGCAAAGAATGAAAGATCATTTTGCAGATGAATACCAATCGCATTACAGAACTTATTTGCCGCCAACGCCAACACTGGCAGAATTGCAGGCCCTGGTGGTTACAGATCGTTTTTTATTGCCCATTCCCCAGCGGGAGATTGATACCAATACACAATTGGTCATTCCTCAAAATCCAAGTTATTAATCAATAATACCTGTAAGCTGTTAAAACCTTACAGGTGTTGATAAACATAAATGATAAAATATGAAGAAGAAAATATTTTTTGCGATTTGTCTTTTTGTTGCTGCAAATACTTCTGCTCAAACAGATACCACTGTTACTTTTAAACCAGTAGAATACCCTGCAGGCTACACCGCACAACTCAATGTTGTGTATGCAAAAGTAAAAGACTGGGATGGCAGAATGGACCTTTACCTCGCACCCAAAGAAAAAGGACCGGCGGCTGTTGTGATCAATATTCATGGAGGTGGATGGAATAAGGGACAAAAAGAATCACAGACCGGATTCAATACTTTTTTTAAACAGGGTTTCGCCGTTGCTAACGTAGGATATCGTTTAACAGGCCAGGCTACTGCCCCGGCTGCAGTAGAAGATATTCGTTGTGCATTGATCTATTTAGTAAAAAATGCAGCAGCTCTAAACATCGACCCCAACAAGATTGTGATCATGGGCGGCAGTGCCGGCGGGCATCTTGCATTGATGGGTGGCCTGCTGGCCAACGATCATCGCTTTGACGGCAATTGCCCCGGTGTAGAAAACATAAAGGTGGCAGCCATCATTGATAAATATGGTATCACCGATGTATGGGACTGGGGTTATGGCAAAAATGTAACCAGTAAATCAGCTACCCGCTGGTTAGGTGATAAAGCCAATGATCAAAAATTTGCGGCGTCTGTTTCTCCCATCAGTTATGTAACTAAAAATAGCCCTCCTACATTTATTGTTCATGGCGACGCTGATCCTACAGTGCCTTACCAGCAATCTGTAGAACTGCATAAAAAGTTTAAAGAAGTGGGTGTTACCACTGAATTTATTACCGTAGAAGGTGGCCAGCATGGCAAGTTTGAAAAAGAAAAAAACAGCGAGGTAAACAAAGCCATCATGAAATTTATTTTAGACCTGCCCAATTTTAAATAATGAAAAAGATTGCTGCCGCCGATATTATTTTATTGTTTGTGGTTTTTGTATTTAATACCAAAGCACAAACCACTTTAACTGCCAACGGTCCGGGCAATACCTACGAACTTATAAACAGCGTACTGGCGCCGGGATATAATGCAGTAGAAGATCCGGAATGTGTTCATCCTGAATTTGGCCGGCACATTGCAGAAGTATTTGATACAGATATTAGCCAGTATGCATTTGAATTTTATGCGCACGTTACACCCGATAATGACCGTTGCATTAATTTTGACCGCCAGCGGGTAGAAATAAAAACATATGACGCTTCGCCGGAGAGCTTAAAAGGCAGGCCGGGAGAAATTGTTAATTATAAATGGAGGTTTAAAATTCCGGTTGGCTTCAAACCTTCGTCGAGCTTCACTCATATACACCAGGTAAAGGCAGTGGGTGGGGATGAAGATCAACCAATTTTTACTTTAACCGTTAGAAAAGGAACACCCAATAAATTAGAATTGATATATGTTGCCAATGGCACTTCCGGTACTGTAAAATATGCTATCGTAAATCTGGCTCCGTTTGAAGGTACCTGGGTAGAAGCAACAGAACAGGTTTTTCTCTCGGCTAACGGTTTTTATAATATCTACATCAAAAGGGTGAGCGATAATGCAACCCTGCTTTCTTACAGCAATAATAATATTAGTACCATCCGGCCTGACAATAATTTTGTACGACCAAAATGGGGTATTTATCGCAGCCTCAATACCCCGGCCGATCTGAGAGATGAAAGCATCCGGTTTAGTTTGTTTTCTATTTCGGAAGGCGCAGTTGTACTCCCTGTACAGCTTGTAGGATTTAACGCCAGTCAAAAAAAGGCCGAAATATTGCTGAACTGGACTACTTCATCCGAATTCAATACCAAAACATTTATTGTAGAAAGATCTGCTGACGGAATTCGTTATGAAACGCTTGCTACTTTACCGGCAGCTGGCAACACCCAACAGCAAAAGGAATACAGTTTTGTTGACAAAAAACCATTGCCAACCAATAATTACTACCGGCTTAAACAAACGGATATCAATGACCAGTTTGTTTATTCTGATACCAGGCTGGTTAAGTTCAGTGGCAACGCTGGCAACAGTTTACACCTTTATCCTAACCCTGTATCTAATAAGATCCAACTGGATATCAATTCAACCAATAGAAATCTGCTCCTTACTGTTAGCAGCAGCGAAGGAAAAAATATCTGTAATATGTCAGGTTCAGCCGGTAGCCTTAATGCGGGGGTAAATCAACAGCTGCCTAATATGCCTGCGGGAATGTATTTTATTCAAATGCATGATGCAGGAGTGCGATATGTTGGCAGGTTTTATAAACAATAATAAATGCTTTCTTACTTATACATTTTTCACTTTTCAATTGTTTGCTATGAAGAAATTAAATTTTACTTTTTTACTGTGCAGTTTATTTACCCTGACTGCATTTTCTCAAACTACTTATTATTGGACAGGCGGCAACGGGCCGGCCAGTTTTACCTCCGACAACAACTGGAATACACAACTGGATGGCCTGGGCAATACACGTGTAGTAGCCGGTGCCCAATATACAGATGTTTTGATCTTTGATGGGAGTAATGTGGGAGGAGCAACGCCTGCCACCGGTAATGTTGTGCTTAATTCAAGCAGCGACACGGTAGCAAGAATGATCTTTCAAAACAATGTAAATGTGCAGTTCAGCCGCAGCGCTGTGGGAAGTTCCAACATTAGTATCCAGGGAGAAGGAACAGCCCTCGCTGATTTTGTCATCAATGGCGGGTCTGTTGTAACATTGGGCGATCAAAGCAATTACAATGTTCGCATTTTACTGGGACTACCAACAGTGCCAACCACCGCTAGCGGTTCTGTTAGCGGTATCTTCTACATCAGCCCGCTATCTCAAACATCACATACGGCGAGCTATATTACATCGCTTTCCCCCACCGGCCTGGTATTCGAAAATGGTGGCGAATGCCATGTTACCGATTCTACCACCGTATCGCCCTTCAATGGTTCGGGCAACAATACCGTTTTGTTCAAAACGGGTTCTTCGTTGCATTATTATTCAGGCAGAAGTCCGTTTGGAAACAGTTCGGCGGTACAATTTGCCAATTTTGAAACGGGCAGTAATTTTTATGTGAAAGGATCTAATGTGAGTTATTTGGATGGCACTGCTTATGCAAGCTCTTCCTGGGTAAACCAAAAATCATTTGCCAATGTAATTATACAAAATGGAGATACACTCAAAGCCGATGGTCCTGTATATCGTATAGACAATTTAACTATAGATAACGCTTCCTATTTTATTACGCATACTTCCGGGCAAACACCGGTATTAGGAAACCTGACGGTGAATGGTTTTTTCACTTTCCCCAGTGGCAGTAACGGGCTGGTAATGGGTGGACATTCGCCTCAAACCATTTCAGGAACAGGCGTTATTGAGATACCTAATTTCACTGTTGCTAATTTCAGTGATGTCATCTTAACAAAAATCATCACGGTCACCAGTGCTACAAATATTGTAGGTAAAATAAATTTCGGCACAAATGGCCGTATTGCAGGCGCAGGAACATTTACCTCACGTGTTGCATCCATTGGTGTTGGTGGAACAGGTACCGCCACAGCAGGTTCTTACCAGTTGTCTTTTGCAGCACCTGCGGGTATCACCGGTTATAGTGTTACGGGGCCGGGGTTATCACCCAATACCAATGTGATCGGTTTTGGAGCTTCTGCCAATATCATTTATTTATCAAAGCCTGCTTTGAGTACACAGGCAGGCGGCACCTATAGTTTTGAAACAGACACCGCCACTTTACAAACCGCCAATGCAAATGGTTTTGATATTGCGACAGGAAGTGTTACCGGTGCCGGTTCAAAATCTTATCAAACAGGTACCAATTATATTATTGATGCGGCAACCAGTAATCCATTTGGTATAAGCACTACTGCCACGGGCAGCGTAACATTAGGAGACCTTGTTGTAAATGCACCCATTACCACCAATTACAACACAAGGCTTGCAGGAACGCTTACCTTAAATTCCGGTATCTTAAATATCCGTGCGTTGGATACAGTAAGAATACTAAATGGTACTGCCATCCAGGGCGCACCTTTCAGTTCGGCAAAATATATTGTAAGCAACAGGCTGGGTAATGATGTAGGCGTATTGCGGGTTGATGGCATTACCACGGCTGCCACTTTGCCTATTGGAACTGCAGCTAACTTTTTACCTGTTACCATAACAGTTCCGTCTGCAGCAGATTTTGCCGTGAGCGTTTTTGAAGGAGTTACCATTGAAGGAACAACCGCCGGTACTGCATTTTCTGCTTCGCAAAAATCAAGTGTGGTAGATGCCGTATGGACAATTGATCGGATTACAGGTACAGGTACTACAGCGGTAACTTTGAACTGGACAAATGCTTTGGAAGGATCTGCATTTGCGAGTTACCCCGATGTATTGATTGGTGTGGCCAGGCACAATGGCACAGCCTGGGAAGATGGCGGCGGTACAGGAAATAATACGATTAATACAGCAACTCATTCCTTCGATAATTTTTCACCATTTATTGTTACCAGAACCGGTTCGGTATTACCGGTTGATATCCATTCTGTTTCAGGAACACTGCAGGGAACAAAGGCGCATATAAGCTGGAATGTGAGCAGCGAAATTTCGATACAAAAATATGAAGTGGAAAAAAGTACCAACAGAACAAATTTTGTCAGCATTGGTTTTGTAAATGCAGCACAAAGAAATACCTATGCTTTTACCGACCCCATATCCCTGACAGCCATCACCTATTATCGCTTAAAAATTATTGGGTTGAATGGAGAAGTTAAATACAGCGAAATCGTTGTAGTAAAACCGGGTGATCAAAATGCTATATCTTTCTACCCGAATCCTGTAACAACAGCCATTAACATCAGTGGTTTACAAAAAAATAGTTTGATAAGAATATTGAATATTGCAGGAGTTGTATTGCTGCAACAAAAAAGCAATGCGCAATTCATCAACATCAATGTTGAAAAATTGAAACCGGGGTCTTATGTGCTGGAAGTGTTGAATGATGGTGTAAGAACAGCAACAAATAACTTTGTAAAATAAATAGTTTAAAATAAATTAAGATGCAGATCAGATTTCAAAACAGCTCCAAAGAAACTGCGGGCATGACCACCAAAGAATTAAGAGAGAATTTTTTGATACAAAATTTAATGCAGTCTGGCAAAATTGAGTTGACGTATTCTCACTACGACCGCATGATAGTTGGAGGAGTGGTTCCTGCAGCCAGTGCAATTGATCTGCCCATTGAAGGCGAATTAAAAGCCGGGTATTTTTTGGAAAGAAGGGAGCTGGGCATCATCAATATTGGCGGCAATGGAAAAGTTACTGCCGACGGGGTAGAATATAATCTGGAAAAACTGGAATGTGTTTACCTGGGAAAGGGCACACAGGCGGTTAGCTTTTCAAGTGATGATGCAGCATCTCCTGCGATGTTTTATTTATTATCGGTGCCGGCGCATCAAAATTATCCCAATAAAAAAATGACAAAGACAGAAGCGTCACCGGTTAACCTGGGCGATATCGCCACTTCCAACAAAAGAACCATCTACAAGTACATTCACAGTGATGGCATTCAAAGTTGCCAGCTGGTAATGGGGTTAACTACTTTGGAAGAAGGAAGTGTATGGAACTCGGTACCACCACATACGCATACCCGCAGGATGGAATCCTATTTTTATTTCGATTTAAATGAAGCGCACCGGGTGATGCATTTTATGGGTGAACCACAGGAAACCCGGCACCTCGTAATTGCCTCCAACGAAGCCGTATTGTCAGCTCCCTGGAGCATGCATTTTGGTGTAGGAACTTCCAGTTATGGTTTTATCTGGGGTATGGCGGGGGAGAATAAAGAATTTACAGATATGGATGCCGTGGCAATAGCTACCATCAAATAGCAACTGAATTTTATCGCTGAGATGCTGATTTTCACACACTAACAAAATATTAATATTTGAATCCGTCATTTTATGAGCAGAATGCTATATTTGCATTCACAAATTAGTTTACAAAGTTGAAACATAACCTTACATATCATTCCCCCGTTTCTACTGTAACAGTACCCCGACCCCGACGTGGTTGCTGATAGGCCGAGCATAACCAACTGCCCCTATCAGTGAAGAAGCCCCCCCGGACACACAGCACACAGTTGCTGCATTTTTCTCCTGACATCATATTTACATCATCTTTTTCAATTTTATCAAATTGGAACAAACTGATATCATTGTTCGTACTGCAACATTTGCAGATGCCGATTACGCCCCCATCATCACCGCCGAAATGGAAGCCAGTGCCAGGGCCAGAGGTACCGGTATAGCCAAACGTTCGCCGGATTATGTGGCGCTCAAAATGGATGAAGGCAAGGCTGTTATAGCTGTCACCACTTCAGGTGAATGGGTAGGCTTCTGTTACATTGAAGCCTGGGGCGATGAAGAATACGTGGCCAACAGCGGGTTGATCGTTTCACCGGCTTTTCGTAAAACTGGTGTAGCTAAGAAGATCAAGGAAGCCGTTTTTAAATTGTCAAGATTAAAATATCCAAAGGCAAAAATATTTGGCTTAACTACGGGCCTGGCGGTGATGAAGATCAATTCTGACCTCGGCTATGAGCCTGTAACCTACAGCGAACTCACCAACGACGAACAATTTTGGACAGGTTGCAAAAGCTGTGTGAACTTTGAAATACTGATGAGTAAAGACAGAAAAAATTGTATGTGTACCGCTATGTTATACGATCCTGCCGATCATTATGAGCCGGAAGAAACTGCGCAGGATTTTAAAACGCATTCAAAACTATACGAGCGTTTTATGAAAATAAAAAAGAACCGCATGCTGCGCTTTGAAAAGAAACAAAAAGGTGCAGGTGGGAATAAGATGGTTTTTAGACGCTGAAAAATAAGAAATAAGCAATAAGAAAGGAAAATAAGGAATTAGAAAGTTGCGATCTCTGCTGGGAACTATGATCTGTCAAGTATTAGAAAATTCGTGCAATTCGTTTTACAATTCGTGACAAAAAAATAAAATTTGTGTAATAAAAATGAGTATTAATAAAGAAACTTTACAAACAGCACTCCAGCCCGGTACCAAAGTAGTACTTGGGTTTAGCGGCGGACTGGATACTACTTTCTGCGCAATTTATTTAACGCAGGAAAAAGGCCTGGAAGTACATTCTGTGCTGGTAAATACCGGGGGATTCAGTGAAAAAGAATTACAGGATATTGAAGCGCATGCCTACAACCTTGGCGTTAAAACACATACAAGCATTGATGCAGTAAGATCATATTACGACAATATTGTAAAATACCTGGTGTTTGGCAATGTATTAAAAAACAATACCTATCCTTTAAGTGTAAGCGCAGAAAGACTAAGCCAGGCATTAAACATTGCAGCACATGCAAAAAAAATGGATGCCAAAGCAGTGGTGCATGGCAGTACCGGCGCCGGTAACGACCAGGTTCGTTTTGATATGATCTTTAATAGCCTCTTGCCTGCTGTTGAAATTATTACCCCCATCAGGGATATGAAACTAAGCAGGGAAGCCGAAGTGGAATACCTGCAGGCAAAAGGAGTAGACATGAATTTTGCAAAATCTGTCTACTCAATTAATAAAGGTTTATGGGGAACAAGCGTAGGCGGAAAAGAAACTTTGAAAAGCAATGGTATGTTGCCGGAAGCCGCCTGGCCAACCCAGTTAAACACTTCACTAAAAGGAGAGCCCGTTAAATTGTCATTTGTCAAAGGTCAGCTTACAAATGTAAATGACCAACAATTTGGTCATCCAACCGAAGCCATTCAATATTTACAAAGTATAGCCGGTCCATATGCCATTGGAAGAGATATACATGTAGGTGATACCATTATAGGCATAAAGGGAAGGGTGGGTTTTGAAGCTGCTGCGCCCATGGTTATTTTAAAAGCGCATCATGCTTTGGAAAAACATGTACTCACCAAATGGCAACTCAATTTAAAAGACCAGCTGGCACAATTTTATGGCAACTGGCTGCACGAAGGCCAGGTAATGGATGCTGCCATGCGGGATATAGAGGCATTTTTTGAGAACAGCCAGCAAAGAGTAACCGGGGATGTATTTATAGAGTTGATGCCTTACAGGTTTATGGTAGCAGGTATAGAATCTCCCTATGATTTAATGAGCAGTAAATTTGGCAGCTATGGCGAAATGAATTCAGGCTGGAGTGGGGCAGATGTACGGGGGTTTTCTAAGATATTTGGCAACCAGAATAATATCTATCACTCCTTGTAAAATAAGAAATAAGGAATAAGAAAGGTGTACGGGCGGTCATAATTAACAGCATTGAAAATTCGTATAATTCGTGCCTGTAATTCGTGATATAAAAAAATAAAATGAAAATAAAAGCAGGCATCATAGGCGGCGCAGGATATACCGGCGGAGAACTGATCAGGATACTGCTCAATCATCCCGACGCGGAAATTGCCTTTGTACAAAGCAGGAGCAATGCCGGCAATATATTGAGCAAAGTACATGAAGATATGTTGGGTGAAACAGATATTTTGTTTGCTGGGGATCATCATTTCGATATTGATGTTTTATTCTTTTGCGCAGGACATGGTGAAGCTAAAATATTTGTTGAGCAAAATGATATTCCGCCCGGGGTAAAACTGATTGATATCGGGAATGATTTTCGTTTAACGGAAGATGCAACAACAGGTACCAGAACTTTTGTGTATGGTTTGCCGGAATTGAACAGGGATGAAATAAAAAAAGCAAATAGCATTGCCAACCCGGGTTGTTTTGCCACAGCCATCCAGTTAGGTTTATTACCACTGGCGGCAGAAGGATTGTTGGGCGATATTTATACAACAGGAATTACAGGTTCTACCGGTGCCGGGCAATCGCTTTCCGGAACCTCGCACTTTAGCTGGAGAGCCAATAATATACAGGCGTATAAAACACTGAGCCACCAGCACCTGGGCGAAATAGGACAATCATTGTTACAATTGCAAAATGCAGATGGGATAGACCTGAGTTTTGTTCCCTGGCGAGGCGATTTTACCAGGGGAATCTTTATCAGTTCACAATTAAGCTGCGACCTGAGTATGGAAGAACTCACCGTCATGTACAATAAATTTTATAGCAACCATCCGTTCGTATCCATCAGCAAAGAACCTATCAGTTTGAAACAGGTAGTGAATACCAATAAGGCTTTAATACAGTTAGAAAAAGCAGGCAGCAAATTAGTAGTGCATTCAGCCATTGATAATTTACTAAAAGGGGCCAGCGGCCAGGCCGTGCAAAATATGAATTTGCTTTTTGGCCTGGATGAAACAACGGGGCTAAAGCTAAAAGGCTCCGGCTTCTGAAACCAAAAGAATGAGCGCCGTGAGGCTTAAACCAAAAGCTCAAATTTCTGAGAGGAGAAAAAAAATATAACCAGGCGGTGAATTTCCTCAAACCTTACAGCTTAAACCTTTTACTTTTTATGAATTTATTCGACGTATATCCACTAAATGATGTCACCATAGTAAAAGCCGAGGGCTCGAAAGTATGGGACGATAAAGGGAATGAGTATTTAGATCTGTATGGCGGTCATGCAGTCATAAGTATTGGCCACACCAATCCACATTGGGTCAAAAGAATTGAGGCCCAATTGCATAAAATAGCTTTTTATTCCAACTCCGTAAAAATTCCTTTGCAGGTAGAGCTGGCAGAAAAATTAGGAAGGATCTCGGGGAAAGAAGATTACCAGTTATTCCTATGCAATTCAGGGGCAGAAGCCAACGAAAATGCTTTGAAGCTGGCCTCCTTTTATAATGGAAGGAAAAAAGTGATTGCTTTTAAAAGATCTTTTCATGGCCGTACCTCACTGGCGGTTGCTGCAACAGATAATCCTTCCCTTGTTGCCCCGGTAAACGAAACAGAAAATATTTTATTTCTTCCCTTCAATGATGAGTTTGCTTTAAGAGGCGCTTTTAATAATAATACCATTGCAGCTGTTATAGTGGAGGGCATACAGGGTGTGGGTGGCATCATTGAGGCTACTCCTGAATTTTTAAGAACGATCCGCATGCTTTGCGATGAAAACAATGCGGTATTTATCGCGGATAGTGTGCAGTGCGGCTATGGAAGAACCGGCCGGTTTTATTCACATGATATTTCCGGCATAAACGCCGATATCTATACCATGGCTAAAGGTATGGGCAATGGCTTCCCTGTGGCGGGTATCTCCATCGCTCCAAAATTTACAGCCAAACATTTTATGCTGGGTACAACCTTTGGCGGCAATCACCTGGCATGTGCAGCAGCGCTTGCCGTGTTAGAAGAAATAGAAGAGAAGGATCTGATGAAAAATGCGGAATTGACCGGCAGTTATTTATTGGGTGAACTGAAAAAAATACCCCGCATCACAGAGGTGCGTGGTCGTGGCCTCATGATCGGCATTGAATTGCCGGCAGATAAAAAAGAAGTGAAGAAGCATTTATTGGCGAAGCATAAAATATTTACAGGGGAAGCAAAACCAAATGTGATACGTTTGTTACCTGCATTGAATATTGGCAAGGAAGAAGCTGATAGATTTTTGGAAGCCTTGAAATTGGAGTTGAAGAGTTAACCAGTAATTAGGAATTAGTGAGCGGTGTAATTCATTTATGAATAATAAAAAAACATACAATTGAAGCAATTTATTTCTGTTAATGATGTGGCTGATCTAGATGCATTGATGCAAGAGGCATTGGCGTATAAGGCAGATCCTTTAAAAGATGCTGCATTGGGGACAGGCAAAAAAATAGGGTTATTATTTTTAAATCCAAGTTTGCGCACCCGTATCAGTACCCAGTTAGCCGCAAAGAACCTGGGTATGGAAACAATTGTTTTCAATGTAGACAAGGAAGGCTGGGCACTTGAATTTGTAGAAGGAGCTGTTATGAACGGAACCACAGTAGAACATATCAGGGATGCCGCACCGGTTTTAGGAAGCTATTTTGATATACTTTGTATCCGCACATTTCCATCCTTGCAAAACAGGGAAGCAGATTATGCAGAAACCATCATCAGCCAGTTTATAAAATATACCGGCGTGCCCGTCATTAGTTTAGAAAGTGCTACGTTGCATCCTTTGCAGTCGTTAACAGATATTATTACGATGATGGAGGTAGTGGGGAGTAGAGAGTGGCCGGTAGGGAAGAAGCCCAGTATCGTTTTAACATGGGCGCCTCATATAAAACCTTTGCCGCAGTGTGTAGCCAACTCCTTTGCACAATGGGTGAATGCATGGGGTGAAGCTGATTTTGTAATTACCCACCCGGAAGGTTATGAATTAGATGAACAATTTACTAATGGCGCAATCATCCTTCATGATCAATCTGAAGCATTAAAAGATGCAGATTTTGTTTATGTAAAAAACTGGAGTTCATTTAATGAATACGGCTCCATGCCGGAAGTAAAAGAGAATTGGATGCTGACGGAAGAAAAATTAAAGAACAGCAATGCCGCCAAAGTAATGCATTGCCTGCCGGTGCGAAGAAATGTAGAATTGAGTGATGAGGTACTTGATGGAGACAACAGCCTGGTAACACAGCAGGGAGCCAACAGGGTATGGGCAGCCCAGGCGGTTATCGCTGAGATTATAAAAAATAATTAACCGCAAAGACGTAAAGACGCTAAGTAAGAATTATGCCCCTTAGCGGTGATAAAACAAAATGAAAAAACTTTACATCATAAAGATTGGTGGCAATATCATTGACGACGAAGTTAAGCTCTCATCGTTTCTTGATAAATTTTCTGTAATCAGGGATCATAAAATTTTAGTTCATGGCGGTGGCAAACTGGCAACAGGCGTAGCAGAAGCAATGAACATTCCCCAGGAAATGATAGATGGCAGGCGGATAACAGACGCCGAGACATTAAAAGTGGTGACGATGGTGTATGCGGGATCTGTGAATAAAAATATAGTTGCGGCACTGCAGGCAAAACATTGCAATGCCCTGGGGCTTTCCGGTGCAGATGGAAATTCTATTTTATCCCATAAAAGAATGCATCCTGTTACTGATTATGGTTTTGTAGGAGATGTGGATGCCATTAATGCACCGTTGATTAGCCTGTTATTGCAGCAGGATATCAGCCTGGTGTTTGCACCCCTTACACATGATGCCAAAGGCACTTTATTAAATACCAATGCAGACACCATTGCACAGGAACTGGCCAAAGGTATGAGTTCATTGTACGATGTTTCACTCATTTATTGTTTTGAAAAGAACGGGGTATTAAGAAATGCGGATAATGATAACAGTGTGATACCGGCTATTACGCTTTCATCTTTTATGCAAATGAAAAAGGCAGGTACAATATCTGATGGTATGATTCCAAAATTGCAGAATGCTTTTAGCGCATTGGACGCAGGTGTGCGATCGGTGTGCGTTGGCCACGCAGATAAACTTGACCTGCTTATTAAAAATGAATCAGGTACCTTAATGGAACATGAATAATAAAGACCTGACGATACTATCTTCCAATGCAGTAAAATTGCTACAATCATTAATAGCTATTCCTTCGCCAAGCAAAGATGAAGCGCATACTGCAGCGTGTATAGAGCAGTTTTTGCAACCGGAAAACATTATTACCAACAGGGCAGCTAACAATATATGGGCGATCAATAAATTTTATGATAGCAATAAACCAACAATACTGCTCAACTCTCACCATGATACGGTAGCCGCCAATTTAAAATATACCCGTGATCCTTTTTTACCGTCGATAGAAGAAGGAAAGTTGTATGGGCTTGGAAGCACCGATGCCGGGGCCTCCCTGGTTTGCCTGGTTGCTGCCTTCCTTTATTATTATGAAGCAATGGCTTTACCTTATAACATAGTGCTGGCAGCCACCGCAGAGGAAGAGATCAGCGGAAAGAATGGCATTGAAAAACTATTCGGCGATAAAATTTTCAGCAGCCTTTTTACACACAAAGATAGTTTTGCAATAGTAGGAGAACCAACAGAACTGCAATTGGCTGTTGCCGAAAAAGGTTTACTGGTACTGGATTGTATTGCCCACGGCAAAGCAGGTCATGCCGCAAGAGAAGAAGGGGAGAATGCGGTTTACAAGGCAATGACTGCAATTGAATGGTTTAAAAATTTTCGTTTCCAAAAAATATCTCCTGCATTGGGGGAAATAAAAATGTCTGTTACCTCCGTTTTTACCGAAAACAAAGCCCATAATGTTGTTCCGGCTTCCTGCAGTTTTGTGGTGGATATAAGGGTGACAGATGTTTATACACATGAGGAAATACTGGAAATTATTGAGCAGCATATAGATGTGGAAGTAACAGCAAGAAGTACAAGATTGCGCTCTTCCTCCATTGATATCAATCATCGGGTTGTAAAGGCAGGCATAGCTTTGGGTAAAATTTCCTACGGTTCACCTACAGCTTCCGACCAGGCGTTGATACCCCTGCCATCTTTAAAATGTGGTCCCGGGTTTAGCGGGCAAAGTCATAGTGCGGATGAGTTTGTAGAAGTGAGATGGATAGCCGAGGGAGTGGAATTTTATATTGAATGGCTGGGGAAATTAATGGATGTTAAAAGAATGGATAATGAAGAAATGGATAATGGATAATTCTTTAGATTTAAAATATCATTAGATTAGTCAAATGACTTATCATTCAAAAAAAAAATGGAACTCCAGATTAATAACATTATCAATTATCAATTAAACAATTATCCATTGAAATGAAGTTGTGGCAAAAAAATACAGACACCCATAAAGCAGTTGAAAACTTCACCGTTGGCAACGACCGTGCATTTGATATTATGCTGGCGCCTTTCGATGTATTGGGAAATATGGCTCACGCTAAAATGCTGGCCAGTGTTGGTTTACTAACCCATGAAGAAGCAGAACAGCTTTGTAGTGAATTAAAGATCATTTATAAAGAAATAGCAGCAGACGAATTTTCTATCGACGATAGTATGGAAGACATCCACTCCCAGGTAGAATTTTTATTAACGGAAAAATTAGGAGACGTTGGCAAAAAGATCCATTCGGCCCGCAGCCGTAACGACCAGGTGCTGGTAGACGTAAAATTATTCCTCCGCCACGAAATAACGCAGCTGGTAAAACATATTGAATCCTTCTTTGCGCTGCTTCAACAAAGAAGTGAAACATTTAAAGATCACCTGTTACCCGGGTACACGCATTTGCAGGTAGCTATGCCTTCCTCTTTCGGATTGTGGTTTGGTGCTTATGCAGAAAGCCTGGTTGATGATGTGGAAACATTGCGTGCAGCCTACAACGTTACTAATAAAAATCCTTTGGGAAGTGCGGCAGGTTATGGCTCATCTTTTCCTATCAACAGAACACTTACCACGGAGCTGTTGGGCTTTGATGACCTGAATTATAATGTCGTATATGCACAAATGGGGCGTGGTAAGGCAGAACGGATCACTGCACAGGCTTTGGCAAATGTAGCAGATACCTTATCCCGCATGAGTATGGATGCCTGTTTGTACCTCAATCAAAATTTCGATTTCATTAGTTTTCCAACTGAACTAACTACCGGCAGCAGCATCATGCCTCATAAAAAGAATCCGGATGTATTTGAACTGATCCGTTCTCATTGCAACCGCATCAAATCGTTGCCCAATGAAATAAGTATGATGACCAGCAACCTGCCCAGTGGTTACCACAGGGATCTGCAGTTGTTGAAGGAAAACCTGTTTCCATCCTTCGCAGTTTTACATCAGTGCATGGATATGGCCACGCTTATGTTTGAAAACATCTCCATAAAAAAAGATATTTTAGCCGACAAAAAGTACAGCTACCTCTTTAGTGTGGAAGAAGTAAACAAACTGGTATTACAGGGCATGCCTTTCAGGGATGCATATAAAAAAATAGGCAGTGATATAGAACAGGGAAAATTTATATATGATACCCATATCAACCATACACATGAAGGTTCTATAGGTAATCTTCAAAACGAAGCCATAGCAAAGCATATGCAACAGATCCTTGCATCTTTCAACTTTGACAAAGTGAATGCAGCTTTGAACCGTTTAATACAGTAAATTGCCCCTCTTATTAGTTTTTTTTAAAAGTAAAAAGGTTTATATGGCGTCAGCGCCCAAAAAACGCATTGCTATTTTTGGTTCTACAGGTTCAATCGGCACCCAGGCTTTGGATGTGGTACGTACTCAAATGGACATGTTTGAGATAGAGATATTAACGGCTCAAACCAACTATGAACTGTTGCTGAAACAGGCATTGGAATTTAATCCCAACGCCGTGGTGATAGGCGATGAAACCAAATTTCTAAAATTGAAAGAAGCGCTTGCATCCACCAATGTAAAAGTATTTGCAGGCGAAGCTGCGTTGGAAGAAGTAGCTGATTTTGACAGCTATGATATTATGCTGGCCGCCATCGTTGGGTTTGCCGGTTTAAAACCTACATTAAAGGCTGTAGCCAAAGGTAAAGTTATAGCACTCGCCAACAAGGAAACATTGGTAGTGGCAGGGGATATTGTAATGCAAATGGCCGTAGAAAACCGTTCGCCCATCATCCCTGTGGATAGTGAGCACTCCGCCATATTTCAATGCCTGGTTGGAGAGGCAAGAAACCCCATAGAAAAAATAATTCTCACCGCAAGTGGTGGTCCTTTCCTGGGAAAGAAGCCCAATTTTTTGGTGAATGTAAAAAGAGATCATGCGCTGCAGCATCCTAACTGGAGCATGGGAGCCAAGATCAGTATTGATTCTGCAACCCTTATGAATAAAGGGCTGGAGATGATCGAAGCCAGGTGGTTATTTAATTTAAAGCCGGATCAGATTGAAGTGCTGGTTCACCCGCAAAGCATTATTCACAGTATGGTGCAGTTTGAAGACGGAAGTGTAAAAGCACAAATGGGTTTGCCTGATATGAAATTACCAATCCAGTACGCACTCGGCTTTCCCGGAAGAATAAAAAATGAATTCCCGAGGATGAATTTCAAAAAATATTCATCACTTAGTTTTGAAGAGCCAGACTATAAAACTTTCCGTAATCTTGGTCTTGCCATTGAAGCCATGAAAAAGGGCGGCAATATGCCCTGTATTTTAAATGCAGCAAATGAAATAGCCGTCTGGGCCTTCTTAAAGAACCGCATCGGGTTTTTAGATATGACTGCAGTGGTAGAAAAAACGATGGAGAAAATTAACTTTATAGAAACACCTACACTGGAGGAATATTTTGACAGCGATGGGGAGGCCCGTAATTTTGCGGCTTCGATGATGAAATTTTGAAAGGCGAGTGACGGGTGGGAATTAGGCAAGTTGGGAGCGGGAAGTAAGCGATTGGGGTTCTAATAACCTAATCTCTAATTACTAATCAATAATCAGTAATTAATAATCAATCTTGTATTTAAACAGCGCGCCGGCGCAAAACATATATATGAACATAACTTTATTAGCCATCGATTGGAGTAGCGTAGGATTAAAAGCTGCACAATTATTATTATCTCTTTCTATACTGGTAGTGCTGCACGAATTTGGGCATTACATAACAGCCAAATGGTTTAAATGCAGGGTGGAAAAATTTTACCTGTTTTTTGATCCCTGGTTTTCATTGTTCAAAAAGAAAATTGGAGAAACTGAGTATGGTGTAGGTTGGCTTCCGCTGGGAGGTTACGTAAAGATCTCGGGAATGGTAGATGAAAGCATGGATAAAGATGCACTCAAGTTACCTCCCCAGCCCCATGAATTCCGCAGCAAACCAGCCTGGCAACGCCTGATTATTATGTTGGGAGGTGTTACCGTAAACATTTTACTGGCCTTTATTATCTATGCTGGTATATTAATGGTTTGGGGCGAAAAACGGATAGACAACAAAAGCCTTCAATATGGCCTTGCCATAGAAGATAGTCTAATGCAATCTTTTGGATTTAAAGATGGTGATAATATATCCAGGATCGATGGCGATTCGATGACCAATTATTATGACCTGGTTCCAAAACTTATTGTAAGCAAAACGGTTACAATAAACAGGGATGGTAAAGAATTTGATGTGCAGCTTCCTAAAAATCTTATCGGTAAACTGGTAGAAAAAAGGAGAAGGGATATTCCATTGATCAGTATTCGTGCACCATTCTGGATCGGCAATTCACCCGATACCGGGGTTGCTGCTACAATCGGATTAAAGAGATGGGATAAAATAGTGATGGTTGATTCTGTATCAACACCATTTATGAATGATGTTATTAAATCATTGGAAAAGAAAAAGAATAACAGGGCTATTGTAACCATTCAAAGAGGAGATTCACTGATCAATACAACCTGGCAGCTGGATAGTACAGGTTTTATGGCTGGTCTTAAAGTCATTGGTCTACACCAGTCGCTGGATTCAGCCGGCGTATTGGATTACAGTGTAAAAAAATATGGTTTCTTCCCGGCATTTCCTGCCGGTGTAAGAATGGCATTCGATAAATTAAAATGGTATATTGATCAGTTCCGTTTGATCCTGTCACCAGAAACAGAAGCTTATAAAGGTGTTGGCGGATTTAAGGCAATGGGTTCTGTTTTTAGCGGCGATAAGTGGGACTGGGAGCACTTCTGGACCATTACCGCTTTCTTCTCCATTGTACTCGCATTCATGAACCTGTTGCCGATACCAGCTTTAGATGGCGGGCATGTATTGTTTACTTTGGGAGAAATGATCACCGGCCGAAAACCCAATGAAAAATTCCTGGAGTATGCACAGATCGTTGGTATGGTAATATTGCTGGCGCTGATGTTGTATGCGAATGGGAATGATTGGTTTGGATGGGGGAAGTAGCAATTAGCCAATTTGATAATTCGATAATGTGATAATTATGAATGCATAAACAAATTTGATAAAAAAATCCCGGCGAGAGATCCGGGCTTTTTTATTGAAAGCAAAAAATGTATTTTTAGGATAAGATGAAAGTATTTAATAAGCTGGTTTTTATTTGCAACATTGCTTGCATTGTTACCGCCATTTTAAGGCTGGTTGAAATTCAGAGAAGAGTATCAGGTAATAAGGATGCATTAACGGCTTTACCTCCCATGGAAGGAATTATTGCTATATTAGGATACGGTGCAATTTTTATCAACTTTATTTTTGTGCTTACCTTTAGTATCCTTTCTTTAAAGGGTAAAACTATTTTGCCTAAGTGGATCACTTATTTTAATGTGATAATGTTTCCAATACAAATATGGTATTTCTTTTTTAGCAAATTTTAAATCATGATAAAAGGCATCATCAGTAATAAACCAACCAGGCTGTTTATCATACTGGCGGGTTTTTTTATTACCAATGCATTGATCGCAGAAGTTATTGGTGTAAAAATATTTTCACTGGAAGATACCCTTGGAGTATCAAGAGCAAGGATCCCCTTGTTTGGCGGCGAATTTAGTTTTCATCTCACCGCAGGTGTATTGCTTTGGCCTGTTGTGTTTGTAATGACGGATATCATCAACGAATATTATGGCCCCAAAGGCGTTCGCTTTCTTTCTTTCCTGGCTATCGGGCTTATTGCCTTTTCTTTTATTATTTACAACGCAGCCATTGCCTTAAAACCTTCAGAATTTTTTTCCATCGGTAATGGTATTGATCAGCCTGATAATGCATTTCATGGAATATTTGGCCAGGGCCTCTGGATCATCATCGGTTCTATTGTTGCCTTCCTCATCGGGCAGGTGCTCGATGTATTTGTATTTCACCGCATCAAAAAAGTCACAGGAGAAAAACAGATCTGGCTACGGGCAACAGGTTCCACAATTATTTCACAATTAATAGACAGTTTTGTGGTATTATTCATTGCTTTTTACGTCGGCAAAAGGATTCAGACCGGGCAGGGCGATGCCTGGAGTATGCAACAGGTGATGATCACAGGCACGGGAAATTATATATATAAATTCGTAATAGCATTGATCATGACCCCCGTGATCTATATTATACATGGTTTTATAGAACGATACCTGGGCAGGGAAAAGGCTGCAGAAATGAAAAAAGCAGCCATGGGAGAAGAGGAGAATTAGCAATAATTTAGAAACGGCTCTTTTTTTGCAGTAATAACTTATCTTTCGGGTAAGAAAACGCCTTGTAAATTTAATCTCCAAGCTGAAGCAAATGCCGGTAAAATTTCTATTGCTGTTTATTTTTATTTCCTGTGCCTGTACTGTATCCGCACAAAAAAAAACAGAAGAGAAAAAAGACAGTTTCTTTTTGGCAAAAAAGAAGGGAATAATCGGGCGGATAGGAAGAAGCATTTCAACAAAAGACAGGCCGGTTGCGCCGGAATCAACTGTAGATGCCTATAAACAATTTCATGGAAAAATTATCCGGCATATCATTATAAAACCTGTAGGTTTTAATTACCGGCTTGGCGATAGTGTTCCCGCAAAAAAAAACTTCCCTGTTAAAATTGCCAATGCCTTGCATCTTAACAGTACTACTGAACTCATCAGAAAAAATCTTTTCTTTAAGGAAGGTCAACCCTTTTATTCATTGCAGGTAGCGGATAATGACCGGTTCTTAAGAACACTGGAATACCTGAGAGACGCCATCATTAACGTAGTGCCCGATGAGGAGACCAGTGATTCTGTTGATGTGGTGGTGCTGACAAGAGATGTATTTTCTATCGGTGGAAAATTTAGTGTGAGCAGTACTTCAAAACTGGATACTGAATTATCAGAAGAAAATTTTGGGGGCAGTGGTAATAAGTTATCACTGTTAGGTTTATATGACAAAGCCCGGAAACCCAGCTATGGCATAGGGGGAGAATACATGCTTAGAAATATAAGAGGGAGTTTTATTAACTGGACCAACGGCTTTCAAACCTTTAAAAATGCATTGAGGAGTGGAAGAGAAGAAGAACGGACGCTGTATTCAAAACTGGAGCGACCCATGGTAAGCCGCTATACCACTGTTACCGGTGCGCTGGAAGTTTCTTACAATGAGACTAATAACAGCTACCTTACTGATTCGCTATATAAAAGTGATTACAAATACAGTTTTTTTAATGCCGATTTCTGGATGGGATATAACTTCGGTGGCAAACGTTCCAAATTAAAAGATGAAGCTGATGAACTCAGGCATTTTGTAGCTTTCAGAAGTTTCTTTAATACTTTTTACAGTACGCCCGACAAATATGACGGTGGCTACAATTATTTATACGCCGACATAAATGGCTTTCTTACTTCTTACAGTATTTATCGCCAAAACTTTTATCGTACGAATTTCATTTACGGGTTTGGCAGAAGGGAAGACGTACCTGTAGGTATAAAAGCTGGTGTAACTGCCGGATTCATCAATAAGCAGGGCATAAAAAGAGGTTATTACGGTGCTGAATTTGAATGGAACAGGTTTAGCCAGGCTGGTTGTTTACATTCTTATACATTTAAAGCCGGTGGATTTGCAGGCAAGGATGGATTGGAAGATATTGACCTGCTTGCAAGCATCAATCACTTTACCAAACTAACAACGCTTGATAAGTATTGGTATAACAGGAATTTCCTAAGCGTTTCCTACACAAGGCAGGTTACTCCCCGCCTTAACGAGCCCCTGTTTTTAGACTCAGAATTTGGTTTACCTTATTATAACCGTGGATTACTGGAGGGGCAAATGAGAACAAGTATAAAAATGGAATCTGTTTTCTATCACATGAAGAAAATATTGGGCTTCCGGTTTGCCCCTTTTGCTTTTACAGACCTTGCCCTGCTGCAACCGTTGGGAAAATCGCTTAAAAAAACCATTGGTTATCCCGCCATAGGTGCCGGGGTTAGAACCAGGAATGAAAACCTTGTTTTTGGCACCATGGAACTGAGAGGGTATTACATTCCAAGACCTATAGACGGAATGAAAAACTGGAAAATAGAAGTAAGTACAAAACTTCAATTTAAATATAACAGTAACCTGATACGCCGGCCCGATTTTGTTAGTCCTAATTAAAGTGCAAAATGTACACTAAAGAAGAGGTATCCAAAATAAGGCAGGAGTTCTGGACCCGGTTCGGAAAATACATGATGCCCGTGTTGTCTTCCGAAGGAGAAAAAATAAACTGGATTAACTATAAAACAGGTATCCCACACTTGTACTTTCGCATGAATGCTACAAAAGACACCGCAGGCATCGCCATAGAGATCATGCAGAGGAATACCGGGTTTGCAGCAAAATTATACAGCCAGTTTCAGTTGCTTAAACCTATGCTGCAAGCACACACAGGAGAAGCCTGGGAATGGAATGCTTTGTGCGAAAATGAGCATGGCCAGTTAATGAGCAGGATTTTTATCGAAGAAAAAGAATTGAATATTTTTAAGGAAAAAGACTGGCCATCGATTATTTCCTTTTTAAAACCACGCATCATTTCACTGGATGCTTTTTGGAATGAATACAAAATGGTATTTGAAATGATTGGCTAAAAATTTAATAAATCAATAAAACTCAGTATGAAAAAAATCAATTTTTTAATGGCAGCTGCGCTTATTTTTTCCGTTGCGGCCTGTAATAACAACAGCACTAAAACAGCGGAAGAAAACCCTGTGGCAATGCAGGTAAAGGAAGACACCGTTATGTATAAACTGGATTCTGTTGGCATGATAGGCTATGTGGCCTGGGATGCTTCTACAGATACAAAAAGACCCGTAGTAATGGTTGTACCCGAATGGTGGGGGTTGAATGATTATACCAAAAGCAGGGTAAAACAACTGGCCGAACTGGGCTACCTGGCTTTTGGGGTAGACATGTACGGTAATGGAATGAAAGCCGACAATCCGGAACTGGCAGGCGAATTAGCCACGCCATTCTATAAAGATCCTGCTATGGCAAAAGCAAGATTTGATGCGGCCCTGGCAAAGGCGCTCTCTTACCCCGCAGCCGATAACAGCAATGTAGCTGCCATTGGCTATTGCTTTGGAGGCACACAGGTGATCAATGTTGCCTTGCTGGGCGACCAATTAAAAGGCGTGGTAAGCTTCCACGGGGGGTTAGAAACAGCGCCGGTAAATAAAGATCTTTTAAAAGCAAATATTCTTATCTGCCATGGAGAAGCAGATGATTTTGTACCTGCAGCGCAGGTAGCCGCTTTTCGCAAAAAATTAGATTCTATAGGCGCTAATTATACCTTTAAAAGTTACCCCGGTGCCACACATGCTTTTAGTAATCCAGGTGCCACTGAAACAGGCAAAAAGTTTGATATGCCAATTGCTTACAATGCTGCTGCAGATACTACCTCCTGGAAAGAAATGAGGTCTTTCTTTGATAAAATATTTAAATAGATATTACATTCTATGTGTTAAATAAAAAACCTCCGCAAGCGGAGGTTTTTATTTTTATACTATTGACTACCGGAACTTATTGTTTTACCAATTTGTTATTATAAATAACTTCATTGTTGTTATCTGTAATCGTCAGGATGTACATCCCTCTCTGAATAGCCGAAACCTTGTTCAGGGTTAATCTTGTACTGCCTTTGGCAACCTGCCATTTTTCAGTAGCGATCATTTTACCCGAAATGTCTGTCAGTCTTACATTGACAGCCTGGTTGCTGTTGCTCAAAAAGTCAACTGTAATGTTATTGACAAAAGGATTGGTTAAAACCGATACGCCGGTTTTTTCTACAGTGATCTTCACTTTTACAATAGAAGAATAATCAAACTTGCCATCAATATCTACCTGTTTGATCCTGTAATAGTTAAAACCGGCTACAGGTTTTGCATCGTAAGCATTGTATTTTATAATGGTATTACTGTTGCCAGATCCATTGACCTGGGCGATGTTGTACCAGTTACTTCCGTCAACACTTTTCTCAACAGAAAAATATTTATTGTTGTATTCAGAAGCTGTGCTCCAGTTAAGTGATACACCACTTCCTTTTTGTGCAGCAGAAATACTCAGGAACTGAACCGGCAATGGTCCGCCTTCCGGACAACCAACAAATTTGATATCATCGATAGCAAAATCGTTTCCACAGCCAGCCATGGTACCGTCACTCAGGTTTAACCTGAATCTTTGTGCTGCCACCGGTAAATTAAATACACCACCCAATGAAACCCATACAGGCGTTAGTGTTTGCGGAACAGAATTGGCAGTAACAGTTTGCAGTGCTATCCAATTGTTACCCGATGCAGTAGTGCTGTATTCTATTTGGAAAGTGATGGTAGGCAAAATTTGTTCAGCCCCGCAATTATAAGCACCCAATATCTGGGTATTCATTAAAAAAAGGTTTGTACCATAAGTGCCAGGGTTAAATCCTGTAACACCATTGGTAATTATTTTGGTATAAAAAGTTTCTGCAATACCGTTTACAACAAGCATTTTGCCATCGGTATCGGCCGTGGTATGATCCGGTGCATCATGCCAGTCGCCTCTTTGCTGCGCATTGTTAATGATACGGTAATACCCGTCATTCAACCAAACATTGGGAGCAAGGGGAGAATGAAGTACATTGATTACATCAGTAGATGAATTGGTTCCGATACCTGTACCAAAATTTTCACTGAGGAAAATATTTTCATTCGGACAAAAACTCTGTGCTGAGACAGAAGAGACATTCGCTAAAGCGAAAATTAAACAGAGGGCGGCAGACAATACTCCGCTCCTTTTGAAAGTAGTGATTTCTTGCATAAAATTAATTTACAGAGATGAATAATGATCAGCTCTTCAGTGCAATAGTGGATGATGTAACTTTCAAAAGTATTGGAGGATGGCTGGCCTGTAGAAGGTGGAATGGCCGATGGTTAGCTGTTAAGCAAGACGTAAAAATACAGTCAGAAAAATTGCTGGCAAAATTTTTAATTTATTTTTTTTAGATATTTACTATAAATACCTTATTTATTTCATGTTAAATAAGGGTATTATTCTATCGGGCAGTTGTTTAAGAATATTTAACGGGGATATTTCAATTATCGGCGACAAGTAAAATCCCAAGTAGCAATACGGGGGCTACCATCCTATTTTTTGTTATATAATCTGATTTACTACAACCATTTTTTTGAACCAAGCCTGCAATAAGTGTATTCTTCCACCTTAGGATTTTCCCTGATTTCCACAGAACCGCTGCTGGCACTCACCGTTTTTGCTCTTTTAACTTCGTCATCAATTAGTTTCCTGAGCCCGGTGTTAAATGCCGTTTCTTTCGATACATTAAAGCCAGTTTTATTAATAACGATAATGTATTCGCCCTCTTTACCGCAGGCACTGAATTTCTCGGCGGTGATGTTTACATTTTCATCCTGTCTGAACTTTATGAGCCAGGTCTTCAAAAAATCATCGCCGATGGGGCCGCTGGCCATGCTTCCAAAATATAAAGCAATGGGTGCCTGGTTATCTGCCGGTGTATTGGAAGTAGCAGTAGTTGGTTTCACGGAACTGTCCATGGCTGTATTTGCCGCCGCTGGACTATTTCCTTTTGTACCGCAACAACTGTAACAAACCAGGATTATTAATAAGTATTTCATAATTTTTTTATAACGATTGCATTTATCATGCCTAAAGTGCCACTAGTTGCCAATAGTTAGTATTGCAGGGCTATTGGTAGTAACAGTTGCTGTAGGCGAAATATCTACTTTACCAATACTATGCGTGGATGATACTATAATGTCATGGCCGGGCATGATAAAGGCAGTGTCTGAAGCAAGTGGAACAGCGCCTGTTTCCCATACCTGCGGGTCACTCCAGCTGCCTGAGCTTACGGTTCTCACCAGCTGCGGGCTACAATTGTAAATGGCAGCAAAGCCCAATTTTGTTGTACCTCCATCCGTCAATACTTTTATGGTCATTATTCCGCTGGTGGCAACAATGGTTGGAGGCAAACCCGTGCCGCTAAAACCACCAATGAGGGGACTTAAAGTATCCGGTCCGTTAAATACCCATAATGAATCAAAGTTTAATTCAAAATCAAAACTTAGAAATCTCAGGGAAAGCGCATTGGCGCCGGGAGGATTGATGGTAAAAAAATAATTGGATCGGTTCACATAATTATTCAGCGGACCACCCATATCATAAATAGTATCCCTGCAGGGTATTACAGCGCAGTTGGAAAGGTTGTTATTGATAAGGTCCCACAGGTCAGTGTAACCTGCATCATAACCGAGTCGCCACATAGCGCCGCCGGCCAAACCTCTTTGATAAATGAGGTCATATTTTGTCTGCAAACTATAGGCGTCATCAATAAATTGCTGGTTTGGTACGGCATTCACGTCATTAAAACAATGATAGGCCGTATAGGAGTAAGGATCTCTTAGGGTTGTATTGTAATAACCGGTGGTATTATCCCTGAACTGCGTATAGGTTTGCGTACTGATGGGTGCCCCATTGCCGTCTGCCGGCAACACGCAGCCATTGGTAGTTCTCCATCGGCGGCCATAATAAGGCATGGCAAGTAATATTTTTTCCTTGGGAGCAAAGCGAAGCATGGAATTAAGATCATTGGCCACATTGCCATGTCCATTTGCATCTGACGGGGCTTTTGGAAATTGCCAGGTGGGAGCAATAGGGCCAGGATAATTTTGAGTACTCCAGTAATAATCGTATCCCATTAAAATCAAAAGGTCAACTACGTTGTTGAGTCCGGTAATGTAGGCACTGTTAGCGGCAGCCGATCCCTGTATATCAACACTTATTTCTGATCCGGGTTTTGCTGCCAGCAGCTGTGTTCGCAGATCTGCCAAAAAACTAAGATAAGATGGGAGGATGGTTGCTGTTACAATAGCGCCTCCCTCAAAATCTATATTTAAACCTTTTACATCCGCCGTTACCACATGATTCACCAGGTTGGTAATAAGTGTTTGCTGCGCCGTTGGGTTTGAAAAGAAACTCCCAAAAGTGGTAGCTGTTCCAAAAAATGTAACTGTTAAATTCACATTTACCCCGTTGGCTTTAGCATTTACAACGGTTGAGTTATTACCCCAGTTTACCAGTTGTGCTGCATTTACAGCGTTGCCGGTAAGGTAATCGACCTGGTAAGAAAAATAGGAAAGATCACTTAAAGATTGCCATACATAACCGGCAGATGAAGTGCCGATAGCATGCCAGCCAAACATCCTTTTAGCCAGGGGGCAGGCAGCGGCATTTAACCTCGATACCATTGCATTATCAGTATTCCCGCATTCACCATGCCAGGCACAGCGAAGACTATCCCATTTTGATACGGGGTAAGAACTCATCGCTTGCTGCCGGATTGTTTCCTGCTCCGCAACCGAAATGTTTTGTTGTGCAAATGAACATTTAAAAAATAGCATGCAGCCAATAAATGAAAGGAATGCGTAGTGTTTTTTCATACAATCTTTTTGGCGATTAAGCCATAAATTTAAAACAGTTTCTTGAACGGTTTACCAGCACAAAAACGCAAAAGAGCTGACATGTTTTAGAAAGATGTCACCTCTTGCGCATCTCTTGCATCAAATCTTTACCTTTGCGCCCTATGACAGCAGATCAAATAAAAGATATGAGGGACCGCATCCTGGTTTTGAGGAGGTTTCTTTGACGTCGCTAACAGAGAAGCGAAAATAACCAACGACAAACAATTGTCTCTTTCCCCGGGCTTTTGGGATGATAATGCCCGGGCAACTTCCATTTTAAAAGAAATAAAAGTAAACGAATACTGGGTAGATATGTTTAACAACGTATCCACCGATGTAGAAGATTTTGCTGTGCTTTTCGACTTCTGGAAAGAAGGCGAAGCCACAGAGGAGGAAGTAAAGGAAGCCCACAAAAAAGCCATTGATGCCGTTGAAGAAGCAGAATTTAAAAGTACGCTCAATGATCCTGCCGATGCTTTGCCCTGCATCATTGAAATAAACAGTGGTGCCGGCGGAACGGAGAGCCAGGACTGGGCCGAAATATTGGCCCGCATGTACCGTATGTATTGCGAAAAACAGGGCTGGACGGTAACCGAACTCGACTGGCAGTGGGGTGATGGTGCCGGTATTAAAGCCTGTACCTACCAGGTAGAAGGACCTTTTGCCTACGGCTTTCTAAAAGCCGAAAGCGGCGTGCATCGCCTGGTACGCATTTCTCCTTTTGATAGCAATGCAAGAAGGCATACATCCTTTGCCTCCGTATACGCATACCCAATGGTGGATGATACCATTACCATTGAAATAAATCCTGCCGATGTAAAAATGGAAACATCCCGGAGTGGTGGTGCAGGCGGACAAAATGTAAATAAGGTAGAAACGAAAGTTCAGTTAACGCATATTCCTACAGGTATTGTTGTAGTTTGCCAGCAAGACAGGAGCCAGCTGGGCAACCGCGAAATGGCCATGCAAATGCTCCGCAGCCGTTTGTATGAAATTGAATTACAAAAACGCAATGAACTGCGTGATGCCACTAACAGTAAAAAGAAAAAGATAGAATGGGGCAGCCAGATCCGCAGTTATGTTTTTCATCCCTATAAGATGATCAAAGATCACCGGACCGATTATGAAGTGGGCAATGTGGGGCCGGTAATGGACGGCGACCTGGATGGTTTTATCAAAGCATATTTAATGAATGAAAAAGACGCAGAACAGGATTAAGTTTTGTACTTTAAAAGTTTTAAATGATCACGTATGAAAAAAATATTTTTCCTGTTGCCCGTTGCATTCGCAGCAATGGCCTGTAATAATAACAGCAACAATGATAAAGGAACCGCTACAGTGCAACCTGTTGCAGTAGTAGCACCGGATTCAGGCATAGTCACTAATGCATTGACTGTTTCTGCAGAGGAGATGAAGGATGATAGCGTGTTTACGGATGGCAGTATACCAACTTCCTGGGCCAATGCCGGCATTACCGATGTAAGAGGATTAAAATTATTTTTAAAAAAGGCGCAGCAATGGGCGATGAACAATGATAAGGAAAAGCTGGCCGCTGCCATAAAATATCCTTTGAAAAATATTAAAAATGAGCAGGAGCTAATTGCTGCATACGATAACATTTTTACCAAAGAAGTAAAATTATCTTTTGCTACTATTAACTTCAATCAAATTTTCCGTAACCAGCAAGGTGTAATGACAGCCGGAGGAAAGGTTTGGATCAACCAGTTTGGAAAAGACTTTAAAATATTTGCCATTAATCAATAATATCAATTTGAAAATTTGGTAATTTGGAGATGTAGCCATGACCTTCTTACAGTAACATCAGCTAATTTTCAAATTTTCAAATTGTACCATTTTCAAATCTTCAAATTTTAAACAATGCAATACGGCGATTTTTATTACCCATTACCAGCCAATGAGCCGGTATTAAATTACGCTCCCGGGTCTGCAGAAAAGAAAAGACTGAAGGAAGTATTGAAAGAATTAAAAGCAGCTAAAGTTGATGTGCCAATGTATATTGGTTCCGAGGAAGTTCGAACGGGCAATACGATCAATATCCGTCCTCCACATGAACACAAACATGTGCTGGGGCAGTTTCATACAGGCGAAGCAAAGCATGTAACAAAAGCCATTAATGCCGCATTAAAAGCAAAAGACAAATGGGCTAATTTAAGCTGGGAAAACAGGGCGAATATATTTTTGAAAGCGGCTGATCTTTTGGCAACAAAATATCGTCCGTACATCAATGGTACCACTATGCTGGGCCAAAGTAAAAATGCTTACCAGGCAGAGATAGACAGTGCCTGTGAA
>JACMKX010000185.1 GCA_014379905.1 Ferruginibacter sp. | reverse complement strand
TAAACAATGAGAAAATTATGGATAATAGCTTTCCTGCTATTAAGTATCAGCAACAGTTATGCAGGCGATGAAAAAAACACCATTACTTCCACAGTAAAATCTGTAACTGTTTACCGCAATGGTGCAGAAATGATACATACTGCCACAGCTAATCTTGCAAAAGGCAGCAGCGAACTGGTGATTGAAGGTATCAGCAATACCATCGATATTAATAGTCTCCAGGTAAATTGCCCAAGTACAGTCACCATTCTTGGAGTAGAATTCAGCAATCAATATTTAGTGAATGAAATGGCTACACCCGCCATGAAAAAGATCCAGGATAGTATAGAAACGATTAAGGATAAGATCCAGTCTATCGATATTTCTATCGCTACCACAGACGATCTCCTTTCCGTTTTAAAATCAAATAAAGAAATAAAAGGATCACAAACAGGCCTGAGTGTAGCAGAACTGATGAAGCTGATGGATTATTACAAATTAAAATCTGCAGAACTCCAAAATGATCTTTCATCTCTTAAAATAAGGAGGCAAAAACAACAGGAATTATTAGCAAAATTAAATTTGCAATTCAATGAAGAGCAGAAGAAAAATACAAAATCTGCAGGCAGGGTTATTCTGCAGTTGTCGGCAGCGCTGAATATAAACAGTGAATTCACTATTTCTTACCTTACTGCAAACGCTTACTGGACGCCCTATTACGATCTTAAAGTGGATAATATAAAAAGCCCGATCAATTTAATTTATAAAGCAAAGATCAGCCAGACAACCGGCATCGACTGGAAAAAAGTAAAATTATCTTTATCAACGTCTCTGCCAAGCCAGTATGGTGCTGCACCGTTATTGCGCAGCTGGTTTTTAAGTTACATCAACCCGGTAAGCCGGATGAACAGCCAATTGGCTGCTTCCAATACCATTCAGTCATTTGACGATAGAAAAGAATTAAGCGAAGTCGTAGTTACAGCGTATAGCGGAGTTAAGGTCAGGGGCTTAGCAACCACTGCAGGTTCAGAACCAATTTACATTGTAAACGGTGCAGAGATGAGTTCATACGATTACAGCAGGCTCGATCCTTCCAGCATAAAAAAGATTGATATTTTAAAAGATGCCAATGCAACTTCTGTGTATGGCTCAAGGGCCGCCAACGGCGCAGTGATCATTGATCTTAAAGATGGCCTGGATGATTATGTTACCGTGGCAGAAAATGAAATGGATGTTACCTACGACATTGAGCTGCCTTATGATGTACCCACCAATGGCAAACAACAAATTGCCACTCTTAAGGAAGCAAACATGGCCGGTGTATTTAAATATTATGCCGTTCCAAAATTAGATAGGGAAGCTTATTTACTGGCCGAAATAAGCGACTGGGAAAAATTAAACCTCCTGCCCGGTGAAGCCAATATCATTTTTGAAGGAACTTATGTGGGCAAATCATTTATTGATCCGGCCAGTACCAGCGACACGCTCAACCTCACATTGGGCAAGGACAAAAGAGTTATTGTAAAACGGGAAAAACTGGTTGACTTTAGCAGCGTTAAATTTTTAGGCAGTAATAAATTACAAACCTTCACTTATGAACTCACAGTAAAAAACAATAAAAAGGATGCGGTTAATTTTATTTTAAAAGACCAGTATCCTATTAGTACCAACAAAGACATAGAAGTAGAATTATTAAGTGATGGTGGGGCACAAATCAATAAAGAGATCGGTGTGCTTACCTGGAAGCTGCAGCTGGCGCCCAATGAAAGTAAAACAGTGCGTTTTAGTTACAGCGTAAAATATCCGAAAGGAAAAATATTGAATCTTAATTAACATTGGCTATCAGGCCCCGACGGGATTTAGAACCCATCGGGGGCGATCAAAATAGGTTTGGGGTTTATGTTAGGTCATCCACCTGTGAGAAATTGCAGGTGGATTTTTAATTAAATTGTCTATTATTGATACATGCAAAAAAAGATACCGAAGCTGGCAAAAATATTTATGGTTATTGGAATCCTCCTGGTCTCCATCTGGGTAGTAGGAAGGTTAACCGGTGCTTTGCAATTTTATCGCATCCCCACCCCGGCCAACGAACCTACTATAAAAGAAGGCTCCCAATTTTTTGCATCCAGCCTGGTAAAGCCATCGAGGTTTGATTTTATTTGTTTTAAAAAGACCTCTGTTTATACCGGCAAAATGGAAACGATCGTTTTCAGGATATGCGGCATTGGAGGTGATACTGTTGAAATTAAAAATGGTGATCTGTATGTGAATACTGTGTATGCTGATTCTAATTTCAGGGTTCAGCACTACTATCGCCTGGCCCGGGTAGACCTTAACAAGTTGCCTGCCGACAAAATTCCCTTAACTGAGTTATTAATGCCTGTTTCCAGTGACTCAGTATTGATTCCTTTAGAAAATAAATGGGCTGCTGACAATGGGTTTAAAGAAGCACGACATATTATGTTTGATAGCAGCGTGGAGATGACTGCCGCGTTTTCTCAACCATGGACTGTTGATAATTTTGGTCCTGTAAAAGTGCCGGCCAATCAATTTTTTGTATTGGGGGATAACCGGCACAATGCTTACGACTCAAGGTTCTGGGGTTTTGTAAGCAGGGACAGCATCATTGCTGCCGTACTTTGGAAACACTAGAGTTTGCGGTTGAAGGTATCGGCAAGCTTGCGAAATAAACCGTTTGTTAACTCAAAACCACATTTCATATACTAAAATGCCCCATTCACCTACTTGTCCTTGTATGGTATTGCCGTAGCATATACTTTTACATCGGTTTTTCATAGGATATTGGATTTTAAAGCGGGGCTTGATTTCTATCATGGCCCTTTTTTTATTTTATTTCACGAATTTTTCGAATTCCACGAATTCCACGAACTATAACAATCATCTACTAAATTCCTCAGTCCAAATTTCTCTCCCATTATTTTCGGCACAATAGCTACTCATTTCAGGGTATTGATGACATTATTAAAAGCTTGTTATTTATTTTATTTATCACACTAATTTTTCAAATTCACGAATTACAAACAGCAGCCCTTTTTTTGCCCATGCCCAATAAAAAGAATACTGCTGCAGGATGTTACCTTAAAACCACCATTCGTTAACTCAAAACCACCTTTCGTTTATTATTACTTCTTTATTATTCTAGGGTGATCTATTTTCGATCCAGGTTTTTCAAAGGATATTGGATTTTAAAGCGGGGCTTGATTTCTATCATGGCCCTTTTTTTATGCTATTACACGAATTGTTCGAATTACACGAATTATAATTAATCTCCGCCCAATTCCTCATTCTAACTTCCATTTACTATTATTTCCATTAGAAAACTACTCATTTCATGGCTATAACTGTCGGACTGCTTGTGTCAACTATTGCTTTATGTACCGGCAGAGCGCTTTTATATACTAAATGAGTTGGTTCGTCTACATGTATTTGCCAGGCCATAATAGAGTGTTAGATTTATACCGCAGAACACTCAATGATTAAATATCAGCTTAAATACATTGAAAGGTAGTGCTTAACAACCTGCTTTCTGTAAAAACAAAAGCCATCCGCCCCCTATGAAGAGGAAGATGGCTTTTTCTTTTTAATAGACCCGGACTATTTTATATTGTATTTTTTCTTGTAACGTTCATTCAGCATTTTATGTTTATCATCCAGGTTGATGGTTCGCCCCTGGATAAATGCATGTGTTACAATACTGCTACGCATGTCCAGAACGTCTCCTTCACTAATAATGATATTTGCATCTTTACCCACTTCAATACTGCCTGTTCTGTCTGCAATGCCCAAAATTTTTGCAGCGTTTAAAGTAATGGCCTGTAGTGCCTCTTCTTTAGTTAGGCCATAAGTGGCAGCTGTACCGGCATTAAACATTAAATTTCTCCCGGTACTGTTTGCATCCTCATCAGTAATAGCATACAATACACCTGCCTGTTGCAAAGCTGCCGGCATTTTATAAGGCTGATCTACATCATCATCTTCGCCGGTTGGAAGGTTGTGCATCTGGCTGAGAATAACAGATACATTGTGTTGCTTTAATAAGGGGGCTATTTGCCAGCTTTCGCTTGCGCCAACCAGTGTTACATCCAACCCGAATTCTTTTACAAAATCTACGGCTATCAGCATTTCTTTTACGAGGGTGCAATGGACAAATAATTTTTCCGATTGGTTGAATAAACCCTTTACTGCTTCAAACTTTAAATTGGTGGTGGTTCTGTTTGTTTGTGCGAGGTAAGCTTTTGCTTCCCGTAAAAAAGATTTTACTTTTTCAATTCTTTCCATAGCTGCTTTTATAGGATCAGTTTCCGGCTGTGGTCCGCCTCCAAAGCCGCCCCTGTTGCGTACAAATAATGAAGGCATGTAGAAATGCATGGCCGTATTGTTTTTATAGGCAGCATCTTCCCAGGTCCATGCATCAAACTGAACGGTGCTGCTGCTGCCTGCCAGCAAAGAGCCCTGTGGCGCAATGTTGGCCAGTAAAATTCCATTGCTGCGCAAGGTGTTGATGATACGGGAGTCGGTATTGTAAGCCACAATACTTTTCACATTCGGATTCAGTTCGCCTAATTCCCTAAAATCATTGCTGCCTCTTACCTGGCTGGCAATTTCACGCAGCCCGATGGTAGTGTTACTTAAAATTAAACCAGGGTACACATGTTTGCCTTTGGCATCAAACACTTTAACATCGTCCATTGGTATGGGCAGATCCGCACCTATTTTTTCTATTTTGCCATTGTTTACCTGGATAGTAGTGTTTTCCAAAACCTGGCCATTGCCTACGTGCACCGTTCCGTTTTTTATAAAGAGCATGCCCTTATATTCCGGTGCCGGATAAATGGTTTCCTGTGCTGCAGCCGTAAAACCCAAACTAAGTGCGCATATAAAACTTATATATTTTTTCATGTGTTTATTTTTAATATTTCAATGATCACATACCTGCCTGGCGGCCGACAGGGAATTCGTCCAATACTTCTTCCTTGATGTATGAAAAATTCCCATGGCTCATTTCATTGTATCCAATTATTTTTTAACAAAAGATAACCCGGTTTAGTTTCCAATTTCATCTGCATGCACATCCAGCAATGCATGATTGTGCGAATGATCCATACAGGTATTTACATTCCGGAAACTTGGTGTGGCAGGGACCGTAGCACCGCCGCCTTTTTTCTCTTCCAGCATTTTTAGCACCAGCCTGTTTCTTTCCGTCGCAATTTCTTTTCGCATCCCGGCATCTTTTTCCCTGTCGAAATAAACAATACCATCTACCATCGTTTTTTCAGCTTTGGCATAAATACTCAATGGATGCCCGCTCCATAATACAAGGTCAGCATCCTTGCCTGTTTTAATGCTCCCAACCTTATTGTCAATGTGCAGCATTTTTGCAGGATTAAGCGTTACCATTTTAAAAGCCTCTTCTTCGCTGATACCGGAATATTTTACTGTTTTGGCAGCCTCCTGGTTGAGGCGGCGGGCCATTTCGCCGTCATCACTGTTAATGGCCACATTCAATCCCACTTTGTTCATAATGCCCGCATTGTAAGGAATGGCGTCCTGCACTTCCATTTTATAAGCCCACCAATCGCTAAAAGTAGAAGCAGCTGCACCATGTGCTTTCATCTTATCTGCCACTTTATAACCTTCTAAAATATGGGTGAAAGTATTGATGGTGAAATCAAACTGTTCTGCAATTTTCATGGTTTCCAGTATTTCACTTTGTACATAACTGTGGCAGGTGATAAATCTTTTTTTATTCATGATCTCCACCAGTGCATCCAGTTCCAGGTCCCTGCGAACATTTTTAGCGTTGGGTCCTTTGAGCGCATTTTCATAATCCTTTGCACGGGTAAAGGCATCCATCTGTACCTGCTCTACTCCCATACGGGTATCAGGAAAACGATTGTTATTTTGAGAAGTAGTGCGTTTTACATTTTCGCCCAGTGCAAATTTTATAAAACCATCGGCACCTTTAAATTTCAGTTCCTCATCATTCACACCCCAGCGTAATTTGATCAATTGTGTTTGCCCGCCAATGGTGTTGGCACTTCCATGCAGGATATGGGATGTGGTAACACCGCCGGATAACTGCCGGTAAATGTCCACATCTTCCGGGTCCAGGTTATCTGCAATCCGAACTTCAGAAGTTACAGACTGGCCACCTTCATTGATAGATGCAACTGCAATATGACTGTGTTCATCAATGATACCCGGGGTTAAATATTTACCGGTGCCGTCAATTATTCTTGCGCCTGCATTGGTAAGATTTTTTCCTATGGCAGATATTTTGCCGTTAACCACCAGCACATCTGTATTGTTTAAAATGCCTTCTTTTTCATTCGTCCACACGGTGGCATTTTTGATAAGGAGGGTTTCCGTTTTCAATAATTCCTGCACACCATAATTTCCATTGGGGAAAGTAAGTATACCTGTGCTGTAAGGCGTTTTCTTTTTGCTGCTGTCTGTCTTTGCAGCAATGTCTTTAGTGTAGGCAGCAGTCCACCAGATATTATTTCCGCTGCTATCCGTACCATTACCACTCCAGCCATCCACATTGCTTACGCCGCTCAGCCTGTATCCTTTTTTGCCACGTTTGCTTTCATTAAAACTCAGTTTGATCATTTTACCATCGTGCGAAAATTTTGCAGCTACTGTATCTTTTAATAATACATCCGCACTGTTACTGCTTTTTACATCCAGGCTAAAAGTTTTGATGCCTGTATTGGTACGAAGGGTGAGCGCATAATTTCCTTTTACTTCCTGCATGCCGTCTTCTTTCACTGTATATTTTTCGCCCTGTACCCAGTTTTGAATGATAGAAGTTTTTTCTGCAAACACAGGTCCGCTGGTAATGATAAAGTTGGCCCATTTGCCGGCATCAATGCTGCCTGTTTCACTGTAAACGTTGAGTAACGTAGCAGGTGTTTTGGTTAATGCTTCGAGGGCTTTGGTTTCACTCAAACCCGCTTCAATGGCTTTGCGGAGGCTTGATAGAAATTGTTTGGCATCTCTTAAATCTGCAGTAGTGATACAAAATGTAATACCTGCCTTTTCAAATGCAGCAGGATTGCCCGGTGCCATTTCCCAGTGTTTCATAGTACCCAGGGAAACAAAACGGGCATCATTGGGATCTTCCACATCCATCGCCTGCGGAAAATTTAATGGTAAAATATAAGGGGCTTTGGTAGCGGCTATTTCTTTGATGCGCTGGTATTCATTGCCGCCTGCTTTCATGATGAACTGTACGCCAAATTCATCACCCACCCGATCAGCCCTTAAATCATTCCATTTATCATTGGCCTCAAAAATCAAAGGATAAGCCAGGTTATTGTTCCATGCCTGCAGGCTAAGGTTGGTGCCTTCTGTTGCAGGTTTACCTGCCTGCCCGGCAGGCAGGTTCTTGTACCATTGACCATCTAAAAATGTCTGGCGAAGCAAAGCAATACTACCCATTAAACTGCTGGGATAATTTTGAGTAGAGGTGCCCCGGCTGAATGAATAATGAGAAGAAGCTTTTTCTTTTATGATCACCAGGTTATCTGCTTTATCAGCCAGCGTTACCACGGCCCCTGTGCCCCGGGCGATGCCATCTTTTTGGTGTGTGAGAACAACCCCAAAACCTGATTCCCGCAGGCTTTTTGCTTTTGAAGCATCTGCCGCAAAAATATCAACTGCATCTACTTCCGAACGGATGGCCTGGTTCCAGCCATAAGCGCCCTTGGTATTGCTGGTGAGCTGCGATGGCGCATTGAAATTAAAGCCTGTAGTACTTCTTTGCGGCGTTGTTATACCATAGTCACTGTAAATATCAATGAAGGAAGGATAAATGTATCTTCCTTTGCAGTCAACTACCGTTGCATCTTTGGGAATCGTTACATCGGTACCCACGGCTACAAACCGGCCTTCTTTTATTAATAAAGTGCCGGCGGCGATACTGTTTTGTGCATCTTTAAATATGGTGGCGTTGGTAAATGCGTACATGCCGGTTCTTTTATCGGCTACGCCATTTACCGGGTAGGTTTCCTGGCTAACGGCCACGCTTAGCTGCAAACCAAATAGCAACAGCAGGAAGGCTGTTTTTAATCTTCTCATGTGAATTAGTTTAGTTACTGGAAAAAATCAGGTGACTAAGCTAAGGTATTTATAGAAGAGTGGTGAACCGTCTTTCAAATAAATGATAATAAAACAGTGAATCATGTTACTTCTAATGACTGGTTCGTATTTCGTCACACAGTGACAATCCCAGTGATTCCATTTTTATATGATCAATTATTTCCTGGCAGGCGCTGGTAAGTGCTTCCGATATTTTTGGACAATTGGATGATACAATCAGCCGGAACTTAGTCGGAGTATGAATTTCAACAGTGTATCCACTACCATCCATAGCACCCGACTTGGGGGACATTTGTTGTGGCAAAGACCAGAATGCTGCTTTTTCTAAAAGGTTAAAAAAATATTCAAATTTTCCTGGTTCTATCGGTTTTTGATAAGTGGTAAATTTAAATGGAAATGAATCCTTTTGAACCGATTTTTCAAGTAAGGTTCGATAGTATAAGGGAGATAACAACTCAGGATAAAGCAACGTTAGTGAATCCTCATAGGCCTTAGTTTCCCTGGTAGGAGCGGCTGAATTAAAGGGGAAATATCTTTTTAGCAGCCATAGATGAAATTGCTCCTTTTCATCAAGCATTAAATAATCCACATCCGGATAAAGGATGCCGGATTCCCCTATTTTTAGAATGCTGTTTTTACAATGTAATGTTAGAACAAAAGGGGTGTCGTTGTGGGAATCATAAGAAATCCTGATAAAGCTTTTACCTGAATATTGCAGGCTCAGGTTAGCTTCATCAAAAGCCGGGAGAAACTGGTTGCCTGTATAGGCGTACGTAAATGAATCGCTGGTGCTTAAAGAATCCTTATAACCGGCATAGATAACAGAGGAATCCTCTGCTGTTAAATTATCCGGGTAATTGAATGCTTCAGCAGGTAATTTAGCATCAACGTCACAATTTGAATTCCCTGATTTTTGTTGACAACCAACAAAAATCAGGCATATGATAAAGGCAAAAAGTATTTTACTGATGTTCATAAAATAGATTATAAATTATCCGCCAATAAGCTAATACTATGTTCAATCAGCTTCTCCACTGCCTTATTGCTATCCTTCGAAAATTTTTGTGCCACCCTGTTGGCTACGATCACATTCAGGCTGATACATTGGTGCCCCATTAATCTGCTCAGCCCATAAATAGCCGAGCTCTCCATTTCAAAATTAGAAATGAAATGAGGGGAGTATCGGAAGCTTGTCAGTTTATCAATCAAACCCGGGTAAGCCAGTTCCAGCCTGAGTATGCGTCCCTGTGGTCCAAAAAATCCGGGGCAGCCTATTGTGATACCTTTTGTGTATTTATCAGAAAAAATATCCAGTAATCTTTGACTGCCTTCGAAAAGATAGGGCAATACATTGCCTTCTTTGAGACCGGTATGTTGTTTAAAAGATTCGATCAGTTCCAGTTCGATGCTGGTATTTTGTTTAACGTAAAAATGCATCACGTTATCAAAGCCCAGGCCATGAGTGCCTGCTACAAAACTATCTACGGGTATATTTTCCTGCAAAGCGCCGGAAGTGCCCAGGCGGATGATGTTGAGTGATGTAAGTTTTGGTTTAATGGTCCTTGTTTCAAAATCTATGTTAACCAGCGCATCAATTTCATTGATGGCGATATCGATATTGTCGGGTCCGATGCCCGTACTTACTACAGAAATTCTTTTTGAACCAATATAACCCGTGTGGGTAATAAATTCCCGGTGCTGCAACTCAAATTCGATGCGGTCAAAATGCCGGCTTACTTTTTTCACCCGGTCGGGATCGCCTACTAATAACACTGTGCCTGCTATTTGTTCGGGCCTTACACCTAAATGATAAATGGCGCCACGCTTATCTAAGATCAGTTCTGATTCTGGGATTCTATTCATCTACATCAATTAAATGAAAACAAAATACGTAAATATTGGCAACCGCATTTGCATCGGATCTGGGAGGCTCCTCCGGAGCCAACCACACGCACCTGGCGGTGCTAGAAACAGGGAGCTCCTACGGAGCGGGTAGTTTTTGAATAAATTATTTATATAAGGTTTTTGTTTTATAATAGAGATATGCTGTCTATAAAAAATGTTATCGATTCCATATACGCCGGAGGTTCTCTTTCTAAAGAAAAAAATGGTATCAATTCGATTATCCCACAGGGATCCCCTGTTTTATGGCAAAGGATATGATTAGTTGCATTATCCCACAGGGATCTCCTGTTTTATGGCAAAGGATATGATTAGTTGCACATCCCATAGGGATCTCCTGTTTGTGGCAAAGGATATGATTAGCTGCATGATCCCATAGGGATCCCCTGTTTATGGCAAAGGATATGATTAGTTGCATGATCCCACAGGGATCTCCTGTTTTATGGCAAAGGATATGATT
>JACMKX010000184.1 GCA_014379905.1 Ferruginibacter sp. | reverse complement strand
TTTTTTAACTCACTAACATGTTAAAATTTTCTACATGTTACCTCGTTCCCTCAATTGCACATAGCAAATATAGTAAACAATTTCAAAGTATCGAATATAATTTTTATTAATATGAAATTTTTAATTTGGCTTTAATCTGATTCAGCGTTGCTTTTAGCCATAATTTTACTGTCCGTCAGCGACTTAGCACTATCAGCATAAATAATTAGTGCCTGCTCAAGACAATCCATTGCTTTTTCCAATGAAGATATATTTAGTACATATGCAAGCCTTACCTCATTTTTTCCCAATCCCGGCGTACTATAAAAGCCAGAAGCAGGTGCCATCATCAAAGTTTGACCATCATACGAGAAGGATTCTAGCAACCATTGACAAAAAACATCGGAGTCTTCGACCGGCAATTTCGCCATTGCATAAAATGCACCTCCCGGATTCGGACAAAATACACCTGGCATGTTGTTAAGTCGCTTTACAAGAATATCACGGCGTTTTAAATACTCGGCTTTTGTTCCTTCGAAATAATCTGCTGGTAAATCAACCGCCGCTTCACCAAGAATCTGTGCAAATGATGGTGGACTTAATCTTGCCTGTGCAAACTTCATTGCAGCTGCAAGTACTTCTTTGTTTTTTGTAATAAACGCACCTATGCGGCCACCGCAGGCGCTATATCGCTTTGATATAGTATCCATCAGTATTACGTGATCTTCGACATCACTGAGTTGCATGGCGCTGAAGTGTTCACCACTATAACAAAACTCACGGTAAGCCTCATCCGCAAATAAGAAAAGATTATGCTTAAGAATAATTTCTTTGAGTACCTCCATTTCTTCGCGGCTATACAAATAGCCGGTAGGATTATTCGGATTACAAAGAACAATAGCTTTTGTTCTTGGCGTTATCATCGCTTCAAAAGCGCTTATTGGTGGTAGTGAGAAACCAGTCTCAATGCTTGAAGTTACCGGCACAACCTTAATATCGGCCTCAACTGCAAATCCATTGTAGTTTGCATAATAAGGTTCCGGGATGATTACTTCATCACCAGCATCCAGACAAGCCATAAATCCAAATAATATCGCTTCAGATCCGCCGGTAGTGACTATTATCTGGTTATGATCAATGTTGATATTATTATCAGCATAATATTCTACAAGTTTTCGCCGGTAGCTTTCATTCCCTGCACTGTGACTGTATTCCAGCACTTTAAAATCACTGTGCCTTACTGCGTCAAGAATTTGTGGCGGAGTTTCAATATCGGGCTGGCCAATATTCAGATGATATACAATGGTACCTCTCTTTTTAGCGGCTTCTGCAAAAGGTACAAGTTTACGAATCGGTGAGGCGGGCATGACCTGTCCGCGATGGCTGATTTTTAACATACGACAAAGGTATTGCTAATTGAAAATACTGGTAACAGATCCTGGGGAATATCTATAAAGCGAACAAAAAAAAGCCCCGCGATGGGCGGGGCTCTTTCGATTACAATTAAGAACACTAAATATTTTCAGACTATTTTCCTTTTTTAGATCCTTTGTCCTTTTCAAACTTAGCATAATCTTCCGGAGATAATACCTCTCCTGAAATGGTAAGATTCATTGGTGCATCAACACCTGCAAGTTTTACAGTGATCGTTTTTGTAAACGGACCAACAGTTGGAGCAGTGAAGCCCGCAACAAGTTTATCTGTTTTGCCTTTCGCTATCGGAGCCTGTGGCCAGACCGGTGTGGTACAACCGCATGAACCTACAGCTGATTCAATGATAACAGGTTTTTCACTCACGTTTGTGAAAGCAAAATCGTGACTTACCTGTACATCTTTCTTAATCTTCCCGAAGTTGTAAGTAAGTTCTTTGAACTTTACGTAATTCTCAGCTTTCTTGGTAGTAACACCAGCTGCTAGTTGTGTTTGTGCAAAACTGCCAGCTGTGATAACAAGCGCAGCGAGGGACATTAAAATACTTTTCATATTATTGGTTTGATGGTTTTAATAATGAAATAGACGCGTTTACCGGTGCAGAGGTTGCGGGTGCCTTATAAACAGTTCCTGAAATTGTGATCGTTTTTACCAGGTTTCCATTATAAGTAATAGTAACTGTTTTTGTGAATGGACCTTCCGCTGCGGCATTATAGCCAACTTTAATACCAGCTGAAGCGCCTGGCTCTACCGGGTCTTTGCTCCATTCAGGCGTGGTACAACCACAGGAAGCAGCCACATTTTCCAGCTTAAGTACTTCCTTGCCGTTATTTGTAAAGTCAAAAACGTGGGTCACCGGGCGGCCCTGCGGAATTTTTCCGAAGTCAAAACCGTTCTCTTTCAATCCCAGGACCTCGACTGCATTAGGTGCAGTGTTGGCTGCTTTTGGGGCAGTTACGGCCAAAGTTTGGGCAGAAACAAAGGAAACAGCAGCAATTCCCAATGCAAGTGTTAAGATTTTTTTCATGCTAAGTATTTGATTTTCAATTATAAGTATACTGATTTGTAGCTAATTGTGTAGCTTAAAATTACAGCTAAAACGCCCGAATTTGCAATAAATTTTTGCAGTAATGACAATTTTTTAACACCCGGTCATTTTGTTGGCAGGTTCGCTATTTTTGCCGGATGGAAAATACTTCTAATAATCAATCGCTTGCCAGCGAAAAGCTCTCCTTCGACCGGTTCCGGCAGGAGGTGCTTAAAGATTACAAGATGGCCTGTGAAAGCCGCGAGGCAAGTCTTCTCGGCCGAAAGGAAGTATT
>JACMKX010000183.1 GCA_014379905.1 Ferruginibacter sp. | reverse complement strand
GAAGGTTGAATGAATTCAGAACTACTGTAGGCAATGTCGCCGGCAGGTATCTGGGCCGACATACCCGCTGCCACTGCCCAGTTGTAATTATCATAAAAAGTTTCTGTTAATATCCAGGGGCCGTACTCGTCAGCAATTGTATACCCGTACCCTCCAAAATAAGTGGAAATATTTTGAATAGCCTCCCCGTAAAAGGTTGCATTAAAATTTACAGCCAGCAGCGCAGGCCCGGCTACATACCCTGTAACGCCTGATAAGGCAATGAGCGATGTTCTGCAGGGGCGGTTAAGCTGATCATATTCGGTATACTGCCATTGTGCATGCATAGTATTATCCCCACTAAAACTAAATTCCGACATGGTACCGGTCTGCGTGAGGATCATTCTATCCCGGTTGTCGTAAATCATATACACAGCGGCGGCACCAGGTACTTTTTTCATGATCATCCGGTTGCGCTGATCGTACTCATAGCGAAAGCATTGTTCTTTAAGAATGCTGCTGATGATAGCACCGTTAGGAGACCCTTCATTCAAATTCCAGTTATTGGCCGCCAGCCATTTAACCGCTTCCGGCTGCAACACGGCTCTCAGGTTATTGAACTGGTCATAAATATAGTAGGTACATGCCCAGTTGTCAGGATTGTGATCAGTGCCGCTTCCATTATCGGAAACTGCGGCTACCTGCACTTTCTTCAAAATTACTTTGCCTTCCTTGTCTTTAAATTCTATTACCTGTTTATTGCGTTCATCAACCGTTACATTTTTATCCAGTTCTCCGGCAGCATAGATCCCACCCGTTGCATAAGTTCCAAAACTGCCGGTGCCTTGACTGGTTACATTCCAGATCCGAACCGCATCCAGCCCGGTATTGTTCCAGTATTTCATTTTAACTGACCTGCGGGCCGATTCGGGAGTATTGCCGGAACTGCCTACCCAATTCAAACCTGGTGCAAATGCTTCCTCTGCTCTATTTAATGGTGAAGCTTCAAAATTTGTTTGCGTATATGCCCAGTTCAAATTATTAGGCCCCACATTTGTTTCCCCCAATTGGCCACTAAGTTGGTTATTGTAAAATATTACCTGACTTGAAAAAGGATTTAATTTAAATAAACCATTATCAACGGTAGCCTCACCGTAAGTTAAGTGTTTGTATTTTTGCCTTCCTTGTTGATCATATAACACAGTACTTACCTGATCAGTAGCAGAACCAACTGTAGCTAATGAACCTTGTTTCATAACAGTTTGGATAGGTTTACCCAATCCATCGAAATAGTCAGTCTTCACTTTCACATCTTTCAATCCTTTCGTATCAATATCATTTTCTGAAGCTAGTGGTGCACTTACATCCCAAACACGGATATAATTCATTTTGGCAGTTGAGGTATAGGATGCTGGCGTAATAAGTTGAGCCTTTGATTCAAACGTACATAATAATGTTGCGAGCACAGTGCCTAAAAAAAAGTTAAAGGCCCTTGTTTTAATATTCAACTGCATAGACTGTATTTTTTGTGATGTGGGTTATTTTCTTTAGGCTTTTAATCAGTAAACAGTAAAAGTTAGATTACCCGAAACATTTACACTTATCGGCGGTTGCGTTTGAAAGCAAGTGTAATTTCCACCCGGACTTATATTAAAGTTATACGATGGTCCACATTCAAAACTTATCGTATGAGTTCCAGGCGACACTGAAAGCCCCAATGTTATGCTTTGACCGGGAATCGGAAAAAAATATAAAGTGCCGTCAACGCTCACTTTATAGGTATAGCCATTGTGACTAGTGTTATTAGTTAATGTAATAGTATATGATCCATTCCCCTGATCTGCTGCAACCAGGTATTGATAGTCATACTTTTTCAGAATATTCCTTTTATGATCCCGAACTAGTGTCATTCGCCCGAAAGGGTCATATTCAAAATATAAAAACATGCTTTTTGAATCATTAGAACAAATAACGTTTCCGCGCCAGTCATATAAGGCAGTAGTCATTGAAGCATCTGAAGGATAATATCTGGCTTCATCTATATACGCCAATCCCACCCCAGTCGAATTAATATTAAAGCCAGTTGCGCCCGTTACTTCCTTTTCAATATATATCCAACCATTCGTTCCCGGTTCTGTGATTTTATGCGAAATGCTTCCTCCTGTAGGAACAACGACTAATGAGTTTGGATCCTTACACCAGTATGACACCGTATATTTCTGAAGAGGATTTAGAACATTGACGGTTTGCAAATTTCCTAATTGAAAATATTTAACGCCCCCGGGTGGTGGATTCACTAAGTCAGAAATTGTTCCACCAGCCTGAGACCACCCATTGTTAATGGTGTTTTCGCCTTCAAAAGAAACATAGCCAATGGCATTATCTTTTGCATTTTCTACTTTGGCGATCATATACTTCTTTGAATACCCCCAAATAAAACCCGTGTTGTAATTTCCTGCAGTTTCAATATTTGAAATATTGCCTTCGTTATCATACGAAACTCTTCCGTTTTCCTTGTACTTAGTATCAAAACCCAGGTTTCCACCTCCGGAATATGTTGTTGTTCCAACCAGACTTATATCCACCGGATTTACAGATTCAAATGCATAAATTGCATTGTTGTAGATTTTATTGGTTCCCATTATGCTAAAGGTTCTAATAGAAGCATCCGAAAGCTTTTGGGGTGAGCCCGTTAATATTCTCTTCTCTATTACTTCATCTATCGTATGTTGATCCTTTAAGGCTTTATAGGGATTAGCGATATCTGCTGTAGAAAAGTCATAAGGATATTTATAAATAGTTGTTTCATTGTCGCCGTTGCTTTTTGTAAACGACATCTGTCTAAGATTTTTATACTCATCGAATTGTTGGGAAAGTGTGATAGTTTTTTGAGTTCCGGAGCCATCGCTGGCATAATTCCTTGATGTAATAGTAGTTGGAAAAAACGGAGTACAATTAGACACATACGCCTCCGTACTATATGCACGTATATCAGGTATAGGATAATTAAGCGGGCACAAACTTCGTACTTCTGAATGTACTGCCCGAATAAGCACGGAAGAACTATGTGCGGTATACGCAGTTTCTTCCTGTGCGATAATAAAAAAAGAACCAGTTAATGGGTTGTATTTATACAAGTCTTTCTTTATTAACCGACCTCTTTTAAAATAATTTGAAATAGTGCGCTTATATCCCTGAAAAAATCCGGCGTTGTAATCATTAACGGCAGTGCCATCATTGTATGTTCCCGTCCCCGGCTCATGATTTGAAAAATTATAAATAGTAAAACTATTATCAGGCAATTTTTCCACTACTGAACTATAACCAATATGATTTGCCATTGAATTGGATGTTACAGGAACAATAGAAGTAGATGAACCATATTTATAAATACAGTTATATCCCTGGTCATTTATACCAGTTTTTTCATAATAATATATAGGTTTGGTATCAAGTACACCGCTTGAGGGGAGGGTTGATGGGTCCGTTACCCCATTGTAGCCGTTTACATAAAAATATTCTTTGAACTGCTGCACTCCAAAGTTATCTGTGTTGATCATTTTTTTTAATCGAACTCCACCAGCATACCCATTCTCAGCCACTGCGCCTACCCCGATATCACGTTTTACCACTGAGCTATACTTATTCTGCTCATATATGAATTCTGTCTTCCCTCCTGTTGGATAAATAATTCCTGTTAGCATTTCTGCCTGGGTAAGTGCGCCTGTATTGTCCGGCTCCCTGGCTGTAAAAACACCAGCAGGAATACCTGCTGGTCCTGCGGTAGGGAGTTGATTAGAATTATTATTGTTAAAACCCCAATGATCTGTGTAAATTTTTATATAATCCGGCAAATATTGAGCATTATACGTAAAGGAATGTTTTTTTCCATCCATTTGTACAGATGATAAACGTAACCGTCTTTGGAAATCGCCACTATAAGAAAACGTCATCTTGTTCATTTCAACGCTGGTACTTGTGTTAACTACGTTAATACTATTTAACTTCATCCATATGAATCTATCCCATAGATTTGGATAAAATGTGGCTGCAGGATTGTTTGCATAATGAGGTATTAAAACAGGATCAGTTATTAATGTATAACAACTAGGGAAATCAGCAGGAAAACCCGGGTTTGGAATAGTATACCCGTTGTCTAAGTATACCTGGCCATAGGCTTCCAATTTGTTACCATTCCTCCGGTAACTTAATTCGTCACTCTGATTACTTGAAAAATCAACCCTGACGCTTTTCGAAGGCATAGATATAGATTTTAGATACACCGGAGAAATCACACTTCCGCCGAGTCCTCCCCGAAGCGGATAGTTAGAATTATTGCATGATTGCTGATTACCTGACCCGCCATAGGTGGAAACAAATATTTGAGATGATTGATGAGAAATATTACTTGTAAAGGGTCCCCTATCATAATTGAGGTCAATAGTTTCAATGCCATCTGCTGAAACTATTTTTGTTAAGTACCAAGATGTCGCAACAAAATTAAAACCCCTGGGACTGTAAGGAACTATCATGTTGTCACTAAATTCTATCGCTGTATTTTTAAGCGCATCCGTACTACCAAAATAGTATTTGTTCCCTTTTCCATCAATTAATGTAAATTTTCCAAATACTTTTTTAACTAAGTGTGGATTACCCATCTCCAATTGAGTTGCACTTTTAATAAATGGCTCAACAAGATCTGTCTGTTGAAACTTAACGACCTTAAGATATTGATCACTTTGTACCTGCCAGTCACCGTTATGATCCATATAAAATTTTCCTGAAAATCCTAAAAAGTTAAAATTGAATTCATCCGGTTCAATATCAAGAGGATTTAGATTAGCATATAAAGAATTTACTTTTATTTTAGCATTACTGCTCCAGTCACTAGCACTTAAAATGGGCATTCCTGTATTTGGAATTCCATCTATGTATTGATATTCGTCAGCCAAGACACCATTCCATTTTCGGGTGATTACTCCTCCAGCATTTAAACTCCATCCATTGCCCACCCAACTCGGATGCACTTCCGGTCTTAAACCACCTGCATGGTAACTTAATGAAATGGGTAATCCAATTTTATTTCCCTTCACTTCATAAATGGGTATTGAAATGTCTGGTACACCTGTAAAGTAGGATACTGGCAATTCTCCATAGATTCCCAAACTTGAAGCATTGGGACTAGGTATAATTGGCGCCAATGTTTTTTGCGCCTTGCTTAATAATGAGCAAAAAAGTATCAAAGTAGCGAAGGATAAAGATTTGAAACCTCTCATATTTATTATTTAATTTTTCTTTTATTTTATATCATACCCCACCCTAAACACCCAAGGCTGGCTCACCGGCACATGCTCCCTATGCAACACATCATACAAAAGCTGCAACTTGGTTCCCTTTGTCAGCTTTGTTTTTAATGCCATCTTTTTACTTATGCCTATTAACCCGCTTTGTTGCCAGGCATTCCTATCTTTTAGCTGGTCGAAATTTTTAAAAGAAGCATTGTGGTTCATTTCAAAACCGCCGCTTACAAAAAACTGTTTCTTTAATTTCCAGTCCACAAAACTTCTCAATCCTATTCCCTCGTGTGTAAATTTTATTTTGTCAATGCTGCCCATGCCCAGTTTATAACCCAACCCCAGGCCTATTACCGATTTATCGTTGAGTTTATAACCAAGGGTTAAACCAATATCTGCTGTGCCGGGCATGTAATTGTTTCGCTTGCCAAACTGAACATTGGCGCCATACTCTAAGCGCTGCAAAAAGGTTTTTGTTTTTTGTTTATTGGGTTTAAAGTCCGGCAGTTCATCGTTGCTGCTGCTGCCGCCGGCTTTTAATATCTTGTCTTTTAGTTTGGTGAGTTCTGCCTGTGCTGCCTGCAGGTTTTGCCTTACTTCTGCCATGGCATTGGGGCCACCGGCACCAATGCGGGTTTGTATTAAACTGTTTACACTGGCCCTTGTTTGCAAACCAGCCAGGCTTTGGGGAGTGCCGTAGTTGTCCGGCATTTTAAAGAGGGAAGCCAGCATACTGTTTTTACGCATAAAATCGGAGAAGCCGGGTATCTTTTCCAGCAGCTTTTTAGCCGTTTCTTCTCTTTTGGTTTTATCGTTAAAAATCTGCTTGTAGTTTTTTAGTGTTTCAGCATAGTAGTAAGCTTCCTTGTTGATCTTTTGGAGTTGTTTGTTTTTACCCAGGTGCTTAATAGCTTCGGTTGTTAACTGTTGCTTTCGTTCTTTGATCATTTTTTGCAGGGCTTCGTTCTGCTGCTCTTCTTTTTCCAGATCGTTGGTTTTATTTTTTGTAGCCGCCAGTAACTGCTGGCTGTTTTTGCTCAATAAATTTTTATTGCTGTCCAGGTATGTAAATTGTGTAGTTAGTTTATCCCGGTATTCATCGTAGCCGGCTTTGTAGCCCTGCATTGCTGCTGTTCCCTGTTTGTATTGCGCCAGCATGCCTTTAAAACTAAGTTGCTCATTGGCAAATAATTTAGTGGCGGCTTCGGGATTTACCTTTTGCAGCAGGCGCTGTACTTTACCCTCCCACTTACTGAGCCTGGTGAGTGTTTTTTCTGTTTTATGGGAAATGCGGTGGCTGTATTTGTCAATCTTTTTTTCGGTGGCCTTAAAGTATTTTGCGGGAAGTTGTTGGAGTTGGTTAAGTGCAGAATCCTGTTGCGCAAAAACATTGCACAACGGGAGCAAGAGAAGGGTCAAAAACATGAGTTTTTTTAAACTCATAAGCTGCAGGGTGTTTGGTACTGTGCCAACCGGAACAGTAAACCAAACATAAGGCGCATTTAGCTAAAAGAACAGCGGTTTTAAAAAATCAGGTATTTTTACAACCACCACTTTGTAGTAGAATGCAATACCCGCCCGCCCCGGCGAGTGTTGTTATTTAATTGTAAAGTAGTGGACCAGTAATTTTACGAGGGAAGTGCCTTGTAGATTTGCTGCACTTGTAATTTTGGAAGACGAACATGGGTACGGGGGAGCTAACCCGGGCAGATCCGTCTTTTATATGGAAGACAGCAGATCTTATGCATTGTGTTATACCAGGCATCTATAAAATGCTAACATTAAGTGTTTAGAGCAACCTTGATAAATGCTGAACATTTAACAGCTGTTGCAGCGCTGCTGTCTTCCCGCACCGCAGGGAGGGATCTGTCGGCAAGAGCTAAGCCAGGCAAATTCCTCTTTCATAGGGAATACAGCAGATATTATCCACTGTCTTATACCGGGCATTTATAATGCTAACATGAAGTTTTTTTTCGTCGTTGGTGACACCAGGTTGTTTCGAACATATAGTTTCAATCAACACATGAGCATCGGTACCTGCCTGCGGTTGGTCAGGCTGTCGCCCATCGCATTGTATAGGCATCTAATAAATTTTATTACCAGGTTAATGTTAGCCCCAGACAATTGCGGTGGCGGCTGATGAAAGTGGGGCTGTTGGGGAAAGTATATGGGAAGATGTTGCACCGGAATACGAACATTGGAAGAAACAATCTCATTCACCGGCAGCGTTCCAGAAAACAAGAAGTTATCTTTCAATAAGCCTAAAAAAAACTTCAAGAGATAAATTCTTTGCTTTACACATTTTCTCAAGCGTATAAAGACTTATTTTGAATGGCATTTTTCTAAAGTTTGCAATCTGCCTAACCGTTTTTTCATCTATATCATGTTCAGCCGCAAATGCACGCATAGAACCCTCCCATCGGGCTATCCACTCCGTATTTATAAACGCACATATTTCAGAACTCAGTTCCCGCATTCAACAAATAAAATTCTTATTAAAAATAATGTTGCGGATTTGCTACCGCACAGCTAAATTTTGCTTATCTTTGAGTTAAGAAAAAATTCTTCAGATATATCCCCATCCCGCTGCCCTATACATCGCTCAACATTTATTAGCCAATCATTTTTATTCCTTTCACAAAACAATTTGTATCAAGATATCTCAACCTTATTGTTATGAAAAAATTCGAAACTAACCAATGCTTCAAACCCGCTACACTGCCGGAAACCCTTATGGAGTTGCATGAAGCCCTGGCAAAAGCCAACAACGACAGCTCCCGCCGGGAGGCTGCCATCAAAATTATTCATGAATATTTTAATTGCTTTGGGCGCACCGGCATGCGGCACGACCTGTGGCAGATGCTTACCGGTACCCTGGGAAATAAACATATGCCAAAATTTAAAAAAGGAAGCCAGCGAAATAACCTTTTCTTTTTTTATGAATTTACACTGATGCTGATAGATGCCAGTTATGTGATTAATGTAGTAACAAAGGATGAACAATAAACCACTCGTTTGCCAACAGGCATTAGGCGCTTGGGTATATAAAAAACGGCCAGGGTAGAAACCCCGGCCGGTGTTACCTATGAAAACTAAAATCCCGAAGAAAAATTTTCTTGTAATTGATCGGTAAGCATGCTGGTTTATAATAGGTTGTTATTCGTCTGTTTCAGTATCTACACCTCCCAAAAGATTATAGATAATCATGACCTGGCGTACGGTATAATACCGGCCTCTGCGTTTGCCAATTCTTCTTTTGAAAGGCTTTATCCATTTCAAAAAAACTTTGGGTGATACCCTGAAGATATCGGCCAATTCTTTTGTGCCATAGGCCTGATCCGGATTAGGAGTACGCAACGGCAATGGTAATTTTCCTGCTTTCATTTAAATGGATTTTTTTATTATTTACAAATTAATAGTGCAGCCCCATTTTCTTTATGTATATATCTACCCAATTTTAACTGTTATTTTTCCCCGTGCGACAGGGGAAAAACCCTGTAAGAAAGATCGGCTCCAGGATTGAATAATGCTGAGCATTGTGCGCCCCAATTAGCTGGCCCCAGGCTAAAAACGCAGGACAGGCATGGGTTTCCGGCGCAGTTTTTTTCCCGTCCTCAGGTCAGGAAAAACACCTGAAAGAATTTAGAAAATCCCTTTTTTACCCATCGTGCCGGAAGACGGGTATATCGCATGTGTTTAAACCAACCGGGGTGGAACTGCCTGCTTTTCCCGAACCTTTTTTTTATTACAAAGGTCCTCCATCGGCTGACGAAGGACCTGTTGTAAGCTTAAATTGGTAGCGCATCCCTCCTAACGGTAAGCTCAGCGATAAAAGCATCAGTTTCTACAATACCCTGTTCAATAATGGCGATATCGTATTCTTTTTCAACCAATGCAATAGGACCGTAATTACCGCGGCGCTGCTCCAGCAGGAATTTTTTGTATTCTGCTTTGGTTTTTCTTACCTGGTTCTCCTCGTAAGTAGGACCAGGAGGCAAGGTGTTTAAAATTGCCTGAAGCGCTGAAATTTCAGCCTCTACTGCCGCAAGGCTCGCTTCAATTTCCATCGACGTGAGCGTAGCGGTTTGACTTTGCCGTTGTAAACCTGTTCTTTTGTAAAGCATAGCATCCTTTTCCCTGTTGGCAATGTTTAGCAAGGCGGTGCAATCTGCTTTTGTTGTGAGCAATGAAACTGTGTACATGTTGTTTGTTTTTAAAAGTGAATAAAAGAGCTGTGGTAGTACATGGACCATGGCTGATAGTCCATAACCCTCCGTTTATGTCGTTATAGTCTTTATTAAAATTGCTACCTGGTCAGAACAAACGGCGGACGGCGGGGCGGTCTCTATAACATTGCCAACTGTCCCCGGATCGTTGTTTGCAGGTAATATTTTTTTGAATCGTAATTGCTTACTTAGAGGAAATATGCGGGTAGCTATTTAAAAAACTTTCGGCTCACATAACGCAGGCACATTGAAACTAAAAAGCTGGTAGTAGCCCCTACTGCGGCAACAATAATAGTTTGTAACAGTTCGGGAAGGCTTAACTGGAATAATAAAACCAGCAGGGTTCCCCCCAGCGTACCGCTTTTTGTGCTGGCATTAAAGTTGTCTGTATACATGATCTTAAAATTTATACTGCAGAAGGGCAGTTTGTTTGAAAATTAATTTTATCTTTTTTACTCTTATGGATAAGCACAGCTGCATGCTTTGCAGCAGCAACCGGTTAAAAAACAATCGGGATCAGCTCTTACTTATTTTCGCTTTCAACTTCCAACTTACCCAGCGTTCTCTGCGTAACTGCATGTAACGAAGCTTCAGCATTGAGCAAAGCAATTTTATGACGAAGTGCAGCCTGTGCCTGCGGCCCATACTTGTCTATTTTTTGTTGCAGAGAATATTTAAGTATTTCCAGTTGACCCGGTAAAAAACGTTCACCTGCTGTTTCTATCAATAATGATATTTGGTCAAAGCTTGTCTTAAACCTGTTATAATTTATCAGCATGATCTCAAGATCAACTTGCTTTCGTTCAGCATCCGCCCTGCAGTTCAGTTCTTTGTAATAGTGCATTACCGAACACGCTGCTGTTTTAACGTTTTGCACCCGCAGTTCCATTTTTGAGGTAACTGTTGCCGCAAGGGATATTTCGAGGGCAGCAAGTTTTATCAGGGCAGTGGTAGGAAGCGTGCGCTGATTATTTTCTACTTTGGAAAGTGTGCTACGGGAAATTCCAAGTTCCAGGGCAAATACTTCCTGGCTTAACCCCAGGCGAAGACGGACAGATCCAATTCCCTGCATTTTTTTATAATAGTCGTATGATTTCATTTTGTTTATTTTTATGTAAATGACCAGGCGTGATTGATAGGTTTGTCCCAAAAAAACTCCCGTTGAAAAAGCTGGTACAAAATATTTTTATCAAATTCTTCCCTTCTAAAAACAAACCTACAATGGCAAAAAAATAGCCGGGAGCATATGGGCGCAAAGTGGAGCAAATAGGAGCAAACGGGCGTGAAAAGGCTCAACTTGGAGCAAATGGGAGTGAATGGGAGCAAACTTTCCAGGTATTTCAACGGCACCAGGCTAAAAAGCTGGCGATATTTCGTGCATTTTACACTATGGGCAACGAAATAAGCAACGCTTTAATACCACATAAGTGGGTAATAACCCGGCAAACCCCTGAATGGTATAGTTATGTAAATGATGCTGCTGCTTATAGCCGTACTTAATTATCACTCCGCCGCTGATGCCCGCGGCGGGTATATTAAACTTTTACTGTTGAAGTATATTATTTTCATAAGCCCATTTACCAGCAGCAAAACATTTCCTGTACCTGGCGGCTGCCAGTTGGGTTGAGTTGGTTTGCCTGAGCAGGTAACGGGCAATATCTGCGCCTTCAATCATATCACTCAAAAAGCCCCGGGGCTTTAAAAAAATGACCAGGTGCATTGGAATAATCTGGGCGCTTGAAATAGCATACCCCGATACCATTGTAGGTTCTTGCAATGATGCTGTCTGCGCCGGAATGCTGTAGCAATCCGGGGGCCTGTTCATACTATTTTTGGGAGAGCGCTACTTTTTTTCCTACATCGTACCTGCCTTTACCAACGAGTGCCATAGCCTTATAAACGGCCGGAAGATCAACAGATGCGGAGTCTATCAATTTGGCATAGCGCAACACAGAATCACTGTTAACCTGTGAAAAATAAGATTGCCGGCTGTACCAGTAATTTACCTGCGACACAAGTGCAGCTTTAGGTGGGGAAACCTGTTACAGTATAATTGCAAAAACAGCAGGCAACAAAAATGGTATGCTGTAAATAATTTTTTGCATGTGGAAACACTATTAAGGTAGAGGTGAGCGGAGGTTTAGCACACAAACAATGACAGTTGCAATGTATTATCTTTTAAACGAAAAAACATACTACCCGGCGGTTATCAAATACATGGCTGGTATGGTAAATTGAGAAAGTTACCTGTTACTTTAAGGAAACACTGTAAATACTCAGTTCCTCCTTTTCGATCTCAACTTTTTTGTTGAATGCCAGGCCCAGCTTCTCTATTAATTTTATGGAAGCTGTATTAGCAGGTAAAGTAACCGCATAAATGGCAGAAAGTTTGCCTTCACCGGAAATGGCATCCAGCACGGCTTTTGCAGCTTCGTAGGCATAGCCTTTACCGCCAGCTTGGGGCAAAAATGCAAAGCCGATATCCGGTTCGTTTAAATAATCCCGCTGTATCAATGTTACCAACCCAATGGGCTGTTGGGTAGTTTTTTCGGTAACCGTCCAATAAGTAATATTTGGATTGTGATTTATTTTTTGGATGTAGGCAATGGCGTCTTCTTTACTGCGAACATTTCTTTCACCGATGAATTGGAGCCAGCCTTCGCTGTTTAATAATTCGATAATAAAAGTATGATCTTCTTCTTTTAACAGCGATAACAAAAGTCTTTCGGTTGCAATAGCTTTCTCTATAAGCATAACATTCACTACTTGTTTTTTTCTTTTTCTTTTATCCTTTGTGGCTTCGTGCCTTCGTGTTAAAACTTCCTACCCGGGTTTATATCCGCAAAGATCCCGGCCAATCAGCGTCAACAGGGTGTCCAAAATTTATCCCAGCTCAATCACCGTTATCTCTGGCAATACTCCTACCCTACCCGGGTAACCAATAAATCCAAAGCCACGGTTCACATACAATTTTTGTTTATCGGTTTCATACAACCCTGCCCATTGCTTGTACATGTATTGCACCGGGCTCCATTTAAAACCAGGTAAGTCAACGCCAAATTGCATACCATGGGTGTGGCCGCTCAGCATTAAATCCACATCGCCGTATTTTGGAATCACTTCTGCATCCCAGTGGCTGGGATCGTGGCTCATCAAAATTTTAAACGGGTATTTTTCCGTGCCTGCATAGGCTTCATTCATTTTACCGTGCTTGGGAAACCTTGCTTTGGAACTCCAGTTTTCTATACCCAGCAATGCTATCTGCTCACCGTTTCTTTCTAAGGCAACATGTTCATTCATTAATAATTTCCAACCCATACCCGCATGCACATTTTTTAAATTGTCCAGGTTTTGTTCTTTGCTCACACCGGCAATAGGCCATTGCACATAGTCGCCATAATCATGATTGCCTAAGGTAGAATAAACACCCATTGGTGCTTTTAACTGGCTGAATGTATCGGCCAGGTCTTTCATCTCTGATGCCTGGTCGTTTACCAAATCGCCGGTAAACAAAATTATATCCGGCTGCTCGGCCATTATCTTTTTAACGCCTTCAACTACTGCATTTTTATCCTGCAGGCTGCCGCTGTGTATATCACTAATGTGTACAATCTTTAATCCTTTGAAAGCCTGGGGCAGGTTGGCATAAGTGAGTTTTATTTTATTGATATGATAATTGTATTTGTTGGTAAAGCCATACAGCAGGCTGCCGAATAAGGTAGTGCCCGCAGCAATGCCCATCCAGCTTAAAAACGCGGAGCGGCTGATTCCATCACCGCCATCTCCCATATTTTCTGCTTCTGTATTATTAAAAAATAATTTTCCTGCCAGCCATTGAATGCCCCTGCGCAAATCATCTGCCAGTAAAAATATGAGGCCGGTCAACTTTGCCAAAAACAACCCGATGATAATGGCAAATAAATTGGTACGCACTTTTTTACCCAGCAAGCCCTGCTCGGTAAAAGCAAACAATAAAAATCCTGCAATACAAAAAATAGTAATGCCCCAATAAACGGCAGCAATGATCATTTTTGTTTTGGAAGACGCAGCGTTGGAAACTGTTTTTACTGCCTGGAAAAAATAATAATCCAGCAACAGCATTACACTGATAAATATGATAACTCCTAAAGGTGAGCGCATTTTGTGGGATCGTTTAAAATGTTTTACAAATATAAGATGTCAATGTGGTTGCGGGTTAATGGTTAATGGTTAATGGTAAATGGTTAATAAGTCATTGGGTCATTAAGTCACGGGGCCAGTATGCCGGCAAATGGGGTGAGGTTAAAAATCCAAAAATTCTTCTAATTGTGTATTGATGGCAGCCAGCGTATTGATATCAGTGAACCTGCCTTTGCCATCCATCAGTTTATCTACAATACTAATAGGCAGCCGGTTAGGATGTACCAGCATTTTCATATGCAGCAGCGAGCCGGTTAAATGCTCCATTCCCCGCAGGTTACCTGCCCTGCCCGTTGACACACCTGCCAATAGCACTTTTTTGTGCCACCAGGTTTTTTTTACGTCGGTGTTGTCAATCATTAATTTTAAAATGCCGGGGTAAGAGCCATTGTATTCCGGCATAACAATGATAAATTTTTCAGCAGCCTGTAGCAACGCTTCTTCGGCCTTAATGAAATCACTTGTTCGGCGGCTTCCATCTATTTCATCCAGCGCATAAATGGCTGATTCCACATTTTTCTCCAATAAAATCCGCTGGTACTCCAGTGCTACTTTTTTGGTATTGTTGTCTCCCCGGTTGGTTCCGGATATTATAGTTATCATTTATATAGTCCTGTTTTTGCTTGTAAAAAATATATTGCCAACAATTGGCAATTGCTGCTCCAATTTTATACCGATTGGTTATTTTTGCCAACCTGGCATTATATGGGTAATAACATTAAAATTATACCGATGTTTGCCAAAATTCAAAAACACCGCATGCGAAATGCGAAATTTTTAAACCAAATCACCCGATGGCCAGAATTATAGGCATTGCTAATCAGAAAGGAGGCGTAGGTAAAACCACCACTGCTATTAACCTGGCGGCCAGTTTTGCGGTGCTGGAATACAAAACCTTATTGGTAGATGCAGATCCGCAGGCCAATAGTACCACCGGTGTTGGTTTCGACCTGCACAATGTTACCAAAAGCCTGTACGATTGCATGGTGAATGAGGCAGGGGCAAAAGACGTGGTATTAAAAACGGATATTCCCTGCCTGGATCTTATTCCTTCTCATATTGACCTGGTAGGTGCGGAAATTGAAATGATCAATTATCCCAACAGGGAGTCGGTAATGAAGAATGTACTGGAGCCTTTACGGGATGAATATGATTTTATTGTAATTGACTGCTCTCCTTCGCTCGGCCTGATAACAGTAAATGCGCTGGTTGCGGCAGACAGCGTAGTAGTGCCGGTGCAAACCGAATTTTTTGCGCTGGAAGGCCTGGGCAAATTACTGAATACGGTAAAAATTGTTCAGAGCCGTCTTAATACCGACCTTAAAATTGAAGGTATATTAATGACCATGTACGACGGAAGGTTAAGGCTGTGCAACCAGGTAGTAAGTGAAGTACGCCGTCATTTTGAAGAAATGGTTTTTGAAAGCATCATTCACCGCAACACCCGGTTGAGCGAAGCGCCCAGCTTTGGTAAACCGGTGATATTATATGACAGCGACAGCAAAGGTTCTATTAATTACCTGAATCTTGCAAAAGAAATATTGCAGAAGAATAATCTTACAAAAATAAAACAGGAAGACAGGGTAATTAATTAGCCAATTGGATAATTAGCCAATGTGATAATGCCTGTATTCAATTATCACATTATCGAATTATCATATTATCACATTAGAAAATGACTCAGCCTAAAAAAAAACAAGACGTTCTCGGTAAAGGTATCCGCAGTCTTTTGCAGAATATTGATGCAGACCTGAAAACAACTGCAGGTGATCTTAAAAAAGAAATAATTGAAAGAAATACTTCTGTACAAAGGGTTTTGCTCGATCATATTGAAACCAATCCCAACCAGCCACGCAAGGACTTTGATGAAACTGCCCTGAGTGAACTGGCCGCTTCCATTAAGTTGCACAATATCATTCAGCCACTAACGGTAATGCCTGCCAGCAATGGAAAGTACCGCCTGATAGCCGGTGAAAGAAGGTTTCGGGCATCAAAAATTGCAGGGCTGAAAGATGTGCCTGTTTATATAAGGGAAAGCGACAGCAGCCAGTTACTGGAGCTGGCCTTGTTAGAAAATTTACAGAGAGAAAATCTTAATGCCATTGAAATAGCACTGAGTTACAAAAGACTGATGGACGACCTGGATTATACACAGGAGCAGGTGGCAGAGCGGATGGGTAAAGAAAGAAGCACGGTAGCCAATTATATCCGGCTATTAAAATTGCCCCCCGATATACAGGTAGCCGTAAGAAACGGGGTGATCAGTATGGGGCATGCAAGGGCATTAATAAATGTTGACGTGGTAGATAAGCAACTCTTCATTTTCAGCGAAATAAAAAAGAAAGCTTTGTCGGTAAGGCAAACAGAGGACCTGGTAAGAAAAATGTATACCGGTAATGCTACTGTTAAAACATCGGTAAAAGCCGGTTTGGCGCCTGCTTATAAAAAAATAGAAGATAATTTAGCGTCGCAGTTCAGCACCAAAGTAAAGCTCACGCATAATAAGAAAGGGCACGGCAGTATTTTGTTTGAATACTACTCATTGGAAGAACTGAACGGATTGTTGGATAAACTGAATATTAAAGTAAGTTGATAGTTTTAAAAAAAATAATAATTCTCTTTCTTGTTTTATTGTTTGCAGGCATTAATGTACCTGCGCAGGAAATAATATTCCGTACCGATTCTACTGCGAAAATTGCTACAGACTCCCTTGTAAAAAAGAAAACAAAACGCAAAGTAGTATACGACTCTACATACAATCCCAATGTAGCCGT
>JACMKX010000182.1 GCA_014379905.1 Ferruginibacter sp. | reverse complement strand
GGGGGTAATGAGGTCAATTTTCAGGATGAAATTACAAACATCCTGGGGTGCTGTGGATACCCGTAGGTTTAATTACAACAATCCCGGGTCAACCGAAATATTATTTCTTTAATCATAAACGCTCCGTGATACTGCGCACATCCATAAGCAATTGCAACGCTTTAGGGTTAGGCTAAGCGGGATATTATTCCTTTAATTATAAACCCTCCGGGGTCCTGTGTACGCCCATAGGTTTTAAAAAAAAGCCCACCTCTTAAAAGGGTGGGCTTTTGCTAGAAATATTCTGCAGGATAATTATTTATTGACGATCACTTTCCATTTTTTATCGATGCCATTAGCTTCTGTAACCTGGAAGATGTAAGTACCATTGGCGATATGGCTAACATCTATTAAACTGGTGCCATTGTTTAATTTGGTTCTTACAACAACCTGGCCTGCTACCGATAGCAATACTCCTTCAGCCTTACCCGATGTTCCGGTTAAACTCACATATAATTTGCCATCTGCAACAGGGTTTGGAAATACATTGCCTGTAATGGTTTTGCAGTTAACCGTTACCGGGATGACGTTAGAGAATTTATAGGCACCATCTGTATCAACCATCTTAAGGCGATACAGCATTTTTTCTGTAGAAGAGGTGGTTACTCCATTATCAGGCAGGCTGTACTTGTTTTTTGCGCTGCTGTTGTTGGAAGCCGTAACTGTACCAACGCTGCTCCAGTTGCGGGAAGCGGGGTTGAATCTTTCGATTTCAAAATGGCTGGTATTTATTTCATTTTCTGTTTCCCAATGTAATGTTGGCTGGCAGTTTACTAAGCTGGCGGAGAAGGCGGTAAGTGATAAAGGAAGGGGACCGGAAATAACTGTTACAGATGATGCAGCAAAATCGTCAATACCCACATTGCCCGTTGGCTGAGGCCCCGGTGCAGCACAACTTGCACCACCATAGTTTATTTGCACTTCACAAGAGGAAGGACCGCCGATGGTGGTTCCCTGCACCTTGATAATAATATCTCTTGATTCGTTGCCGGCAATTACATCAGTTCCGTTGCAGATCCTGATCTGGCCGTTGCCTGTATTGGTTACAACAGACCAGTTTGGAGGAAGACCTGTTTGCTCGGCTGTAGGTAAAATGGTTACAATAGGCGGCATAGTAATATTAGGCCTTAATTTAAAAGCCGGGATGTTGCCAGTAAGGGTATTGCTTATGGTTACTCTTATATCCATGGTGGCTCCTACCACTACTACACCTCCGGCATTTACAGGCAGAATGGCGACTGACGGATTTGCCTGAGCAATTATTTTCGTTGTTGCAATTGCAAAAAGTAAAATTAGTAAGGTGAATTTGATGTGTTTCATTATAATTTTTTTGGGAGTTAAAAATCAGTATCTCTTTAAAGTTATTATCTGTTTGTTTTAATAAATTTCGTTTCCTTTCTTTCATTGCCGTTGATGTACACGATAACATAATACCCGGCAGATAATTTCGCAATGTTTAGCGTGGTGAGGAAAGCATTCTGTAGCACACGATGTGTCAATACCCTGGCACCGTTTTCGGAAAATATTTGCAGGTAAGCGTTCATTCCCACAGCTGCGGAATGATTGATGGTTATATTATCAGCAGAAGGGTTGGGAAATACTTCAATTTCCGTACAACCTGGTGGTAGAATGTTAACCTCAGCTGTATCTCTGCAACCAGCTGCATCCACTATGACAAAGCTCCAGATGCCCGGTCCTTTCGTAAAATTCCCCGTTCCGGTATATGGAGCAGTACCACCGGTGGCTGTTACACTTGCGGTTGTATTACCACCGCAAAATGCTATAGCATCTGCATTCGCAGCTGCCTTCAACATTGTAGGTTGTGTTACGTTTACTACAATGGGTACCGTTGCGGCACAGGATGGATTATTTACCAGCCTTACATTAATATTAAAGCTTCCGGCAGTAACAGTAAAAGTGTTATTGATTTGGTAAGGGCCATTGTTCAGGCTGTATTCATAGGGACCTGATACTAATGCTGCTGCTATTGTAAGAATTGTATTTCCGCCGTTGCAGGCAATAGGGCCAGCCGAGGCTGTAGCGGTAATGGGGGCGGGTTCTATAATAGTAATAGTGTTGCCGTCACCTATACATCCGTTGGCATCTTTCACCGCAATAGTATAGTTACCTGCTCCTACAGTAAAGGTATTCCCGGTTTGGTATGCGCCTCCGCCCAGGCTGTATTCATACGGCGCTACCGCACTTGTAGCCGCTATTGTTACCAGGCTGCTGCTTCCAAAGCAGGTAATAGGTGTAAAAGTTGCAGATACGAGGGGAGTCGCAGGTTGTGTATTTACCAGGATACTATTAGTAATGTTGGGGGTGCATCCACTAAGATTTTGTACAGCCAGGGTATGTGTACCGGCATTTACTATATAGCCTCCTGCGGGGTAAAGATCAAAAGGCCCGCCATCCAGGCTGAACGTAACTCCAATGGTTGGAGAAGTAACAGTTATGATGCCTGATGCCACCGTACAACTTGGTTGTTGCACGCTTACTACTGGGGCAGGTGGAGACACCGGCTGAGGGTTAATAACAATACTGGTTATGGGAGACAAGCATCCGCTGGCATTTTGTGCAATCAGTGTATGTGTTCCCGGAGCAACACCTGAGTATCCGCCTGCGGGGTAAGCTATATAAGTGGATCCATCTAAACTGAAGGTCAGACCAGCAACAGCGGAAGTAATTTCTATTGCGCCGGTAGCAACCGTGCAGCTTGGTTGGATCGATGAAACGAGCGGTGCATCCGGAGCTCCGATCACCGCGTTGATAATAACATTGAGAGAAGGCGGAGACGTGCAACCCTCGTCATTGGTTACAGTAAACGAATAGCTACCGGCTGCCAGGTTAGAGATAGAAGTGCTGCTGCTATTGCCCGCTATATTTCCCGGTTGTATAGTCCAGTTACCTGCAGGCAAATTATTTAAAATGACTGACCCGGTAGATACGGAACAATCCGGTTGGGTAACGGTACCTATTGTGGGAGCTGCTGGTGTAAATGGCTGCGCATTGATAAGAAAACTGGCGATAGGAGAGGGGCAGTTATTGCCGTCCCTGGCAGTTATCGTATGCGGCCCGGCCGGTAATGAATATCCACCTGTTGGGTAAGCTGCATAAGCTCCTCCATCAACACTAAAGGTTAAATTGCTTGTAGAGGTAAGTGTTACCAAAGCGTTGGGTGCTGTGCAGGTTGGTTGCACAATATTTATCAGGGGTGTAGGCACAGGAGCAGGTTCTGTTATGGTTAAACTGGTACTAACCGAACAACTTAACGGATTGTTTACCTCTCTTACAGTTACCTGGTAGGTGCCTGCCGCTACATTTGTAAAAATATTGCTTGGCTGGAACGGCGCTCCTCCTGTAATACTAAACTCAACCGGTCCTGTAGCCCCGGTTGCGTTGGCAGTAATAGTGGTAGTTGAACCAGCACATAAAATGCTGCCCGAAATTGCGGTTAAAGTTAAGGGGCAACCAGGCGCTACTGTTACAGAGGAAGCTGCAAAATCGTCAATCGAATTGTTGCCATTTGGCTGGGGGCCGGGTGCTGCGCAAGTGGCGCCGCCATAATTTATCTGAACCTCGCATTGAGCAGGGCCACCAATAGTAACACCTTGTACCTTGATGAAAATCTCTCTGAAAGAGCCGCCCGGTATCACATCAGTTCCATTGCAAATCCGGATCTGCCCGTTGCCTGTATTTGTAACAACCGACCAGTTAGGAGGAAGGCCGGTTTGTTGAGCAGTTGGTAAGATAGAAACTATCGGCGGCATGGTAATATTAGGCCTTAATTTGAAAGCCACAATGTTACCTGTTCCCGTATTGGAAATAGTTACTTTCACATCCATAACCGCACCCTGTGCTACCACGCCTCCGGCATTTACCGGCAATAGGGCTACCGACGGATTTACCTGGGCATGAAGGTGTAGCGACAAAGCACTGAACCCAAAAAATAGGATAATCCGAGTAAATAATCTTATCATTTTGATCGATATATAAAGTTGTGTACTGTATTGGTGTTAAATAACTTTAATGGAAGTAGTGGAAAAATTATCAACTGTCTTGTCTTGCTTTGGAGCAGCACCATTTGATGTACCGGGGGCAGTTCCATTTGAAAAATAGAGGTTGCCATTTATAGTAATTGGTCCCCCGCTATTTAGTCCTTTCATTGCAATTAGTATAGTTCTGCTATCGTTTTCAGGAATAATATCAGTTCCGTTACTAAGCGTTACAACTCCATCTTTTTTTACAAGAATAGTCCACCCTTTAGGCAATACATGACCGTCGTCAGGAATGCTCACAAGATCTGAAGGGAAACTGATTTGCGGCCGCAGTTTGTATATTGACAGAGCAGTAGCAGGGCTTGTATTATTAATGGTAAGTTCAAGAAAAACGATTTCTCCTTTTTTTACGACACCCGAATTTCGTGTGAGTAAGTTGATCATCATATTTTGGGCAAGCAAACTTTCTGAGCTTACAAGAGCAAAAAAAAGAAGTGCACACCGAAGTAAATTTTTCATCAGGAAAAATTGAGGGTTAAAGAATGCCGACCTGCGTTAAACCTGAATAAGTGCCATGAAGCATTTATTCAGGTTTGTAAAAATAGAAGTATGACCTGTAGAAATTGTGCGGGAAAGATTATATAATCATTATATAAATGTTACTAATCGCAGTATTGCTTGCCGTAAAAAAATTCAAATGTTAATGTTTGCATAACATTTTGTTCATATGTTTTGGACAATAATAATTTTCCTTTGTGCAAAATTGTTTTATGAAAGTGGTCAATTTATTCCTGCTGCTATTTTTTGTGGCTAGTAACTTATTTGCACAAACAGGAAAAATTACAGGTAAGGTAATAAACGCCAATTCAGGCCAACCCCTGGAAGGTGCTTCTCTTTCGCTTGTTAATACAACAGTTGTAAGAGCGTCAGATCAAAATGGCATATTTTCTTTCATTAAATTAGCGCCAGGTACTTATTCAATAAAGTGTACCTACACCGGCTTCCAGGATAAAATAATTGAGGAAATCGTGGTGAAGGAAAATGAAAATACAGATATCAGCATTTCATTAGATAGTAAATTATCAGACGCAGTAGTTGTTACTTCCAAAAAAGTTAAGGCAGCAGGAGAAACAGTAGCCTCCCTGTTAATAGCGCAAAAGAACAGTGCCAATGTAAGCGATGGTATCACTGCAGAATCTATCAAGCGTACACCTGATAAAAGCAGCAGCGACGTTATAAAAAGAGTAAGCGGGGCCAGTATTCAGGATGATAGATTTGCCGTTATAAGAGGTTTGAATGACCGGTACAATGCCTCTTTCATAAACGGCGCCCCACTACCAAGTACTGAAAGCGATAGAAAAGCGTTTGCCTTTGATATTTTCCCCTCAGCCATCCTGGATAATTTGGTGATTTATAAAACAGCTACCCCCGACAAAACCGGTGAATTTGGGGGAGGTATCATTGAAATAACTACAAAATCCACTTCTTCCAAACGGATAGGTATTATATCAATAGGGCAGGGATATAATTCATTGATAACAGGGAAAAACCGGTACGTTTCTGAAATGCAGGGTAGTAGAGATTGGCTGGGTTTAGATGATGGGTCAAGGGCATTACCGGATGGGTTACCTTCAAAATTAGGGTTTAGTACTTTACCAGACAGGTTTAATGACGAACTCAGGCTCGCAAAAGGTTTTTCAAAGTACAAATGGGGAATAAAAAATGCCAATACCAGGCCCAACTTTAGTTTTCAGCTAGCCAAAAGTTTTAATATTAACAGGAAACAACAGGAATTTATAACAACGCTTTTTTCCCTTAACTACAACAGGAGTTTTGTTTTTTCAAGCGGGGAAAGGAATAGTTTTGATGGCCCGGGTAGCTACATAGGCGATCCGTCAACACCAGGCTATTACCCGAAACAACGCAGAAAAGTGATAGACTCTCTTTACAATGATGAAGTGATTTGGGCAGCCCTGGGAAATTTTTCCATCAAGATCAACAACAGGCATAATATCAGCTGGAAAAATAACCTTAGTATAAATACAGATAACAGGATTGTGAGACGTGTGGGCAACTATGACTTTGAAGATGAACCTAATGCCATGAGGAGGGAAACATTCCGGACCTTTATACAAGATAAAATATACACTACCCAGCTTGTAGGTGAGCACCAGGTGGGCCCTAAAAAAACCCGCATAAACTGGCTGGCGGCCTACAGCAAAGTAAACAGGGAAATACCCAACCAGATGATCTCTACAGATGGAGGAGTGGCGGGGGGAGGCACAACTGCTAATGGTACCAACGGCGGCATGATATCAACCAATTCGCAGGAAAATATAAAGAATGCCAAAATAGATATTACCCAGCCGTACACATTTATGAAGAGCAACCAACATTTTGTAAAAGTAGGCGCAGGTTACCAGTACAGGGAAAGAGACTTTACCAGCAGGCAATTAGGATTTATAAAATATGGCGGTCCTTCGACCATGTATGAAAGAGATGAATCCGTTTACCTGCTTCCGGATGACCAGGTATTTTTAAGTCAGTATTTAGGTTTAATGGCTAACGGTAAAGCAGGAATAGCAGTGCAGGACGCAACTGTACCCAACTCGGAGTACCAGGCATCATCTGTGACTACACACGCTTACATAATGAACGATCAGCGTTTCTTTAAAAAATTGAGGGTAATATACGGGGTACGCATGGAAAGTTTCAATCAAAAATTAACTGCACCCCAGCAAGGCTTAGACTCCATAAAATTGGATTTTACTAAAACAGATTTTTTACCTTCTGCGAATTTTATATATGCCCTTACCCCAAAAGCAAACCTGCGTTTATCCTATAGCGAAACGGTAAACAGGCCCGAATTCAGGGAACTGGCACCCTTTGGTTTTTATGAATATATTACCGGGTTGTTTGTATTTGGGGAAGATACCATTACAAGAGCTAGAATAAAAAATGTAGATTTCAGGTACGAAATTTACCCGGGTAAAGCACAGTTGCTTTCTGCGTCTGTTTTTTATAAAAAATTTATCAACCCTATTGAGTTTGCTACCGTGCCCGTTAATATTAACGAAGCCACTTATGGCAATAATGCCCGGGCCACTTTATATGGAATTGAGGCAGAGTTTAGAGTTTTGCTCTCTACCCTATTTGGTATTAAACGGGAAAATGCTTTATTGAACAAATTTACGCTTGCGGGAAACGGAGCTTATATTAAATCAAAAGTGCCTTTACCCAAAGATCCTTCAGACTCTGTGGAACAGAGCCGGCCTTTACAGGGGCAATCCCCTTACATAATTAACGTATCGCTTAGTTATGGCGATGAAAAAACAGGGTTGTCATCTACGTTATCACTCAACAGGATCGGCGAAAGGCTGGCTATTGCAGGAAGTAAAAACCGACCGGATTTTTATGAGAAAGAACGAACCGTAATTGATTTCCAGGTTGCAAAAACTTTTTTCGACAATAAAATAGAAGTGAAATTTAATGTGAGGGACCTGTTGGCCCAGAATATAGCTACTTACCTCGACATGGATAAAACCCAATCGTTCACAGAACAGGACAGAATTTTTTCTTCCAACATTGCTCCGAGGGTATTTATTTTTGGTGCTAGTTTTAAATTTTAGTCCCCGTCAAAATGCTTATAAGTGCTGGCTAAATCGTTTACTAAAACTCCCATCGGCATTAAACGAAGCTACATGCCCTGTCCCTTTCATCTTTTAGAAAGGGGCAGAGGGTTACCATATGCCTACACCCAACCTTTCATTAAATGCGTTATACTCACTGCCCCGGCTTAACGATTTCTTTACATTCAAAACACAATTTGATTATGATTTGGTAATCGCAAAAAAGGCCTGTTTTTTAACACAACGTTTACTTTTACAATCACCATTCAACATGGTAAAAATCCACGCAATATCTCTTTAAAGCCCCGCTATAGACGGATTTCTATATTCGCCCCTTTATTTTTTTAATAATTGATAATTATGACTTTTAAGCAACTTTACCGTTACTGCTGCCGGCTTATACAGCCGCTTTACCCGGTTACAATTATTAAAATTTTATGGCAACACCTCACCCTCAGGATTACAGCATTTTACAGTTCAGCATTTTCACTTTACAAACCAATTTTTAATTACAAATGTGTAGGAAGCAACAGTTAGGTTGATATCATTCAGCGTTGCCCGTCTGCTTCTATTTTAAAAAAACAATTTTAAAAAATAAATTACTACCAACTGCGTAGTAATCCCGGTTTAAAAAAACCATCAAAAATTGTAAGCATTAAAAGTTGTAAAAAAAATAATTGTAAAAATAATTGCGGAACAAACAAAACAAAATCAACTCCTTAACTATTAAACATTTTTCCATCAATGAACGAAAGCAAATCAGTCGAAACAAACTAAATCAATCAATCATTACAAACTTTACTACAAAAACCAAAAAAATGAAACAAAAATTTTTATGTATGCTGCCCTTCCTGTTTTTTGCGGCAGCTATTGTAAGTGCGCAAACTCCAGAGCCTACGAATTACCGTGGTGCTTTTGCGCCTGCTCCTGTAGCACAGTGGACGGATAACTGGACCAACTGGGATCCGCAAAACACTTTTTACCCTGCACCTACTGTTAACGTATCAGGTGTGATTACTTCAAATACTACCTGGACAAAAAACAATACTTACCTTTTACAAGGTATTGTTTATGTTGATAGCCTGGTAACCCTTACCATTGAAGCAGGTACAGTTGTACGTGGCGATGCCAACACAGTTATCAGCTCTTTGGTTATCGAAAGAGGTGCTACCATTATAGCTAATGGTACGGCTTGTAATCCTATCGTTTTTACTTCAAGCAAAGCTGCAGGTTCAAGGGCTAAAGGAGACTGGGGTGGTTTAACGATTTTGGGCAGGGGCCTTACCAACCAGGGGAATGACGTTCCTATTGAAGGTATCGGTACTTCTGAGCCAAGAGCCCGCTATGGCGGTAACAACAATGCGGATAACTCAGGTTCATTGAAATACATTCGTATTGAGTATGCGGGTTATGCTATATCAGCAAATGTTGAGTTAAATTCTCTGACATTCGGTGGCGTGGGTAGCGGTACCACTGTTGACTATGTGCAAACCTCTTTTGGTAATGATGACGCATTTGAGTGGTTTGGTGGTGCTGTAAATGCAAAGCATTTGGTAGCCTACAGAACCCTGGATGATGATTTTGATACAGACTTTGGTTACAGCGGTTTAGTTCAATTTGGGTTGGCTATAAAAGATCCTACTGTTGCGGATGATCCTGCTGTTTCTACCTCTGAAGGTTTTGAGTCAGATAACAATGCTGCAGCACCTTTTACGCCTACTCCAAAAACAAGCGCAAGCTTTTATAACATTACGCAAATTGGTGCTTTCAGATGCGGTAGCAATGCAGGTGGTATTACACAACCTGCTGCAAATGGTTTTAGAAGAGGTGTACGTTTAAGAAGAAATACTGAATTAAAGATCTTCAACAGTATTTTCATGAACAACTGGAGAGGTTTGGTAATGGATGCAGATGTAATAGCTAATGGTTTGGCTGCATTTAAAAACAATATCATCGCCATGGATTTAACTACCGTATGGGTCGGTCCAACTTATGCAGGTGCTGCTGTAGCTGCTGAGAATGCTGCAACTAACACTTACTTAACTGCTGCTGCCAACGCCAATACCATAGTAACCACTCCCTGCGATATATTGGTAAATGCATGGGATTTCTTAAACCCTGATTTCCGTCCAAATGCTATTGGTTCAGGTGGAGCTTTATCAGGTAGTGATTTAACTCCTGGTATTCAATTAGAAACCGCTTCATTCCCCAATCTTAACCCAAGAGAATTGGTAGTGGATATATTTGAGAATGGAGTTGGTAATTCAAATGGAACCATCACCCTTACTATAACAGTTCCTTCAGCATTTACTGTAGCTGTACCGGGAATAACACTTTCAGGAACTGATCAGTCAGGTTCAAATGGCACTTTCCCTAATCTTGGTGTGTCTTATAATAACGGCGACTGGTTATTCAAACTGGTTGGTGGCAACATTGTGGCAACTTCTAAGCCGGGTGTAGTTATCACACAAGCTAATCTTACTTCCCTGGGCTTTACTATCAGGAGAAATAATGGTGTAGCGCCTGGTACCCTTCAAAACCTGGCGGTGAATGTTAGTGGTGGAGCTGATACAGCACCAGACAATAACAGTTCATTCAGCGGTATATCTGCGCCTTAATTACAAATAATTTACGCATCAATTATTAAGACATTCTAAACGAAATAAAATGAAAATCATAAAATTATTAATGCTGTTCTGCCTGGGTGCTTTTCTTTTGGCATCTACTGCTTCAGCACAGGTAAATCCTTCAGCGGCCATTCTGCCGGTTAATGCCGGAGGTGTGGTAGCGCAAGGTGCTATCATGGATGTAAAAGTTACTATTTCCAATACGGGAACAGGTAGCATTGTGGCTTTTAAACTGAGGCCCAATATTACCATGCCGCCGATCGTTACAATTTTGCCTACTGCCCAGCAAACAGGTCTTCCTGCAAACTGGTCAGTGGTAACCAATACAGGCAACGGTCAGATCAGGATCTGTAATGGAACTGATGTGATAGCTGGTGGAGAATCAAGAGACATTTTCATAAAAGTACAGGGAGCAACCATTGGTGGTCCTGCTTCTTGTGAAGTGCAGATAAACTATGGCGGCGCAAGTTGTGCGGCACCAGGTCCACAGCCAACCGGTAATAACGGTATTGATGATTTTGCCGCATCTTCTGTTACTGTTTCAGCTGCTGCAGCATGTGCTCTTACTTTATCTGCTTCTGCAGGCACCATTGCCTGTAACGGTGGAACTACTACCCTTACAGCTACTCCAGCAGGCGCTAACGGTGCTGTAGAATACAGCATCACAGGTGCTGCACCATTCCAGTCTAGCAACGTGTTTACAGTTCCAGCCGGAACTTACACAGTTACTGCAAGAGAAGTGGCGGCTACTACTTGTACAGCTACATCTACTTCTGTAGTGGTTGCTGAACCAGCTGCTGTTGTTGCCAACGCTACTGTAACTACTCCAATTGCTACTGTTGGTGGTACAGGTACAGTTACCGTTACTGCTACAGGTGGTACAGGTACTAAAACCTATACTGTTACCGGTGGTAATACTTCGGGTGCTACTTCTGGTGTGTTCACTGGTTTAGTGGCAGGTTCTTATACATTTACTGCTACTGATGCAAATGGTTGCACAGGTACTTCAGTTGCTGTATTAAACAACCCTGCGGCTTGTATCATCACTGGTGTTACAGCTACTGCAGGAACTATTTTATGCAATGGCGGAACTACCACTATTACTGCAGTTGCAGCTCCTGCCGGACCTGTATACGAGTACAGTCTTAACGGTGGTGCATTCCAGGCGAGTGGTTCATTCTTAAACGTAGCAGCAGGTACTTATACTGTTGTTGCAAGAGAAGCTGGTAATACTGTTTGTACAGCTACTTCTTCTTCTGTTGCTGTTACTGCTCCGGCTGCTGTTGCAGCTACTGCTGCTGTTACTACAGCTATCGCTGTACCAGGTGGTACAGGTACAATAACTGTTTCAGCTACAGGTGGTACAGGTACAAAAACTTACGTGATCACTTCTGGTACTACTACCAACACTACAGGTGCTGCATCTGGTGTGTTCACTGGTTTATTGGCAGGTTCTTATACATTTACTGCAACTGATGCTAATGGTTGTACTGGTGTTTCTGCCCCTCTTACTTTGGCTAACCCAGGTATCGCAACAGCAGATCCTGCTGTAGGACAAATGTTTTTCACCACAACAACTGGTGTTGAAGTAAGTGCAAATACATTGTTATTGTCTCCTGCTGCTGATCTGTACGATATCAAGGTTCCTTTTTATAATCTTAACCAGTTGAATGTTGTACCAAATGGTACCATCAGCTTTAGTGTGAACCTTGGTCGTAAACTGGTATTGGCTCCGGGCTTTAACCTGGCTGCTGCTCCTTTGAGTACTTATTTCTCATGGGCACAGTCAAGTGTAAACGGAGATATCATTGTTACAGGTACACAAATCGCAACAATACCTGCTGACTTTGAAAGCATCGCAGTATTCAGGGTAAAAGGTGATTCTGCCTGTCGTTCAAATGTTGTTTCCAACATTACTATTACTAATATCTTACAAACACTTGCTGATGATGATTTGCAAAACAATACTGCAACTTTACAGTATAATTTACCAATAACTCTTGCAAAATCACAGGTGAATGTTACCTGTAGCGGTGCAGGAAATGGTATCATTAACATCGTAGCGAGTTCAGGAACAAGTGTAGTAACTACAGGTCCTGGTGGATATACAAACACTACTGGTTTACCTTCCGGTGTAAATACTTTTGCACTGGCCGGCCTTGCTCCTGGTGTGTACACTATTACTGCAACAGCACCAAGCGTTGCTCCGCTGGTTAGCTGTAGTGCTACTACTACGGTTACAATTCTGCAACCAACTGTGTTAACACTTCCTGTAGCCAACATTACAAATACTAACATTAACTGTTTTGGTGCAACTGATGGAACCATTACTGTTGTTGCTTCAGGTGGTACAGCTCCTTACAATTATACTATTGCTGGTCCTACAGTTAATACAACAGGTGCATTGAGTGGTGTGTTTACAGGTCTTGCCGCAGGCAGTTATACTGTAACGGTTACAGATAACAATGGTTGTACAGCTACTACTGCTGCTATCATCATTACACAACCAATCGGTGGAATTCCTGATATTTCTTTAGGTTCGGATGTTACCGGAAGTTTGTTCACTACACCAGGTGTAACTCAAACAATCGTGTACAACATTGCTGAAATTGCAGGTAACTCTGCAGTAGGAGATACTTTAAGGATCACTAAGGTTAATGGATTTACCATCAATTTCAACCCAACTATTTTCTCAACAACAGTAGGTGCTACTACTTACGCTCTTGATAATCCACGTTGGAAAATTGATAACAGCAATCCTGCTTTTGTATCGATCATATTAACTGATCCAGGTAACTCTTCAAATCCGGGAACATTGTTCTGTAATCAACTGGTTAGAGTAGCAGTTTCTATCACAAGAAATACTTCTAATATCTCCACCTTTACTTTAAGCGCCCGTTTAAGACAGGCGAATGGTGAAGTTAACCTGAACAATAACCTGAATTCAATCATTTTTGCCGCAGAGTAAAAAGAAATCAACAAAGGGGTAACCAATCCCCTTTGTTATTAAAAATATTTTAAAAATTTGTTTATGAAATTCAATTTAAAATTTAAAGGCGCTGGGGCAAAGTACCTGCTGGCTTCGGGGATCATGCTGGCATCCCTTGGGTCAATTGCTCAAAACAGGGCTGCGGTATTAGCTGATCCTAAACTGGCAGCTATGGTGCTCACAGATTTTTCCGGCCACAGTATTGATGCCACTAATTTGCAGACAGACCAACTGGTAAAACTGAAGTTGCCTGTTGCTTGCGATAACCATGGCCTGGCGTTGCCTGCCGGTAGTTGCAAGATTAAAATAGGGTTGGGCTCAAAGCTTGTACTTGACCCAGGTTTTGATCTGAACAATGCAGGTATGAGTAATTACTTTACCTGGACAGTATTAGAAGATGGCGGACAGTTTCAAATTACCGGTGAACTGGTAAATCCACTTCCGGCAAGCGTTACAGCTGTTGATCTTTCTTTTCGTTTAAAAGTTAAAGAAGAAGGAAGTTCTGCTATTACAGCCAATTTTTTAATTACCAATCATAACAGCTTAGCTGTATTGTCTGACGAAAATGGTGCAAACAATGCTGCTGCTGTTTCTTACAAAGTATCAGGTAAAGTGCCTGTTGATCCTTCTGTAGTTAATGGTAACCTTAAGCTGAATGTGTTTCCAAATCCTGCTAAAGATGTTTTTGCTGTAAATATCAGCGTTAAACAAGGCAAGCTGATGGGAAGATACAAAGTTAGCATGTACGACCTGGCTGGTAAATTAGTTCAGGCGAAAACCCTGCAACTTGATTATGTTACAAATTTTGCATACCATTTTGGCGCGCTGGCGTCCGGCAAATACCTTATTAAGGTTGAAAGTGAAAGTGGTGCAGAATCTACCTTGTTGAAATTTGAGAAATTGTAAGGTTATTTAAATTTCAAATGAAGATGTTTTGATAAAGGCATGCATGATTTTTCATGCATGCCTTTTTGACTATCTTTTCTAAATTTTACAGTACTGAATTGGTAGCTGTTTGTCAGAAAAAAATAGCTCGCATAACATTAAATTAATATTTTAGTAATATCTTTTTTTTAAAAGAACAGTTTCTATGCTGTAATATCGCCTTCCGGTTTTTTCTTTACAAACTAGCTGTTTTTAAATATCTTATATAATTTTATGCAGGGCATACGGTCAACAGAGGTTAAAATTCTTTTGGAATCCTTGAATATTCTCCGGCAGGCAGGTATGCTAAATTTGCCCGAAGATCAGTTTGAAACAGTTATTAAAACGGAGAATGAGCTGAAAGAAATTTACGCTAACTATAAAATTTCGCTGCAGCAGGTTTCAGAAAATATCCGGCAATTTGAAAACCATAAACTTTCGATAAGAAGGCTAATGAGGATAAACCGGCACCATTTAAAAGATTTAAAAAATAAGCAAAGCCCGGCAGCTTCAGCGCAATAATTTTTTCGAAATAATAGTAATACAACAATAACAATTGCTTAATGCAAATGCATGTAAAAGCATCTATTTTTACACTTCTCCCGCTCCTATAAAAAATCATAACTACCACCCGTCAGTTTTCTAAACTGCTTACTATCCTTATAACCAGGGCTCCGGTGTTTTTAAAATAAACCCGGCTTAATTATTCATTCACTTTATCAAATTGTTTTTGATTTTTAACTGACAAAAAGCTTTCGTATGAAAAAAATATTTTTTACAACATTACTGATGACGGCTGTGGTTTTGAGTGGGCTGGCCCAGGCTGTGATCGCAGATCCCGCTGTAAATTCAATGCGGACAACTACTTTGAATGCGCTTCCGTTAAACCCCTTGTTTATTCCTATTGACAGCGTGGTGGAATTAAAAGTGCCCGTTATTAATTACAACCTGGTTAATGCACTTCCGTCGGGCACCTGCAAAATTAAAATTGGTCTTGGCTCCCGGTTGGTCCTGAATCCTGCGTTTGATTTAACCACTGTAAACACCAGTAGTTATTTTCAGTGGACAGCTGAAACGAGCGGGGGACAAGTTCAGATCACCGGCGAACTTATAGCAACATTGCCCAGTAATTATTCGGATACTGCTACATTTCAATTAAAAGGCATTCTCCTCGGAAATTCTACCATAACAACCAATTTTTTAGTCACCAATCACAATACTACCGTGAACCTTTCCGACGAAAACGGTACCAATAACAATGCTTCACTTGCCTATACTGTGGTGGAAGGGGCAGGAGGACCTTTACCGGTTACGTTTACCGATGTGACGGTAAAAAAAGAACAGTGCAGGCTGGATATTGTTGCTTATACAGAAAGCGAGATCAATGTAAAACTGTATGAGTTGGAAGTAAGCACAGATGGCATCAATTATACTGCAAAACAATCTCAGTTAGCAGCAAATCAATCCCGGTACCGGTTTCAGTTGCTGATGGATGAAGAAATGAAAAATGCGGGTAACTTATTTTTTAGAGTAAAATCTGTAGATATCGACGGGTCTTATGGCTATAGTATGACCAGGAGAATTAATGGAGGTTGTGCTGATGCAACGGTGCGATCAAAAATTTCAGTATTCCCTAACCCGGTGACAAAGCAGCAGGGAGAAATTTTTATAAGATCGGGATCAGAAAATTTTAATGGAAAGTATAGCCTTTATTTATACGACATGAACGGGAAAATTATCAGCAGGGATGAATTGGTACTTAGCAATGTAAACCAGTTTCCTTACCAGGTTACCCATCTTTCTTCCGGCCAGTATATTATCAGGCTTGTAACGGAAAAGGGAACTGCATATGACCCGTTACCATTGCAGGTGCTTTAAAATTTTCAGAGCAAAGTGGCCGTTTCTTTTTAATACCAGCTTTATTTTAAAGCTGGTATTTTTATTTTCACTGTTGGGAGAAATGAAATGAAGTGCGGTGATGCATGGCAGAAGGCGCTATTTTTTTTGTACAGTTGCTGCATGCTTATATTTCCTGCTTATAAATACTGCCAGGATTGAATTTTAACGACCAGGCTGGAGCGATTGAATCTTCGCCAATATTTCTGCATTATTAAAAGGTTTTACAATAAACGAATCGGCCATGGATTCTTTTATAGACTGGGAAGTGATATTGCCGGCAGAATAAAGTATAACAGGAATATCGTGGAACTTGTCACTGGACTTTAAATTTTTACAGATATTTCTGCCATCAGTGCTGCCAAGGTATATATCCATGAGGATAATATCAGGTGTAATATCTTCTACAGTAGGAACAACCTTAGTTCCGTCCTGTAAAGCAGTTACCTGGTAATGGGATCGTTTTAATACCAACGTTACTAATTCAAGTAAATCAGCATCGTCATCCACCACTAAAATATGAGGCATGAGCAAAAATAATGTGAATAATAATGTAGTATGCTGCCAAAAGTAAGCCAAAATTATATTTAACTACAGCAGGTGCGGGGCTTAATAATTTGGCTGTTTATCCCTATTTTTAATTATAGTGAAGTTTTAAAAAGTACTCCCGGATGAAAAGTAACCTATCGATAGAAGACATTGAAAGGCACGAAGCGATGTTGGCAGCCATCATTGATTCATCGGATGATGCGATTGTAAGTAAGGATCTGAACGGGATAATAACCAGTTGGAATAAATCGGCAGAAAGAATATTTGGATACAAAGAGGAAGAAGTTATTGGTAAACATGTGTCCCTGCTAATACCCAGGGAACGGCTGGAAGAAGAAAATATGATCCTTTCCAACCTAAGGCAAGGTAAGAGGGTAGAACACTTTGAAACCATCCGTCTTAGCAAGTCGGGGAATTACATACACATATCTTTAACGGTTTCACCTATTAAGAACTCCCAGGGTGTTATTATTGGAGCTTCAAAAATCGCCAGGGATATCAGTAAGCAAAAAGAGTCGCAGGAACTATTACAGCAGTATACTACCCGGCTGGAATTGATTAATAATATAGGTCGTACCATTGTTTCGGAGCTGGATGCGGAAAGCATATTGCAAAAAGTTACCGATGCTACCACTAAAATCTCCGGTGCTGCCTTTGGGGCATTTTTTTATAATAAAATTGATGCAAAAGGGCAGGCGTATAAGCTCGTAAAATTGTCGGGCGCATCCATGGAATCATTTGAAAAGTTCGGAATGCCCCGCAATACAGCAGTCTTTAAAAAAACATTTGACGGAGAAGGCGTGTTTCGCTCTGATAATATTACAAAGGATCCGCGTTATGGGAACAATGCACCACACCATGGGATGCCGCAGGGTCATTTACCAGTAGTAAGTTACCTGGCTGTACCCGTCATATCTCAATCGGGCATAGTAGTAGGCGGCCTTTTTTTTGGTCATCCTAATGAAGCCATGTTTAAAGAAGAACACGAAAGCCTGGTAACAGCTATTGCCACACAGGCCGCTATTGCGCTGGACAATGCAAAATTATACGAAGAAATAAAGCAGCTTAATTTACAGAAAGATGAATTTATCGGCTTTGCAAGCCACGAGCTTAAAACACCGCTTACAACAGCAATGGGGTATGTTCAGCTGATACAGAATGAACCGGAAATGACGCCGGAATATATTCCAAAGATCGGTAAACAGATGAAGAGGCTTTCTGCTATTATTGCTGACCTCCTTGATATTTCAAGAATACAGGCCGGGAGAATGGATCTTAATTTTAAGCGTACCAGTTTGAAAGATCTTGTAAAAAGCAGCATTGAAGGGCTTGGCACACTTACAGGCAGGCATCGCATTCAATACGAATTACCGGTAGAAGATGTTATTGTAATGATTGATGAACAAAAAATGGAACAGGTGTTGGTAAACCTGTTGAGCAATGCCATAAAATATTCTCCCAGGGCGGATAAAGTTTTTTTAACAGGCATGCAGGTAGGCGACCAGGTACAAATAAGTATACAGGATTTTGGAGATGGAGTGCCCGCCGAACACATGGATAAAATATTCAAACGCTTTTACAGGGTAGCACAGGAGGGTAATAATGCGGAGGGCCTGGGCCTGGGCCTTTATATTTCGCAGGGTATAGTAGAAGCGCATTCCGGTAAAATATGGGCGGAAAGCAAAACCGGCGAAGGGGCCGTATTTAATATTCTCTTCCCGGTAGAAAGAATTAAAATGTATAATTAACCTGCTCTTCCCAACATGAGTTTATAATTATTGGAATATTCAACCGGTATCCTATCGCCGATCTTCATTGCCAACAAGTCGGTCAACAAAACAGTTTCAATCAATTCGCCCACAAAATTTCTACTCTTGTCCGGCATCACCATTACCAGCAACTTCACCTCTACATGATGTTCCTTAGCCAAAGCCAGTTTTTCTACTGATAATATAATGCCTGTTGCTGTTTTTAAACGCAAGGCATTTTTCCTGCGCAGGCTTTTTCTTATCATGATGGCTGCAATTAATAATAAAAGCAGCGCCAGGCCTATTACCACGAACTCATTAAATACCGAAAAAATATTCATTACTGTTTTTTAATACCACAAAGAAAGGAAAGACACTTCATGCCGGCAGCAAAGAATGAGTATGTGGTAAGCGGCAGTTAGTTGACGGACCGCCAGCATCCGGCATCCATCCCCCACCATCCATCCCTCACTTAATATGAAGCTGTTGCTGCACTTCATCCTTTTTTCTCCGGGCTACTTCCACTTTGCTGCCATCCGTTAATAAAACAAATTCTTTGTCATTGCTGATACGGGTAATGTGTTTTGAATTAACCAGGTGCGATTTATGTGTTCGTATGAAATGAAAATCTTCCAGCATTTCTTCAAAGTGCTTCAATGTTTTACTGGCCAGGAAAGGGCGCTGATTTACCAGGTGAATATTGGTGTAGCTGCTGTCTGCTTCCAGCCTGAGTATATCATCTACTACAAAAAAATGAACGCCGTCTGACGAAGGCACAGCAATTTTAAAATCCCTGATATCTTTTTGTTCAATATTTTGTACAAGGTTATTAAAGAGTTGTTCTTTTTGTTCAGCTGATTCCTTCTTTTCAAGGTAGCGTTGGATGGCATTTTTCAATTCATCGGGATCAACAGGTTTTAACAGGTAATCCAATGCACTAAAACGGATGGCCTGTATGGCATACTGGTTGTAAGCGGTGGTAAAAATCACATCAAAAGAAGGTTTCTCTATTTCGAGTAAAAAGTCAAAGCCATTTTTATTAGGCATTTCAATATCCAGGAATACGATATCCGGGGTATATTCTTTTAAAATAGCTACGGCTTTATCAACAGATTCAGCCTGGCGGATCTCGGCTATTTCAGGTACCAGGGTTGTAAGAAAATAATAGAGAATGTTTCTCGCTTTTTGTTCGTCGTCTATCAATAATACTTTGATCATTGTATAAAAATTTAATTTTTTAAAAAGGTAGATAATTCAATAATAACGGTGGTTCCCACCTGGTTTGGTTTATCTATAATTTGTAATTGTGCATGATAGCCTTGTTTGGTAAGCACATCCAGCCTGTCGCTGGATATACTGAGTCCTTTTGATTCATGGCGTTTGGTTTTGCTCTGCCGCTCTTTTAATTCAAATGATTTTTGCCTGCCAATGCCATTGTCATCAATGCTGCAGCGAAAAACCTCCTCACTGATTTTTTCAAAACGGATCAATAATGCACGATCACCCTCTTTGTGCATAAGGCCATGCCACAATGCATTTTCTACATAAGGTTGCAGCAGCATAGAGGGAATCAGTATTTCCTCCGACTCCAGTTCCTCGTCCATATAAATTGTATAACTGAATTTATTTTCAAAGCGCATGTATTCCAGTTCAAGATAGAGTTCCAGCACATTTTTTTCTTCTTGCAGTGTTACCAGGTTTTTGCCGGAATTATTCAGCACCATGCGAAACAGTTTGGAAAATTTATTGAGGTACGTGGTGGCTTCTTTGTATTTATTGGTAACAATGCATTCCTGTATACTATTGAGGCAATTAAAAACAAAATGAGGATTCATTTGTGCCCGCAATGCCATCAGCTGGCTTTCTGCCAGCATCTTTTTTATCTCGAGTAATTTTATTTCATTTTCTCTTGCGTATTCCCTGGCCTGTGCTTCTGCAATTTTATTTCCGCTGATGGATGCAATGGTAGTCATTGCTTTTACATGCTCCGGTGTATAGAAATGCTTCCTGGTGTTTTCAGAATCAATTACGCCTATCACCTTATCATTGTGCAAAATGGGTACAGCCAGTTCGGAAAAACGCTGCATATCATCCACTATGTAACGATCATCTTTACCCGTATCATCAATCAGCAACAGCTTTCCTGTAGATAATACAGTGCCTACAATTCCTTCGCCGGGCCGTATGGTGATTGGATTTATAATATCATGACCTTTAGGATTTTTTGGGCCGTAGGCCGCCTTTTGAACCAGCACATTTTTTTCGTCATCCATGAGATAAACAACGCAGTCTTCAAATTGTAATTGAGAGATACAATTGCGGGCTATGTCCCAACATATTTCATTGGTTGAATTTTCGCCGTAAACTGAATTGGCAAAATAATCTATCGTTGCATCAGCCTTCTGTTTGTTCAGTGCTTTTTTGCGGGTTTTCCAAAGCCATAAAGCCATGGCAGCAAATAAAATAAACAGGCATATAATAAACCAGTTGGTCTTCCAGAAGGGAGGTTTGATGCGGATCAGCAGTTCTTTCTGAAGACCGGTATCATCACTGTTAAAATTAGCCGGGCGCACCAGTAACTTATAATTTCCAGGGGGAACATTGGTGTAGCTGGCAGGTGTTTCATTGCTGAATTTCCATTCTTTGTCAAAAGGGTCCAGTTTGTAGGCATAACCCGCAGAACGGGTATCGCCAAAATCAAAGGTTGAAAAAGTAAAAGAGAAAAAATTGTCTTTATAATTTAATTCGATCTCCTTAATGTCGTTGTAGGGTAGTTCAAAATTTCGTGGTTTGTCAAATACTTTAAAACCTGTGAGATACGGCCTGCGGATAACGCCATCGCTTTTAAATTTTTCAGGATCAATGATGCAGAAACCGGAATTGCTTCCCAACCAGAAATGTCCGTTGTTGTCTTTAAGTAAGCTTTTTTGGCTTAAAGAAACATTCGTCAGCAACGTGTTAACATTGAAACTGGATAAACGACCCGTTGTTTTATCTATGCTTCCAATTTCATTTTTTGTAGTAAACCATGCCCGGTTTTTATCAGAAGAAATATTGAATATGTTTGAATTGGCTGCCAGTGTACGGATCACTTTTTTACCGACCGGATCGTATTGAATAATGGTTTTTCCTTTTCCTATCCATAGTATTCCATTGCTGTCTGTATGAATAATGTTTACAGGAATGAGCAGTCCGTCGTTTTTCAATGCCGGTTCATCATACTTTATTAGTGTTTGCATTGCAAGGTTGTATTCAAACAAATTTTCATTTGCAGTAATGATCCATAGTTTTCCGGCTGTTTTATCAAAGCTGCTCGCAGTAATATTTTGCAGCATATGAAGGGAATCTTGCACAACAGCATCTTTGTAAATGCAATCTCCTGTAATAGAATTAAATTTTGCCACCCGGTGACTTATGAGCAGTAGCTGACCAGGGCTTACTTCATAAATGCGCCTGATATCGCCGTCGGGAACCTTACTGTTGTCTTTAGCAGCCTGGCCGTAGGTGAGAAATTGCTGTGTTTGTTCATCAAAAGAGGTGAGCCCTTTTTCGGAACTGAAAAATATTTTATTAGCCGTAGCGTTAATGGTCCTTACAAGTTTTCAGGGCAACTGGTCATTTTCCTGTATGGTAGGATTGTAGTTGGTATATTGGTTGGTTTGCGGATCAAACCTGCAGATGCCATAACCCCAGGTGCCGATCCACATACTGTTATTTTTGCCGGGATAAAAAGTAGAAACAATATTGCCCGGCAAAGAATTGGATTGCGTGAAGTCTCTCTGGTAGATACTTAAAAAATCTATGTTTGGCTGAAAGTGAACTGCACCCTGGGTAGAAGTGCCATACCATATATTTCCATCCCTGTCTTCAAAAATAGCCTTGCCCTGCCCCTCCTGGTCGGGATAGGGATAAGGATACAGTGGATCTTTTTTTATAAATGTTGACTGGCGGTTGCCGGGATTATATTTTACCAGCCCGGAGTAGGTATTCGCCATCCACAATCTTTTTTTTGAATCGAGTAGCAGGTCACCCATTTCAGAGAACTTTCCGGAACGCCCGGGATAAAACGGATCATCTGCCGGCCTGAATTTTTCTGTGTCGATATCAAAGATCACGTAGCCTGCCTTTTCCATCGATATTATTACTTCATTGTTATTGACCCATTCTATATCCCGCATGCCCACAGCACCAAAGCCTTGTTTTTGTACATCAAACGGAATTTTACGCATGCTGTTGGAAGTGATATTATAACGGTATAGGCCATCATCTGCTGCTATGAGCATAATATTGTTTTTGAGCATGAAAAAGCGGCCGATGCCGGCATCAAAACCCTGTCCAAAAAGTGAAGTGAGGTCTTCAAATTTTTTGGTTGATTTATTATACCGGTAGCATGCTGCCCCGCAACTGAGGTAAATTCTTTTTTGAGCATCTTCCCCAAAGCGCCATACCGGCGCATTGTAGCGGTTATTTTTACGGGCACTGTCGTAAGGAGCCAGCGATGCAAAATTATCTGTTACATAATTATAGCGGGACAAGCCGCTGTAACCGCAGGCAAACCACATATCACCTTCACTATCCTTAAAGATCCAATAGCAGGCATTGCCCGCCACGGATGTTTTATCTGTTTCGCTATGAAAATATTGTTTCATGGTATGTCCATCATAGCGGTTGAGGCCAGCTTCGGTACCTATCCAGATATAACCGTACTTATCCTGGTTAATAGACCATATATTGGTGTTGGACAAACCCTGTTCGATACCAATGGTAAAAAAATTTGATCTCGATTGTGCAGGCAGCCGGGTGATTGTTGTAAATGACAAAAAAAGCCCGCAGCAGAAAATGAATACTGGTCTCATTGTTATCAAGATAGGATTATTTTAAAAGCAAAACCGTTGGTTTGAAGGCTGAGTTTGTGAACGGTCATGCGCAAACAGCCAACGGGTCAGGACCGGATATAAGGCTTGATTGAATGGGCCGCACAAATTAGGTAGCGTATAAGTTTGAAAGGAATACTACAAAGAATTGTTAGATTGTCCCGCTCATAGCGGGACGAAACCAGTCTACCCTAAATTTCAACTTCCTTCGGCAAACCTGCCGGCAGACTCAGGCGGACAGCTTTTTCAAACTGAAATGCAAAAAAATAGCCGGGGAGGTAAACCCGGCTACAAGTGATATATTAACGCTGAAACCCTGAGAAGAAATAGTTTAAGGATTGTTTGAATAATTTGATAAAACAAATATGCGATCTATTTCCCGGCCGTCAATAATGGATTTAGCCAGTGGTAGTAACTATTGAATAAACGGCAGTAAAATGTATTTAAAGGAATATAATCAGGCGTTACATTCGAAATTACGGAGATGATGAGGATAGACTACAGGCACAAAAAAAGGGTTGCACCATGTACAAACCCTTCCATTAGTAATAAGATATACTTACACTATTGCTACAAACTCTTCTTTTGGTATCAATTGAACCAGGGTATTTTTTGACGAAGCACCTAACTTTTCTTCTTTCATCCTATTTACCGTATTAAAGATGTTTCGGATGGCTGTTAATGTCTCGTCTGGATAATGTACACTTACTGTTTCATCGCTGGCTAACCAGGCCGCTATTTTATCGTGCTGTTTTACCGATAGCTTTTTTATTACCGGTACACCCATTTCTTTTAATGCAGCAGCATTACAATGTTGCTCATACTGGCTTTTCATTGGAACTACCAGTAGTTTTTTATTCATGTACAATGCTTCTGCCGGGGTTTCAAAACCTGCACCGCAAAGAATTCCTTCTGAATTACTGCAACTGCTGATAAATTCGTGGTTGTTAATAGGCCTTATCCAGCAATTGCCTTCTGCGTAGGCTTTTGTGGAATGTTTACTAAAGATGTGCCATTGTACATTTTTATGTTGCGACAATACTTTGATCATTTTTTTATCGCTGTAAGCAGGTAAATAAACTGTATAATGACCAAGGTTGCGGGTGTATGCATTGCGGATCTCTGCTCGTATCACGGGAGTAAATGTTGCAGCATCATATTCCTTAAAATGAAAACCTATGCCCATTGTGCAGGGCGCATAATAACGTAGTACCAGCCATGCCATGGGGTCGTATTTTTTTGGAACGGGTGACTGTTTTCCTATCACAGCAAACTGGTGGCTCATGGCAACGCAGGTAACATTTTTATTACGGCAGGCCCACGCACTTAGTGGTTCAAAATCATTGATCACGAAATCATATTCTTCTACGGGGATAGAGCGCATTTCCTGGAGAAACCGCTTTGTCTTCATTTGTTTAAAAGTGCTGAAAAAATCGATACCCCCTTTTTTACCGAATACAAAACTCAATCCTTTGCGCCTGTATTTGACATGATGGTTGAGGCCAACATCAGCCTGGGTGCCACTAAGCAATACATCTACGCTCGCCATCGTTTCCAATATTGGCAATATTTCATTTGCCCGGCTTATATGTCCGTTACCAGTAGCTTGTAAGGCATATAGAATTTTCATATAATTTGCTTGTGTACCCTGCAAATATCAGTGACAACTATTGCCTTTGTGTAAAGCTAATGTTAGCAAATTATGATCTATGTATTCAGCTGCAGGGTGGCAGTGGCACCTGCATTGTTATTTGCTAAATGAATTTTACCATGGATGGCAGCCGCCATATCGTGGATCATAAAAAGACCCAACCCTGTTTTGCCACTCGTAATACTGATTTCACTGTAATTTTCACTGAGCAAATTTTGCGGATAGCCTGGACCGTTATCTTTTACCGAAAAAATAATGCTGTTGTTTGCCGCTCTTGTCATGCATTCTATGGTTGCATCTGGTGTTCCGTTTAAGGCCTGGGTGGCATTTTGTATTAAATTATGAAGAATGGAAAACAGGTAATTGTCATCGGTGATAACGGGATGTGAAAGGGAATGGTGAAAGTTGTATGTTATATCTTCCTGCCCGGCAAATGATCGTTGCAGTTTTTCAAAAAGAAGGGCTATATCAACGGGTTTGTTAAATGGTTTAAATTGTTCCATCTGGCTTTTGCTCCAAAGCAACATGTTTTCCATGTTATCAAGCAATGCCTCTGCTCCTTCGGTGATCTTTTTATTGTGTATTTCTTTTAATTCAGGCGTTAGTAATTCCGGATCATTTTTTTGAAGGTGTAAAAAGTTGATAAGTTTGGATACAGGGCTTCGCAGGTCATGGCTCATTAAAGCAAAAAACCTTGCTTTGGCCTGGTTGGCATCATCCAGTTCTTTATTTAAAAGCGTTAAACGATGATTGGCTTTTTTCCTGGACAAAGTTTGCCTGTACAATAAAAATCCAATGGCTGATAATAGTGCAACGCCTCCAATGAGTCCCCCCGTTGTTTTACGCTGGTTGCTCAATGCCAGTTCATTGATCTCAATAACGCGGCGACTTTCTGCTTCGGCAATTTTATTTTTACTTTCCTGTGAATAAATTGAATCTTCTGTTTCTTTAAAAAATTTATAATTATAATAAGCATTTTTAAAATCACCCTGTTGCTCCTGCACTTCGGCCAGGGCACCTATAAAGTAGGAACGGTTATCAATGTCGCCTGTTTGTTCTGCAAATTCAACCGCTTTTTTTAAATGCCCGGCAGCTTTATCTAGCAACGATATTTTATTATCAGGAATAAGCGCGTCATATTTTACCAGGTGCAAACTGTCGTACCTGGCTATATCAAGGTATAAAATGCCCAGGTTGCCAAGATTTGTTATGGCTTCTGTATGCAGGGGGTTTAGCTCATCCCATAATTTTTTTGACCGGATCCTGGCTTCCGCCACGGCCCTGTAATTGTTTCCATACACCAGCGCCATGGCAGACCAGGCCGCTGCCATGCCTGCTATGTTCCCGCTCCCCCCAAAAATATTCAGTGCTTTTTGAAAGTTTTCTTTTGCTTTATCATTGTCTTTTAACAACAGGTAAACTTTCCCTATACTTTGTAAACAGGCCGCTAATGCATCCGGGTTCCCCAGTTTTCCCCTGATCCGCAAGGATCTTTTATTAAATTCGAGGGACTTGTCATAATTTTTTTGCATCATATAAATTGCAGCAATATTTAGAAGGGCATTTGACTGGCCCATACTGTCTTTTATCTCTTCGGTTATGTAGAGCGATTTAAAATAATAGTCCGCAGCAGTTGTAAAATCTGCCCTGATATTTTGCGCGGCCACTCCAAGATTATTGTAATTATTAGCCATGCCTTGTTTATTACCGGCCGCTTTGTTTGTATTTAACGACTCAGTATAATAATAAATACAGGAATCATAATTGCCCAGGCTACTGCTGGCCCTGCCAAGGTTATCCTGGAAAGTGCCAATACCCTTTGGCCATTTCATTTTTTTAGTATGTATTAAACCGGCATGAGCATATTGGAGGGCTTCCTTTAAATCTATATTCACTAATTCGTTAAATATCCTGTTGTACAATCTTGCCTTAATGCTATCATCAGGCGCACCGGGAATAGCCTGAATCATGGAATCTGCCAGCTGCCTTCCTGTGAGTTGGGCAGTTCCGGATACGGAGGTAAATAATACAGTAATGAAAAGAATTGTTCGCATAAATTAATTCAATGTTTATTTGAGTTCAATCAAAACATCTTTATAGGCCCTGCCCACGGGTAAAGAAATATTTTTAATTAAAACTTCCTGCGACCTGATCTTTTCAATCAAATGTTTTTGCACCGCATAACTTTTATGAATTCTTATAAAAGAAGAAAACCCTTCTTCTTTTATCAATGAACCCAGGTTATTCAAAACACAGTATTTTCTTTTTTCGGTGACCACATGTGTGAAATCACCAAATGCTTCGAGGTACAACACTTCATGCATTGATAATTTTATTTGTTCACTGCCTTCTTTGATAAAAATATTTCCGGGGCCGGTTTGATGCTCATACAGGGCCGCTTTCTCTTTTACGGCGAAGTAAGCAGTGATGCGCTGTACTGTTTTTTGGAAACGTTCTGATTTCAAAGGCTTGACAATAAAGTCCAATGCTTCGAGTTCAAAACTTTCCACCGCATAATCGGAGAAAGAAGTGATGAAGATACAAACAGGTATTTGCTGCAGTTTCCGCCGCAATTCAAGGCCGGAGATACCGGGCATATCAATATCAAAAAATGCGATGGACGGCAACTTGTTTTCTATTTCTTTTAAAGCTTCTTCGGCAGAAGTATATAACCCGGCAACATCAAACAACGGATGTTTTCTCACGTGCGACAGGGTGGTGAGGCGATCTATGTCATCGTCATCAACAATTATGCAGGGGTAAGAAGCATTCATCGGTAGTGTTTTAAAGATTCATGTTTTCAAATATAACAAAATCGGTCGTTTGGCGATTGCTTTGGTTGGTTGGCGAGTAAGCATTTTTAATTATACCATGCTTTTATAGGTTTGAGTTACAAAAAAAATAGCTAATCATGAAAAAAATAAATTTCCTGTTTATTGCTGCTGCAATACTCAGCCTGTTAAGTTCCTGCAAAAAAGATGATACCAATCTCCCGGGAGCGGCAACTGGCAAATCGATGGGTTTTTTAACTGAATCTGCTGTTGGAGCCGGGGGTACTACTGTAAAAAACAGGTATGTGCTACTTGATATTGATCATGCTGATAATGCCCGTAAAAAATTCATGACGGTGGATATTGTCGAAAATTCAGGCAGCTATAAATTTCAAATGGTGGAGGGGCCGAAACCTATCACAGCATATGCTACCAACTTTCCTGCGGAAGTAAGAAGAATAGTGTCGGGCCAGGGTTATGGCCATGATTTTTTAGTAAGTGCCTATATGAAAATGCGTACCATCAGTGGCGTTACGAGACCTTATACTTTTAATTATGATTCTATTCAAAAATTTGTACCAACATCCAGTGTCATCATTCCTATTAATGAAATGCACAATGGTATTTATGCAGGTACAATGATGGGTAAAGAGCCACAGGCCAGGGTGGAATTTTGGGCGCCTGGTAAACCTGACCCAGGCCCTACGCCGCCTGATGCAAATGACACCCTGCCTGACTATTTTTTCTATGCGCAATATTACAGGGTTGCGAGGCCTGCAAGGCTATATTTTTATTTTAATGAAGGCAATGGTTTTTATACCAGTGTTGCAGGCCCTACCGCCAGGGCAAACCGATTTGAAGAAACAGCCTTCAGGCCATTGGCAGACCTGGCTGGCAAAGCAGATGCTGCCATCAGTTATGAGGGAAATACATCTGTTCTTTTCTTTTTTGACTTTGACAGGTGGGAGTTCATGACCATTAAATTCCCTTGTGCAGCAGCATATGGTGCGGGCTGCACTACCGATATAGAATATTCGCCGGTTAAAAGTATGAACACGCTGATGGAGTGGCCGGCGGATTGGAGAAAATAATTCCAAGAGATGACATCTTTTTAAAAAGATGTCATCTCTTGGAATTATTCCTATTATTTAAACAAAAATAAATTTCAAAGACAATGAAAACAATCTTTTTACTGATAGCAACATTTTTTGCAGCCATGGCAACTGCACAAAGCCCGGTAGGTAAGTGGAAAAAAATATCTCATGTATCCAGCTACGAGGGGCAAACTTTTGACAGTCATAAAGCATTGCTGCAAAGCCGCCCCTGCGCAGCCAAAGTAATATGGGAAATAAATGCAGACGGTACTTTCCGGCAAAACCTGGATGCCTCCGGTTGCGATGAAAGTTATAAAAAGATACAGGCAAAAATGTATAGCAAATCACTTTGGAAACTAACGGGTAACAAATTATTTATTGGTGGTAAAGAAGGCATTGGGCAGAATTATACTATTAGTTTTTCCGGCAATAGACTGGTAATGACAGGTACAGAAGGCCAGGGTGTTATTACTTACCAGAAACTGTAATATGTAAGCCGGGGAATATCGCAAAAAGATCCTCATTGGTTATTCTAACGCAAATAATATTTTAACTTTTTACACATGTATAATACATCTTATAAATTTTTTACAGCAACCCTTTTGATTTTTTCTTTTGTTGCCAAAACTGCTGCTCAAAATAATGTAGGTATCAACACCATTTCGCCGCAGGCAACGCTGGATGTAAATGGCGACCTGGTGCTGAGAACAGGTTCAATTACAGCAGCCAATGGAAATAATACCGCATTGAATGTAAACAGCAGCAAATTCAGTAACTATAGAATAAGCGGTCCAACGGCAGCTTTTTCTATAGCAGGTATCACGCAGGGAGCAGATGGCAGAATAATTTCATTGCTTAACAGCAGTGGTTTTACCATGACCATTAAAAACCAGGATGCAACTGCTACCCTAAACAATAGAATCATAACAGGTACAGGAGGCGATATAAATATTCCTAACAAGGGAATGCTGATGTTGAAGTATGATGTTGTGGAAGCTGCATGGATATTAATGAGTAAGAATGAATTGGGTGGTGGTGCAGGATGGGGATTGAGCGGAAATGCAGGGCTGACCGGATTGAATTTTATTGGTACCACAGATGCTGCTCCATTGGAGTTCCGGCAGGGAAACAGCACCGTAGCAAGATTTTTTGGAGATAATAATTTTATAGGAATCGCTGCCGGCAGTAATTATGCATCAGGTGGAAGCAATATATTTTTAGGTAAAAGTGCAGGCAGCAGCTTTCAAAATGGAAGTGATAATATTTTTATTGGTAATCAATTTTATGAAACAACTGCAGCTAATGTCAGTAATTCTATTGGTATAGGAGCCGTTACTATTAATGAAAGTAACAGCATTAAATTAGGCGCTTATCATCAAAAAACCGGTATCGGCCTGGGGTATACCGAAAACCCAGCGCATACACTTACTGTTGGTAAAAGAATTAACGGAACACACCAGGGTGCTTTAAGGATCATGGGTTCCGGCGGATATCATACAGATTTTAATGCGGGCAATGAAGAAAATGTTTTCATTAGCGGGGGTAGATTGCTGGGATCTGTTTTTTTAAACAGGGATAATGGAGGTGATGTGATTATAACGAGTAACGTAACAAGCAAAGTAGGTATTGGCACCCATGTTACCAAACCTAATACAAGATTATCTATTCAAACAGCAGTAGATTATTCCAATGCATTTTGCCTTGAAAATGCTACTGGTACCGTAAGGTTCAATGCATTTCTTGGCGGGCCCGACAATGGCAATACTGTTTCGCTGGGTACCACTGGTAATATGCCCATTGCCTTGTACACCAACAATGCCAACAGGGTATTTATTTTAGGTAATGGAAATGTGGGTATCGGTACCGATAACCCCACTTATAAATTATCGGTAAATGGTAATGTTCGCAGCAAAGAAGTAGTAGTGGAGAGTATATGGGCAGACTATGTTTTTGATAAAAATT
>JACMKX010000181.1 GCA_014379905.1 Ferruginibacter sp. | reverse complement strand
TCTGCGCTTTTACAAATGCATCAATGCTTACAGAACTAAAAATACCTGTCTGCTGCATACTCTCCATTTTATCTAAACGCAACTGCATGCTCAACATTTTTACAGCGGGCAAATAAATAGTAGCAGTTCCGGCTTTGGTATTTACAACCATTTTTTGATTGCGCATATCCACACCATATTTTGCTTCGTAGGGCACCGATACCTGCAATGTTGTTTCTGCAAAGTAGTTTTTAATTTTATCCCAAAAAACGGTATTTTTCCCCTTGTTACTAATCTTAATTTTTGTAGTACCACCTACTTCAAGCGAAGCGAGTTGCGCAATTTCTTTAACAATGGCCACATTTTGTACTATGTCGGTTTTGGTTTGACCGGCACCATTTTTCTTTCCTAAAAAATAAAACGCCCATGCAACCGCGGCTACCAATAGGATTATGACAAATGAGTTTTTCATTAAGCTGATTTATTTTTTCTTTTAGGCTGTACAAGCTGGTAACTATGGTCTATCATTTGTTTTATTACAGTGCCCTTTAAACCCTTGATCACAATAGTGTTCCAGTGTTTTTTATTCATGTGAAAACCGGGCAGGATGTTGTCAGGATATTCTTCTCTTAATTCAATTGCCTTATCCGGATCACATTTTACATTGAAACTATGTTCAATTGCATCTAACCCCATCAGCAGGAATATTTTATTGTTTGTTTTAAAAACAAGGGTTTCTTCCCCAAAAGGAAAGGTCTCTGTGACATCTTCTTTTTGCAAAGCATAGTTGCGTATTTCTTCTACATTCATAAGTCATTAAAGGTATAAAAAAAGCGCCTCCCGTTGTCCATGGGAAGCGCTTTAACACAATGAAGTTGGTTGGTTTTTCTATCGTAAAATAGTTAAGTCAGATTTTATGGTTATTTTTCTACCGCTGATCAATGTAAAATCAACCACGGCATAATAGGTTCCGTCTGGCACAGGTTTGTTATTGTAAGTTCCCTGCCACAAGTTCCTGTAATCCCTGCTTTCGTAAATCTTATTACCGTACCTGTTAAAGATATGTACAGTAACATTTCTTAAACATTCGTAAGAATCATAGATCTGCCAGGTATCATTAATACCATCTCCATTAGGAGTGAAAGCATTTTTTACCATTATACAATAGGGAATTACTATTACAGTAATATCATCTTCTGCGTTGCAACCAAGACTATTGGTTACTGCAATTGTATAGGTGGTAGTAGCTACCGGGTTGGCTTTTGGATTTAAAATATTAGTTGCATTCAATCCGGTTGCGGGCGTCCACAATATGCCGGAAGCGGGCTCACTTACTGTTGCCAGCAATTGAACGGTTTCACCTGTTACAATGGATACATCAGGTCCCGCATTCACCGTTACTTCGGGAACAATAGTAACTGTAACCTGGTTGGTGCCGATACATCCCAATGAATCTCTTGTTGTAACGGTGTACGTTCCAGCAGGAGCAATAAATTCGTTGGAAGACTGGAACACAGGGGTATTGCCCGGGCTGCTCAAGCTATATTCAAACGGACTGATACCGGAAAGATTGCTTACGGTAATACGCCCGGTTTGTGTACAAACGATTTGCGCTACGCTAACTTCGGATCGCACTGTATCAACAGTAAGATTTACAAAAGCGGTATCAGCACATCCTGTGGAATTAGCAGCAATCAGCCTGTAAATACCTGATACATTTACAGCAGCCGGATTTGCTACGGCACCGCCATTTAATGTCCATATAGGAGTAAGCGTGGCTGTATTGTATATGATTGCAAGGTTTGCTGTACTGCCTGCACATATTTTAAAGCTGGTATCTGCACCTATAGATGGTTTTGGCAACACAGTTATAATGGTTGTATCGGCACAAACCTGGCCGGTAGCCGTGTAAGCGGTAACGGTGTATATATATTGTCCTGGTGTACCTGGTACAGGAACAGCAGTTGGATTTTGCTGGGTAGAAGTGTAACAGTTTGGACCTGTCCAGATATAACTTGCGTTAGGAACTGCTGTACTAAATAAATTTACAACTGACCCCGGACCTTGGCAATACAGGGCGGCGGAATTGGCAGCAGAGATCGGGCAACAGCTGCTTGATCCTATACCACCGGTTTGCTGGTAAGTGATCATACCTGCCTGGTTACCAAAGTTAGTTACCAACAGGATATACACCTGGCCTGCCAGCGCATTGGGTATATTTATTTCTTCAATAGGATCTGCAGAGAAGCTACAATCAACAATATTAGCAGCAGAAATACCTGTACATCCAGCAGCTGCACTTGCAAATGGTCCCCACACTACAAAGTCTACATCCACACCGGCCCCGGCATTATTAGTCTGCGATATCGTTAATTGTATATTCCCCGCAGTTTGAATATTTAAAACATAATAAGTCGGGTTAGGAATCTGAGCTAAACAGCCATAAATACCACCACCCGGTGCATTGGTAGGCGTTTGGCCGGAAATATTTGGAATGATGTAGGGTGTTGTACTCGTGCAAAGTGGTTGCGCCAACGCACAGTTAGGAGAAGCAGGTAAGCCCGGCAATGTAATTGGGGGAATAGTTGTGCTTGCACAAAGACTAAAAGTACCATTGTTATCATTTTCATATTCCCAGAATCTTATCCAGATGGTACTGCCTGCTGTGAGCCCGCTTCTGCTGATCTTAGGCATTAAACCGTTATTGCTGCCATCATCATTACATTCAAGCAAGGTGAGTGCAGAACAGGTGGTGCCACTGTAAATTGCCATACCGCCATCTGTCATAACACCTGTATTGGCGTCAAGATCTAATCTTCCTGTACAGGGAACTATTACTTTAAACCACACATCGCCCCCGGCGTAAATTGCGCAACCAGGAGCAGGAACACCACTTGTTCCTGTGGCGGAAGCATTTGTAAACTGCTGAAAGTTGCAGGTATTATTTTCGTTAACCGTTATGGTAACAGCGTCACAAGGATCGTCGTTTGCCGGTGGCGGCGGAGGTATCCCTACGCAAATTGTAAAACTCGCATAAGATATGGCAGTGGTTGCCGTTGTATAAATTCTTACAAAATAGGTTTGACCCAGCGCCAGGCTTCCTACGGTAAGGGTATTACCATTGATACAATCCAGGTAAGTTAATGAACCACAGGCAGTGCCGCTGTATAAAGCAATTGCCATAGCCGTAGAAGTACCACCAAGGTTGGTGAGTGTAATTCTGTGAGCAGTATTGGTTGCAGTAAATGAATACCATACATCGTCATCAAGACCTGCCGCGCTACAGGCAGGAGTCGGTGCGCCTGCGGATAGTGTTGCGCTTTGGGTGGTGCCCGTTAAGGTTTGCACGCAATTTAAATCTGCATTTACAGGTAAATTAATTGCACCTGCACAATTATCATTTGCTGGTGGTGGCGGGGGGAAGGTTACACAAATTCCAAAGGTTCCGTTTGCATCACCGCCGTATTCCCAAAAGCGTATAAATATTGTAGCGCCAGGTGTAAGACCAGTTCTTACGATCGTTGGCATATTACCATTAGGACTGTCATCATCGTCGCATTCAATTAAAACCATCGTATTACAATCTCCGCTATAGATAGCCATACCACCATCGGTAATTCCACCTGTCTGGGCATCAATGATCAATGTTCCGCTTGCTGGTACTGTAGTTTGAAACCACACATCATTGCCCTGGAAGTTGGCACAGCCGGGAGCAGGAAAACCTGTTGAAGTGGTTGCACTTACTGTTGTAAAAGTCTGGTAGGTGCAGGTAGCAGTTGGGTTTAATGTAATTGCGGCGCATGGATCATCGTTCGCCGGTGGCGGTGGTGGTGTACTTATACAAAGTGTATAGTTTGCATACAAGCCCGCAGTAGCGGTAGCTGTAAATATTCTTACATAATAAGTTTGTCCTGTTACCAGGCCGGCAACATTCAACGTATTCCCCGTAGCGCACTGCAAATTGGTTAGAGCTGCGCATCCTGTACCACCATAGACTTGTATTGCCATACCTGTAGATGTACCGGTAACATTGCTTAAAGAAACAGTGTGTATTGTATTTGTTGCTACAAAAGAATACCAAACATCATCGTTTATACCTGTTGCACTACACGTAGGTGCAGGTACACCTGTTGTTGGCGTCGCACTTTGCGTAGTGCCGGTAAGCGTTTGAGTACATGCCGTTCCAGGATTTACGGGTGCTGTGATAACACCTGCACAGTTGTCATTTGCCGGTGGCGGTGGCGGAAAAGTAACGCAAATACCGAAAGTTCCAAAAACAGGCGGTGTGGCCGTACCACTGTATCTCCAAAACCTTATAAGTACGGTACTACCTGGTGTAAGGCCCGATCGGGTGATCATTGGCATATTACCATTGGGACTATCATCATCATCACATTCTATTAAAGTCATTGTATTACAATCGCCGCTGTAAATGGCCATACCACCATCAGTCATAGTACCGGTTTGTGAATCAAAGGTCAGGGCACCGCCCGCAGGTACTGTTACCTGGAACCATACATCATAGTATTGCACACCTGCACAACCGGGGTTAGCCAACCCTGTAGAAGTAGTGGCATTAACCGTTGTAAAGTTTTGATAAGTGCAGGTAGCTGTAGGAGTTAAAGTAATGGCAGCACAGGGATCGTCGTTAACGGGTGCCTGCGCCATACTGCTGTATCCGCAAAAAAGAATCAAAAAGAAGATTGTTATTTGCTTAATCATTTTGACGCAGTTTAGTTGGAATGTATTAATTGAATTCATTTTGTTGGAAATTATCTTTTAATATTTTTTTGGGAAAGATTAATTGTCTTTTTTAAGATCAAACTTCAAACCCAGTTCATGAGCGCCTGAACCTTCGGTAAAATTGCTGATAGGAGATTGGTAATAATCGTAACTATAGGTAAGTCCCGCTCTTTTTAATAATTTAAATCCTGCCTGCAGGCTCCAGAACTGTTCAATCCTCCAGTTCAATCCCCACCAGATCTTCTCCTGGAAATTTACATTCATACCAAACTCGTATTCGCTGGGAGAGTTTTCGATAACCCTTACCAAAGCATTTGGGATGAGATAAATATCTGCCCCTGTATGAATTTTGTAATTGGCATTAAAATTATAATGACGGTATAATTTTCCGCCTTGTTTTGAACCGGGAACATCTGCCAGTTGTAATTTTGACTGAACGAGCTGGCTTACAGCTGCCCCTACACTCAATTTACCATTGGTAAAATAAGCACCGGCGCCGGCATCAAAAGCCATTTTATTTTCTGCTCCGGCCAGGGCAGGATCAGAGCCCAGGGCGCCTCCCAGTTTACTTTTATCAATTGCATATTGCAAACCCCTCACTTCGAGGCCAAGCCCCAATTTATTTTTTCCATCCTGTGAGATAATGTGTTTGGAAAAAGCAAGTTGAATACCCGTACGGCTTGTAGGCCCTGTTTCATCCCTGTATACATATGCACCCATACCCGATTTCAACTTTTCCAGGTTGGCATCGCCATAAACCATATAAGTGCGGGGATTACCAGGAAAAGACGACCACATACTCCTGAAAGAAAGCCCGATCATGTCTTTATTGGAGATACCGGCCGCCCCCGGGTTGTACATTGCATTGTGCTGAAGATACTGGCTGGTAAAGTGAAGTTGTTGCGCAAAAAGGCTGTTAATTACAAGAATTAACGAAAACAGTAATGTAAATTTTTTCATGATAGCTCTGTATAAGTGGCGCTAAAAATATAACAAAATGTTAAACCACTTCTACAAATCCCAAAAAAAAGACAATTCCTACAATAAATTGCGTACTTCTACGTTGCGAAAATTTTTTACCTTGTATAGTAGTTCTTCTACCCGGTTAACCGGTACTCCAACCGCCATTTGAGAGAACAACATATTCTCCTGGCTGATAACCACTGCATTAAGTTGCCGGAGCAGGATCATTATTTCATTCATTTGGGTATAGTCAAACTGGAGTTCAAATTTTTTAAGGACCGGCCTTTGTACCAGGGGTACCACCTGTAATACAAGTGAAGCGGCTGTTTTATACGCATTAATAAGTCCTGGCACACCCAGGAGGGTGCCGCCAAAATACCTGACTATAATTATGGCAACGTCTGTAAGACCTTTGCTGTCTAACTGCCCTAATATAGGCTTCCCTGCTGTGCCTGCGGGTTCCCCGTCGTCACTGACCCTGAACTGATTGCCCTCCAAACCAAAGCGATAGGCAAAACAATAATGTACTGCTTTAGGATGCTCTTTTTTTAGCTCCTGCAATAGTTTTTTAAAATCAGTTGGGTTGCCTGCAGGATAGGCATAAGCAATGAACCTGCTCCCCCTATCCTTAAACTCCGCCCGGGACGGCTGATCTATTGTTGTAAAAAATTCCATTCATCATTTTTAGTAAGCTGATTCAACCTTTTATTCATTTATATAATGATCAATCCTGTCGGTCAAAATATTGAACTGTCCCGTTTTTTTTACTCCCGGTAAAGTTGTGGCGGGGATACCGGTTTGTAAATAGAGACTTTCGTTGTGGATGATGTAAGCTTCATCCCACAAACCTCCTTCTACAAAGGATTGTAACAGGGCACTTCCGCCTTCCACCATCACTGAATTAATATTTTTTTCAAACAGCAACTGCATCAGCCGGGGCAAAAGATTTTCTGCTTTATTAATTTTAAAAAAATGAATATGATCTTCCTGCTTTTCCACTAATTCGTTTAAAACAATTACTGCTGAATTTTTATTGAATACAGGAGCTTTGCGCTGAACTTTTAATTGCTTGTCAATAATTATTCTTACAGGATTATTACCCGGCCATTTTCTTGTAGTTAGCGAGGGGTTGTCATAAAGCACCGTATTGGTTCCTGCCATTATTGCTGCTGTTGCTGCCCTCATTTTATGCACCCAGTGATTCGTTAATTCGTTGCTGATAAATAACCTTTCATGATTGGGTTTAGCGATAAATCCATCCGCTGTTTGTGCCCACTTTAAAATGATATAAGGGCGTTGATTTTTATGAAAACAAAAAAAACTTTTGTTTAGTTCCAATGCTTTTTTTTCCAATATGCCTTCAGTTACTTTAATACCGGCATCTTTTAATTTTTGAATCCCCCATCCATTTACTTGGGCAAAGGCATCCCTGCAGCCAACAACAACTTTTGGAATTTTATGTTGAAGGATAAGATCTGTACAGGGAGGCGTTTTACCAAAATGAGCACAGGGCTCCAAAGAAACGTAGAGGCAGCTTGCTGCAATAAGTTGTATGTTTTCGGCCTTTACGCTTTTAATACAATTCACTTCAGCATGAGCAGTGCCGTATTGTTGGTGATATCCCTCGCCTATTATGGTATCCCCATGCACCAATACAGCACCCACCATTGGATTGGGTGCCACGTACCCTGCGCCCATTTCTGCCAGTTCCAGGCACCTGCTCATATATAACTCATCGCTGCTCAAGGCTGCAAAAGTAAGCAGATGGAATAAAGAATAAGAAATGAAGCATAAGAAAATTGAGAAACAGCAGGTAGTGCCGGCTGGTTGCTGCTACCCTGCAGATCATGGCTCGTAGCCAGTGGATAACAGGTTCTGACAATTCCTGTAATTCGTGTACTTAATTCGTGTAATAAAAGATTAAGTTTGTAGCCATGCAGCTCCGGGAATTTTACAATCTTTTTTTAACCGAACTGAAGCCATTGTACGGCTACGGCGAAACCTCAGCTGTTAGTGCCATGATCTTTGAACATTTTGTCGGAAAAAGCAAAGGGGATATCATTATTGATCCGCACCACATTATCGAAAAAGAAAAAGTATCCCTGCTTGAAAATGCTTTGCTGCAACTAAAAAGGCAGGTACCTGTTCAATACGTAATTGGGCATGCCTGGTTTGCTGGATTAAAATTTAAAGTATCTCCTGCTGTATTAATTCCCCGGCCGGAAACTGAAGAACTTGTAAAAGAAGTGGTTAGTTATATTAAAACAAATGGCAACAGCTCCCTGCTTGATATTGGCACCGGCAGTGGATGTATTCCCATCACCGTAAAAAAAGAATTCCCGGAAACGAATGTGAGCGCCATAGATATTAGTGGCGATGCATTATCAGTTGCAAGAGAAAATGCGCTCGCAAATAATGTAACTATACAATGGCTTCAGCAGGATTTTTTAGAAGCGCACCATTGGGAAAGATTATCGCAGTATGATGTCATTGTAAGCAATCCACCTTACATACCGGAAAATGAAAAAGAATTATTGGATGCAAATGTAACTGCTCATGAACCACACATTGCCTTATTTGTTTCGGATAAAAGGGCTTTGATTTTCTATGAAAAGATAGCTGCTTTTGGTGCAGAACACCTGGCAAAAAACGGTTGTATTTTTATGGAAACACACGAATTCTTCGCAAACGAAGTAGGGCTGTATTTTTCCGGGGCGGGTTATAAAACTGTTATAAAAAAAGACATTTTTGGAAAAGAAAGAATGGTGATGGCTAGTCTATCCCGCTAACATTTGCAGATGTGGTAGCGCCCAGCCTCCGGGCAACTTTCATTACATTCACAATTTCGTTCCAGGCTACACTTGAATCAGCATTGATAACAACAGCCGGGTTAATGCTGTCTTTTTCATTTATATATTTTCTCAACACTGATTCCAGTGAATCATGTGGAATGCTTTTAGAACCTACAAAAAGACTGCGGTCTTGCCGTATCGCTACCACCACACTTTGTTTTTGTTTGGTATCACTTTTTGCACGGGGTACACTCATTTTTATAGTGTTGGAATTGGCAATGGTAGAGATCATTAAAAAGAACATGAGTAATATGAACAAAATATCATTGAGCGGACCGGTGTCCACTTCGGAATGTTCATCTCTTAATTTATTTTTTCTTAAACCCATTCTTATAATTTGCTAATATGATAATATGCTAATTTGCTAATGATCATCTTCCTTCGATTTACTTCAATAATCTTACATCAAAAATCTTACATCAACAATTAACGTGTAGGTTCCTGCAAAATATCAATAAACTCGCTGCTGGCAGATTCCATCCTGTTGGCCATGCGATTGATTTGTGTATCCAGGAAGCTATAACCAAGATAAGCCAACATACCTATGATGAGCCCCGTAGCCGACGTTATCAGCTTTACATACATGGCATCAGCAATTTGTGTGATGGATGGATTGGCAATAGTGGCAAAATCTTTCAGCAATAATACCAGCCCTACTATGGTTCCTACAAATCCAAACAAAGGTGCTATGCGTGCAATAACGGAAAGCATAGTAAGATTTTTTTCCATCTTATACATTTCCAGTTTGCCAACATTATCCATCGCATTTTCAATTGCATCAATCGGTTTACCTACTCTTTGCAGCCCTTTATCTATCATCCTGGCCACAGGATTATTCGTATTTTTTGCAAGGCTGCGGGCGGCAGTAAGGTTGCCATTAGTAACATGATCCCTGATGATACTCATAAAATTTTCATCGAGCTGACCTGCTTTTTTTATCACTAAAAATCTTTCAAAGAAAAAGAATACTGCAAGGGCAAATAAAATAAAGAGCGGGATCATAATAGGGCCACCCTTGGTTAACATTCCAATAACTGATTCTGATTTTGTAGCTACCGCAGCGGCAGCAGCAGTGCTATCTACCTGTAAAAATGTGATATCAAACATACTTATTGATTGCCGGTTCTTTTAATGTTAGTTGCTTCCACGAATATTATGCCGGGTTGAACCATCCTGCAATTAAACGAAACTAAACAAAAATAGCTGCACAATGAATTGTTAATCTTATTTATAGCCCAAAAAAAATGTGCTGCAACATACAGCACATTTAATTTATCAGTTAAGCGATTTTTACTTTTTAATATTTTCTAATTGTGTCATGGCCATTATCTGTTTCATGGTTTTTTCCATACCATCACTTCCACCATCCAGGAAGATAACATTGCCTTTGCCATACTCCGCAAAGTTTTTAATGGCTTCCACCCACATACTAAACAGGATCACGTTGGTATCAAGGTTGGCCTGCTTCATTTCAGTAGCAGCCTGGCTCATACCACGTGCAACTTCCTCCCGGAACAATGCCACACCCTGCCCACGTAACTGTGCCGCCTGCCTTTCTGCTTCGGCTGCAATTTTAATGGCATTACCTTCTGCTTCGGCAGATTTTGTTTTAGTGATCAGCAAAGCCTGGCCTTCATTTTCGGCAGCAGCTTTCAGGTTATTACTGGCCACTACTTTACTCATGCTTGCAATAATGGCTTCATCAAAAGTAATATCATTGATCTGCAAATCGAGCAAATGGTAACCCCACTCTTCCAGCGAAGCATCTACGTGTTCTTTTACAAACTCTACAATATCCCGGCGCAAACCGAGTATCTCTGATTGTTTGCGGGTAGCCACAAAAGCCCTGATATTACCTTCAATGGTTCTTACCAATGCCTGCATCAGGTCTTTTTCGCTAAAAAATTTGAAGGCTACTTTTTTTATGGTCTCATCACTTTCATTCTGAACAGCATACAATAACATTGATTTAAAATATACATTGGCCTGGTCAATGGTAACTGCCTGGAATTCCAGTTCCACGGAACGATTTTGTATACTTATTTTTTTATAGATCTGCTCAATGAAGGGAATCTTCATTCTAAGACCCGGACGGATATTACGCTGGTATTTACCAAACATAGTAATCACCCCGATAAATCCCTGGTTGATGGTTACAAAGCTGCTGAGTACGCCCAGCACCAGGATGATGGCCCACCAATAATTACTTAAAAATTCCATAAGAGTTAATTTTTATTGAAGATAGAACATTTGAAGTAAACACCGGTTAGCCCGTTAACCTGGAACCCATATCAGCACCCCGGAAGAAAAATAACCTGCCGGGCCTTTTCCCGAAGACAAAGACTTACCGGTATTTTATTGCGCCGCCTGCTAATTTGCGTTATATATTTGCCATATGAACAACAGCCAAATAAAATGTACCTTCTCTACAGGCCTGTTCTGTATGGTTGCCGGATTGTTTTATATAGTTCAAACCAACGCCGGATCCCCACCTGTTTCAAAAAATAACATCGTTCATCCCTGCGGAATCATCTTACCAAAAGCCACCGGTTATGTAAATGATTTTACCCATCTTTTTACAACTCAACAAACTCATACCCTCGATTCGATCATTGGTTTACAGGAGCAGCAGACAACCAATCAAATTGCCATTATCACTATTGATACTTCCATGTTAGGAAAATGTACAGTGGATGAATATACACTGGCAATTGCAAATGAATGGGGTGTTGGTGTAAAAGGTAAAAACAATGGAGTGCTGATAGGCATTGCGCCAGGCTTGAGAAAAATGCGCATTCAAAATGGCGATGGTATCGAAAAAATATTAAGCAATGAAAGAACGCAAATAATCATTGATAGTTTTTTTATTCCTGAATTTAAGAATGGAAATTATTTCCAGGGAACGATGAACGGGCTGGCTGAGCTCATAAAATCTATAAAATAATTTATACTACAACGCATGAAACCTTTTCTGTTACTGTTATCCCTTTTATCATTTGCAGCATTGCATTCCCAGTCACTGAAGCCAGTGCCGGATTTTGGAGTGAGCGGGGAAATACTTCAAAATTTTGGTTATGACGCAAGCACCACCACCAATGTATCTGCAGTGCAACCCGATGGAAAACTGCTGATCGGCGGATCCTCCCTGGTAAGGGTGCTTTCCACTGGTGATATAGATAGCAGTTTCTCCAACGATGGTTGGAGAGGTACTAATGGAAAAGGATCTGTAACAGGTCTTGCAGTACAGGCCGATAGCAAAATATTATATTCTATCAATTATGATGACAAGATCATTATCACTCGTCTCACAAATGCAGGTATTGTAGACAGCAGTTTTGGTATTGCAGGCTCTGTAACTGTTTCAGAAACAGGAAAAGTCATCTACATCAGTAAAATAAGGTTACAGGCAGATGGCAAAATTGTTATTGTCGCTAATATTTTTCCGGATGACCAGGTTTTCAGGTATAGCGGTTTTATAGCCCGGTTGCACGCCAATGGTACACCCGACCTTAGCTTTAGTTCAACAGGACGGGTTGTTATTGAACTTTCCTCATCAGACCAGGCTGCTGACGTGGGTTTCCAGTCAAATGGAAAAACAATAGTTGCTATTAACACAGTAACAGGTCCGGATGAAGATAAAAAACTTGCAGTAATACGCCTGAATGTCAACGGGAACAGGGATATGAGTTTTAACGGAACAGGAATATTTGAATATGGAGATCCCGGGTTAAGTGCGGGAGAATCTGCAAGACTCATCCATATTTACAACAACGATAAAATAGCTATTGCCGGCGGATCCAATGCACAATTGTTAATGATGCGGTTGCTGGCTACCGGCACCGCTGACAGTTCTTTTAGCGGCGATGGTTTGCTCATTACTTCCAATGGCCTGTTTAACAGTCCTACTCAAATTGACCTGCTGCCCGGTAACAAAATACTAATCACCGGAACCACCGCATTTTACCCTTCTGATAACACCTGGGATTATGCTGCCTGGCGTTTTGATGACGCCGGCAATCCTGATAGTAGTTTTAATGGAAATGGAAAAACGCATTTATCATTGTTACAAAATGAACATTGTGCAGGAAGTATTTTGCTCGCTGATGGAAGTATTTTAATGGCTGGCTTCAGGGATGCGCATCCACTGGTTAATACAGTAAAAATTAGTGAAACCGGCATATTTGATAGTAACCATGGAACTGCTGGAGTTAAATATTTAAAGTTCAGAGGTACCGATGAACATATCGTTAAATTACTGAGGCAACCCGACAATAAAGTGATTGCAGTAGGTATAAAATATGCAGGTGTAGAAGTTGAAGGCGGAATAACTCTAACCCGTTATAATGGCAGCGGTGTATTGGATAATACATTTGGCACAAACGGAATATACCGGCTTAACCAGCCTGGTTTTAGTGTAGAAAATGCTTTTCTCAAAAACGATGGACGAATCATTTTAACAGGTTCTAAAAATAATCCAGACACTGAATACGAGTCCTATTTAGCCTCCATGAGTATAATGAGCAATGGTGGTATTGATTACAGCTATGGAGCTATAGGGCTTTCTACTATTTTCACTTCTTCTTCTGATGGCGCCACAAGTAAATCAGTATTGTTGAATGATGGAAAGATCCTGATTATGGCCAGTGATTTCGATGATCCCGAAACCATTTACATGTACCGGATTTTAACTAATGGACAAATTGACAACAGCTTTGGATTCAATGGACGTAAAGAGATCGCAGTTGATTTTTCCCACAATTATTTACATGCAGCGGCCGTTCAAAGTGATGGAAAAATATTATTGGTTTCCGATTTTACATTCCAGGATACGCTTTCAAATTTTTACTGTATGCGCCTCACTGCAGCCGGTGATATTGACGAAACTTTTGCAGATGAAGGGTTTTATGTTACACCGCAAAATGCCTCTCTCTATACAGAATCCGTAGTAGTAAAACTGACAAAAGACCAAAAAATATTTATCGCTGCATCAGTTATACAAGGTGCAGGCGAAACAACGGACGTGAAAGTGTTAAAATTACTACCCACAGGTATTTCCGATAGTAGCTTTAATGGCACCGGCACACAAAACTATACGTATCCAAATGGCGGTGATCCTTTTTACAGTACCATTGCTGCCGCAGCAGTACATCCAGACAGCAGCCTCTACATTACGGGGAGTATTGGCACTTTGAACGATCTTTCAAAATGGTTCATTATCCGGATCAAAAAAGATGGCATTTTAGACAGCTCCTTGTCCCTCAATGGCAATGGATGGAACCGGTATAATGGGAATCAAGTTTACAATTTTATTAATGATATTAGCATTGGCGCCGATAGTGTTATTCATATTGGCGGAGCTGGTGGTTATGAGACAGATGATACTGATTTTTATATTGCCGCATTTAAAAGGCTCCCCGGGATTAATGGCCGGGTATATGTTTTCAACGGAAATGGCTCCTGGACAAACCCGCTCAACTGGAGTCATGCTATTATTCCTCCTCAACCCTTGCCAAATGGCAGCATCATTATTGTTGATCCGGCACCCGGCTCTACAAGCATACTCAATACTCCCCAATCCATCAATCCGGGCGGCAGCATTCATGTTAAAACTGGCTCCAAACTTGTAATACAAGGCAACCTGATCATCGCTAATTAAGGCTGTGTTACTTATGTAGCCAGTCTTCGTTTACGCATAACAGGTAGAAGTTTATGCTTCGGGATGACATATCTTAAAAAAGATGGTCATCTATGAGTTTGATTAAGCAGGTTCAACATAAGAAAAACACCATGAGATTAATCTTTACCCTGGTATTGCTATCCCTGGCTGGCAACAGCATATGCCAGACACTTACACTCAACCCCGGTTATGGCAATATGGGGATTGCAGTCACCAACTTCTCAAATAATGCCCCACATTTCACCTTCGCTACCGGAAAACAATCCGGCGAAAAAATGATCATTGGTGGATCCAGCCTTATCAGGGTATTAAGCAATGGTGATGTAGACAGCAGTTTTGGCAGTAATGGCATGGCTATAAAAGCAGGTTTCCCGGAAATAAATACACTGGCGGTACAGGCTGATGATAAAATTATCGCCGCATTTTATGATTATTCACAAGTGCTCATCAAACGCTTCACGTTGGAGGGAAGCATTGACAGTAGTTTTAATACAACTGGTATGGCTGTTTTATCGGAGCAGGGCAAGGTTATTTATATTTCAAAAATAAGATTACAACAGGATGGTAAAATTTTGTTGGCGGGTAATGCGCTCGCGAATGAAAAAACAAGTTTTTTCATTGCACGTTATTTAACAGATGGTACGCCCGATTCTTCCTTTAACAATACCGGCTACTTAACGCTGGGTATTTCTGCAGGAGACAATGTTGCTTATGATATCGCAGAACAGTCAACCGGCAAATTAATAGTAGGCGGTTCAGCAAAAACAGGTATACCTGGCAATTCATTCCTGGCGCTCATCAGGCTTAACACAGACGGCAGCCGCGACATGAGTTTTAATACAACAGGTTTGGTACAATACAGCGTTACCGGCGAAACAGGGCACTTACTGCACATTTACAACGATGATAAAATACTGGTTGCAGGCACCACAGGTGATCAGCTCCTGCTTATGCGCCTGCTGGCAGAAGGAAATGCAGATCTTAATTTCAGCAGTGATGGCCTTTTGATCGAACCCGGACCGGGAGCGGTTTTGGCAAAGGAAATAGCAGTTTTGGGCGATAGCAGCATTGTTGTTACCGGCCAGGCATCGGTGATCAGTCCTTTTAACTGGGAGTATGCGGCTTTTAAGTTTGATAACAGCGGCAACCCCGATAGCGGCTTTAATGGCACGGGTCAAACTTTTTTGCCTTTTCCCAATAATGACTTTAATGCAGGAAGTATTGTTTTAAATGACGGAAGCATTTTAATGGGAGGATTTAACGATACTGCTGTTTTTGCAAATACAGCAGTCATTAGCAGCAGCGGGATCTTTGATATTAATCATGGAACGAATGGCATAAAATCTTTACAGATCAACGGTACAGATGAAACTATTTATACCATTCTAAAACAGGCGGACAATAAATTAGTGGCCATCGGAAATAAAACAGATGCGCTGGCAAGTTTTTATGACAATGTTGTTGTGAGGTATAACGGGGATGGAACTATTGACAGCAGCTTTGCAAATAACGGTATTTTATATATTGCCGAACCAGGTTTTGTTTTTCATTCTGCCATTTTACAACCCGATGGAAAAATTTTAGTGTCAGGTGATAAATATGTTGATGATCCGGGTGTTGAGCCGGGCATCTGTGTTATAAGAATTAATAATGACGGTACACCAGACAGTGGGTTTGGTAACAATGCTGTTTCAATGGCCGGTAGCGGCAGTACCTCGGGTAATGGCAAAGGAATCGGTTTATTATCTGATGGAAAAATAATGCTGGCAGGTAAAGATCCGGTTAATGCCGATCTAATTGTTTTGTTCAGGTTACTGGGCAATGGAATGATCGACAACAGCTTTGCTGAAGATGGTAAAAAAACGATTGACCCGGGCTTTGCTGAAAATGGGCTTGGTACATTGATCATACAGCCGGATGATAAAATTTTATTGGGTGGTTATATTGTGCAGGGCAACGGTCAATCTTCTTTTTATTGTATGAGGTTGCAAACAAATGGTGATACGGATGCTGCATTTGCTTCGGGTGGAATTTACAGAACTACTCCTTCTGCCATTGAGTTTATTGAACTTAATTCCATAGTGGTAACCCCTGCCGATAAAATTTTACTAACGGGGCATATCATCAGTGCTTCAGATCGCAGCGGATCGGTTTGCATAATACGACTGTTGCCAGGTGGTGCTTTAGATAATACTTTTAATGGTACAGGATTGAAAACTTACTATAAAAAGCTGAACAATGATTCTACTTTTATTATTCCAAATGCCGTGGCTATCCACCCCGACAGCAGCATTTATATCATTGGAGATGCTTTTAATAATAATGCAGATCATGAACGATTCATTATTCGTATAAAACAAAACGGCGTACTGGATAGTACAATTTCAACCGAAGGGAGCGGCTGGTACAATATAAATCATAGAGGGTTGGATGGCACAGTGAATGACCTGGTGGTGAATGCAGATAGCAGTATTTTTATTGCAGGCAACCGGGATGCCGTTGGCACCAACAATGATTTTTTAATAGCCGCTTACAAAAGATTACCAGATATCCAGGGTATTGTATACGTATTTAATGGCAATGGACTATGGACAGATGCAGCTAACTGGCTCGATAACCTGGTGCCCCCGGCCACATTACCCAATGGAGCAATGATCATTGTTGATCCTATACCGGCAGGAAGCAGTATTTTAAATATTGAACAAAATATTACTCCCGGCGGAAAGTTTGTTGTAAGACCCGGGAAGAAATTATTAATACAAAACAATTTTAAAATCGGGAATTAGGGTTCAGCTTTTCTCTTCCCAAAGCTGTGACAGGAGTACCAGTGTTTCCACTGCTTTTTCCATATCCTTCACTCCTACCCATTCCAGTTTGCTGTGAATATTTTGCATTCCGGTGAAAATATTGGGACAGGGTAATCCCATGTAGCTTAACCTACTGCCATCTGTACCGCCACGGATGCTCTCCTTAATAACGGTAAGGCCTGCACGCTCAATGGCTTCGGCTGCGTAATTGGCTACCTGGGGGTGTTGCAATAAAATATCTTTCATATTCCGGTATTGATCCTCTGTTGTATATTCAATGGCCGCACCGGGATGTTTGCTAACAATCGTTTCTGCCAGTTGTTTTAATCTTGCATGATGAACAGCCAGCCCGGCTGTTTTAAAATCTCTTACAATAAAACCAATAGTTGTTTTTTCGGCAATGCCATTTAAAGCAACCGGGTGCACAAATCCTTGCATGCCATCGGTTGTTTCAGGGCTCCATTCGTTGGTTGGCAGGGCAGCCAGTATTTCCCCTGCGATTTTCATGGAATTTACCAGCTTATTTTTTGCATAGCCAGGGTGAGCAATTACTCCGTGAATGGTAATCGTGGCAGCATCGGCGTTAAAGGTTTCATCTTCCAGGCTGCCTGCCTCACCGCCATCAAGGGTGTAGCCATATACTGCTCCAACTTTCAGCATATCAATTTTTGCTGTACCTTTTCCCACTTCCTCATCGGGGGTAAATACAATTTTAATATCTCCATGCAATACATCCGGGTTATCCAATAAGGTTTGTACCGTTTGCATAATGATCGCAACCCCGGCTTTATCATCGGCGCCCAACAAAGTTTTGCCGCTGGCAGTTATAATGTCATTACCAATATGCTGTTTTAAATACTCACTTTTTGAAACGGATAGTACCTGCGTAGTATCATCGGGCAGTGCAATATCTTCCCCGTTATAATTTTTATGGAGGATCGGTGTTACATCGGTGCCGCTGCAATCCGGCGCTGTATCTACATGAGAGCAATAACAAATAGAGGGAATATTTATTTTAATGCTGGTGGCCGGTACGGTTGCATACACATAGCCATATTCATCCAGTTCAACCTGCTGCAATCCCATTGTTTTTAGCTCTTCAAATAATATCTTACTAAGGTCTTTTTGTTTTTCAGTTGTTGGAAAGGATGTTCCGTTAGGATCGCTTTGGGTATCTATTTGTACATACCGCATAAAGCGTTCAGTAAGTGCTGCTGTGTTGATTGTCATTTTGTAAAAATAAAGGTTCAACGGTTAAAAAGTTCAAGGTTCAAAGTTGAACGATGTAATTCGTGCAATTCGTGTAATTCGAAAAATTCGTGTTAAAAAAAAGCAGCCTGTATTATAAGGCTGCTTCAAATATAATGTGCGTCTATGGACTAAACGATCTCCACCAATTCAATATCAAACACCAATTCTTCTCCTGCTAAAAAATGATTGGCATCCAGTATAATCACATCATCCTGCACTTCGGTAACTACCACAGGGAAAGGTTGTCCTTCCTGGTTGGTCAATGTTAATTGCATCCCGGGTTCCAGTTTCATATCTGCAGGCACATTTTCTTTTGGAAAAGGAATAACTGCTGTCGGATCTTTCTCTCCGTATGCATCTGCAGCCGCAATATTAACTGTTTTTTTATCGCCAACAGCCATACCTGGCATGGCAGCATCAAACCCTTTTATCATCATACCTGCACCTACTGTGAACTCTAATGGTTCACGACCCTCGGATGAATCAAATTGTTCGCCATTTAATAATTTACCTGTGTAATGCACCTTCACGGTATCCCCGTCTTTTACTTGTGCCATAATGTTTGATTTTTGTTCCCAATATAGAGAACAGATTATTAATTTTTTTAACCGTTTGTATTAAACGGACTGCAAAGTAAATGATAAATGGCTAAATGGTTTCAAAAGATTTGTGCACCTTAGTTGTATGAACAAAGCAATATTTATATCCCTCCTGGTAATCAATTGTGTTGGGAGTTTTGCCCAAACCAGCACTTTGCCGGAACAACACGGTAAGGTAATTACAGGTGCAGACCGCACTGCAGTGTATTTCCCTCTTTTAAAGGGTAAAAAAGTAGCTGTTTTTGCAAATCAAACCAGCCTTGTTGCCAAAACACACCTGGTAGATACGCTCCTTGCCGGCGGCATCAGCGTGGTAAAGATCTTCGGGCCGGAACATGGTTTTAGAGGAAATGCTGATGCAGGAGAACATGTGGTAGACGCAAAAGATAAAAAGACAGGTATCCCGGTAATCAGTTTATATGGCGACCATAAAAAACCAACTGCCGCTGATTTTACAGGCATTGATGTAGTAGTTTTTGATATACAGGATGTGGGCGTTCGCTTCTATACCTATATTTCTTCGCTGGAATACATGATAGAAGCCTGCCTGGAAAATCATAAACCATTAATGATACTCGACCGGCCAAACCCTAATGGTTTTTATATAGACGGTCCTGTGCTGGATAAAAAATTCAAAAATTTTATTGGTATGCAGCCAGTACCCGTTGTATACGGAATGACAATAGGTGAATATGGTTTGATGCTTACAGGCGAAAGCTGGCTAAGCGAAAAAGCCAATGCAATGAATGCTTATAATGTTACTACAACGCCTTCGGCCGATACGCCTTTTCACGTTACGGTTATCAAATGCAAAAATTACGATCACAAAACAAAATATGTTTTACCAGTGATGCCTTCGCCTAATTTGAAGCAGATGCAAAGCATTTATCTTTATCCGTCTACCTGTTTTTTTGAAGGTACGGTATTAAGCGAAGGACGTGGCACTGATTATCCTTTTCAGATATTCGGTCATCCAACCCTACCAAAAAATCTTTACAGCTTTATACCCAAACCAAATGCCGGTGCAAAAAATAGCAAATGTTTTGGAGTAAAATGTTATGGCTGGAATTTGGGCGGAAGCAGTGAAGAAGTATTAAGAATGGTGAATGGAAAGATTCAGCTGAAATACTTTTTAGAAGCTTACAAATTGTTTCCCGGTAAAGATAGTTTTTTCCTGAAAAATAATTTCATCAACAAATTGGCGGGCAATGATATTTTTCAGCAACAGGTAAAAGATGGCCTAAGCGAAAATGATATTCGTAAAAGCTGGGAACCAGGCCTGCAAGCGTTTAAAACCATTCGTAAGAAATATTTATTGTACGAGGATTTCGAATAATTGTTCATCGCAGCGAACAGGAGAAGCAGAGATGACGCTGACATAAACGCTTTGCATATTTCTTTAACTCTTTTTCCCTGCGTTAAATTAAATCAACTGCATTTGTGCAGCCATTTTAATTAGTAGAGCTGTATTCTTCACGTCAAATTTTGCCAACAAATTTTTCCGGTGCGTATCAACGGTAGCAGTGCTAATAAACAATTGCTGCGCTATTTCTCCGTTGGTGAGTCCGTTTGCAATAAGGCCTAATACTTCTTTTTCCCGCCGGGTAATAACAACCGTGGAGCCATTGTTTTCAGGGGCCTGTCTAAGTGCAGTTGCCGCATCAAAACTCAGGTATTGTTTACCTTTTACAACCGTTTCAATTCCTTCCACTATTTCTTCCTGTGTAGCATTTTTCAACAAATAACCGGAAGCACCGCTGTCCAGCATTTTTTCAATAAAGCTTTGCTGGTTAAAAGTACTGAGTGCCAGTACCTGGATTGCCGGGTGGGCCCTTTTTACTTCTCTACAAAGATCAATACCACTTTTATCGGGCAGGTTGATATCCATTAAAATAACATCCGTGGCATTATTTTGTAAAAAAGAAATACAGGAGGCAGCATTAGTGGCATGGCCTGCCCATTCAATACCAGCCTCATGTTGCAACAGGGAATGAATACCTTCTATCACCATATAATGATCATCTACAATAAAAACTTTAATAGCCATTGTTATATGTTATAAATTATTAAACACTCATTTCAATGTGAACAGAAGTTCCTTTGTTTTCTCCTGACTGCACATCGAGTTTACCTTTTAAAAATTCTACCCGGTTCCTGATGTTCTCCCATCCCATGCCGGTAGATGCCTGTAAAATAGTTTTTTCAAATCCTCTTCCATCATCCTCCACTGTTAATGATAAATTGCCCTCCCCGTATGACACCTGGACAACGGCATTGGCGGCACCTGCATGTTTCAATGCATTATTGATCAGTTCCTGAACAATGCGGTAAATGGCAATGGAAGTGGTTTGTGGAACAGCCGCATCTTTTAAACCAATGGACTGGTATGCTATTTTCAAGATCTCCATGCGGTTGATATCATTACAAAAATCTTTCAACGCGGTATCCAATCCAAATTTAAGCAATACTTCGGGCATCATATTATGCGCTACCCTTCGCATTTCGTGGATAGAAGTATCCAGCATATCCATGCTTCTTTCAAAGACCTGGCGGTTCTCTTCCGTCATAACCATATTTCCTTTCATGTTATTGAAAGAATATTTTATTCCGCTCAGCATCCCGCCAAGTCCGTCATGCAGGTCTTTGGCAAGGCGGGTACGTTCCTGCTCCTCTCCTTTCAAAACGGCCTCTGTAGCCAATAACTGCTGTTGCGTTTCAAGGTCGGCAATACGCTGTTGCTGTAGTTTTTGTTTTTGCCTGTAATTATAATAACCTAATAAAAAAAGTAATAATAGCACTGCTGCGCTACCTATCAGGATATAATTTAGTACATTTTTTTTATAGATCGTATTTTGCTGGGTCAGTACTAATGCTTCCTGTTTTTGGGACTGGTATTTTGCCTCCAGTTCATTTACCAGTTTTCGTTTGTTCAATTGTTCTAAGGTGTCTTTTGATACAACATATTCTTTAAGCCAGGTATAAGCTTTATCTTTTTGACCCGAATACTCCGCAGCCAACGCAAGATCTGAAAGGGTTTTGGATCCCAGTTCATACATTCCAAGCTGCCGGCATAGTGCTATACCGGCAGTACCAAACCTAATAGCCTTGGCGTAGTCCTTTTTTTGAAGGTAGGCACTGGTCATATTTTGGTAAACCATTGCTTTTTCGAAAGGCAGGTTTAATTTTTCAAAATAAGAAAGTGCACTGTCAAAAGAAATGAGTGCGGTAGGGTAATCTTTTTTTCCTTTTAAAAAATACAATCCTTTTAACTGGTGAAATTTTCCGGCAACAAAGGGATTGTTTTCTATCCCCGGGTTTGCCAGTCCCGTATTAGCATAAAAATAAACACTGTCAAATTCTTTAGTGGCAGTAAAAGCATCTCCTAATGCTATAAAACTTCTTACCAAAAATTCAGGATCTTTTGTTTGTTGGGCAATCCGGTTTACCTGCCGGGCATAATACAATGCTTTCTCCGGTTCATCCAAATAGCCATACATCACAGCAATATTGTAAAAACTAACAATAGAAAGATTTTCGTTATTGGTTTGCTGGTACAGCGCTGCAGCGAGCAGGTATTTTTTTATGGCCGTATCATACAATTGTTTTTGCTGGAAAACCGCGCCATATTTTTGTTGAAGTGCCGCCTGCTGGTTGATAGCAGCGATGCCTTTTTCATTCTTAATAAGATCAAACCCTTTATCCAGTAACAATAAGGCACTGTCGAGTTTCATTTCATACACAAGCATACTTGCATGAAGACCGTAGGCAACAGATCCGCCGGAAGCATAGTTTATTTTTTCTGACAATTGTTTTGACCTTTTAATAAGCTCTAAAACAAAAGCGGGATCAGAAGCGAACATCGATATGGCCAGTTCGTTTATCCTGTTCACTTTGGCTGTGTCATCCGGTAATTTTTCGAGCACTGCCAGTTGTTTTGAGGCAGCTGGGGGCTGGGCATTGCAAAACCTTGTTGTAAAAATTACCAACAACCATATGATGCAAAATTGCTTCATGTTTTTATTTCTATAAAAACCGATGTGCCCGCACCTGGCTGAGACTGCACATCTAATTTACCTTTTAAGAGCTCCACCCTGTTTTGAATATTGATCCAGCCTATTCCTTTTGCCACATACAAACTGCTTACGTCAAAACCAATCCCGTCGTCTTCTACAGTTATATTTAACTGGTCGTTTTCCTTGGCCAGCTGTACTATCACTGTTTTTGCTGCTGCATGTTTAATACTGTTGTTGATCAATTCCTGCACTATCCTGTAAACAGTAATAGAAACCGTTTGGTGAATATCGGCATTTCCCATTCCTATCGACTGGTAAGATACCTGCAAAGCACCACTCTGGTTAATATCATTACAAAAATCTTTCAATGCAGCGTCTAATCCAAATTTTACCAGCGCTTCCGGCATCATATTATGTGCTACCCGGCGCATTTCTTTTATAGAACTATCCAGCATATCCATGCTGCGTTCAAAAGCCTGTGCATTTTCAGGCGTCATGATAAGATTTCCTTTCATAGCATTAAATGAATATTTGATTCCGCTAAGCATGCCGCCTAATCCATCGTGCAGGTCTCTTGCCAACCGGCTGCGTTCCTGCTCCTCTCCTTGTAAAACGGCTTCTGTTGCGGTTAATTGTTTTTCTGTTTCCAATTCGCTGATGCGCTGCTGCTGCAGATTTTGCTGATGCCGATAATTGATAAATAGCAACAGCGAAATAACAGCCAGGGCAGCGGCTCCTCCTATTAAGATATAATTGATGATACTTTTTTCTTTTAATTCCGATTCCTGTAATTTGATCTTTGCAATTTTATTTTCTGTCTGGTATTTGGTTTCCAGGTCGAGGGCATATTCCGATATTTCCTTATTCCGGAGCGACTTATCCAGGGCCGACCATTTTTCATCATAATAATTGGCAGCCTTAAAATCCTGCTGGCAATATTTTAAAGTTGATAAGGCCAGGTAAAGTGTTTCCATAGAAGAAGTAACCGAATCCTTTTCAGCTATAGCAAGTCCTGTAAGCATTTCCTTCTCTGCTTCTGGATATTTTTTTTGAAACATGGCATCATACCCATACACTGAATACATAAAGCTTGTCCCGGCTTTATCTGCTTCGTCAAAGGTGGATTGCATGGACCTCATTTGGTTAGCTATCCGGTGCAGGTTTTCTTTATCAACTATATTATAGTAACAGGAGCCCAGGTTTAATAATGCATTGAATACAGACCTTATTCGCTTGTATTTTTGCCCGGCTAACAGCTGCTTTTCAAATATGACAATTGCATCTTTGTAACGGCTAAGAGAAATGTAACAATTGCCTACATTGTTCATAGAGATGAGCATACCTTTATAATCGTTATATCTTTCTCCATCTGCAATGCCTTTTTTGCCAAACTCAATCCCTTTTTCATACAATTCCATGCCCTGGTATATCCGGCACAGATTGCCATACATGGTGGCTATATTATTGCTGTCCTTTATTTTTTCTGTAAGATCAACAGCGTAAGCACCATACTTAATAGCGGAATCTTTTTTTCTTAGATTATAGTAGATGCTGAACAGTGCCCGGTAAGAAGTTGCCTGCTGAAATAAATTATTTCCTCTTTTCCCTGCATCAATACCTTTCAGGCAATATTCCAACGCCTTCTCATTATCAAACTTTGCATGGTAGATCTTTACAAATGCATGGTAACAACGATGGCGCTGTGATTCCGCTTTTAGTTTATCTATTAAACCTTCTGCCTGTTTATTGTAGTAAAGAGCAGTGTCATTGTCCACATCAAGATAGCTGTTCTGAATTTCGTGCAGGATATTAATACGGTTCGTATCTTCTTTCCCGGCTTTAAGTTGCTGCAGCAATGCCTTCATTTCATCATCCTGCGCCTGGCAGGCAAAGCCTCCACAGCAAAATGCAAAAACAAAAAGTACAATTTGTTGCATCATTGTTATCCGGGTTTAAATAATGTGAGTTTTTATCTGCAGTAAAATAATCTATTATTAGTGGTTTACAAATTAACCACGCTGCTACCTCATTTAGGCTCCCCTTTTTAAATGATTTTTTAGTTTTTTCAAAATATCCTGTTTTTAAGGGATGTTATCTGTGCTACACTCTTGCCATTTTTACATTACTAAAAAATCAACTACTAAATACTACGATTATGAAAAAGACTTTTTTACTTTTTGTTATGATGACGGCGTTGTTTATTTCTGGCTACGCTAAAATATGGAGGATAAATAACAATGCGGGTATCGCGGCCGACTTTACAACTTTCCATGCTGCGGTTAATTCTTCAGCGGTTTTAGCCGGTGACACCGTGTATATGGAGCCGAGTAATACACAGTATGCCACCAACAGTATGACACTAAATAAAAGACTGATAGTGGTGGGTCCGGGTTATTTCCTCGATCCTGCCAATGCAACAACGCCCGGCAATCCCGGTCTGCAGGTAACCACGATTGACAGCGAGATTGGTTTTTTAAGAATGGGTGCAGGGTCTGACGGTACGCGGTTTTTAGGCGTTACGCTGGCAGGATCAATTTATTTCACAGGAGCAAATAATATCAGTTTTGAAAAAGTATATTTTCCGTCCGGTATTTATTATGAAAGTGGTACAAATGACGCCACCAGCTTCCGGAAATGTTTTTTTAATAACGGGATAAATATTTCTAATTCCGGTACAGCTGTAATTACAAACTTTATCTGCGAAAACAATATTTTCTACGGTGGTGCCTATATCACTTTAACAACATTGGCCGGTTCAGGAAATATAGTAAGAAATAACAGCGTTGTAGGTGGCAATGTATTTACCCTAAACAATACATACGTAGCAAACAATATTTTTGCTATTGGCAGTCAAAGCACTTTCACCAATTGCACCATTAAAAATAACCTGTTTCAAATTGCTCAGACACTTCCCGGCACTGCGGTGGGTAACCAGCTTAGTGTAAATATGACGAACGTGTATGTAGGTGGCGCCACTGGAAGCCTTGACTCAAGAACAGCTTTAAAAGCAGGCTCACCGGCTATTGCAGCAGGACTTACGGTAGGCGCTGTAGTAACCCCGGATTGTGGTGCTTATGGTGCAACCGATCCTTATAAATTATCGGGTATCCCTAATATTCCGAGTATTTATGCCCTAACGGTTCCTGTGTCTATTCCTTCAGGCAGTGCAACTATGAACGTAACATTCAGCACCAGGAACAATAACTAATACCGCCGGTAACAGAAGATATTTTAATCATTTCATTAAACTGGATGAAAATGAAAAGCTTTTTCATAAGCATACTGCTAACCGGTATGTTCCTATATGCCAATGCACAGGATCCGGCCTACCCGCCAGCTCCTGCTGCCTTACAAAACATTATTGCTGCTGAATATTTTGTAGATACAGATCCTGGCGCAGGCGCTGCTGTAGCCATTCCTGTGTCTGCTGCAGTTAATATTTCTAACCTGCCGGCTACTGTAAACACAAGCGGGCTGGCAAATGGCTTTCATCGGTTATTCCTGCGCACAAAAAATTTACAAGGAGTGTGGGGTATGGTTGGAACCCGTGATTTTATATACGACTTCAACCCGGCATATAAAATCATTAACCCGGCTCAAAATATTATTGCAGCTGAATATTTTATTGATACAGATCCGGGGTTTGGAGCTGCAACGCCCATTTCCATCACAGCAGGGGTTAATATTACCAACATACCTGTTACTGTAAATACCGCAGGATTAAGCAATGGCCTGCACCACTTATTCATCAGGAGCAAAAACAATGAAGGCTCGTGGTCCCTGGTAACAATAAAAGATTTTTTGTATGATTTAAATTTTCCCTATCCAACGGTTCCTGTTGCACCGCAAAATATTATTGCAGCAGAATATTTTATTAATACAGATCCAGGTATTGGAAATGGAACTGCCATTGTAATTACGCCGGGTGTTGATATTACCAATATCCCTGTAATTGTAAATACAGCCGCCCTTGCGCCGGCAACCACCAATCATCTGTTTATTCGTACAAAAAATAATGAAGGCAGGTGGAGCGTAGTTAATTATAAAGTGTTTGTTAAGGATATTACCAATGATCCGCCCTATGCGGGAGTGCCAGCTGCTGCACAAGATATTATTGCAGCTGAATATTTTATCAATACCGATCCCGGGCCCGGAAATGGCATGGTTATCAATATCACACCGGGACTGGATATCAGTAACATCCCTGTTGTGGTAAATACATCCGGCCTGCAACCATCTACTACCAATCAGTTATTTATAAGGACAAAAAATAATGAGGGCCGCTGGAGCATATCCAACAGCAAAGTTTTTGTAGTGGATATCACCAATGATCCTGCTTATCCTCCCGTACCGGCAACTATACAAAACATTACAGCCGCAGAATATTTTATCAATACAGATCCGGGTGCCGGAAACGCCATTCCTGTTGCCATTACAGCCGCAACTGATATCAGCAATGTACCGGTTGTGGTAAATACAGCAGCGCTTCAACCTGCTACTACCAATCATTTGTTTTTACGTACAAAAAATAATGAAGGTCGCTGGAGCATTACCAACATAAAACAATTTGCCGTAACCATTACTAATGATCCGGTATATACAATTGCACCAGCTGCTCCCCAAAATATAACAGCTGCTGAATATTTCATAGATACAGACCCGGGAGTTGGAAGTGGAAATTCCATTACAATAACGCCGGCGCTTAGTATCAACAACCTGGCTGTTTCTGTAAATACCACCGGGCTAAGCAATGGGCTGCACCGGTTATTTATAAGAAGCAAAAACAATGAAGGCCGTTGGAGCATTACCAACACAGCTGCATTTTATACCGACCTGTTATCTTTAAATACCGACAGTTTATTGTATGGAAATGTGCCTGTAAACACTACACTTTCCAAAGACCTTATCATTACCAATAATAGCGCTGTCAATCAAACCATCAATGCAGTAATTATTTCGGCACCGTATACCAGTGATTTCACTACTGCCATTACTATCGCTGCGGGAATGAAAGATACCATTAAGGTAAATTTCAATCCAACAGTTGCAGGCGATTTTATACAGGGATTACAATTACAAACCTCCTCAGGAAATTATAATGTTGGCTTAAGGGGCACCGGTGTTACCCAGGTTCCTTCATGGACCCTCAGCCCTGCTACGGGACATAATTATGGTAATGTTGCCCTGGGCAGCAGCAATAATTTTGCTTTTAATATTCAAAACACTGGCAATATTCCCGTAACCCTAAGTAATGTAACAGCTACCAATACTGCCTTTGTTCCATCATTTGCAGCAGGTACAATTATTCCTGTAAATGGAAATATCAGTTTACAGGTATTATTTACGCCAGGCGCAGTGGGGCCCTATACTGCGCAGTTAAAGATAGAATCCTCTACGCCAGGTGTGAGTTTTGTAACCACTACTTTAAATGGTGCCGGTTACAATCCGGGGGCTGCTCCTGTATTGCAGTTTGTAGCAGCAACCCCTTACAACAGCAACACCGGTGTCAATCCTGTGGCAGGCAATATAGGAGATTATACCTACAAGATTTTATACAGATCAACCAATAACCGGGCACCTCAAACCGGCTCTCCTAAAGTGTCGGTTGATCTTAATGGCGACCAGGATTTTACAGACCTGAATGAAGGAACATTTGTAATGGCAAAAGAAACAGCTGGTAACGATTATGTAACAGGTATTGTATATAGTTACACTTATTCTCATTTAGCCAATAACAATAATGCAGGCTATAAATTTTCAGCTACAGATGATAATGGCAATACTGCCACGAGTATTAATACAGGTTATTTAAGCGGGCCTGTTATTACCGATCAGCAGCTTGACCTCAGAATTTTTGCCAACGATATTTCTTTCAGCAAAAACAATCCTTTACCGGGTGAAACATTTACTGTTTTTGCCAGGGTAAGTAACAGTACGGGATTGCCTGCTACTAATATTCCTGTTAAATTTTACAGGGACACCATTCTCATTGGCAGCGATGTGATACCAGCGGTGAATGCATTTTCCAATGCAACCATCAGCCGTACATTGTCATTTGCTGCTGAAGGCTTTTACCCCATTAAAGTGTGGATAGACAGCAGCAACACACTGTCAGATATCAATCCTTTAAACAATTACGCCATAAGGCCGGTGGTGGTGGGTTCTCCAAATTTGCCCGGCGGTATTGCACTAAGCACTAATGCTACCATGCAGCAATGTCCGCAGGTAAAAGTATTTATCTCAGGATATGCCAATTATTATGGAACAGGTAGCCCGGCAGCTGTGGCTGGTGCAGAAGTTACCATCAATACAGGTACTCAAATAATAACTACTACCACCAACTCTAATGGTTATTATAGTTACCTGCTAGCCAGTGTAACCTGCGGAAGTAATTTCACTTACACTGCAAGCATTACTGATTTTACCTTTACCAGTAACCTGGTAACGCACTCCATCTCTCTGCCATGTCCGCCGGCAAGTGCATGTGTTCCTCCACCGTCAATGGGTGGTATGTTAGGAACTTCCAATACAAACCCATGTGCCAATATAGTTGGCAGTAACGGATCAGTAAGTTTTAAATTAAAATACAGGGAAAGAAACCTGGCCAATTTTTGGAATAGCTGGGATCAAATTATAAAAGATACTTTAAAAATATACCGTGATGGTGTATTGATAGAAACAATTGTAAGTGCTGATTATACACATGCACCAGGAAATGAAGTGATCATACCTGTAAATGTGCCGTTGACATCAACAACCGCTACCAGTATTACAGCAGAATTAAAATACATCTACATAGAATATTTTGAAATACCGAGTTCTTATTATCATGGAAATTACAATGCCATGTCGCATACAGGCGGTGTTACTATTAACCCCGTAGCTGCACAGCCCGATCTCACGATACAGGGTTTTGCTCAAACTGGCTTTACAAGTTTCAGTTTTAATAATGCCAACATAAAATGTGTAGCTGCAGGTCCGCATTCAGTGAAGATCTTTGATTCTATTCCTGGTGGAACGCTCACGCTGATAGATACCAGAAATTTCAGTTCATTGAGTGCCGGAGGAACAGCTGGTATTAATTACAGCAATAACAATTTTAGTTCGGGCATTCATTTTATAAGAGTGATAACAGATAGCGAAGAAACCGTTTCCGAAACGAATGAAGGAAATAATTCATTCAGCTTTATGATCACTGTGCCTCCATCGGAATTAACCGTTACTAAAATTTCCACATCGCCTACCGACCTCAGTATTGGCAGCAGCACCAGGTTTACGGCCAGCATCAGGAATACAGGAAGACGCACCGGCTCTTTTAATGTAAGGTTCAGGGTAAATGGTGTACCGGTTGGTGCCCTAAAAAATATCACATCCCTCAATGAAAACAGCATCACAACTGTAATATCTGATGCTTACGTAGTAGCCAATAACAGCAATGATTGCGGAGCGGTTGTGGAAGCCTTTGCAGATGTAAACAACCAGGTGGTTGAATCAAACGAAACAAATAACAACAGGGAAATTATATTGGGTGCCGATTTAGCGCCTTATCAAATACCGGGAGAACCAGGCTCAGCTTCCAACCCTGTAGTGGTGCGTGTTTTCACGAGCAACCAGTTTTTCCCTGCTGTGAGAAATGTGGGACATAGGGATGCGAATGATGTAACAGCCAGGTTCAACTTAAATAACAATTGGATAGGTGCAGATACTATTGGTCATGTAAAAGCCGGTGAAATTTATGCAGCTCATGTTTCTTTCAGCCGCACGTTTACCACTGCAGGTAACTACGTAGTAAAAGTATTGGCTGATACCGCCAATCTTACCTGCGAAGAAAATGAAACAAACAACGAAGGTGATTTTCATATCAGGGTTGTTGATAGCAAGCCTGACCTGGAAGTATTATCTCAATACATTTCTCCCAGTAGTTTGAATCCGAATGTCGCCCAGGCTATTACGCTGGTAGGCACGGTAAAAAACAGGGGTGGTCAATCCACTACTGCTACGGTATTGAGATTTTTGGTTGATGATATTCAATTGGGCGCCGATGTGCCTATCAATGCATTGCTTCCGGGCAGAGATACAACAGTGGCGGCAACAGTAACTTACTCTTCCATTATACCAGGTGTTAAGATAATGAAGATCATAACCGATCCTGCCAACACAATAATAGAAGAAAGAGAAGACAACAATGAAGCAACCCGTACAATGATAGTAGGCGATGCCCCGGATATGGCAAGAAGTTTTGCTGGCGCCATCAGTTTCAATCCCTCAGGTTTTGTTGAAGGAGATAGTGTAACGGTAAACTTTATCATTAAAAACCAGGGCGTACAGGATGGGACTGCATGGGTGAAATTTTTTATCAAAGATACCACCTATGCTACCACAGCATTGGATAGTATGTCATTTAGTCTTGCTGCCGGAGCTACTGCGACATTGAGCAGGCGAATGCTGTTTTCTGTTGATGAAGGGTTTGTCACCACAGAAATTTACAACAGCAGCCCGATGGAATTTGATCTCCTTAACAACAATGATACACTACACTTTAGCACCATTGCAAAAATGAAGCAGTCCATTACCATCAACGGCAATCTTGATATGAAGATGGCAGCACCTGCACAATTACCGGAATGGATAGGTGGAAAAATAATGTTGGGTAATTATGATCTTACTGTAAATGGTATTATCCTCCATTATGATTCTGCGCATTTCATCATCAGTAATGGTACTGGTAAATTAAAACTGGTGAACAGCAACCCGGAAAATATCTATCCCATTGGCAGTTCGGATACCAGTATGAATTTTGTGAGATTAAATAACAGTGGTACAGCGGATAATTTCAGTGTAAGGGTTGGAGATTATGTGCTGCGGAATGGCGCAAGTGGCGACACCGTTCAAATCTCCCATGTAGACCGCACCTGGTTTATTGAAGAAGATGTGCCGGGTGGAAGCAATGCCGCAGCAGAATTCTGGTGGAGTACAACCCATGAGCTACCTGGATTTGCAAGACAGATCAGCCGCACCGCTCACTACACCAGCCAGTGGGAATATGGAATTGTAGGAGCAGCAATTTTAAATACGAACGGCCAGTATAGCAGAACACAGGCAGGATTTACCAGTTTCTCCCCTTTCACTATTACCAGCAGTACCGGCACAGTTCCATTAACGCTGCTCTCTTTTGATGCTGTTAACAAACCGGCCAATGTTTTACTAAACTGGAAAACTACAAATGAAATAAATACGGCTTTCTTCCTTGTAGAAAGAAGTGCAGATGGCATTCATTTCAGCAGCATAGGAAATGTTGCTGCCAACAATACTTCGGGAATTCATTTGTATGACCTGGAAGATAGGCAGCCATTGGATGGCATTAGTTATTATCGTTTAAAACAAACGGATATCGGGGGAATATTTACTTACAGTGATATTGTTGCCATCAACCGTAACAATGCACAAATTAGTATGACTGTTTTTCCTAACCCGGTTACTGATATAGTAAATGTGGTTTTTGCTCCTAGTGAACAACCACGCAAACTATTGATCACAGATTCAAAAGGAGCTGTTGTAAAAATGATTACTGTACCGGCCCGCAGCACAACTATTCAAACCAATATGGGTGCTTTTGCAAAGGGATTATACAGCATAAGTTTAACTGACGGAAAAAACAGATTAGTACAGCGTGTAATGAAACAATAATTAAACAACTATCGTTCAATTAATTTTTACGGTAGTTGTTTTTTGAATATACATCAAAGCAAAAAAATACAACCAGGTAACATGAAAAAAATTATTGCACTGCTACTGATTTTTGTAAGCACAAAAATACCCGCTCAAAATATTGCTATAAATAATGATGCCAGCTTACCCAACAGCAGTGCAATCCTGGATATTAAAAGCAGTACGAAAGGTTTGCTGATACCACGTATGAATTCAGCAGCTTTAGCTACAATTGCAAATCCGGCAAAAGGATTACTTGTGTTAGATACTGTAAAGAACCAGCTGATGGTAAATATGGGAACCGGTGCGGCGCCTAGCTGGCAAACTATTGTGGCTTCCAGTGGCTGGAGTTTATCAGGCAATTCCGGAACGGACCCTGCTGCAAATTTCATAGGAACACTGGACACCAAACCATTAATAGTAAGAGTAAATAATGTACGTTCCGGGTATTTAGATAGTATCAATGATAACACTTCTTTTGGATTCAGATCATTAGATTCCACCACTACAGGAAGATTAAATACAGCTATAGGATACAAATCTTTAACGGCCAATAAAACCGGTTCACATAATACGGGTGTAGGATATAACTCATTAATTAACAATAGCAGCGGCTCATTTAATCTGGCCTCGGGAACTTATAGTTTATACAGCAATACAACCGGGAGCCAAAATACCGCTGTAGGCCAGCTGGCGATGGCACAGAATATAAGCGGCGGTCAAAACACTGCTGTTGGGAGTGATGCGCTAAGGTTTAATACAACGGGCACTTCTAATATTGCAATTGGTTTTACAGCTTTGTATTTCAACAACAGTGGGTATTCAAATATAGGATTGGGCACCGGCGCATTATTTAATACCGGCAACCGCAATAATCTTGTAGCCATTGGTGACAGCGCTTTATTTAATAACGGAACAGGTGCAGTAAATGATTACGAAGGCACATTAAATGCGGCCTTTGGTTCCAAAGCTTTGTTTGCAAATACAACCGGTTATTACAACACTGCCAGCGGTACCAATGCACTAAGAAATAATTCAACCGGTGCGCAAAATACGGCTGATGGCACCGGGGTACTTGTTAACAATACCACTGGTAGTGCCAATACAGCTATGGGGCTCAATGCAATGGCATCCAACAATATTGGAAGCGAGAATACCGGTATGGGAAATTTTGCATTGGCGGCTAATACAAGCGGCATCAGGAATACCGCTTTGGGCACCATAGCATTAAACAGCAATACCATTGGAAACAATAATACTGCCATTGGAGTAGCTGCCGATGTTACTGATAATAATCTTTTTAATGCAACTGCCATCGGCTACAATTCTAAAGTTGGCGCTAGTAATAGCCTGGTGTTGGGCGGTACAGGAAATGACGGGGTGAATGTGGGGATAGGTATTTCCACACCCCGGGCCCGGCTGCATGTAGCTGACAGCAATGTTCTTTTTACAGGACCGGCAGTAATAACAGGTGCAACTACTTTTCATCCCCCGGCTTCTGGCCCCGGTAGCCGTATGATGTGGTATCCGCAAAAGGCGGCTTTCAGGGTGGGCGCCGTTAATGGAACACAATGGGATAAAGATAATACAGGAGATTATTCTTTCGCTTCGGGTAGCAATGCAAGGGCTTCCGGCTTTGCTGCTGTAAGTTTGGGATCGCAAACCACCGCCTATGGAAGTGCTTCATTAAGCACAGGCTATTTGACAAATGCCCTGGGAAGTGTTTCTACAAGCATGGGTAGCGAAACAACAGCCAATGGAAATTATTCAACCAGCATGGGTGTTCTAACTTTCGCAAAAGCAGTTGGCGCTGTTACCATAGGCTCATGCAATGATAATACGGATAACCCCAGTACCTTACTATTTGCAAATACAGACAGAATTTTCCAGGTAGGAAATGGCACCAGCAACACAGTAAGAAGCAATGCGCTAACCATTTTAAGAAATGGCAATACCGGGATCGGAACAGTGAACCCAACCAGGCCTTTATCCTTCCCCCCTTCCCTTGGAGAAAAAATATTACTCTACCCCGGTGGCGCAGGCGAAGTGGGTATTGGCGTTTATGGAAATGAACTGAGATTACATGCAGACAATCCCACTGCTAAAATAAGTTTTGGAACACAGGACAACGCAGGTGTTTTTTCTGAAAATGCCAAAGCAGAACGGAACGGCGCTTATGCATTTTCCATATTCGGAACCTTATGGGTAAACGGAACTACCTATGCCAGCGATGAAAGATTCAAGAAGAATATTACTCCTATTACCTCGCCTCTTGCGAAGCTCGTTCAACTAAATGGTGTGGAATATGAAATGAAAGAAAGCGAATTCGATAAATTATATTTTCAAAAAGGCAGACAGATAGGTCTGCTTGCACAAAATGTTGAACAGGTAATACCAGAAGCAGTGCAGGAAATGAATGGATACAAAGGAGTGGATTATGCAAAACTGGTGCCCCTGCTCATTGAAAGCATAAAAGAATTGCAACAACAGGTTGTTGAATTGAAGAGCAGGATAAATAACCTCTCGCAACAATAATATTTCATAAAATAAATAACCCATAAAATGAATTGGATAAAATACATAGCGATTGTATGTGCTGCTTTAACATTGAGTAACAGCACGTCTGCCCAGCTATTAAAAAAATTAAAAGAGAAAGCCGCCAAATCGCTGGAAGAAAAAAAGAAGAGCAGCGATGAGAGCGGTAGCGATGATAATAATAGTACATCGGCGGCGGCTTCTAACACAACATCTTCCAAATCATCCAATACAAAAGAACCTCCTATCCCTCCGGTTAATGGTAAAGTAGTTTTCAGCCTGGGTACAGATGAGCGGGTGTTGTATGATGAAACTGCCATCATTGCCAATAACAGTGGTGTAAGCTACCAGTTTGTTGTGCAAAACAGTAAGTACGAATATTTTTTGATAGATAACGGCAACCGTACCGGGCCTTTTAAAAACCCGCCGATAAAAAGTGCTAATGCAGGCACAGAAAGTAATTCAGGAGAAAACGACGTAAGCATGGGTGATAAAAAAGACCCCGTGGCCATCCAATATTCAAAAACAATTTCGGGTAAACTTTACCTTGTTTTTAATGGTAAAAATTATGGCCCTTACGATCATGTATCCAAAATGGTAGTATCCCCGGATAAAAAACAATTTTTTGCCGTAGTAACCATTGGCGGTGCAAATGCCATGACAACAAAAATGGGTATGGGAACAATTTATATGGTGAACAATGCCGGCCTTAAACAAACAGCCGGTGACGGCGGAACCAGTATAGCCATGAAATTTTATGTAAGCGAAAGCTTTACACATTCCATGGTTACGGTAATGGATCAAACCAGCCAGAAAATATTGACAGTAACCACGTCTGGTAAACAAACAGAAACGAGTATGGCAGATATGTATTCCGGCGGCGAAAACAGGAATATGGTGAGTGATAAAGGCGATATCATTACCATCCCATCGCAAAGTCCCACACAAATTTTAGTAAACGGGAATGAAGCCGCTTCCTTTAAAGTTCCTATAGAAAATATCAACAGGCTTTTTATCACACCCGATGTATCCAAATCTATTTATTATACCAATGGAAAACTGTACAAAGCAGATGGCAGTGAAGTTTCTATGAGCGGAATTTTATTTCCTAAAGTAGTCACTACCGGCAATGTCACATCAGTCTATTATTTCAAAGTATTTAAAAATGAATCAGGCGTTAAAGATGTTTATCTCTGTAAAAAAGAAATATAAATTCTTTTTCATCCCTGCAGCAATACTATTTTTCTGCGCAGCATTTTTACTTGCGAAAAGTAAATACCAGGAAAATGATTTTGGAAGATCGTTTGGTAATAAAGCAACACTTGCAAAACAAAAACTAGATGCGTTGAAACCCTTATTTGAAACCTGTTCGGCAATTTGCAAAGCAGACAGCAGGTTTATGCAGGCCGTTATTTTCCCGGAAGTAATGCGCTACAACAGTTTAAAGGATGGAATTGAAGCGGAAAGTCTTCGCACTTTGTATGTGCAATTTGGACAAGAATATGCGAATTTTTCCATCGGTATATTTCAAATGAAACCTTCTTTTGCAGAACAGGTAGAAGAAAAAGTAAAAAGAATATTGCCGGTTGCTGTCACCGGCGAGTTGCAACTGCAGTATAACAATAACGAGGAAGAAGCCATCCGGATGGAACGGGTAGAAAGGCTACAGAACGAACAATGGCAGCTGGTTTACCTCACTGCTTTTCTTTGCATTTGTAATGAAACATATAAAGAGAGGACATTTGTAAACGAACTTGAAAAATTACAATGGTATGCAACGGTATATAATGCAGGTTTTGATAAAACAAGTGAATTCATTGTAAAAAAAATTAAACAGGAAAATTTTTATCTCCAACAAAATATGCCCGGTAAAAAATTTAAGTATGCTGCTATTGCAGGCTGGTTTTATAAATCAGCATCATAAGATATCCTGTTTTAAAGGGAGAAGAAATTTTCATCAGTTTATTGAGATTTGTTTTTCATAAACTGACGCAGATGAAAAAAATTATTACGCCTTTTTTTTATTCTTCTATTCAGCCGCATTCGCTCAAAATGTTGGCATCCGCACACAATGAAAGAGCTGTAGCTATTGGAGCGGATGCTTTGGCCTCTGGCTTCAACAGTTTTTCCTGTGGGAGTGCAACCTCCGCAAGTGGAAATTTCTCTTTTGCATCAGGTATTGGAATGAGGGCAAAATCTTTTGCAGGCTCAACCTGGGAATTTATAATGATATCACTGATGCTGCCAATGCTGCTACCGATTCTTCCACACACAGAATTTTCCAGGTAGGAAATGGCTCGGATATTAGTTTACGCAGCAACGCAATAACCATTTTGAGAAATGGGAATACAGGGTTGGGCACAATTAACCCGGCATCAAGGCTGGATGTGGCCGTTGGAGATAACTGAGACCTAAGCAATACCGAAGGTAATCTGAGGATTGGCAATCCCCAATATCGTATTAAGATGGGCGTGGCATTGGGCGGAATCAATTTACTTGCATTGGGTGCGGGTAACCAGAACCTGCTTACATTAAATGGCAACACTGGTTTCGTAGGTGTAGGCATTGACAATCCCACACAAAAGCTCCATGTGGCCGGGAATATTTTAGCAACCGGCGCGATCTCTCCATCCGACAAAAGATTTAAAGAAGACATTCAAACAATTACTGATCCCATAAAAAAGATCCGGCAAATAAATGGTGTGACCTATCATTACAAAACAAAAGAGTTTCCCGCCAATGGTTTTAATGACAAGGAACAGGTAGGTGTTATTGCACAGGAAGTGGAAGCTGTGTTGCTGCAACTGGTATTTACTGATGAGAAAGGATATAAAGCTGTCGACTATTCAAAGCTTGTTCCGTTGCTAATCGAAGGCATAAGAGAACAGCAAAAACAAATTGAAGCGTTGCAAAAAGAAGTGAACGAACTTAAAGCAGGAAAATAATTCATGTTTTTCAGGGATTGTACGGGGCAAGATAAATTCAAATATTTGTGTATTAGAAATACATCCAAAACATTAGTATGAAAAAAATTATTTTCTTTTGCCTGTTAGCTTTGGTTCAGTTTTGTACAGCACAGAATATTGGGATAGGCACCACAAATCCTTCTGCATATGGGCACGGTGGTAACAATCGTTTGCTCGAGATCAACAATCCCGCTGTAGGCGGTGATGTTCAGTCACATTTAATATTGTCAAGCGGCGGCACCGGCGGAAGCCTTGGCGGCATTACCTGGGCAGGAACCAGCCTTGCTTCCGGCGAAAAAAGAACCGGCTACATTGGAAACCTGCTCGAAGGTGTAAGTGGCAGTAAGTTGACTTTTTATAATAAAAATACAAGTGGCAGCCTGGTAGAAAGATTAACGCTGAATTCATTGGGTTACCTGGGGATAGGAATAAATAATCCCAATACAGCCCTCACCTTCGCTTCTACATTGGGTAGAAAAATAAACCTGTACACTGGTAGTCTTGGCAATGTGGGTATGGGAGTTTATGCCAATGAATTTCGCATCCACTCCGATTATCCCAATGCTGATATTACTTTTGGATATGAAAATACCGCAGGTGTGTTTACTGAAAGAATGAGGGTGAGAGGATCAGGCGCCGTCTCCTTCAATGGCAATGCGGGTTCCCCGGGCCAGGTGCTGGTAAACAACGGGGCAGGCCTACCGCAATGGTCTTCGGGTTTGCCTAAAACCTATCATACCACTTTACCGGCAGATTTTTATTGGGGTGCAAATACAGGCGGTGCCATTAACCTGCCCGGCTTTTCCATTACAGTTATCCTTCCTGCCACGTCAAGAGTAAACGTTTCTGTGCAGGTCAATTATGCCATTTCCAACTGCTTTGCATGTGGCAACCTGGGAAGGGGTATTACACTTAAACGGAATAGCGGCAATGTTCGTGGCGCAGCCTATTACGGCCCGCAGGACGATAGCGAGTTTCAAATATCGAATTTCTCCGAATTACTTCCACCCGGCACTTATACTTATACAGTAGATGCTTCAAGGGTATTTCAGAGCTATGATATTATGTACAGGGGCGGAAATACTATTTATAACAGCTATATGACGATACAGGTCTTTCCAGAATAAGCCTCACTAAAGCAGGAAGAAAACTGTTTTGTACATTTGCAGCCATGCAAAACTTTCAATCGCTCCGCATTGTTTTTATGGGCACCCCCGAATTTGCCGTTACATCACTTGATGCATTGGTAAAAGCAGGTTGCAATATTGTTGGAGTAATTACTGCACCCGATAAACCCGGTGGCCGTGGAATGCAGCTGCAGCAAAGCGCAGTAAAAAAATATGCAGCAGAAAATAACCTCCATGTTTTACAGCCTGAAAAATTAAAGAACCCGGATTTTTTAAATGACCTACGATCCCTGCGGGCAGACTTGCAGATCGTAGTGGCGTTCAGGATGCTGCCGGAAGTGGTTTGGAACATGCCGGCCCTCGGTTCAGTAAACCTGCATGGCAGCCTGCTGCCACAATACCGTGGTGCTGCACCTATTAACTGGGCAGTTATTAATGGAGAAAAAGAAACAGGTGTTACCACTTTTAAACTCAAACAGGAGATTGATACCGGTGATATCCTGCTGCAACGATCATTTCCTATTTATGATGAAGATACTGTAGGCGATGTACATGATCGAATGAAAGATATGGGAGCTGCTGTACTTTTAGCAACGGTGAAAGGGTTGGCAGATGGGAGTATGGAAGAAAAACCACAGACTATAAACAGCGGACAACAGATAAAGCATGCACCCAAAATATTTACAGAAACCTGCCAGCTAAATTTTAATAAAACAACGGAAGAAGTATATAACCTTATAAGAGGACTGTCTCCATACCCTGCAGCTTTTACTTTTTTAAATGATAAAAAGCTTAAAATTTATAAAGCAGAAAAACTAACTAAAATTCCTACTCATGCTGCAGCAACATTTGACACAGACGGTAAAACATTTTTACAATTTGCCTGTATAGATGGCTATATAACAATTCTTGATCTTCAACTGGAAGGAAAAAAAAGAATGGCGGTAGAAGATTTTTTAAGGGGTTACCGTTTTGAATAATTATAATAACGGGCAATGGTTGTTTTTTTAACATGCATGCCATTATTCGTTCCCTGCCATGTAGCATGATCTGCTGTAGCTACGCTGCTAACGGATATCACACTACCTGCAAATTGAAGCGCCCCGCAATTTGTAGCGCTGGCATTTGCCCGCTCAGTAAAATACCGGTAAGTACCAAAGGAAATCCCCTAACCTACCCATGGTGTGCGGGTAAAAAATAATCTCGATTGTATTTATTGGGAGTACCTGTTGTCCAGCCATCTTTATCAGGATCGGCAACAAACCCAAGTTTCAACGGACCTGTTGAAGGACCACGTTGTATACCACTTCTTGCATGATATCCTCCCGGTGCATCCACTGTTGATCCAAAGCCACCACACTGGTTTATACCTACCTCAATGAATTGACCTTTTTAAAAATGCATGGCCGTTCACCAATTGGGCAGTTGCAGGTTTATTCAGAAGTAACAGCGCAGGTAAAAGATATATTTTTTTCATAAAAAAAAAGACGTTGAATAGATCCGTTTTGGTGTGAGTTAGCTGCACAAACCTATCGCCATTTTACGGCTGCAGATAGTGCAGATAGATGAACGACATTTTAAATAGACCAATGCCGTTTATTGGGCAGATTGTTTTAAATTTGGAGACACCTCAACAAGCTTCTGATTACCATGGCCGATAATTCAAGAACATATAATACCATAATTGTTGATGATAATGAGATTGACCAGTTGCATACCCTTATGTATGCCAAAAAATATTCTTTTCTGAATATTACAGGGCGATTTAATTCTGCGGAAGCAGCACTGGAGTTTCTGCAAACCAATGAGGTAGATGTTTTATTGCTGGATATTGATATGGATGGGATCAGCGGCCATGAATTAAGGCGGCAACTGGGCCAAAAGGAAGCCTGCATCTTTATTACCTCTTATCCCGATTATGCGGTAGAAAGTTTTGAACTCGCAGCACTTGATTTTTTAGTAAAGCCTTTAGAATCAGGGCGGTTTGACAAAGCAATGGAAAGACTAAAAACTTACCTGGAATTGGTACACAAAGCTTCCCTGTTTGAGAGCAGCCTGGGTACGGATGCCATTTTTATAAAAGACGGGCACCAGCAGGTAAAAATACAATTACATGATATTTTATACCTGGAAGCGTTGAAGGATTACACCCGGATTGTTACACCCGAAAAAAAATATTGTGTGCTTTCTGTTCTCGGCAATCTTTTGCAGGAAGCTGCTTTCAAAACCTTTATCCGCATTCACAGGAGTTACGCGGTACAGAAACATTTTATCAGTAAAATATCTGCCCAGCAGGTTTTTATTGATGAGATCGGGCTGCCCATTGGCCGCACCTACAAAGATTCGCTGAACTACCTTGTTCAGCGGTAAATAAAGGTTCCGGTAATAAAAAAAGTTCCGTAACCGGAACCTTTTATTTATGTAACATTTTATTGTTTCCCCTAATAGTTTAGTATGCAATCAAAATTGCTTCCGCTTACACCAAGTTCGCTGGCGGCTGCATTGCTTATCCTTATAATAATACCAGTATTTTGTTTAAGGTCGGGAATAAGATCCAGCACTTTTGCATACACTGATTTATTATTTGCCGTGTTGGTGATCTTAACAAAAGAGCCCGCGGCGGCTGAATTGTGCAGGCAATAATACTTGCCATCATCCCAGCCACTGGTGCTTTTAAAAATTCCTGCTGAACCTTTGTCCTGCATACCGGCACTTTTTTCTTTTACCTGCTGGTTATAAAATGCTTTAAAATATCCTCCATTAAAATTGGCAGGACCTTTTTCAGCAACTGATTCCCTGATCACGGGCTTTGGCTGTTCCTGGATAACAACAGGTGCTTCTGTTTTTGTGACAGGATTTTTTACTTCTGTAACCGGTCTTGTTACCTTAGGCTGTTCGGTAAAAGCCGGAGCAGCGCCGTTATAACCAACAATAAGATTAGAACCAATCGTGAGGCCATCGCTGCTTAGGTTATTCCATTTTTTTATCTCTGCAATGGCAACATTGTATTTTTTACTTATGCCATACAAACCTTCTTTTGCTGCAACGGTATGATAAACAGGAGCGCTGCCGGTGGATGGTTTTGCTTTAGGCACTTCTTTAATTACAATTGGCGTTGCTTTGGGTGTTTCTGTAGCGGTTGCAGGCAACACAGGCATAGGAGCTGCATTGGACGCAGCAGGTATTTTAATTACCTGCCCTATACTCAATCCTTTTTCGAAGGGAATATTATTGTAAGTTGCCAGGTCTTTGGGATGCACATTGTACAACCTTCCGAGAGAGTAGAAACTTTCTTTGGCAGCTACCGTATGTGTTTTTTGTGCCGATACCATCATCGGGATGCTAAACAGGAAAAATGCTATTAGTCTTTTCATTTATCTGAATTAGGTGTGTTTACAAAGATGCAAAATTTAGTTGGTAGAAAAACAGGCTTATTTATTAAGAATGCGCCAGTCCTTAGGGTAATAATTATTTACCCTGTTGGACAATATTTTTACAAGGCCCAGGGCAGTATTTCCATAGGTTATAACGCTCCATCCATGTTTTTCAGTATCTATGTATATATCTTTCCTACGAAGAAAATCGAGTGCAGTTGCTTCATCTACTTCAATAAAAGGGAATACGATATTCGCAATCGTACTTAATACCCATTCATGATCAGGTACCAGTTGATCCCTGATAATACTACCCATATTGATCCCCGCTTTTTTTATATACAGGTTTTGTTGTACAAAAAGAACCGCGTCATAAACTGCAGCAGGAATGGCAAGCATATCCTTTTGCCATTTTAAAAAATCATATGCCTTACCCGGATCAAGATAACGAAGTGCGGCCTGTTCATCTGATTTAGATGGCAACCCGTTTTTTATATTTGGCCGCTTTTCTTTCCAGGGTTCTACAGCCTCGGTTTCCTTACGGAAAACGGCGATAAAAAAACCTTCTCCTTTTACTTTATCGGGATAAAAACGATAACCATAACACTGGTGCTTATCCGAAAGGGTTTCGACAATCCCCCATTCTTTTTTTATTTGAAGACGGATATTGGATACTTCATAATTATCTTTCAGCCAGTCTGCAATGCTTTCATCTTCTTCAGTTGAATAGGAACAGGTAGAATATATTAATACACCGCCTGGTTTTAAACAATCAAATATATCTGCCAGTATCCTTTGCTGGCGCTGGCTGCAAAGTTCCACGTTATTCAAACTCCATTCAGTTATTGCAGTGGGGTCTTTGCGAAACAGGCCACTACCGCTACAAGGCGCATCTACTATAATGCAATCAAAAAAAGCAGGTAGTTTTTTAAAATCTTTCGGATCATTGTTGGTAACCACCACGTTGGCAGCTCCCCATTTGGTAATATTTTCTACCAGTATGTTCGCACGGTTCTTAATCACCTCATTGCTTACCAATAAACTGCTTTCAGAGATCACAGATTGTATAAGGGTAGATTTCCCCCCCGGTGCGGCACAAAGATCCAATACCCGCAGGTTTTGTTGCATATCGCAACTTTGTTTGATAGCTTCCTCCAAAAACATGCTGCTTGCTTCCTGTACATAATAGGCGCCTGCATGAAAGAGCGGGTCTATTGTAAAAATGGGCCGTTGCTTTAAATAATACCCGTTGGTGTTCCATGGAATTTTTTCTGCCAGGATATTTTCCAGGAAAGGAATTTGTGAAGGGTTGGAAACTTTTGCAGGGTTCAATCTTACAGACACAACCTGGCTACCGGAACCGTGAACATCCCTGAATGCTGTTTCATCAAAACCGGTTGCCGTTTGTAAAGAATTGATCAGTTCCGGTGGTAATTGTTCTGCCAAGTAAGTATATTTGATCCTATAAAATTAAATAGGATGAAATGAAAATGATCTTTTTTCTCTGTTGTTTGTTTTTTTTGTAATATCAGCAACTGCTCAACCCTTTCCTGACAGCTGGACCGATGGACCGCAGGTGGAGGAGAGAGAAAAATTATTTGGAATTTTAGTTGAGTTTTTAAAAAAAAATAAAAAAGATATTGGCTGGCGGATTGCGGATGTTTTCATGTAAGGAGTTGATCCAAATACCCGCAACAGTATTCATTCCCTAAACCGTTTTGCATTAATTTAAATTAACCATGAAACAGCAGCGTCATTATTTCCTATTGTTTATTTTTGTCATTTTCTCCCTTGTATCAACCGCACAGGAAGTGAAGGAACCACCAGTTCGTGATTCTTCCTGGATTAAAAACTACGAACCCTTCCGCATTGCAGGTAATTTATATTATGTAGGTACGTATGACCTATCCAGTTATTTAATCACTACCAATGCAGGAAATATTTTAATCAACACAGGCCTTGCTTCTTCTGCTGTGCAAATAAAAAACAATATTGAACAACTGGGCTTTAAGTTTAACGATACTAAAATTATATTGACAACCCAGGCCCATTACGACCATATGGGTGCAATGGCTGCCATTCAAAAACAAACCGGGGCAAAGTTTTATGTCAGCAAAGGAGATGCAGTAACAGCAGCCAGCGGCGGAGCAGCCGATTATGAAATGGGAAAATATGGTGCTACTTACCAGCCGTTAAAAGCCGCAAAAAAATTAAAGGATGGCAGCATCGTTAAACTGGGAACCACTGCTTTAAAAGTACTGAGCCACCCGGGGCATACGATGGGAAGTTGTAGTTATTTATTAACTGTAAATGACAGCGGTAAATCTTACAAAGTATTAATTGCTAATATGCCTTCCATCATTACCGACAGGCGTTTTGAAGAAATCACAGCTTACCCTGCTATATCAAAAGACTACGCCAAAACTTTACAGGTAATGAAAAATATTGATTTTGATCTTTGGGTAGCTTCGCATGCCAGCCAGTTTGAATTGCATAAAAAACACCAACCGGGAGATCCTTATAATCCAGGGATTTTTAATGATAAAAAGGCCTATATCGAATACCTGAATGAATTCCAGAAAGCATATGATGATAAAATAAAAAAGGATGTGGCGGAGCGAGATGAGAAAGCAAAATAATTATACCAGCTATTAAAAAGCTGCCCGCTGATTAAAGCTATGCCTTATAAAGAATGACACGACCCGGCGAGGCTCCCAGGCAGGTAAGCTGAACAATGATGAACAGTTGGCTAATAAAGAATGTAGCACTTTGCGGTTATTTCCTCATTGATTTTAGACAGGAATTTTGTACTTTATATGTATGAGTTATGTAAGAGAGCCTGCCGTAGCTTATGGTAAAAATAAATTTACGGAAGAAGAATACCCGGAAATGGAAAGAACTTCTGATATAAAACACGAGTTTTACAAAGGAGAAATTTTTGCCATGAGTGGAGCGGAAGCCAGGCATAATATTATTTCCATAAAGCTTATTGGTGCTTTACTAGAACAACCGCATGGCAAACCATGCCGTCCCTACGGCAGCGATATGCGCATACATATTCCTGAAAATACATTGTACTCTTACCCGGATATTAGTATTATTTGTGGAGATATTATACCTTCAGACACGGATGAGGATACTACCACTCAACCAATGGTGATCATTGAAATCTTATCTGCTAGCACCAAAAGTTATGACCAGGGACATAAATTTAAATTTTACCGGGAAGTACCGGCATTGAGAATATTGTATTTTGGTTGATGCTGAAAAAATTGGCATAGAAACATTTAGCCTTAATAATGAAATGCTACGGGAGTTAAGAGAGTATAAAGAAGATAATAATATACTTTACATAAAAAGTATAGACACTAATATTTCTTTAAACGAGCTTTACAAAGATACAAAGCTGTGATTTTTAAAAGGAGTATTTCAGGTAGAAATGCATTTTTTATTAAATCGCTTTCACCTCCGCACACAAATCCTGCAACACTTTTTTAGCATCTCCAAACAACATAGAAGTTTTCGGTTGAAAGAATAATTCATTTTCAATACCTGCATAACCGGGTTTCATACTACGTTTATTTACAATCACGGTTTTGGCCTGTTCCACTTCCAGGATTGGCATGCCATAAATGGGAGATGCCGGATCATTTTTCGCAGCAGGATTTACTACATCATTTGCACCAAGTATCAGCACAACATCAGTTGTTTTAAATTCATCATTGGCCTGTTCCATCTCCTGTAGTTTTTCGTAAGGCACATCTGCTTCTGCCAGCAATACATTCATATGCCCGGGCATACGGCCGGCAACAGGGTGAATGGCATAAGTAACTTCTACTCCTTTTTCATTCAATATTTTTTCCAGCTCATGACAGGCGTGCTGCGCCTGCGCTACTGCCAAACCATAACCGGGAACGATGATCACTTTATTGGCATAACTCATTACCATGGCTGTATCGCTCAGCGAAATTTCTTTATAACTGCCCTGCGATCCGGAAGCACCGCCGGCAGCAGCATTTTTATTGCCTCCAAATGAGCCTACCAATACATTGAGGAGCGAACGATTCATAGCTTTGCACATTAATATCGTGAGCAATGTGCCTGCCGCGCCTACCAAAATACCGCCGGTAAGCATCACTTTATTATCATATAAAAAACCGCCGAAAGCCGCTGCCACACCGGTAAAACTGTTGAGTAAGGAAATTACCACGGGCATATCGGCCCCACCAATGGGCAACACAAAAAGAATTCCGTACAATAGCGACAAAATGAAAATGATGTAGAGTAAATAAGTTTGCGATGGATCAATGATCATCCAGGCAGCGCATGCCAGGGCAACAAATAAAAAAACCAGGTTTAAAATATTTTGCCCCGCAAAACTAAAGTCCTTCACTTTGCCATTTAATTTTCCCCAGGCAATCATACTCCCCGAAAAAGATACAGAACCAATTATAAGTCCCAAAGCGATAATAAGAATTTTGCCCGTATGCCCATATGTAATTCCTGTTACCAGTATTTCATGTGCCAGGTGATTGAATTCTACCAGGGAGATCAATGCCGCACAGGCACCTCCCATTCCATTGAACAAACTCACCATTTCGGGCATGGCTGTCATCTTAACTTTTTTGGCAGCGAGTGTACCTACAATAGTTCCTATTAATAGTCCACCAAATATCCAGGCATAGTTGCCCAGCTTAATACCATTTTCCTCGTACAAAAAAATAGTTCCAAAAATGGCGATGGTCATACCCGCCGCCGCTACTAAATTTCCTTTGCGTGCAGATGCAGGACTGGAAAGCATTTTCAATCCTAAAATAAAAGTAACCGAAGCGACCAGGTAACAAAGTATGAGTATATTTTCAGCCATAAAAAATTCGTGTAATTCGTGTAATTCGTATTATTCGTGTAATCACTTCTTCTTTTTAAACATTTCCAGCATCCTGTCTGTTACCACGAATCCACCCACCACATTCAGCGTTCCTAATATCACAGCCAGGAAGCCTAACCCCAATGCTAAATAATTATTGGTTCCTGCTTTGCCCATAACGATGATGGCTCCAATAATAACCACGCCATGTATGGCATTGGCACCACTCATAAGCGGTGTATGCAACACACTGGGTACACGGCCAATCACTTCTATACCTACAAAGATCATGAGGATAACGATGTAGATGATTTGTTGATTGGCGGAGATGAAGTGGAGAATGCTGTTCATGATAGTTTTTTAGTCCATGGTCGATAGTCCATAGACGACCTGAAAATTTAATTTTATTATTATATAAACATCTTTTTTATTTTAACCTGCTCAATCCGGAATAGCTAACATAACCAAAAACTGGTCTATCGAATTTCGGCCATGGACTATTGATCTGCAGCCGCCACCCTCTCATTCGTCACCATTCCCCCATTCGCCACACAAGTACCTTTCACCAGGTCATCTTCAAAATTCAGATTAAGTTTTCCATCCTTGTCGATAATAAGTTGCAAAAAATTCAGGATATTTTTTCCATACAATTTACTCGCATCACTTGGCATGGCACTGGCAAGTAAGCTGTTGCCTATTATGCTTACACCATTATAATTTACTGTTGTATCATTTTTTGTTTGCGACGTGTTGCCGCCGGTTGCAGCTGCTATATCAATAATAACAGACCCATTTTTCATTTGACCCATCATTTCATCTGTAATTAATACAGGTGCTTTTTTTCCAGGGATTTGTGCGGTGGTAATGATGATATCAGCTTTGGCTACGGCATCGGCGATCCTGGCTTTTTGTCTTTGCATAAATTCTTCCGATTGTTCTACTGCATATCCACCTGCGTTGCCCGCATCGGCGGCACCTTCCACTTCCACAAATTTTGCACCAAGGCTCATCACTTCTTCTTTCACAGCGGGTCTTGTATCAAACACTTCAATTACTGCACCCAGGCGTTTACCTGTAGCGATGGCCTGTAAACCGGCAACACCGGCACCCAGTATCAGCATTTTTGCGGGAGGGATACTACCCGCTGCTGTCATAAACATGGGAAAATACCTGGGATATAAATTGGCGGCGAGTAACACAGCTTTGTAACCGGCAATATTTGCCTGGCTGCTGAGTATATCCATACTTTGGGCACGGGTAGTGCGTGGCAACATATCCATACTAAAAACGGTGAGCCCCTTTATGGCCCAGTCTTTAATAACTGCTGCATTAAAAAGAGATTGATAAAACCCCAATACAACTTTGTCTTTGCATTGTGCAGCAGCTGCATGTGTTAGGGGGTTGATGGATAAAATAATATCTGCCTGTTGTAAAATATTTTCTTTCGATTGAATGGAAGCGCCTGCAGCTGTATATTTTTCATCCGCAGCAAATGCATATTCACCAGCGCCGGCTTCAATAATCGCTTCGCAATTCCATTTTTTCAAAGTGGTAATATGTTCGGGCAGTAAGGATACCCTAGTTTCAGGAGATGGTTCTTTTAGTACGCCAATGATCATAAGCAGATTGTTGGTTCTAAGATAAGGAAGAATCGCCACAAAGGCCAAAAGCCTGCAAGATTCGCTACAAAACCAGCGTGTTTATACCTATTTATACCGAATCACACTTGTTGAATGTGAGTGCTATGTTGACTTTGCAGGAAATTTTAAAATCTTACAGAAAAATGTTGCTTTACTTTAAAATCTTTTCTTAAAAAAACAATGCCGATAAAAAAAAGATCGATACTGAGTGTTACAGCTGAATGCCGGCAGATAATATCCCAGGCTTCTTCCATTTCTTTACTCCAGTGTATATCATCAAAAACCAGTATGGTTTTTTCATGAGATTGTTGCAGCAAAAGGTCAAAATATTGTAAAGTGGGAATTTTTTTATGGTTCCCGTCAACAAATGCAAAATCTATTTTGTCGAGTGAAGACAACAATGGTGGCAATGTTGTTTTGAAATCGCCTTCTATTAATTTGATATTATCAAGCTGTAGTGCATTGAAATTTTTTCGGGCAATACCGGCTATGGACGCAGCACCTTCCAATGTGTATAAATGGGCAGACCGGTTTCCGCAGGCAAGATAGGCGCTGGTGATTCCGAATGAAGTGCCCAACTCCACGATCGTTTGCGGTTGATAAAATTTTACCATCCTGAAAAGCAACTGCGCAAAACGTTTTGGCTTTAATGATGATTGCGCCATTTTATGGATAGCCCTCCTATTGGTTTTAATCACTGTTGAACCGGCACCAAAATCCTCCACTTCAATAACGTTTTTATCCTTTAATAGCTGCTTCCGCAATAATTCTATCGCAGGGTAACAGGGATATTTTTCTGGATCATTTTTTACCAGTTTGATAAAATCAAACACGAAGGGAGAATGTGTGCCGTGGCCCTTCCCATTGGAAGCGGTCAGAAAATAACGGAAATATTTTTTTGCAAGAACTGTAGCTGAATACATTATTTCAAAAATAGTGAAGCGTGAGGAAGTTTGTTTGTTTTGTGTTGAATCAAATAAACCAATAGCAGTATCATTAATATAAAAAACAGCTCCGGAACTTCACTCCACCAGTAATACTCACTTGTATTCCAAAAAGAAGGCAATTGGTCCCCGGACGAATTATAAAACCAGCCAATCCAGGTATTACGTGTTATGACCAAATAATTGATAAGTATGAACCACCGGCTAATTCTCAATTTTCTATTGAAAAATAACAGGCCGGTGCAATCAATGATAAGATCAATATAGAATGGCAGGGGGCTGGTGCGGCTAAATACAAACATCTCATATAAACCCCGGCCGTAAAATGCCAAAAAAATCTCATATACATAGAGCGCTATTGCTAAAAGCCTTACAAAAGGAAACACCGTATTAAGAACATATAAAAAATTATATGATTCTTTTTTTGCACCAGGTCCTGCGACGAAAGTGAATGCCAGGAACAATGGAACAATGGAACGATAAATAAGGTCAAAAGCAGTACCCATAAGTGATTCAAAATTAAGGAGAGAACTGCAAGGTTGCATTCTTTATTAGAAGATTCTGCTTATGGAGGGTAGTGTGTAAGCATACAAAAAGTTAATTCAGTGACACAGCAGCTTTCACGGCAAACTAATTGTTATATAATGCCCGTATTTACAAGGTCAATAAATCCACCAAGAACCATGAAGTTTTTCAAAGCCAGTATAGTTTTAGCAGCAGCCATTTCCGCAACTTTATTGTTGAATAGTTGTAAAAAGGATGATATGTCTTCCGGTAGTTCTTTACCTCCCGGCGAAGAAACCTGCGACCCCGTTATCTTTTCTTCAAGACCGGCAGCAACCGGTTACATCGTTATATTAAAATCACCCGGCGATAACTTATCAAAGAATTATATTGATCTGCAGACAAGCATTGCTACCGTTTTATCTGCTAATGATATTGCCGGCGGCCGTATACAATACAATTTACAGGGCGGGGCAAATGGTTTTGTGGCAATACTTACAAAGGAGGAAGCAGGTAAAATTGCAGCCGACGATCATGTTGAGTTTGTAGAACCGGACCGCATTATAAAATTAGGCACAGCATGTTTTACGCTGGTAAACCCTTCTACAGCTCAATGGGGTGTAAAGCGAACCGGGGTAGGTGATGGCACCGGTAAAACAGCCTGGATAATTGATACCGGTGTTGATTTTGATCACCCGGATCTTACTATTGATAAAACAAGAAGTAAAAACTTTCTAAACACCCAGGCGCTGGCCACGGATGATAACGGCCATGGAACACATGTTGCCGGCATTATTGGAGCATTAAATAATAATACCGGTGTACTGGGAGTGGCTTCGGGGGCTAAAATAGTTGCGTTGAAAGTGTTAGATAATACCGGCGAAGGAAATACTGGTTATATCTTCCAGGCTTTAAATTATATAAACCAGGCCGCCGTTGCCGGAGACGTGGTAAATATGAGCCTGGGTGCTGATACTGTTGCAAATGCTTTGGATAACCTCGTAAAAAATATTGCAGCTAAAGGCATTTTATTTTCCATTGCTGCAGGCAACAGCAGTAAAGCTGCTAACTTAAGTTCACCGGCAAGAGCTAGTCATCCCAATATTTACACTGTATCTGCTATTGACAGCACAGGAAGGTTTGCTTCTTTTTCCAACTTTGGTAATGATGTGGTAGATTATGCGGCACCGGGTGTAAACATTGTTTCAACTTACAACAACGGGCGATATGCCAGGCTGAGCGGCACTTCTATGGCAGCCCCGCATATGGCTGGTATATTGTTGCTGAATAAAAATGCGGTAAAAACCAAAGGCCTGGCAGCTAACGATCCCGATGGTACGGCAGATCCTATTGCTTCCGTTAATTAATAGAATTTACCCCATTAGTTCTTCTGCAGCGAATCCTTAATAATTGTTTCTATTTCCCGGTAACTTCCCAATCGTTTTACTACCCGGTTATCTTTTACAAATAAATGTGTGGGAAACGATTCCACTCCCAGGGTATCTAGCACGTATTTATTTGAAACAGGAATGGTATGATACTTAAATGGCATTTTACTTAAAAAATTTCGTAAAGATGCAGGTTTATCAAAAGCAAAACTGATGAATCGGATGGTAGTATCATTTTTATATTTTTCGACAATGTTATTAAGTTCGGGCATTTCTTCCACGCATGGTACGCAAGCTATAAACCAGAACTTAATAAAAACGGCCTTTTTTAATATCGCTGCAGGTTCTATAGTAACTCCCTTCACATCAGTAACAGCACGATCAAACAAAATTCTCCCTATCAAAACGGCCTTTTTATACTGCTGCAGTGCTACTCCCCGTATCATTCCGTTCACTGGCTCAGATGACCATGTTTTAATTTCTATTAGTTTGTAAGCATTGCTGTTGCCGGATTTCAGTGGAAAGAAGGAGCCCTTGTAAAGCTTGCCGAAAAAATTGCTGCTGTTAATGCTGCTGTCATTCTGATCAAAATATGCAGAAGAATCATTGAACTTCATTTTTTGATAGTAATACCTGTTGTAGCCATCTTCACTGGCAATAATGGTATCAACAGGCGAAGGATCAAATGCGGGGATAAGTTTCTCTTCATTGTTACACGATATAAATTGGAACATACAAATCAAAGGCAAAAACAGTCGTAGTATAATTTTCATCTTATTTTATCTTTTCCCATTTCTCAAAACTGTAATCGTATGCATGTTTTTCATCTTTATAAAAATCATTTTTTTCATTCAGCTTCCATTCAGCTGTATCAATCGTTGGGAAAAATGTATCTCCTTCAATAGTCGTATGCACCCTTGTCATATAAATAATATCAGCCAGTGGCATGGCTTGTTTATAAATTTCTCCACCGCCAATAACGGATACTTCTTTAAAATTTTCTTTCTCCGCCAAATCAATTGCCTGCTGCAGGTCATGGGCTACCAGCGTTCCGGCCGCTTTCCATTCTTTATTAGCCGTAACTACAATATTCAACCTGCCGGGCAAGGGCTTATTTACACTTTCAAAAGTTTTGCGACCCATTATTACTACGCCTGCCCAGGTAGTATTTTTAAAAAACCTGAGGTCATTGGGTAAATGCCAGAGGAGTTTGTTGTTTTTACCGATGGAATTATTTTCTGCGGCGGCTACTACAAGCGTTATCATACGTAAAAATAAGAAATAAGGAAGTAAAATAAGGAATAAGAAACGTTCAATAAGGAAGTTTTCAATCTCGTTCATAGATAAGCATCTTCGCATGGAGAAGGGCAAGAAGACACTAAGTAAATAATGAGGATGTATGCGTCTAAATATAGAAGTTGTTCCCTTAAGGGTACAATTTTACTTTATAACATGGTGTTTATTATTTTTATTTTATGCTGATTAGACCTTGCAGTTTCGATACTCTTGATAAAAATTGCCATGAGTTCATTGCATTCCTTTTGAGCAACAGGAATAAGTTCATTTTTTATCACTGGTTTTTCGTTGATGATCCTGAGATTAATGCTTGTTTCCCGTACGTCTTTTAAAACAAGTTTAATTTTATGTATAAAGTCGGCCGATGATTCTGCCACCTGCGCTTCTCCATAAATAAGCGCTGCGGCTGTGCCACTTTTGCATAATTGATATTCCGGATTTTGACCGGATTTGGTTGCCGGTAATAATTCACAAATGCTGAGACAAATACATGCAAAACGTATTAATCTATCTTCCAGATCGTATTTTTTTTGTTTCCATTGAATGATTCTTTAGACCACAAAATAGAAATCTATACAATATCCTCAACAGTAAAAAAGCCTCCATAATTGGCGAAAATTCTCCCTTTCTTATTCCTTATTGAATATTTCTTATTTCTTTCCACTAGTTTTTCATAATTATAAATTCCACCCTCCTGTTCAGCTGCCTGCCATCCGGATTATCTGTTCCATCTGCATGGGCGTTTGGCGCCATAGGTTTTGTTTCACCATAACCTTTAAAGGTAACCCGGCTGGTTGAAATGCCTTTGCTTAAAATATATTCCATTACAGATTTTGCCCTGTTATGGCTGAGCGTAATATTGTATTCATCGGAGCCCTTGCTATCGGTATGAGCACCCATTTCAATTTCAATGTTCGGGTATTCATTCAGGAACATTACTACCCTGTTTAATTCGGTGTACGATTCCGGCCTTAGCGTGTATTTATCAAAATCAAAGAATACATTGTTTAAGCGAAATACCTGTCCTATTTCTATGGGTGCGAGGTAGAGGTCTTTGTGAATTATTTTGTAGCCAACTTTAATGAGTGAATCAAGATTCAGGTTTTCTGATATGGCGAAAAATTTTTCTGCCGATGCCCGGATAAGGTAATTTTTGTCGTAAGGAAGTACAATTTTAAAGGAGCCATCCTGCGCATTGGATAAACCTCTTCCTGCTTCTGCACCATCGGGCAGCGTTTCATAAATAAGGTCGGCACTCAATGGCTGGTTAGTTTTAGCATTGTATACATTGCCGGTTACCATTATTACCGGGTCTGGTTTTTCTTTCTCCAATAACTTTATTCTTACAATATCGCTGCCACCAAAAGCGCCATCGCTGCTGGTGAGGTAGGCGTATTCGCCACCGGCATCCAGCGTAAAAAAGTTTTCATCGTTGGCTGTATTGATGGGGCTGCCCAGGTTTACCGGTTCACTCCATTTTGTCCAGCTTTCATCTAATCTTTTACTCATCCAGATATCGTTCTCTCCCAATCCGCCCACTCGGTCGCTGCTAAAATAAAGGGTAACGCCATCAGCAGCAATAAAAGGACTCATTTCATTGTAGTCGGGCAGGTTTATTTTTTTGCCCAGGCTTTTAGGTGCCGTCCATATATCGCCCCCTTCTAAAAAAGAAACATATAACTCGTTATCATAACTATTTTTTTTATCAGTCATGTAAAACAGCAGGGTTCTTCCATCCTGTCCCATACTGGCACCAAATTGTTGTGTAAATCCAAACTTGTGAAAATTGCGGATGCGCAACATTTGCGGCGGACTCCAGCTGCCGTCTTTCTTCAGCTTTGTCATACTTACACCAGTGCCATAATACTGACCTTCCTGGTAAGCGCCTTTTATGAGCATGCAATTAAGATCAGGAGATATCCAATAAACTGCATTGTACTGCGATGAGTTTACAGCGCCGTTTAAATGTTCGGCAGGCGACCATTTCCCATCTTCTTCACGGATGCTGTACCAGATATCCTGTGCATTTCTTACCGTTGCAATATGTTCATTCTCCGGGTGACCCATGCGTATAAAGAACAATAAATTTCCATCGGCAGAAATAGTGGGCCTCAGCTCAGGGTATTCTGTATTAATGCGTTCGCCCAGGTTCTCTACTTTTACAATGGTTGATTCTTTGATGATATTTTCCTTCTGCTCAATGAGTTTGCCGGAGGTATCAGCCATAGGCTGGCCATAGGTAATAAAAAACAGGGTTTGCAATAAAAAAAGAGAGTAGCATTTTTTCATAAACAGCAATTGGCTGCTGTTACAACGAAAAAATGTAGAAAATAATATGTCAGGAGGCGAAATAAGAAATAAGAAATAATTATTGTGGAATAAGAAGGTAAGAATCAGTGCAGAAATCACCAATTTGACTGACGAAAGGCCGACTTTCTTATTTTATGTTCCTTATTCAATATTCCTTACTGCTCAAACTGCTACGGGCGCTTTTATTGAAGGATGACTTTGGTAATTCAACAATTCAAAATCTTCAAATTTAAAATCGAAAATATCTTTCACTGCAGCATTGATCTTCATTTGCGGCAGAGGAAAAGGCGTACGGGTCAATTGTAACTCCGCCTGATCAAAGTGATTGCTGTATAAATGCACATCGCCAAAGCTGTGTACAAAATCACCCAGATCCATATCCACTACCTGTGCGATCATCATGGTAAATAATGCATAGGAAGCGATGTTAAAAGGCACGCCTAAAAATACATCGGCGCTGCGCTGGTACAACTGGCAGCTTAATTTTCTGCGACCCTTTGCATCGGGTGCAGAAGTATAAAATTGAAACAGGCAATGGCAGGGCATCAGTTTCATTTTTGGCAAATCGGCTACGTTCCAGGCACTAACGATCATTCGCCTGCTATCGGGGTTTGTTTTTAAAGTATGGATGAGGTCTTTTACCTGGTCAACTTCTGCCCCATCCGCTCCTTCCCAGCTGCGCCATTGCTTTCCGTAAACGGGACCAAGATCGCCATTTTCATCTGCCCATTCATCCCATATCTTTACATTGTGTTCTTTCAGGTAGGCAATATTGGTCTCCCCTTTTAAAAACCACAGCAATTCATGAATGATGCTTTTTAAATGCGTTTTTTTAGTAGTAACCAGGGGGAAACCAGCTGCCAGGTTAAAGCGCAGCTGGGCACCAAATACGCTACGGGTGCCGGTACCGGTACGATCTGCTTTATCATCGCCGGTTGCTATAATATGTTTTACAAGATCAAGGTATTGCTGCATGGCTGCAAGTTAAATGAATAGCTTTTTAGCTGCCAAAAAGTTATTCTAAAAAAGTGGATAAAATCGAGCCTGTAAATGTAACTGCCCATGAATATTTATAATCATAGGCTTCCCTTCGGGAAAGGTTTTAATCACATAGGTCGCATGAATCCCGAAGGGATGGAATTATTATAGAAAAAACAATTTAGGCATCATGAATCCCGAAGGGGTGATATAAAAATTTATTCTTCCATAATAAACCGGCCCTATATCTCACCCTTATTCGGCATTGCTTGGCTGCTAATATAAGTTCAACTTTGATGTTCAAATTTATTGTTATGCGTAAAATAGTAGCAAATTTATTGCTATCCGTAACCGGTATTTTTATTCAATACCTGGCAGGTGCACAGGGTATTGGAATAGGCACAATCAATCCCAGCAGCAGCGCTATACTGGACATAACCAGCAGCAGTAAAGGAGTACTGATACCAAGGGTCAATCTTACATCTGTTACCGATGCAGGTACTATCCTCAATCCGGCCACCAGCCTGCTCGTATATAATACCAATAGTGCGCTGGCTACTGGTGCCGGCTATTACTATAACAGCGGAACACCTGCAAGTCCCTCCTGGAGCAAGATCCTCACAAATACTACTGCAGGCTGGTCTCTTTCCGGGAATTCGGGTACAGATGCCAGCATTAATTTTATAGGTACTACCGATCAGCGGCCATTGAAATTGAGGGTAAACAATTTACCTGCAGGTTCTATTGACAACTCTACTTATAATACACATTTTGGCTATGAATCAGGTGCAGCAACATTTGGAAATGTTACTGAAAATACGGGGTTTGGATACAACACTTTACAATTTGCCGGGGCCTACCGGTCAACGGCCATTGGAGCTTTTGCCCTGGCCAACAACCAGCAGTTTGGGTACTATAATACTGCCATTGGCGCCAGGTCTATGAATTCCAATACTACCGGCGCTGGCAATACAGCTGTGGGTGTTTCCACTTTATTTAGCAATCTTACAGGCACACGCAATGTGGCAATTGGAGATTCTGCCATGTACGGCAATACCAATTCCAGTTTTAATATCGGTATAGGCGTGAATGCACTAAAATCAAATTCAAACAGCAACACTATCGGCATCGGCAGGCTTGCACTGGAAAACAATGCCGCAAATTATAATATTGCTATAGGAGACCAGAGTTTAAGGGCCAATGTTACAGGCTTCTCCAATATTGCTGTGGGTACTTCCACTTTAAATGACAATACTTCCGGCAGCAGGAATACTGCCATAGGCCATTATGCTTTGAGAGACAATACAACCGGCGAACAAAATACTGCCGTAGGAACTTCTGCCATGGCATCCAGGGTTCTCAGCAGTTTTAACACAGCAATAGGTTACAATGCCATGGGTAGCAATGGCAGTAGTTATGCCACCAATAATGTAGCCATTGGCCCAAATGCGCTGCGGAGCATTGATGGAGCTGATAATATTGCTATCGGTAATAATGCTATGGCAGATGCAGGCTTCGCCAGCAACAATATTGCTATAGGTTCCAATGCAATGGAAAGCATTACCTATAGTGCTTCAGGTCTTCCCTGGGCCAGCGACAATATTGCAATAGGCAAATATGCGATGCAGGAAACACGGCCTACCAGTACCACTAATGGGTACAAAAATGTGGCTGTAGGTGCGTATGCCCTGCGGGCAAATATTACCGGCATCAGTAACCTCGCCATTGGACATGAAGCTTTAAAATCAAGCACCGCGGTTAACAGTAATATAGCTATCGGTACCCTTGCCATGGGAGAAGGAAATGTTACCGGCGTTCTTAACCTTGCGGTGGGAATCCAATCGCTTCTTTTTAATGAATCAGGTAATAACAATACCAGCATCGGGCACAATGGGCTTCGGTTAAATACTACCGGGTATTCGAATACCGTACTTGGAGGAACCGCTATGTATAATAATACAGTTGGAAATTTTAATACTGCCATTGGCAATGAGGCCGGTGCATTTAATAACGCCAATAGCTACTGTTCTTTTTTAGGTTATGATGCAGACCAGACAACCGGTTCTAATTATTCCAACTCTACGGCAATAGGTGCCACTTCCCGCATTACTGCCAGTAACCAGGTGCGTATCGGTGCGTCTTCTGTAAGCAGTATCGGAGGTTATGCGGCATGGTCGAATTTGAGCGATGGCCGTTTTAAAACGAACATCACGGAATCTGTAAAAGGCCTTGATTTTATTATGGCGCTTCGCCCCGTTACTTATAATATTGATGTGAATAGCCTGGCTGCTTATTTAAAAGAAGATGTATCTAAAGACAGCACAGGAAAAATAATTAATCGTGCTGCGGATCCACAGGTACAACAACAAAGGGCGCAACAGTCTGCTGTATTGCAAACAGGTTTTATTGCCCAGGAAGTAGATGCCGCCGCACAGAAACTGGGATATGAATTCAGTGGTGTGGACAAACCAAAAAATGCAGATGATCTTTATGCTTTACGTTATTCAGAATTTGTGGTGCCGCTGGTAAAAGCTGTTCAGGAGCAGCAAAAAGAAATTGCAGAGTTAAAGCAATTGCTGTTGCAAACACAGAAGGCATTGGTGGAACTCAAAGAAAGAAAATAAATTTAGCTAAGAAAAGGAGCAAAAAAGTTTCTTTTTGTTCTCTTTTATCTATGTGTTCTTTATAAAAAGCTCCTGACAATAGGTCCAATCAGCGTTTTCCATGTATATATAATCCGCAAAATTTCTTCCCGTCTTAACGTCTTACCGGCATATTTTTTTGTCGCTGCAATCTTCAGGCGCTTGCTGGCGCAAGCCTTAACATTAAAATTTAGCTAAGAGGACAAGGAGAACAAAGAAAATTTTCACCGCCAGCTATCGACAGAATTTTTATCTAAAGGTTCTCTCCGCAATAATCACCCTTATTGTTTTATATTTATCGAAATATTGAACATGAAAGCCGGCATCCTTCTTTTATTGGCAGCATTATTTTTTCTTGGCTCAAAGGCCCGAAATAAATCGTTTTTCAAAGTGCTGGGCATTTTACACAACCAAAAATGACCTCGCACATATCAGTTTTGTAAACGACGCCAATACCTGGTTAAGTACTAAAGCTGCAGCCTTACATTTCACGTATGATACTACCAGCAATTGGAATAACATGGATTCATCTGTGCTGTCGGGATATGAGGTGATATTATTTTTAGATACCAGGCCTGAAGTACCGGAACAGCGCCAGGCCTTAAGCATATATGAAAAACGGTGGTGCCTGGATGGGCTTTCACTTTGCAGGCTTTGCCTTAACGCCTTCTTCTTATCCCCAGAACTGGAACTGGTACCACAATGATTTTTTGGGTGCCGATCAATACAAGGGAAATACCTGGCGCCCTACTTCAGCCATTTTAAAAAAAGAAGACAGTACGCATACTGTAACCAAAGATCTTCCGGCGAGTTTTATTTCGGCTCCCAATGAACGGTACAGTGGGAAAAAGACTTGCGCAAAAATCCGGATATCGATATTCTTTATTCCATTGACCCGGCCAGCTTTCCTTTGGGCACCGGTCCAAAGCAACACGAGATATGGCACAGCGGTTATTATCCCGTGGTATGGACCAATAAAAAATATAAAATGCTCTACATCAACATGGGCCGTAATGATATGGATTATGAATCGGGCAGCAACAAACCTTTGTCTTACCAGTTTACCAACGAAACTCAAAATAAACTCCTGTTAAACGGCTTGTTGTAGTTAACCGGCCGCTTCAATAAACACTAACATTCATCCGGGATTAATTGCACTTATATCCGGCACAATGGGTTGTTAAACTGTATGCTTACTGTTAATGAATGCTTTTATGGCTTATAATTTGTCTTCGTAAAAGCATGAAAAAAATCCCTGTCTACTTTCTTCTTATCCTCCTCATTTTTTCAGCATGTAATACTCCCGGGCGGGGAATTTTTGCAAAAAAAACAGCCCGTGAAACATACCAGGACCGGATACTAAAAACAGAAAGTGCTGAAGTGCTGGCCTGGAAAAGGGCGGGAGAAAAAGTATTGCAAAACCCCTTAATGGTTCCGGCACCTTATGCAGAGAACGGTATTTTTACAGGAGACAGTTCAGATGCCAATTCGTTCCTTTTTACTTCGGATCCGGGTCAAAAGATCAAAGTATCATTATCACCGGTAACAGGTGAAATATTTATCGCTTTTTTAGAATTGTGGGACGCCAATAATGGCGCACCTAAACTAATTGAAGCGGCCGATACATTGACCAATATGATTGAATTTTCTGCCCCCACGGGTGGTAATTTCATTGTACGGCTTCAACCAAAACTATCTGCCCGTGGGCGTTTCAGCCTTACCATTGCATTAAATCCAATAGTAGGTTTTCCTATTTCCCCCACCGTAAAGAGCAGCATCGGCAGTTTTTGGGGCGATCCCCGCGATGCCGGTGTCAGAAAACATGAAGGCATTGATATTTTTGCAAAAAAAGGCAGTCCGGCTGTGGCAGTTTCCAATGGCCTGGTAAGTAGCGTAAATGAAGGCGGCATTGGCGGAAAAGTGATTTGGCTCAATCCTGATGGGGAATCGTTTTCCGTTTATTATGCCCATCTCGATACACAATACGTACAGGCCGGACAGCGGGTAACCAAAGGCCAGGTATTGGGGACTGTTGGCAATACGGGCAACGCAAAATTTACTGCTGCTCATTTACATTTTGGTATTTATACAGGTAACGGGGCTGTTGACCCTATTGGCTTTGTTCGGCCGGTAAAAGAAGCAGCACTGGTTTCCGGCAGGAAATTAAATGAATGGTACAAAACCAATGCAAAAACAAAGATCTATCCTTCCCCCATTAAGAAAAATGCCTTTGCCCTGGCAGCGCCTGTTAAAATAAAAACGGTATCCGCAAGCAGCGATTTTTATAAAGTAGTGCTTGAAAACGGGCATAAGGGTTTTGTAGCAGTGAATGAATTAACCGACAAAATGAAACTATAGGGTCGGTACCGAAGGTCAGACCAGCCCGTTATCATTTAAAACCCAGTATTTTTTGTATACTTTCACCGTATGAAAATAACTTTCTTCTCCGCTAAACCCTATGATAAACAAAGCTTCCGGGAGGCAAACGTTTCGCACAATTTTGACCTGGAATTTTTTGAAACACACCTCGGTCTTCATAGCGTTGAAATGATCAGCAATGTTTCTGCAGTATGCGTTTTTGTAAATGATAAACTTAACAGGGATGTATTAAAAGCACTCGTTGCTAAAAATATAACAATAGTAGCCTTACGCTGTGCAGGCTTCAACAACCTGGATGTGGAAGCGGCAAAAGACTCCGGCATTAAAGTTTGCCGGGTACCTGCCTATTCTCCCGAAGCCGTAGCCGAGCATGCCCTCGCTATGATAATGACCCTGAACCGTAAAACACACAAAGCCTACAACCGGGTGCGGGAGCAAAATTTTTCCCTGCAGGGCTTACTCGGCTTCAACCTGCACGGTAAAACCGTAGGTGTAATTGGCACCGGTAATATTGGAAAAGCTTTTTGCCATATTATGCTGGGCCTGGGTTGTAAAGTAATTGCCTTCGACCTTATAGCAAATAAACAGTTAGAAGCAGCCGGAGTGGAATTTTTACCATTGACAGACCTGTTGCAACAAAGTGATGTCATCTCTTTGCATTGCCCGCTCAATGAACAGACAACGCATATTATCAACAAACAAACCATTGGCTTTATGAAACCTGGCGTAATGATCATCAATACAGGCCGGGGTAAACTCATCCATACTGCAGATGCCATTGAGGCCCTTAAAACCGGCTACATCGGTTACCTCGGTATAGATGTATACGAACAGGAAGAGAAATTATTTTTTAAAGATTTGTCAGGAGATATTATCCAGGATGATATCATACAGCGATTAATGAGTTTTCCGAATGTACTGGTAACTGCACACCAGGCTTTTTTTACCAGAGAGGCACTGCAACAGATTGCAGCAATAACATTGAACAGTATTTGGTCTCTAAGTCTTGATAAAATTCCCGCAGTTGAGGGTGCCCGGGTAGTTTAAACCAACAACACAAATTGTATTATTTATTGCTGTATATACTTGTTTATGATATGATACTTAAAAAAATGGCCGCTTATTAAGCGGCCATTTTTTTAAAATATTTTATTTAAAAAGGATTGGTAACGTGCCTCACCCTAAAATTAAACACCGCAGTTACGGTATCGGTGAATGCTGTTGCTCCTACAGAATCCCAGATATCCCGTACAACCAATCCATTGTAATTACCCGAAATAAATTGTCCCAGGCCTCCATATTCTGTAAAGTTTACAGATTGGGAAAGTGGGTTCAAAGAAGTTAATGAAATTTCTTCCGAGGCACCATTGATGCCTTTATAACCCATGTACAAATCACCATTAATGCTGCCTGGCACTGTAAATACATAATTTGCGGGGCGGTAAAACCCAAAGTAAATATATTTTGCAACAAGTGAATCATAAGCTGCATATACGTAGTCGGCATCTGTATTAAGCGTATCGCCATAATCTGCTTTCCATCCCTGCCTTAAATATTCCGAAGTATTCGCTGTAAGATTTACACCTGCAATTGTAAGGTTAAAAAACGTTGCAGATGACACTCCGCAGGCAGTTAGTTGTCCTGCATTTACGACCGTTCCGCTTATGTTTACATTTACAGGGAGTCCTTGCTTTTGTTCCGCGTTGTCTATTGCAATTACCTGCGCTGTACTAACTCCCTGGCAACTAATAAAACTGGCATTAAATGTACCGTTCGTTATGGCTGCAAATTCTGTACTTCCATTGATCGTTATCTGAACATAGCCATCCGTTACCGGCCCGCCGGCACAATTTACTGCTGTGCCCTGCAAGGTTATCACATTTTGAGTGACAACGATATTGGGTATAGTTGTTTCTGTAGTGAATGGCCCGATGTTTCCGGTATAAACAGATGCACCACATGTATTTAAAACCTCGATGGCAAGTGTTTCATTCTTTGGTACAAATCCGTCTACATAACCATTATTGTCTGTATAATCGTACACCGTGTATCCCGAAGTATTGGTTAGCTGAACTTTGGCCGCACGTACTGCAGTACCGCCTGCATTAACAACCTTGGCATGTATTTTTACATATTCAAAAGGATCATCGCAGTTCCAGAAAGAGAAATGGCTCACATTTCCTTCATAACTGTCACCTATTTTGGTGGCCGACCCTTCTTGTTTCCAGAGGCCTGTACTATCATTAAAATGCCATAATGGAATGGTGGATGGGGCAATAGATTGTTGCGAAGCAGGAATCTTAACACTGATATTTGCCATTGTTCCACTTCTTAATTGCAGTGGCATACCGGCTTCGTCTAACAATTCAACGCCTATCATGCCAAAGCTTCTTAAGCCAACCACGCTTCCTGCAGTTGAAACGCCCCGCAAATCTCCGGGCATCTGTTCTGCAATTTCCGGCCTGGTAGGGTCAAGGTATTGGGTGGCTACCATAACGGTTCCGCTATAAGAAGCGCCGGAAGCAGTTACAAAACTATTTGGTTCAAAGTGAATAGATCCTTTATCTGAATTTAAAGAAACGTCGCCCCCGGCATTGGCCGGAATTCTGTCGGATATTGTTTTGCGTAAAAGTTGGATCTTTATATAATTATCACTGTTCTCCCTCGAAAAAAAAGTCCTGCTTCCTTTAAAGTAACCGCTTTTGGTAACGGTAACAAAGGTTTCTGAAGTGGTAAAAGAGGCATTTTCTATCTTAAACAAGCCATTTTTATCCGTTACTACACTGCTGATACCTGCTTTTACAGTAGCGCCAAACACCGGCATTCCGGCTTCATCGGTTACCCTGCCTTCAACGGTAGTTCGCTGGGTTACACCGGGCCCTCCAGGGCCACCGGCGCTGTAGCTGAGTTCTTTCTGGCAGCTTATTCCTATAAAAAGGGTTAAAAAGAGAAGGGCAAACCAGGGTAGTGATTTGCGGATAGTTTTGGGCATATAGAGTTATTTTGCCGCCAAAGATAGGGAAAAGAGCTATGTATGCGTACTGGTAATAGGTAAAGCCCTGGCAATTTTAAAAAATCTGCCTGTATACGACTTACTAATATAGAAAAATTTCGAGGGTTTTAACCTCTGCTGCCCCCCGGGGGCAGCTCCCTTCCACATATTTATTATCTTTGTGCCATGAGCAAAAAAGGCAAAGTATTGGTGGCTATGAGCGGCGGTATTGATAGTACGGTGGCCGCTTTAATGCTCCATAAAGAAGGCTATGAGGTAGTAGGCATCACTATGAAAACATGGGATTATGCTACCAGCGTGGGCACCACCGGCAAAAAAGAAACCGGCTGCTGTAATATTGATAGTTTTAACGATGCCCGCCTGGCTGCCGTGCAGCATGGATTTCCGCATTTTATTTTAGATATAAGGGAAGAATTTGGCGATTTTGTAATCGAAAATTTTGTAGAGGAATATATCGCCGGCCGTACCCCAAACCCTTGTGTAATGTGCAACACGCACATTAAATGGCGTGCATTGCTAAAACGGGCCGATGCAATGGATTGCGACTTTATTGCCACAGGTCACTATGCACAAGTTCATCAGCATACCAGCGGAAGATACTTTATCAGCAAGGGTTTAGACGATAGTAAAGATCAAAGCTATGCTTTGTGGGGCCTGCAGCAGGACCTGTTGAGCCGTACTATTTTGCCATTGGGCACTTTCCACAAAACTGCTATCCGCCAAATGGCTCATGACTTTGGCTATCCCGAACTGGCCAAAAAGAACGAGAGCTATGAAATATGTTTTGTGCCCGATAATGATTACCGCGGTTTCTTAAAACGCCGTGTGGAAGGATTGGAAGATAAAGTAGCCGGCGGAAATTTTGTAGATCCAACCGGGAGGATTATTGGCACACATAAAGGCTACCCTTTTTATACGGTGGGCCAGCGCAAAGGATTGGATATTGCACTGGGCAAACCCGCCTTTGTAACCGAAATTATTCCCGAAACCAATACTGTTGTATTGGGCGATGAAGAACAGCTTAACCGGGTGGAAATGAACGTTACCGGCCTTAACTGGATGAAATATGATGGTATTACAGAAGGAATGGAAGCGCTTACAAAGATCAGGTACAAAGATAAAGGTGCCCTTAGCCAGCTCTTCACATACCAAAACGGTATAAAAGTGCGTTTTTATGAAGATGTAAAAGGCGTTGCCCCCGGGCAAAGTGCTGTTTTTTATGATGGCAATGATGTAATTGGAGGCGGAATTATTCAGCGTTCCGGCCTGCCATAATATAGTACCTTTAATAAAAATAATATTTCCTCTCTCTCCTTTTTAAACAGCGGTTGGGGTGAGTCTTTAAACTTTGTATCTTGTATTTATGAAAAAATTTGCGCTCCTTACCTGTTTGGCTGCTGTGGCAATGTTAATGAATTCATGCAAAGAAAAAACTGGCGGAGTAGAAACTGCGTCCATCGGGGATTACAGTCCCTTCACCGTAGGAAAGTTTATTACTTACCAACTGGACTCAGTAGTTCCTGTAAACTTTGGCGCAGCCCTGGAAACAAGAACCTATGAAGTAAAATACCTGGTAGATGCTGCCATCAATGATATAAACAACCGCCCTTCTTTTAGAATTGTGCGTTATATAAAAAAACCAGGAAATGTATGGCAGGGCGATGCTACCTTTTTAGCTACCCCCACCAGCCAGGGATTGGAATTTGTAGAAAACAATCTCCGTTATATAAAACTTCGTTTGCCCATTCGAGACGGTTACACATGGTTGGGTAATAGTTATATAGATACCTATTCTCTTAATTCCGAGGTAAAATATTTAGCCGACTGGGACTACATGTACGACAGTGTAGGCGTAGCCGCCACGGTAGGTGACTATAACCTGGATGATGTAATTAAAGTAGAGCAGAGAGATGAAATCATTGGTGATCCCACCGATCCCCTGAATCTCTACTATGAAACAAACTACGGAATGGAAAAATATGCCAGGGGGGTAGGGTTGGTATACCGAAAATTTTTACACATAGAATACCAGCGACCAACCGGAAGCGTAACGGGAAAATTTGTTGATGGTACTTATGGGGTAACGCTTACTATGATTGATCATAATTAACCATTTCTTTTCAATATTTTTAAACACGGATTGTACAACAATTCGTGTTTTTTATTTTAAACATTTTTACCATGAATATTACCATACGCCGTGCGGTAAAAGAAGATTGCGAAGCTATGACGCAACTTATACATGAACTCGCCCTCTATGAAAAAGCCCCGGAGCAGGTAACTGTTTCCTTCGATCATTTTGTAGAAAGTGGATTTGGTGAAAGGCCCGTATGGTGGGCTTTTGTAGCTACAACCCCTGTTAGCGAAACAATGATTTCCGATAAATATGCGGCTCCTGTGAGAGAAATAGAAACAGAAGAACAAATGAGTGGTGCCGACCAGTTTCAGATCCGTGAAGAACAAAAAGAAAGCGGTGAACAGGTGGTGGGATTTGCATTGTATTACATTCGTTACAGTACCTGGAAAGGCCAGCGCCTTTACCTGGAAGATCTTTTGGTAACAGATAATATGCGCGGCAAAGGTATTGGCCACTTGTTATTTGACAGGCTGATACAGGAATGCAGGGATAAAAAATTTAGTGGTATGATGTGGCAGGTATTGGACTGGAATGAACCCGCCATCAACTTTTATAAAAAATACAATGCCAATATGGATGGAGAATGGATCAACGGAAGTTTGAATTTTTAAGAATTATTTAGGGCCTACCCAACCTTTACCAAAACCCCGCGGTATATGTATAAGTAGGATATCACAAATAGTTTATCAATTAGCCACATTAAATGCTGATCAGCAAAAAGCGATGATTGTTGAGCGAATACGGTGTGACAAATGAAAAATAAAAATTAAACTCATGAGAAAGATTTTTTTCCAAAACCTGTTGTTGTTAACTGCGCTGGTAGTTTCTTTTACTTCCTGCCAGAAAGAAGTAAGTGGCGACACCGGCAACCCAGTTGAAACCCCGGTTGACCTTGGCAGTAAAGTAAGAACCAGTGTTTCAGGCTTTGTAACAGATGAAAACGATGCGCCTGTACAAAGCGCCTCCGTTAAAGTAGGTATACAAACGGTGAGCACGGATGAGTATGGTTATTTTAAAGTAGCTAATGTTGAAGTAAGTAAAAATGCCGCTACGGTCAATGTAAATAAAACAGGTTATTTCCCCGGCATAAGAACCTACATAGCTGTCAATAATAAAGCTGCTGTGGTTAGAATAAAATTGTTACCAAAAAATACCGCTGGTACTGTCAGTGCCGCCAATGGTGGAACGGTTACTTTAACCAACGGACTAAAAATAAACCTGCCGGCTAATGCAGTGGTAAATGCCGGCAGCGGCGCTGCCTACACCGGAACCATTAATGTAGCGGCGCAATGGATAAACCCAACTGCTTCAGACCTGGATCGTATTATGCCGGGCGACCTTCGTGCCATTGATGAAAATAACAACATGAAATTGCTGGTAACATATGGTATGGCTGCCGTTGAACTAACCGGCGGAGCTGGTGAAAAATTACAAATAGCCCCGGGTAAAAAGGCAAAGCTTACCCTGCCTTTACCTGCCGGCCTCGCAGCTGTAGCACCTGCTACTATCCCCCTGTGGTATTTTGATGAAACCATAGGATTGTGGAAAGAAGAAGGCAGTGCTGTAAAAGTGGGCAACACATACGAAGGAGAAGTAAGCCATTTTTCTTTCTGGAATTGCGATGTACCTAATAATTATATCCAGCTGGATATGACGATACATGATGCCAATGGTAATCCCATTCCAAATGCATGGGTCCTCATCACCAACACTGGCACAAATATGCAGGGAGCAGGTTATACCAATGCCGATGGTTATGTACAGGGTGCCGTACCAGGTGACAGTACGCTCAAAATAGATGTATACCTTAATTTCTGTGGAGGCGGAAGCCCGTCCTATACCCAAACGATCACGAGCGGGAACACTAATATATCATTGGGAACAATCGTTGTAAATACTATTTCCAACAGCGCTTCCCTAACCGGAACCGTTACCAATTGCAGCGGCCTTCCGGTAACCAACGGATCCATAATGGTAAAAATGAATGGCTGGTTCTCCCGTTATGAACTTGATGGTTTTGGTGCTTTCAATATACCAACGGTTTTGTGTAACGGCAGCATCAATGCAGAGGTGATTGCAGAAGATAATGCTACTTCCCAGCAGAGCACATTACACAATTATACTATCAATACAGGCAGTAACGCACTCGGTAGCATACAGGCATGCGGTATCAGTACGAATCAATTTTTAAATGTAAGCATCAATGGCACCCCGCATTCCTTTACTGCAGCGGCTGATAGCCTTTCTTACTTTAATAATAACCAAACCCTGTCTTCCATTAATGCATTCACGTCTACCGGAACCGGTACCGGTAATTCCGTAAGCGTCCTGTTCTCTAACAGTGGTTTGGGTGTAGGCAGCGCGCAAACAATTGTTGAACTAACTACAACTTACATCACCGAGCCTGTAACTTATACTGCGGGTGCAGTAGTAAATATTACAGAATATGGTGCTGTAGGGGAGTTTATCAGTGGCAGTTTCAGCCATACAGCCACCGGTGTGGCTGCACCTAACACCGTTTATACAATAACAGGTAATTTCCGGGTGAGAAGATTTAATTAAGTACCTATAGTCTCTGACAGTGAAAAAAGCTTCCTTTCCAGGAGGCTTTTTTGTTTTTTAGGGCCTGTTTGAGCCGTAGTTTATCGTACTTTTGCGGCACAAAAACAACCGCGTTCCGGAGGCACCCTATTGTGATTCAGTAAAAGAGTGCTGCCTGCCTTTGCCGGCAGGCAGGCGCCAATGAAGTTGCAGTTAGCTTTAAAAGTCCGGTTCAAAAAAAATATAATTATGGCAGAAAAAATAACTATGGGCAGCAATGGCCTGCTCAATGTTCCCAACCATCCTATTGTTCCGTTTATAGAAGGGGATGGTATAGGGCCCGAGATATGGAAAGTAGCAGAAAAAATTTTTAATACCGCCGTAGAAAAAGCGTACGGCGGCGAAAGACAAATTGAATGGAAAGAAATGTTGGCGGGCGAAAAAGCTTTTAATGAAACCGGGGAATGGTTACCGGCAGCCACCTTACAAACCGCAAAAGATTATATCGTTTCTATAAAGGGACCGCTTACAACACCTATAGGTGGTGGCATACGCTCACTAAATGTGGCCATGCGGCAGGATCTTGATCTATACGCCTGTGTTCGCCCGGTAAAATGGTTTAAAGGAGTACCTTCTCCCGTGGTGCATCCTGAAAAAGTGGACATGACCATTTTTAGAGAAAATACAGAAGATATTTACGCCGGTATAGAATGGAAAGCCGGCACTGCTGAAGCATTAAAATTTGAAAAATTTTTGCTGGAAGAAATGGGTGTTAAAAGCATTCGGTTTCCCGGCGATAGCAGTTATGGCGTAAAGCCTGTTAGCAACGAAGGTTCGAAGCGTTTGGTGCGTGC
>JACMKX010000180.1 GCA_014379905.1 Ferruginibacter sp. | reverse complement strand
TTTCTTTTTCATAAATTATTTTTTGGGAACACAATGAACGTGTCAATTTTAAAATGCTTATTCATTTCATAAAATACATAAACCTGCTTGCGGGTGTTAAGCTCCAATATTTCAAGCTGCAAAATTATTTCGGTCTGCTGAAAATGTACTAACCGTTCATGCAAAACCGCATCCCTAAAAGCGGGGGTATTTTTGATTCACTTTTACTGTTGCAAATGGTGTTTGCTATAAAGAGTAAGTACGATAGTGGTAGTTTAATTACTTACCTTTTTACTGCCCAGGTTAATATAATGCACATAAGCCAGGCTCAATCCGCCCATTGTATTTAGCAGCATTTCAACCCTAAAACTTAAATGGCTGTGTTTTAAAAGTATGATCAGCATAATAACATTTCCGAATACCATAGCAAATTGAAAGAGAACAGTTTGCCGGCTGAACGTTTTTTTGAATACCATGGGTATAGTACTTAGCAGTGCAATAATGCATAATACAGGATGAACCCACTCATTATCTCCTTTTAAACCCGGAATAAAAATTAACAACAACGGCAGCATCCAGCAGTGAATAAAACACAGGCAGGAGGCGAATAGGCCGGAGCAGTCAGCCAGGTAAATCAAATTTGATTTTCGGAAATATTTATTAATGTATTTCATCAGTTTACAATGATGCAGCGATTAACTAATGTTTTACCTCGAAGATCAGGTTAATGGGATTTTGTTGGGCTATTCTAAACCGGGTGTAACCTGCTTCTTTTGCAATTTTTTCTACAGCAGCAGGGCCTGCCTGTGCTCCCAAACAATAATCACCTTCCTCAGAGTGTGCATGCGGTACACACAATGCAGTTGAAGCAGCATAAAACATTCTGCCTATTGGATTAAAATTATCCTCCGGGTTATCGCCTGCATTTGGCTCCACAAATAACAGGGAACCTTTGGGTGCCAGTTTAGTCCGGGCATAGCGAAGCGCCTTAAGCGGATTTCCCAAATCATGTAAGCAATCAAAGAAGCAAATCAAATCAAAATTACCCGTCTTATATTCATCGGCACCTGCTTCTATAAAAAATATATTGGTAAGCCCTTTTTCTTCGGCACGAAGCTTTGCTACATCAATTGATTCCCTGTGATAATCAAATCCATAAAATTCAGAATTAGGAAAAGCTTCAGCCATCAAAATAGTGGAAGCGCCATGACCGCATCCTATATCTGCCACCCGGCCCCCATTCAATAATTTTTCTTCCATACCATTTAATGAAGGAATCCATACGTTGTTTAAATTGGCTAAGTAACCCGTTCTGTAAACGCTTTCAACGCCATGAAAAAGATCATGGTGATGTTCGTGCCAGCCTATTCCGCTTCCGGAGGTAAAGGCTTTCGAAAGTTTTTCTTTGTCTTTCCACAAACTGTTTACTACATAGTACGCCGGCCCCAGTAAAAATGGACTATCCTTTTCTGTCAAAACCAGTGCATGCTCTTCGGGTAGTTCATAGGTTCTGTTATCCGCATCATACATAACGTATCCGCCTGCTGCCTGGTTGTTAAGCCACTCCCTGATGTAGCGTTCAAAAGTATTTGTCTTGCTGGCCAATTGGGTTGCTGTTAACGCACCTGCGCCACGCATTGCCTGGTACAAACCCAGTTCCTGCCCCAGCAATGTCATTACACCTGAGTAATTTGCCGAAAGATCCAGGATAAACTGACCGAGAAATTGTTCAGCTTTCTTCAGGTCAACAACTTTTTTTTCTTCTGTTAATACTTGCATATCATTATACTTTTTAGGTGATTAATATTGATAACCATTTTTGATTAACAATACAAAAGTAGCATGACA
>JACMKX010000179.1 GCA_014379905.1 Ferruginibacter sp. | reverse complement strand
TAATTAGGGTCTTCCTGAAAATGCAAATATTTTTTTTGACTTGAAGCTATCGCTATACTTTGACAAGATAATTTTTTAAGTTTTCGCTGTCGGGGTGGATTGATAGGTTGGTTATTATCGCTTTTCTATCTAATTAAACATATTACTCCCTTTGTTTTTTATTTTGTATTCGGTTAGGCTGCTTGCTGATGTTGTTCTTTTGCTTTTTGCTTCTTTGCGGCTTGTATACGTTTTGCCATTTGCATACTATTGCAGGCAAGCAGGCTAAAAAATATCCAGACCTTTTCTGTTGCTTCTGTCTTTGCTTTTATTTTATTCATCTGGTAGTGATTCTTTTCATTGCCAAAACTTCCTTCTAACACGGTACTTCTTATTTTTCCAAGGATAGAACGCATCTGGCTTTTTTGTTCCTTCAATACTCCCTCATTGCCTTTAGCGACAAAGCTGGTGGTTATATTATTTTGGGTGCAGAACTTCCTGTTTTCATTGGTGCCATATATGGCATCAGCACCCATTTGATAACAAGCGCCAAAATAACGTCGCTGCATATCAATAGTGCTTTGCAGGCGGATGCCTTCATTAAAGTTTTCATAACTCAGGTGTTCTATAAAATTGATGCCATCCACCATGAGCATATTTCCTTTTGCGCCAAACTCTACCGGCTTTACTTCTTTGCCCCGTACAATAGGACGTACATAAGGTTTGTGCAGTGATACGATACGCTTGGGTACAGTAGCCTGTTTACCAAAATAAATTTGCCATTGTTGTTGTTTTACTTTGCTGATTGTTTCAAGACGGTGGTAATCACCGCTTCGTAATACCTTGCCGTATTGGGTAGACAGGGCTTCGAGCAGTTGTTGTAAGCGATCTAAATACTTTAACAACATTTTGCAGATACGGCGGATCTGCCTTTTGGTTTTCTTTCTTCGTTTGGCAAAACCAAGCCATTGGGCTTTGCGCTTACCATGATTAATGCGGCTGCCTCTTCGCTTTACTTGTTTGCGACTGTATTGTATCATTTGATATACATCGCAACAACTCTTCCACAGTAGCTTGGCATCGGTGGGATATTCAATATAACTTTCATACACGGTGGCATCGGTAAATCCGGTGTGTATATGTTGCAGGTACGGCTTCCAGTGTTGTACACAGGCTATTTGTAGTTTATCCAGCTCCAGGTGCTTGCCTAAATAACTACGCCAACGGCCTACGATGTCTTTGTCTTTTATTTGCTCGCCATTCAAGAGTTGTATCCCACAAAACATCTGCATCGTCCAATTGCCATTGAGCTGTTCTATGAGCATTTCATCGCTACAGCGGTAATACGATTTTAATACCTGTAAAGCAATGCCGCCTTTTACATCGAACCATGGCTTACATCCTTTACCACTTATAACCCGTTTGGGCGCCTTGATGGTTTTGGCTAATTGCTCAAATGGAATGGCCTGGTAAAGTTCTCCTAAGGGAGTATTATAAAAAGCGGTGAGCTGAACATCGATTGGTTGTTCAAATAATAAATTATGGTACATTTGTGGCAGAATTTGTTATACCCCGTTTTGTGCATTTTTTATGCCATTACGGGGTTTTTCTTACAGCAAATTCTCCACAAACTTAAGCCCAGTGTGGATTTCGTAATGATAGGTTGACCCTAAAAATCCCGGCTGAAGACCGGGATTTTATCTGACTAATACACTTACTTTATTTCAGCTGAAAACTTTCTAAAAATTTAGTATTAAAATCACCGGCACGGAAACGTTCATTTTGCATCAACTGCAAATGAAATGGAATAGTTGTCTTTATTCCTTCTATTACATATTCACTCAAAGCTCTGTACATGGTATCAATAGCTTCATTTCTGGTGCGGGCTACGGTTATTAATTTACCGATCATGGAATCATAGTATGGAGGAATCACATAACCTGCATATGCATGACTATCAACCCTTACACCATGACCCCCGGGCTGGTGCAGTGTAGTGATCCTCCCTGGTGAAGGACGAAATTCGTTATAGGGATCTTCGGCGTTGATCCGGCATTCAATAGAATGCATCTGTGGAAAATAATCATTACCGGAAATTCGTTCTCCCGTGGCAATTTTGATCTGTTCCTTTATCAGGTCAAAATTAATAACCTCTTCTGTAACGCAATGTTCTACCTGGATACGTGTATTCATTTCCATAAAATAGAAATTACGATGCTTATCTACCAGGAATTCGACGGTTCCCACACTTTCATAATTGATAGCACTTGCCGCTTTCTTGGCGGCTTCACCCATAAGTTGACGAAGTTCGTCGGTCATGAAAGGTGAAGGCGACTCTTCCACCAACTTTTGATGACGACGTTGGATAGAACAATCTCTTTCACTCATATGACATACATTACCATATTGATCACCGGCTACCTGTATCTCAATGTGCCTGGGCTCTTCTACAAATTTTTCCATGTAGATCCCATCATTCTTAAAAGAAGCAGCAGCTTCGGCTTTAGCTGTGTCATATGCTTTTTCCATCTCTTCTTCCTGCCATACTATCCGCATTCCTTTACCGCCACCACCGGCTGTAGCTTTTAAAATAACAGGATAGCTCATGTTTTTTGCCAGACCTTTTGCTTCATCGACGCTTTGCAATAAACCTTTGCCACCTGGCACTACAGGTACACCTGCCTTAATCATGGTATCTTTTGCAGTTATCTTATCACCCATCCGGTTGATCATATCCGGTGTTGGGCCAATGAATTTAATACCATGATCATTACATATCCCGGCGAACTTTGAATTTTCTGCAAGAAATCCATAGCCAGGATGAATAGCATCAGCATTGGTAATTTCTACCGCTGCCATCAGATGTGCCATATTGAGATAAGAGTCACTACTTTGCGGCTTGCCGATACAGACGGCTTCGTCTGCAAATTTTACATGTAAGCTATCACGGTCAGCTGTAGAGTAAACAGCCACCGTTTTAATGCCCATCTCCCGGCAGGTTCTGATAATACGGAGAGCAATTTCTCCTCTGTTAGCTATTAGTATTTTTTTGAACATGGACTTAGCTAATCTGATAAATGTGATAATGTGGCAAATGTGGTAATAACTCTATAAATAATTTTCACATTTTCATATTTCCACATTTTTAAATTATGCCGGCTCTACCAAAAACAAAGGTTGATCATACTCCACCGGTGAAGCATCTTCTATTAATACCTTTACAATCTTCCCACTTATCTCGCTTTCAATTTCATTAAAGAGTTTCATGGCTTCAATAATGCAAACTACTTTACCCTGGGTAACTTCATCACCTGGTTCCACAAAATTGGGTTTATCCGGAGACGCCTTGCGATAAAAAGTACCGATCATGGGGCTTTTAATCGTTAGCTGGTTAGATACTGAAGGTATTGCTTCTGAAGATTTTGTTTTTTCACCTGATGCAGCCGCAGTTGCTGGAATAGTAAGGGGCTGTTGAGCCGCGGTTGCAATAGTATGTTGAGCCGGTGCATAGGAAGAAGCCGGTGCTGACAACACCTGAGTTATATGCTCTTCTTTCTGTTTTATAGTTACTTTAAAATCCTTCTGTTCAATTGTCAGTTCCCCAATATTTGATTTGTTGACCATTTTAATCAACTCTTGTATTTGCTTAAAGTCCATGTTCTTCAATTTTATAGACAGTTTGGTTTTTATTCAAATGGATGGCTAAGGTAAGGAAATCAAACCCAGTCCACCAAGGTTTTTTTAGTCATTTCGGGTGAAAAATGGGCCAAATCAATGAAAAAAGGCCTAAAATCGAACGATTTCGGGCCATTTTTAATAAAATTGAGTTTGGCAATTTTGCTCATTCTTTTACTCTTTCTAAATATTCGCCAGTTTTGGTATTTATCCGGATCAATTCACCTTCGTTCACAAACAAAGGAACGTTTATCGTAGCACCGGTTTCAATAGTAGCTGGTTTTAAAGTTCGGGTTGCGGTATCTCCACGCAATCCTGGTTCTGTATAAGTTACCAGCATAACGATCTTATCAGGCAACTCAACGCTCATAGGAAGTTCAGTTTCAGTATTGATCAGCAGAGACACATTCTGCCCGTCTTTTAAAAATTGGGGCGCATCTACCAGGTTTTCCTGTACCGCTACCTGTTCAAAGGTTTCGGTATCCATAAAATTGTAGCCTGTATCATCTTTATATAGGAACTGGTATTCTTTTCGCTCCACACGAACCGGGTAAATGCTATCACCCGAATTCCATGTTTTTTCGATAGAGCGATTATTGTCCACGCCTTTCAGTTTAGCCCATACTTTGGCGGCAGCTCTTGCTGTTTTATTTTCACCAAATTCTACTACAGAATATAAGCTACCGTCCAGTTTGATGATAAGGCCACGGCTGATGTCTGCTGT
>JACMKX010000178.1 GCA_014379905.1 Ferruginibacter sp. | reverse complement strand
GCAGTTCCTTGTTTTTTAACTGGTAGTCTGTATTGATGGTATGCAACTCTTCGTTAACAGACTGCATTTCTTCATTGGTACTCTGCATTTCTTCATTGGCCGACAGTAGTTCTTCAACATACGACTGCATATTGTCGTTGGAAGCATCCAGTTGGTTATAGGTCCCATGCAGCTTGTCTTTCAGGTCATTCAGTTCCTCTTCTATCATCAGGGTATACTGGTCCAGGTATATTTTTTCATCTAAGCCACTGGCAACTTTTGTTTCGTTTGAGGGAGACCTGTCTTCGCATAATACCAACATATGAAGGGGATCTTCAATATTTTTTATTTTAAGCGGGCTTACCGAAAGCTTTACTTTAAAAGGCATATCATTGCTTACAATATCAATATCATCCATAAAAATTTTTTGTTTTTCTTTGCGGGATTTGATGGTGGCTATATTAAAAGCTACCGATAGCGCCCGTGGAAGCAGTTCCGGCAGATGAAGGTTAAAATTTTTCTGCAATAAATATTTGGCTGTATTCCCATAGGTTTTTATCACCAGATTGTTGGGATCAATGACTATAACCAAAAAGTCCATATTTTCTGCCAGGGCAGCTGCTATGGCTTCCGTTACCTGGTTATTCGCTTTTTCCGCAGCATCGGGCCGGGGAGCTAAAAAATTGTTTTCCTTAATGTCTACCATTTGCGGCAGCGAAAAACCTTCAAAGTGGATCACCCGTTTGGTTTCAAAATTCCTGTAAATTTTCCATTTTTTATTCATTACTTCCAGGTGATGAATAATGGGTTGTGGATTTTCGCTTGATCCTAAAAAAAGGTAACCATTTAACTTAAGGCCAAACAGTAACATGGAAAAAACCTTTTTTTGTAACACGTTGTTCATGTATATCAACACGTTGCGGCAGCTGATAAGGTGCATGTTACAATAAGGAGGATTTTTTACAAGGTCATGTGGAGCAAAGATCACCATCTTCCTTATTTCCGGTTTTATTTTATAATTTAAACCCTCCCTGGTAAAATATTTTTGCAACCTTTCCGCAGAAATGGCTTTTTCAACGCTTTCATTATACAATCCTTTACCGGCCTGCAATAATGCTACTGTGTCTATATCGGTTGCAAATATTTTTACAATGGTATCTGCATATTCGTTACTTAACTTTTCGTGAAAAAGAATGGCAAGCGAATAGGCTTCTTCACCAGTAGCGCAACCGGCTATCCATATCTTGATCTCTTCTCCCGGCATAAGGCCTTCCATGATAGCAGGAATGGTTTCCCTTTCCAGGAATTTATATGCTTCCGGGTCCCGGAAAAAAGACGTAACACTGATGAGAAATTCCTTTACCAGGGCTTCTACCTCGGGGGGATTTTTTTTTAAAAAATCGATATAGTTTTCGAGGCGGGTAAAATGATTAATGGCCAGCCTTCTTTTTATTCTCCGTAAAATGGTAGTAGTCTTATAATCTGTAAAATCAAAGGGTAATTGTGCACTTATATGGTTAAGTATCACAGCCATATTTTTATCTTCTGCAGGCGCATCAAAAAGTAATTCATGCCCATATTTTATATAATCTTCTATGGTGCCGGGCATAAATTCCGGCTCCAGTATAAAATCTATTAAGCCCGTAGCAATTGCACTGGAAGGCATGCTTTCAAATTCAGTATTTTCAGGGTTACGTGCAATGGTCATACCGCCGGCATCTTTAATGGCTTTAATACCTTCTGTACCATCTTTGCCTAAACCTGATAAAATGATACCAATGGCTTTGGTACCTGAGTTGATGGCCAGCGATTTAAAAAATTTATCAATGGTAAGATGAGGAGGATGAACTCCTTCTTTACTGGTTAAATAAAAACAGTTGTTTTTTATAGTAAGGTACTTGTCGTTAGGAATAAGGTATACCTGGTTGTTTTTTACCTGCATTCCATCTTCTGCTTCTCTAACTTCCAGTTTGCTATGTTTGGCAAGTAGCTCCCGCATCCTGCTTTTAAAGGTGGCAGAGAGGTGTTGTACCACCACGTATGCAACCCCATCTGAAGGGGTATTATCGAAAAAAAGATTCAATTCTTCCATGCCTCCTGCAGAAGCACCAAGGACAATAATATGGGTAGGAACTGCAGTCATGTTTATAAGAGTGAGCTGTTAGGTAAAGGCTGGGAATCCGGCTATCGGAATGTAGAAGTAGGAAAGGTAAACAATAAAAACTACACTGGCACTGCATTTGTTACATTTACACAATATATCAGATGCAGGTACTGCAATAGCTTCATAATTAACTACATCATCCCGATTATTTTTTTATCATAAAAATCGGATCTCAAAATTTAACATGAAACAACCGGCCTTTGTAATAGTAGTAGGTGCTTCTGCGGGAGGCGTAAATGCCCTGTGTGAATTAATTGGCCAGGTTGATCCCGGTATCAACGCATCTTTATTTATTGTGATGCATTTATCACGCAATACGCTTTCAGATTTTTTAGTACATCGGCTTCAGCCACTTACCTCAATGCCCTGTGTACTTGCAGAAGATGGAGGAAAAATAGAAAGAGGAAAAGTATATATAGCGTCCGCCAATTTTCACCTGCTCGTAAAAAAAGAGGAAATATTACTTGGGCGGGGGCCGGACGAAAATGGCTGGCGTCCCTGTATAGATGCTTTATTCCGCTCTGCTGCAGCTGCCTATAACAGCCGCACTATCGGGATCATTTTAACAGGTATGAGGGATGATGGCACTGCAGGGATGCTGGCCATAAAAAGATCTGGAGGTGTTTGCATTGTGCAGGATCCGGAAGAGGCCGAACACCCGGACATGGCTTTATCGGTATTGAATAACATGGAAGTAAATTATTGTCTTTCCTTAAGCCAGATGGGGAAAGTTTTGGAAAATATTACTCAACATATCCCGGAAGAAATAGCAGTGCCTGCTGATGTAGCGGTAGAAGCTGAAATTGCAGAAAGAGTTGTGGTGAGTTACGAAAATGTAAAGCAACTGGGAGAAAAAAGTATTTATGCCTGCCCGGATTGTGGGGGTGGTCTTTGGAATATCTCAGGTAAGGAAGGGAATAAGGAAAGGGTGGTGCGCTACCGCTGCCATATCGGGCACTCTTATTCTGAAAATGATTTGGTAATAAAACAGGGAGAAATTTTTGAAGCCACCTTATGGACGGCCTTGCGCATAATGGAGGAGCGGAGAAATCTATTTTTAAAATTAGACCAGGATCACAGGAAAAGAGGACTTACCACTATAGCCAGGGGTTATCAGGACAAAGCATCGGAAATACAAGTTCATGTTGATAAGATGAAGGAAGTATTGTTTGCTTCACAAAAAATAGGTTAATATGCGGTTATTCATTGATGGATAACCTACAACTTAGTATTGCAGCGTTATGATATTATTACATGATTTGTGCTGCAAAAAAGGTTGTAACCATTGTAAACGCTCTTTATGCTGAGATAGTTGGGTATAATTTTCATCAACTTAATATTTACCGCATAGCTTTCATCACACTATAATGTTTTATTGAACCTAATAAAACTTTTATTGCCTTTCGCTCTGCAATTTTAACGGCTTCGGCACAACCATTGCAACATGCAGGGAAACACTTAAAAAGACTTGTATGAAAAAACACCTATTCTTTATTGCAACGTTATTGCTATGCGTTGCAGGCAGCTTTGCACAGGAAAAAGACCGCTATACTGTTTCGGGCGGTGTACTGGGAGCAGCCAACTATTCTAAATTCAGGCTGGAAGATGATATTCCCGGCACTGACACAAAATTCAAATGGGGCTTTGCGCCTGGCGTGTTTGTTACTTTTCCTTTAGGGAATGTAATAGCACTGGAGGCACAGGCACAATACTCACGTGTGGGTTCAAAATCAGAAACTGGTAATACTACCACACTCGACCAGGAACTGACTTACCTGTCTGTTCCTTTGTTTTTTAAGATTCATGCAGGCAGGTATCTTGCATTTAACCTGGGTGGCCAGGCCGATTTCCTGTTAAGCGCAAAAGACAAAACATTGCCGGCATCTGTTGACAATGAAGATGATTTTGAACACAATTCATTGGGCGTATTGGGCGGCATTGAATTATTTCCCCGTGGACGTGTAACCATTTATGGTAAATATGTACATGGTTTAAAAAGAATTTCAGAAGATGCAAATGGTGTTCCGGCTGCTTATAACCAGCAAATCCAGGCTGGTGCAAAATTTAAATTATTTGGCAAACGCATTCCGGGTACTCCGCCTCCGCCACCCGTGCCGGTAGTAACCGATCGTGATGGCGATGGTGTACAGGATATTGATGACAAATGCCCTGATGTTGCAGGTTCTGCTTCATTGATGGGTTGCCCGGACAGGGATGGTGATGGCATTGCCGATGCGGATGATAAATGCCCTGATGCAGCAGGTACAGCAAAATACCAGGGTTGCCCAATACCGGATACGGATGGCGATGGTGTAAATGATGAAATGGATAAATGTCCTGCAGTAGCAGGTGTGGCCAAATACGATGGTTGCCCTATACCAGATACGGATGGCGATGGTGTAAATGACGAACTGGATAAATGTCCAAATCGTGCAGGTGATGCAGCCAACCAGGGTTGCCCGGTAATTACGAAAGAAGTAATTGAAAAAGTAAATTATGCAGCTAAAAATGTATTCTTTGCTACAGGCAGTTACAAATTACTCGACAAATCAAACAAATCATTGGATGCAGTTGTTGCATTGATGAAAGCAGATGAGTCACTGATGATAGATATTGACGGACACACAGATGCACAAGGTTCTGAAGAAAGCAACCAGGTGTTGAGTGATAATAGAGCGGGTGCAGTAAAGGCTTACCTTGTAGCAAAAGGTATTGATGAAAGCAGGTTGAAATCTGCAGGATATGGTGAAGGCAAACCGGTAGCAGATAACACCACTGCGGCTGGCCGTGCTAAAAACAGGAGAACAGAAATGGTGGTGAGAAATTATTAAGCACCACGATTCCTAAAATAAATTAAGACCCCTGGTTTTTCGGCCAGGGGTTTTTATTTGCATAATTATAAAAATTCATTTTTTGGCTACAAAATTCATAGATCTGGCTACATGCTTTCTTTTATTGTTGCGCAATTTTGCTATACAAAAAATAAAAACATGAAAATTATTGTTACAGGATCTTTAGGGCATATCAGTAAACCGCTCACTATCACTTTAATTAAGGAAGGGCACACAGTTGTAGTTATAAGCAGCGATGGAGCGAAACAAAAATCTATTGAAGCATTGGGTGCTGTTGCAGCCATCGGTAGTTTGGAAGATGTTGAATTTCTTGCTGCTACTTTTATGGGTGCCGATGCAGTGTATTGTATGGTACCACCCAATAATTATTTTGATCATAGTTTAAACCTGCTGGAATATTATAGAAGACTGGGTCGTCATTACGCAACAGCTATCCAACGATCAGGTGTAAAAAAAGTAGTTAATTTAAGTACGATTGGTGCTCACCTGGAAAAAGGATCCGGGATTTTATCGGGGGCTCATGACGTGCAGAATATCCTGAACGAATTGCCAGGGGAGATATCCATTGTACATATGCGCCCCACAGCATTTTATTATAATTTATTTGCTTATATTGAAATGATAAAAGCTGCCGGGTTTATTGCAGCCAACTACGGCGGCGATGATATGGTACCATGGGTATCACCAATAGATATTGCGGCTGCAGTGGCAGAAGAACTTACTTTAAATTTTACAGGTAGAAAAATTCGTTATGTAGCCAGCCAGGAAGCCAGTTGTAGCCACACCGCAAAAGTATTAGGTGCAGCTATTGGCAAACCGGATCTGCAATGGAAGCTAATCAGCAACGAAGAAATGTTGAATAGTTTAACAGGTGCAGGCATGAACCAGGAGATAGCTCAGGGTTTGGTAGAAATGTATGGTAGTCTTCACACAGGCCTGCTGGCCGAAGATTATTACCGCAATCGTCCTGCCATAATGGGCAACATAAAACTGGAAGATTTTGCCGTTGATTTTGCCACCGTGTTTAACCAAAAATAACTACATTCAAATATGGCCCAAACTCAACCCAGGCGATTTAAAACAATCAGTGAATTTCAGCAGTTTCGCGGACTACCCAAACCGGAACACCCGTTAATAAGCGTGATCGATCTTGCTAACGTGCAACAACTGGCTGAGCATGAAACGAGTATTGTGAAAGATTTTTATTCGATAGCATTGAAAAGAAATTTTAATGCCAAGATGAAATACGGCCAGCAGGAATATGATTTTGATGAAGGGGTATTATTCTATATGTCTCCCGGGCAGGTACTGAAAATCGAGATACAAAAAGACAGCTCATTTAAGCAATCAGGCTGGCTGCTGTTATTCCATCCCGATTTTTTATGGAACACGCCGTTGGCCAAAAAGATCAAACATTACGAATATTTTGATTACGCTGTACACGAAGCGTTGTTTCTTTCAGAAAAAGAAGAAATGATTATTGGAGGTATTATGCAAAATATAAAACAGGAATATCACTCCGGTATTGATAAATTCAGCCAGGACATAATGATCGCCCAACTGGAGTCGTTACTTAATTATTCCGACAGGTTTTACCAGCGCCAGTTTATTACCAGGAAAATAATTAATCACCAGGTACTGGATCGCCTGGAGAAGCTGCTGGCTGATTATTTTAGTAACGATGACTTGTCAAAAAGAGCACTACCCACCGTGCAATGGATTGCTGAATCATTGAATGTGTCTCCAAATTATTTGAGTGGATTGTTGAAAACCTTAACCGGTCAAAGTACGCAGCAGCATATCCATCATAAATTGATTGAGAAAGCCAAAGAAAAATTATCTGTAACCAATTTATCTGTGAGTGAAATTGCCTATGAACTCGGTTTTGAGCATCCACAGTCATTTAGCAAATTGTTTAAAATGAAAACAAATGTATCGCCGCTCGAATTCAGGCAGTCATTTAATTAAACAGTTACAAAGCTACCCGGCATTTTTCAGCATCATTGTTGTATTGAATTATTCATGGCAACAAAAAAGGCAGGTGGCATTTATATAGGTACCAGTAATATCGTTATACCGGGTAATAAACAAAGTTTCCCCGATGCCTTTAAAGAAAAGAGCAGGTTGAATTATTACGCATCTTTATTTGATTCGGTGGAGATAAACAGTAGTTTTTATAAAATGCCACTTCCTGCTACTTTCCAAAAATGGGCCAATGATGTACCGGGTAATTTTCAATTCAGCATCAAACTATGGAGAGACATCACCCATGTAAAAGAATTGAAGTTTAAACCGGGAGATGTAGAAATTTTTTTAAATGCTGCTGATAAGGCAGGAAATACAAAAGGACCATTGCTGATCCAGTTTCCCGGAAAAATAAATATTGATTATTACAGCCAGGTAGCAGCTTTATTGGAACAGGTGCGCTTGCACAACGCAATAAATAAACGGCGCATTGCTGTTGAATTCCGCAATACAGACTGGTATGTGTGCGAAGCTATGGAGTTACTGGATGAATACGATGCTTCCCTGGTATTGCATGATATTCCTAAATCTAAGAATACTCAACTGAATAAAAAAGCCAAATTTGTTTATTTCCGTTTTCATGGTACCAATGGCGATTACAGGGGAAGTTATTCCAATGAAGCATTAAAAGAATATGCGAAAAAAATTAAGCAGCGGGCAAAGCAGGGGAAAGATGTATATGCTTATTTTAATAATACCATTGGCAGTGCTTTTGAAAATGCACGGACTTTAAAGAAGATGTGTAGCTAGTTATTGTATCGCTCCTTAATAATTAGCGATTAGAAATTAGGTGATGCGGTTTTGCAGTGTACCCTCTAATCGCAAGTCCTAAATACATTTTTCAAAACCCATTAACTGTTAAGAATGACCTGCCCACTCGCTAGTCCCCACTTCCCGCTAGCCAGCTCACCAACTCCCCCGGTTCCTTCAATATCGTCATCTTCTCTTCATGATTGCCATATAAAAAACCTTCGTTTTGCATTTGCTGAATATGTAGGATGAGCGGGTCATAAAAACCTGCAGTGTTTAGAAAAAATATTTTTTTATCATGAATGCTCAATTGATTCCAGGTAAGCATTTCAAATACTTCATCCAGGGTGCCGTATCCGCCGGGCAATATAATTGCGGCATCGCATTTTTCATATAGCATTTGTTTGCGTGTATGCATGGTTTCCACAATGTGTAATTCGGTAAGGCCCTCGTGCTGGTGTTCCCAGTTGGTTAATACTTTTGGAATAATGCCGATTACTTTTCCCTTCTTCTCTAATACGGCGTTGGCTACAGCTGCCATCAGGCCTTTATTGCCGCCGCCATAAATTAAAGTGATATTTTTTTCTGCCAGTAAATAACCCAATTGTTTGGTATGTTCTTCAAACAAAGGATTGTTGCCAGTTTTACTGCCGCAAAAAACTGCAATAGATTTGATCTGCATAAATACGCTTTTCACCAAAGGGAAAACATTTTTCTTTACCTTCAAAACTTATTTGATAATTAATGTTTAAATAATAATCTGATATGTCTCCTGCCATCCTGTTTTCTTTTGTTATTGGATATTTTTTATTATTGCTGGCAGTAGCCTGGTATACTTCCCGCGGCTCCAATAATCAATCTTTTTTTATTGGTGATAAAAACAGTAACTGGATGCTGGTAGCATTTGGCATGATAGGTACTTCGTTAAGCGGTGTTACATTTGTGAGTGTACCCGGTACGGTAGGTACTAATTCTTTTGCTTATTTCCAGATTGTACTTGGGTATTTTGTAGGCTATCTTACCATTGCTTATGTATTACTTCCCTTGTATTATAAAATGAATCTTACCTCCATTTATACTTACCTGGGCAACCGGCTGGGTGTAAAATCTTATAAAACGGGAGCCTCTTTTTTTATACTATCCAGAACGCTGGGTGCCACCGCCCGCCTTTATCTTGTTATAAAAATTTTACAGGATATCATTCTCCAGGATCTTGGCGTTCCTTTCTGGGCCACCACATTGATCATTCTGGTGATGATCCTTATTTACACCTATGAAGGCGGTGTAAAAACGATTGTGTTTACCGATACCCTGCAAACTACTTTTATGCTCGCAGGTTTAGTGGTGTGTATCCTTTATATTCTAAATGCAATGGACCTTAGCTTTGGTGATGCCATTAAAGCATTGGGCAACGAAGGAGGAAAACAGGGAGCGTATTCAAAAATATTTTTTACCGATCCATCTGATAAATTGTTTTTTGGAAAACAAATTTTAGCCGGAGCTTTTATAACGATCACCATGACGGGGCTTGACCAGGAAATGATGCAAAAATCGATCTCTGTAAGCCGCCTCAAAGATTCTCAAAAAAATATGGTGAGCCTCGCCTTTATTATGGCCATTGTAATTTTTATCTTCTTGTTTTTAGGTGGCCTGCTTCATTTATATGGAGCGCAACAGGGGGTAACTGCCAAAGGTGATGGCCTGTTTCCTTTTATTGCATTAAATCATATGCCGGGCATTGTATCTGTAATATTTGTTATCGCACTGATTTCTGCATTATTCCCCAGCGCCGATGGTGCCATCACTGCACTCACTTCTTCTTTTTGCATCGACATAATAGGGCTGCAAAGAAAACCTGAATGGGATGAAGCCAAAAGAAAAAAAGTTCGCCAACGTGTACATCTTACTGTGGCACTCGTTTTCCTATTATTTGTAATGGTATTTCATTGGGTAAACGATCCAAGTATGATCGATGTAATTCTAAAAATGGCCGCCTATACCTATGGTCCTTTGTTGGGTTTATTTGCTTTTGGCATTTTAACAAATAGGCAGGTGAAAGATAATTTTACACCCTTTATCTGTATCGCATCGCCTATCATTTGCCTGCTGATAGAATGGCTTACGCCTCGTTTTATTCCCGGGTTTAAACTCGGCCCGGAGCTATTGGTAATAAACGGTTTGCTTACCTTTATTGGGTTGCTTATTTTCTCTCATAAAACAGTAGAAAAATAAATTGGCTGCAAATGGAACTGGTAAACGAGAAAGCAGAAGCTTACGCAAGAAACTTTTCTACACCGCATGAAGCATTGTTGCAACGCATCATTGACGAAACCAATGCCAACCATGCCCATGCTTCCATGCTCAGCAGCGATACCCAGGGAAAACTCCTGGAGTTCATCAGTTGTATGTTAAAGCCTTCTAAAATTTTAGAGGTTGGAACCTTTACCGGTTTCAGTGCTTTGTGCCTGGCAAAAGGGCTTGTACAAGATGGTATGCTGCATACTTTGGAATGGAGGGCCCAGGATGCCGCTACCGCACAGCAATACTTTGATGCCTCTCCATATGGAAAACAAATTCATTTACATCCAGGAGACGCGCAGGAAATTATTCCAACACTCAGGGAAACATGGGATCTTGTATTTATTGATGCCGATAAAGTGAACTATATTCAGTATTACGAATTAACTTTGCAAAGGCTCAGTCCTTCAGGATGGATCATTGCCGATAATGTTTTATTTCATGGGCAGGTATTGGAAGACGAAATAAAGGGAAAAAATGCCAAAGCCATTCATGCATTTAATGAACATATAAAAAAAGATAACCGGGTAGAGCAGGTAATGCTTACTGTAAGGGATGGACTCACTATCATTAAAAAGATCGGATAGTCATGAAAAAAATAATTGTTTTGCTGGCAGCTTTTTTTGTTACAGGCTTCGCGTTTGCACAAAGAATGACTTCCGAAGAATACATTGCTGCTTATAAAGATGCGGCCATTGCACAAATGAAAAGGCTGGGTGTGCCGGCTTCCATCATCCTGGCCCAGGGGTTACTGGAAACCGAAAGTGGTAACAGCGACCTGGTAAAAAGATCCAACAATCATTTTGGTATAAAGTGCAAAAGCACCTGGACCGGTGAAAGTGTACGCCACACAGACGATGCACCCAATGAATGTTTTCGCAAATACGCCAGCGCTATGGACAGTTACAATGATCATAGCAATTACTTATATACCAGTCCACGGTATGCTTCCCTTTTTCAACTGGAGTCAACAGATTACAGAGGCTGGGCCTATGGCTTAAAAAAAGCAGGGTATGCCACCAACCCAAGATACCCGCAAATTTTGATCAGTAATATTGAAAAATATAATTTGCAGCAATACAACGATCCTATGGATGGAGTAAGAACCGTACCGGAAGATATTGCCGTGATGAAAGAAAGCAAAGCAATTGAAAAAAAGGAAATACCGGTTGCCGAAAAAAAAGATGCCGGTCTTTTTCAAAAATTATTTTCTAATAGGAAAAATAAAAGCAATCAATATTTTAACAAGCTTAAGGCGGTGATGGCTTTTAAAGGAACTTCGCTGCTGGCCATTGCCACTGAAAATGATATTGCCCTGGTGAAACTGATGGAGTACAATGACCTTACCATCGACGGCCTCTTAAAAGAAGACCAATGGATATACCTGGAGAGAAAGCACAAGGAGGGTAACAGGGACAGCTATACTGCCCTTGAAAATGAAAGCCTTTACGATGTGTCGCAGGTGAACGCCGTACAACTGGCCATGCTGGCGCAATACAATGGAATGGAATCAACCGGCCAGGTAAAAAAAGGCGATATAGTAAGGTTGAGACCGGGCGGCGCTATAATAAAAGCGGTGGTGGAAACAACTATCCCTAGAACGCACGAAGTGCAACCTAAAGAGGGTTTATATAGTATCGCAAAAAAATACAATGTTACGGTAGATGAGTTAAAGGAATGGAACAGTCTGCCCGGCAATGATCTTAAGCCCGGCCAGCAATTAATTATAGCAAAATAAAAATAACATGTCCTCAATCCAGGTAAAGGATAAAAAATTTGTTCCATATTTAGCCGCCGCTCAAATTGATGAGCAGATAAAAAGGTTAGGGGCGGAGATCAATGCAGCCTATGCAGGAAAAAACCCCCTATTCATTGCTGTATTGAATGGCTCCTTCATGTTTGCCTCCGATCTTTTTAAGGAACTGGATTGCGAGCCTGAAATTTGTTTTATAAAACTAGCTTCTTACAAGGGCACTAAAAGTACCGGCAATGTAATTACTTCCATAGGGCTGGATGAATCGCTAAAAGGAAGGCATGTAGTGGTACTGGAAGATATTGTTGATACCGGCAAAACCTTGTATGAATTTTTGCCTCAATTAACCGATCAGCAGCCGGCCTCTTTAAAAATTGTTGCCCTGCTTCACAAACCAACTGCTCTGCAACATCCGATTACCATCGATTACCTGGGATTTAGTGTTCCGGATAAGTTCCTGCTCGGGTATGGACTGGATTATGACGGGCTGGCAAGGAACCTGAGGGAAATCTACCAGCTCACGGGTGAATAACAAAATGCCCGAAAATTCGTTTGGTAATAAAGAATTATATTACCTCAATTGTTTTTTGCTTGAAAAAACTCGCTTTATACTGCTTAGCCGTACTTTTTGCAAATATTGCAATAGGGCAATTCTATTTGCGTGGGGAAGTAAAAAGCGATAAAAATATCCCCCTTCAAAATGTAAAGATCTTTGTTCATTCGGCTAAAGTGCTCTTCCAGTCGGGCACCGGCGGTAGTTTTGGCTTTACCGTTAACAAACCTTACGACTCCCTTACATTTACCCTGGAAGGGTACGAGACGAAATCTGTATATATAAAAACATCTGACTGGCTGAATATAGTAATGAAGACCTCGGCAGATTTTGCCAGCAAAAGAAAACAAAAATTAATTTCTGTAATAAAGGATTACCAGCAAACCAGCCGCTATAAATGGTTTACAAGCGATGAAACTTATTTTCAGCTGGTAGAAAACGAATATGTTAATACAGGTAAGTTTCCTAATACCGGTTTTTCGCTCAATATAAATACAGCTTCTTATAGCAATGTGCGCCGTTTTTTAAATATGAAAAGCAGGGTGCCGCCCGATGCAGTGAGGGTAGAAGAGATGATGAATTACTTCAACCTGTATTACAAGGAACCGCCGGCTGCTGATGTGTTTCAGCTAAGGACCCACCTCAGCTCCTGCCCCTGGAACGATCAAAAACAATTGTTGTATTTAAATATTAATGCAAAAAAATTAGATCTCGATAAAATTCCGCCGGGCAATTTTGTGTTTTTAGTGGATGTATCCGGCAGTATGGACGATGAAAAAAGATTGCCCCTGCTCAAAGCCGGTTTACAGTCGCTCGTAAAAAATCTGCGCGACCAGGATAAGGTTTCTATTGTAATATATGGCGGTACGGTGGCTGTGTGGTTGCAGGCAACTTCCGGCAAAGACAAACAAACGATCCTTAAATCTATTGAAGAATTAACAGCTGGTGGAGACACCCCGGGCGAATCTGCCATAAGACTGGCATACAAAGTAGCGGAAAATAATTTTATAAAGGAAGGGAACAACAGGGTGATACTGGCTACAGACGGCGACTTTAATGTAGGAGAAACTTCGGAGAAAGCCCTGGATGAACTCATTACTAAACAAAAACAATCAGGTGTATTTCTTACCTGCCTGGGGGTAGGTATGGGCAACTTTAAAGATTCGAAACTGCAAACCCTGGCAAAAAAAGGCAATGGCAACTATGCCTACCTTGACGACCAGGCCGAGGTTGAAAAAGTATTGGTAAAGGAATTAACCCAAAATTTTTATGCCGTGGCAGATGACGTTTATATGAATATTAAATTTAACCCGGCCATGGTAAAAGAATACAGGCTGATAGGTTTCGACAATAAAAAAGATGCATTGGCCGATATGGGTAGCGACCTGGAAGGCGGTGAAATAGGCAGCGGTAACAGCACGCTGGCCATTTTTGAAATAGAACCTACCGACCAGAATAAATTTACCACGGGTACAACAGTAGCCGATGATATTGCTACCCTCAATTTAAAGTATGGCTTGTGCAACGATACTACCACAAAAAATATTACCTGGAATGTGAAAGATGAACACGCTGCTTTTAATGAGCTGGATAAAGAACTGAGGCTGGCAACAGGTATTACCATGTTTGGACTTAAACTAAAACAATCTAAATTTTTTCCTGATGTCGAGTGGCAAACTATCTGGAATATTTCAAACGCTGCTGCAGACAGAACAGATTACCTGCAAAATGAATTTATAGCATTGATTGAAAAAGCGCAGAAGATCTATCCTGATAAGAAGAAGAAAAAAGGCAAATGAGTTTTAGATTATGATTATTCCTGCCGGGTTAAACCAGGCACATCCCTCTTTCATAGGGAAGACAGCAGTCATTATGCATATTCTAATGCCGGGAATTTATAAAGCCATGCCTTTTCTTAACAAGCAACCTTTATAAATTTTGATTGCATAAGGGATATTACAGCTTTCCTGGCTTCCGGCCTGCCCCCTATGCAGTCGTGGGAACCTAAGGGAGAGATTTGTTGGGAAAAGCTAAACGAGGCAGATCCCTCATCGGGAAGACATCAGTCATTATGCATTGTCTAATGCCGGACATTATAACGTCATGCCTTTTATTAACAAGCAACTTTTATAAATTTTGATTGTATAAGGGATGTTGCAGCCTTGCTGTCTACTTTTGTCAGCGGTAATGTTGGGCTACGAAGCGGTCGTAAATTTCAGTATAAGGCTTACTTCTAAATACGTATTGCCTTTTGTTTTGTAAGTTGATGATTACTCCGTAAGGAACTATTGCTATTCGCCGTTCCTGCCCCTTATTAATAATACTTGCGTAGAAACTGCGGCCTACCTTCTGTTGATAGTAACGTTGTGATTTAACATGAGCAATGAGAAAATTCAAAGTATCCAGCGATAGTTTATTTAATTGATTTTTTTTATGCCTGAAATTGAATCAACAGCTTTGCTGTATGCCGACAAAGCTGCAGTTGAACCTCCTGCACCAAAACCCTGATAAATAAATGCGGTGTCTGCGAATGGGTTTTTATTTTGTTGGCAGAACGAACCTGAAGTTGTCAGTGCAAATAGTAGAAGAAAGCAGATTTTCATTGGTGAATATTTATGGTTGGAATTGAAAAATAAATGGAAGGTTGCAAATTACCGCTACGGTTCGGGGCCTTTTTTCTGAAGATGTTAGTCTTCCTGGATTGTATTTCTTCCCATGCCCGCACGCCAACGCCACAATCCACACAAGCCATTGCCATCAGGCAGTGCACCCATCCCCGGCATATGCAGGCGGAAGTGTGGGTTTAAGATAACCTGGTAATACCACCGGCGGAAAAAATAGTAATGTTCTAAGTTGTTCAATTAATCCCGAAGGGATGTTATGATTATAGGAAAAGGTAATAGAGAATACAGCTGAACCCCGAAGGGGTGATATTATTTAATGTCACACCTTCGGGGTTCAGCTATTCAATCAAATGAACGTTCTGGAATAATAACAGCCCTTCAGGCTTGCTGCCAATGTTGGTCTTCTGGCATTGTATTTCTTCCCATGCCCGCACGCAAACGCCACAATCCACACAAGCCATTGCCATCAGGCAGTGCACCCATCCCCGGCATATGCAGGCGGAAGTATGGTTTTGAGATAACTGTTAACAGCAACGGCGAAAAAAATATCAGTAAAAGTCGCAACATAAAAAAACCATCCCGGTAAGGGATGGTTTCAAAATATACTTGATAAAAATTATTTCACTTCCACTGAATCAGCCAGGTCAGAATCAACCAAAATACGACCGCAGTTTTCGCAAACCATTACTTTTTTACGCAGTTTAATCTCACTTTGTTTTTGAGGAGGAATGGCGTGGAAACAACCACCGCAGCTATCTCTTTCTACTGGTACAACAGCCAGGCCGTTGCGGTAGTTTTTGCGGATACGGTCGTAGCTCAGCAATAACCTTTCATCCACATGTGTTCTTGCATCCACGGCATCTTTATTATAATGCTTCTCTTCTTTTTCTGTTTCGCTGATGATCTTTTCCAGCTCACCTTTTTTGCCGGTGAGATTGGCTTCTTTGGTGGATACCGCTTTTTTAGCGCTCTCTAATTGTTTGGCTTTTTCTGCAATTTCTTCTGTAGCGTCTTTGATATGTTTTTCGCAAAGCTTTTCTTCCAGCTGCTGCATTTCAATTTCTTTATTGATCGCTTCGAACTCACGATTGTTCTTTACGTTTTCGCTTTGCTTTTCGTATTTTTTTATCAGCGCCTGTGCTTCTGTAATACCATCTTTCTTTTGCTGAATAAATTCGGTGATACCGTTTATTTCTTCTTCCACACGTGTCTGCCTTGCATGCAACCCTTCAATTTCATCTTCCAGGTCTTTAACTTCCATTGGTAATTCGCCTTTCAGTATCTGGATTTCATCCAGTTTACTGTCAATTTTTTGCAAGCGAACCATTGATGTTAATTTTTCCTCTACTGAGAATTCTTTAACTGAAGCCATAATGTTTATCGTTTATTTTTTTGTTTACCGGCTGTATACCATTTGTCAACATCGTCCACGCAGTTTGCGGGCTTCCCTGTACTGAAAGTTTATGCTCAACATTACAGGAAGTAACTAACAGGATTGGTATTTACCCCGGTTTTAAGGACGGCAAAGTTAGGGAATTTTTCCCTCAAAATATCAAACAACAGGTCAATAGTGAATTGTTCGCTTTCGTAGTGGCCAATATCTGCCAAAAACAGTTTGCCCTCTGCATCAAAAAACTCGTGGTATTTAACATCCCCGGTTATATACATATCTGCCCCGGATGCAATAGCAGCAAGGGTTAAAAAGCTGCCGGCACCCCCGCAAAGGGCAATTTTTTTTACCGTTTTACCGATAAAAGCTGTATGTTTTATGGCGGGTATGTTGAATATGTGCTTCAGTTTTGCCAGCATTTCCCGTTCAGGCAGTGGTTCTGCCAGTTCTCCCAGCAACCCGCTGCCCGTTTGGTGGTAGCTATTTTCGAGGGAGTATATTTCATGGGCAACTTCCTCGTAGGGATGATGGGCCTTCATGGCCGTTAGCACACGGCTTTGCAGCCATTGCGGGAATATTACTTCCACCCTGGCTTCGGGTTCGTTATGTCTTTTACCTTTTTCGCCCAGGTGGGGGCTGGCATTTTCGCCCGCTTTATACGTTCCATTACCGTCTGAACTAAAGCTACATTCGCTGTAATTTCCTAGGTCACCAGCCCCGGCATTGAATAAGGCATTCAGCAATTCATCCTTTGCTGCCAGCGGAACAAAAACAGCTAACTTTTGCAGGAGTTCCGTTTTGGGCACCAATATCTTCCTGTTAACAAGGCCAAGCATATCTGCAATTTTTCCATTAACCCCATCCATCACATTATCAAGGTTGGTATGTATGGCATAAATAGCTATATCATTTTTTATGGCACTGATAATGGTTTGCTCCACGTAATTTTTGCCCGTAATTTTTTTCAATCCTTTAAAAATAATGGGGTGGTGGGCGACAATCAAATTGCAATTATTTTCAATAGCATCTTTTACCACGGCCTCCGTCGCGTCCAGCGAAATTATAACGCCCGTACAATTCCATAGTGGATTTCCCGTTATTAAGCCGGCATTATCGTAATCTTCCTGCAAATCAGGGGGTGCCTTTGATTCCAGTGCAGCAATAATTTCATGTATTTGCATCCATTTTTTTTTTAATAAAATAAAGTTAATCTAAATCAATACCAAATCAATTTTCCTGTGAAATCATTCAAAAAACTAACCGGATTAGGGCTTCTGCTAAGCCTTGCTTTCATTTCCTGCCAGAAGGATTTCATTATTGAAGAAGAACCGGATCCCATTGATCCGCCGGTTACAACAAATGCCAGTAATTACCTGGATAAAATTTATGAAATAGACAGCATTGCAGGTGTAAAAGATACCACCAGAAAGTTTGTTTATGAGTACGATTCACGTAAAAGGGTTTCTACCCTTACGGCATATATTTACGGGAATAATAACAATGAATCAATATTTGAAAAATACGTTTATTACTATAATGCGAATGATACGCTCCCTTTTAAAAAATTTCATGTAGATTATGAAGATGTTGGTGAACAAAACAATATTTTGCTCAGAGATTCTACCACTACCTTTTATGAATACGATATACAGGGTAAAAATCTTTATGATTCTTCTGTCTGGTTAAAACATCACTTAAATGGAAGCTCCGTTGAATCTTACACTACCATCAGAGTGAACCGATATCAATACGCTGGCAATGCAGTGTATAACAACTTTACTACTGTAACCGATGACCTGGGCTGGAATTATATCCTTGTTGGAAGAGACAGTACGCTGAGGGATGCCAATGGAAACGTACTTAGTAGTAAACGCTACGATATAAACAATGGAGCAAATAGCTTAAGGAGGACTGCTACATATACCTATGACAATAAATCTTCTCCTTTTGCCCTTTTGTCAAATTTCAGAACGCTGGCGGTTACGCCACCCGGTCAAACCGATTATAATGAAATGCAGGAATATAATAATCGTATTACATCATATGAAATAACCGACGATGTAACCACATACGATATAGATCTAACTGGCGAGTTTCAATACCATGCCAATGGTTATCCCTACAGGGTGGTAGCAGACGATGATACACCGGGTTATTATGCCATCTATGTTTTTACTTACAAAAGCCTTTAAAAGGAAAGAGGAGCGTTTTTTGCTAACATTCCGATGTTAAGAAAACGGGTGGTGGCGGCATTCCGGCAATTATTTCATTTATTTGCATCTTATTCTAAAATAATAAGATTATTTCAGATCAATAGTGTAACTAATTGCCTTTATGAAATCATTTAAAAGTTTATTCGCCCTTGTTGTAATTGCAGGTTTTGTACTAAGTGCCTGTCAAAAAGATTTTGTTATTGAAGAAGAGCCAGACCCGGTAAATCCGCCTGCAGGCGACAGCATTTATATTGACCAGGTAATTGAATTAGACAGTATCGGCCCTGCACAATTTGATACGGCCTATATCACCCGCTATCAATATGATGCATCCAAAAGAGTGATCTCCATGAAACAATATTCGGATGATGGTGGTGGCGTTGCGCTGATGGACGAATATTTGTACAGCTATAATGGCTCTGATACTTTACCTGCTAAAACTACCGATCATGCCTATTATGGCAGCGGTACTTTCGATAAAGATACTACCATTACCCACTACTTCTATGCTAATGGAAAGCTCATAAAAGATTCTGCTGTTTCCTATAATACCGTTGTAAATAATGGCGTTCTTATAAGTGCTCCCACAGATACCACTGTTGTTACGTACTCATACCCTCCTTTACAGGTAAGTGCTTTCACTTTTTACAAAGCTGGTAACAGGTTAGGAAATGGCAACACGCAGGAATATATACAAAAGGATACCTCCACACTGGATAGCAGGGGCAATATCATTAGCAGTAAACGGTATGATACAGATGATAACGGGGTTACCTGGGATATTCACAACGCTTCCGTATTTACCTACGACACAAACCCTTCTCCATTTAGCAGGATCTCTAATTTTAGCACACTTTTCGTGGTAGCTCCGCCGGAAATCTTCTATTTTGAAATGCAGACACCAAATAACCGAACTTCTTACCGATATGACTACGGATTTGGTAATTTCGAGGATGGTGACTATACCGGTTATATTTACAGGCCAGACGGACTGCCCTTATATGTTCGTGTTGGTGACCCGGGAATGGCTGCTGATAGAATAATTAAGTTTTTATACAAGGCGCTATAATTTTAATCATTTGTAAATAAAAAGATCCCGATGAGATCATTTAAGAAAATATTTTGCCTGCTGGCTGTATTAAACATAGCCTTTATCTCCTGCCAGAAAGATTTTACTGTTGAAGAAGAAATTGATCCCCCGGTAATTGTAAATGACAGTAACTACCTGGATAAGGTATACCATGTTTTTTCAAATGGAACAGTGAGTGATACCTTTATAACCCAGTTGTATCAATATGATGCAAATAAGCGGGTAACAGCCATAGATGTTACAGAAGTGCCTTCGCTGCTTCATCCTGGTTTTATTTACAATACCCGGCAAAAATGGCTGTTTCAATATAACGGCACGCAGCTTCTGCCACTTGAAACCCAATATATATTAGATCTTGTAGCACCAAGTAGTTCTTCAGCAGACACGATACATACTTATCACTTTTTTAATGCTGCCGGAAAAAAGACCAGGGACTCAGTTGTTGCAGAAAATCATTCAATTACCGCAGCATCAGGAGAGTATTTTACCATAGAAAAACTGGTGACCAATTATACTTATGCCGGCAACAACGTTTATGCCCTGTCTAATAGTACTATCACCCACATAATACCAGCGCAACCAGACGAAACATATGCGCTTAGAGATACGATTGTTACTGATAGCCGGGGCAATGCGGTTTCATGGCTCAATTACTATGTTGGGTTTGATACACCATTAAATGACGAGTTTTATGCTTACGAATCCTCTGTTTCTCCTATGCAAAAATTAAACATTAATAAAGCGCTTCCGTTAGCAGCAGTGGATACCACCATTTACCCGGTAACTCAAACCTATAACAACAGGATAAGAAGTACCTGGCGAAACATAGGTTCCCCGGATCAGTTCCAGGATCTTGCAGGAAAATATATTTTGAATGCAGCCGGGTTTCCTGCCCAGATTAATATGGGACCTAATACTGATTTTCCTGCTTTACATTACCGGATTTTCTTCGTATACAGGCATTTCTAATCTCTTTTTTAGAGGCAGTTATAATGGCAGCTTTTAATTTTTGTGCATGAAATTATATGATCAATACAAAATAACCCTTCAAAAAATTGCCGATGTAAAATATGCATCGGTAGTTTTGCAATGGGCCAGGAAACCTATGTTCCCGCCAAAGGCGGCGAAATAAGAGCACGGCAAATTGCTACGTTAAGCGAGATAGCTCATGTACAGTTTACCGGCGAAACATTTGGGAATATTTTACAGGAACTGCTGTCAAAGGACGGTTTGTCTGCGGTGAAAAAAAATGTGCAGCTCCGCCGGAAACTATTTATTTTGATATGGAAAAACCGAATAACCGCATTTCTTATAGATATCATGATGGATCTTGTAATACCCGGGAGGCTGACTATACCAGCTATATTTACAGGCCAGACGGACTGCCCTTATCTGTTCGTTTTGGTGACCCGGGAATGGCGGCTGATAGAATAATTAAGTTTCTATACAAAGCATTATAAATATTATCTTAATCACGTTAAAATAAATCATCCCATGGAATTATTCAAGAAAATGTTTGGCATGCTGGCTGTTCTAAGCATAGGCTTTATCTCCTGTCAGAAAGATTTTACGATAGAAGATGGGCCGGATCCGGTTGAACCGCCAGGAGTTAATGATAGTATTTATCTTAATAAATTATACCAGGTCGATAGTGTTGCAGGAGTTAATGATTCAATATTTTTGACAACTTTTTTTTACGATGGTCAAAAAAGAGTGCAATTGAGCACTGATTCAATAAAAGAAGCAGGAGGATGGTTTTTATTTCGCACTGAAAAATTTCAATACAGCGGTGCTGATACAATCCCTTTCAAAAAAGTTACGTACGATTATGAAAAAGCCCTGGGTTCCGCTGACCCAACAGCCATAGATTCTACCATTAGCTATTATCAATACAATGCTGCGGGTCGTAATATTTATGATTCAACTGTTGAGGTAGAAATTGAAAACGATGTTCCACCTTATGAATACACTAGTACCATAACGGTTAAAAAGTACCAATACAACGGTAACAATATTTACGGGGAAGTAATGGTGATGGATGAAATTGGAACATTAATGAGGCATGGAAGAGATACTTCTATAACAGATGTAAATGGTAACATTATCGCATCTAAATATTACATGGTGAATGGTGCAGTAACTGATTTGGTGTTTACAAACAGTTTTACTTATGATACGAAAATTGACCCATTTTGCAGGCTTTCTATTTGCCGGTCGTTTGATGTGTTGCCTTTCGAAGAATCTTATCAGTTGCTCCAGGGGAAAAATAACAGAACTAAAAATATTATTTTAGACTCAGGTGGAGCGCCTTATTTAGAAGATAATACCGTTTATACATACAACAGCATCAACTTTCCTGTAAAACATCAGCATACAGAGTCGGACTACCCGGGCATAATTTTCAAAGCATTTTATACCTATAGAGCGTTGTAAACTTCAGGTAAAAATAAAGTTAGCCGCGATATAGTATTAAAAGCCAGACACAAAATTATTTTCAATGATCTCAGCTAATTTGTACCAAACGTACAAACAAACCCTTCAAAAAATTGCCGATGTAAAATATGCATCGGCAGTTTTGCAATGGGACCAGGAAACTTATATTCCCGCCAAAGGCGGAGAAATAAGGGGAAGGCAAATTGCTACCTTAAGTGAGATTGCACATGAACAATTTACCAGCGAAAAATTTGGTAGTCTTTTACAGGAGCTGCTTTCAAAGGACGGACTGTCTGCTGATGAAAAAAGAAATGTGGAGCTCAGCTGGTACGATTATAATAAAAGCAAACAATTGCCATCCGATTTTGTGCGCCGCATGAGTGAAGCGGTTAATAAAAGTTTTTATGCCTGGATAGAAGCCCGCAAGCAGAATAAATTTGCCGTTTTCCAGGATCCTCTCCACGAAATAATTGAACTTAAAAAACAGGAAACAGACCTGTTGGGATATGATAAACATCCCTACGATGCCCTCATGAATGATTACGACCGCGGGCTGAATACAACCACTACAGATGCACTTTTTGCATCGTTAAAACCCCGGTTAGCCGAAGTCCTGCAAAAAATAAAAAACAAACCGCAGGTAGATGATCATTTCCTGCACCAGCATTTTGATAAAGACCAGCAGTGGAAAATGGGCGTAGAGATGCTGCGCCTTATGCATTTTAATTTTGAGGCCGGCCGCCAGGATATCAGCGAACATCCCTTTACTACCAACTTCAGCAGCCAGGATGTGCGGGTAACCACAAGGATCGATGAAAATGATTTTTCCAATATGCTCTGGAGTTGTATTCACGAAGGCGGTCATGCTTTATACGAACAAGGACTCCCGGCAGCGCAATATGGTTTGCCCCTGGGGGAGTATTGCAGCCTGAGCATTCATGAAAGCCAGAGCCGCTTGTGGGAAAACTGCGTGGGCAGGGGTTTACACTTTTGGAAACATAATTATAAATTATTGCAGGAATATTTCCCGCAGCAGCTGCAACCTATTTCAGTGGAACGTTTTTACAAAGGCATTAATAAAGTAACATCATCGCTCATACGTACAGAAGCAGATGAACTTACGTATCATTTTCACGTAATGATCCGTTACGAAATAGAAAAACAACTCATAGAAGGAAGCATTGCTTCCAAAGATATTCCGGCACGCTGGAACGAGTTGTACAAACAATACCTGGGCGTTACAGTGCCGGATGATAAAACAGGTTGCCTGCAGGATGTGCACTGGAGCCACGGCAGTTTTGGTTATTTTGCCACGTACAGCATTGGTAGTTTATACGCGACACAGTTGTATGCAACTATTTCAAAGCAGCATGTGTCTATAGAAACAGCACTGGAGGAGGGAAATAACCGGCCCGTTTTAGAATGGCTTCAACAACATATTTACCAATACGGGCGTTATTATAACTCCGGCGAATTGTGCAGGAAAGCTACCGGCCAGGAACTGAACAGCGATTTTTTCATCAATTATGTAAACGACAAATTTTCGGCTATCTATGAAATATAATCAGTCCATACACAATTTTGTTGTTAAATGGGGGTTTGTGATTGCATTGCTTTTTGCAACCATGATCCTGTTGCTGCAAGGTTGTAAAAAAGGAGACAATCCCGCAGCGCAGCTTTATGAAGAATATTTTGAAGAGAATGTATTAAACAGCGATTTTATTGTACAACTGGCCACAGACAATGGAACTGATAACACTGCCCAATACAATGGATGGGTATTCAGGTTGTTAAAAGATACCTATTACACTGGCCCCATGATAGCCGTGAAAGCTGGTATAACCTACAACGGAACATGGTCCTGCGATCAGAGTTATGGACGATTAACTATAAATATTACCCAGCCATCCGTTCCTCCTGAATTTGTTTTTATAAATAAAGCATGGCGTTTTACTAAAAAAAACCTGCCTTTAATGGAACTGGCTCCCTGGGGAAGTGCCGCACCGCAGGTATTGCACATGCGAAGATTATAGTATTTCCTGTTGATAACTTTTGAATGTTGCGGGCAATATTGCAACACTAAGCATCGTTAACGCTAGTGAAAAACTGCCGCTGCTTATGAACCAACACTTACCCCAGTTCTGTACTATTTTCCTACATAAAAATTTAAAAAAAATGAATGCTCTATGCAGTGCATAGGCGATCTGCGTTTATATAAATGATAGTTTAATACAATCCTCATCACAAATTGTCCTGTGCCAACAAGGAAAAATTTTGTTTTTATGGATTGTTTGGATAAAAGGGGCCCTGTCTTTTGATGGGGCTTCTGTTTTTGTATTGCTTGCCGTACCTTCGCCTTATTAAATTGATACCATGGCTATAATCCTTCAACAGGAAGCACCTGATTTTACACTTTTCAATTCAGAAAAAGAAAAAGTGAGTCTTGCAGATTTTGCAGGTAAAAAAAATGTATTGTTATTATTTTTTCCCTTAGCATTCACCAGTGTATGTACAAAAGAACTATGCGGGATAAGGGATAATATTGACCGGTATAGTTCTGATAAAACACAGGTATTGGGAATTTCGGTAGATTCAGTATATACCCTGGCAAAATATAAATCCGATCAGGGGTATAATTTTCCTTTATTAAGCGACTTTAATAAAGAGGTGTCTGCCTTATATGAAACTATTTATGCATCTTTTGGCAATATGGGCATGATTGGGGTAAGCAAGCGTTCGGCATTTATTGTTGATAAAAATGGCCTGGTTCAATACGCGGAAGTATTAGAAAATGCCGGGGAAGAACCCGATTTTGCAGCCATCGACAAAAAATTAACCGCCTTAAACTAATTAAAAACGGCCGTTTAAAATAAAACAGGTCATTTTGCGTTGAGTATTAGCATTACTTTTGATATAATTTCGTAGCTTAGTTAAACAGTTTTACTAATTTTACTTAGTTGAATAAAATTTTTTACATATTAATTTTACTTGTTGGAATAAATTTTACCGCTTTTGCTCAGAATAAAACATCGGCTTCCGATGATAACGCCCCGGCAAAGCTGATAAATTTCTATCCAAACCCAGCCAGCTCAACCATTACGTTTGAGTTCACTAAAGGCTATGATAAATCTTATTCGTTAGAGGTATACAACTTCATGGGAAAAAAAGTATATGAAGTAAAAAGAACGCCCACCCGTATTTCCATCAATCTCGATGATTTTTTCAGGGGAGTTTACATTTTCCAGTTGAGAGATAAAAACGGCGTTATCGTACAGTCCGGCAAGTTCCAGGTGGTTAAGTAGCGAATTAGAGACTAGTTAATCAGTTAACTGGTCATCTAATTAGTGCATTCTTTAATCTCTAAACAACCAATCTATAATTAACTAAGCTCCAGTAAAATAATCCCCGATCAACAGATCTCCACCCGCCTCCATTCCATTTCGTCCTCTTTTTATCCTTTTTGTGTCAATTTGACCGTGATTTAGCATTGGCAGTATGTTTGACTATTGTACCTTTGCACACATTTTTAAACTACAGATATGGAAGATAATAAGCAACCGATAACGGATAATATGGAAATGGATATTAATGCTGATGCAGATATTCCCGGAAACAATCATTTGAGCAACCCTGAAGAAGAAGAAGACAGGTCTTTTGAAAAATTACAGGAAGAGTTGCAGGAACAAAAAGATAAATACCTGAGACTATTTGCTGAGTTCGACAATTACAAACGGCGCACATCAAAAGAAAAAATGGAAATGATCCAGACAGCAGGAAAAGATATCATTGTGTCTATGCTGGACGTACTGGATGATTGCGAACGTGCAGAAAAACAAATGGAACAAAGTGAAGACCTCGCACAAATAAAGGAAGGCAATAAGCTGGTGTTTGCCAAGCTTAAAAATGTGATGACTCAAAAAGGACTGAAGCCGTTGGAAAGCATCAACACCGATTTTGACGTGGAGAAGCACGAAGCCATTACAGAAATAGCCGCCGGGGAAGAAAACATCGGAAAAGTTGTGGATGAAATTCAGAAAGGGTATACCCTTAATGGAAAACAGGTAAGGTTTGCAAAAGTGGTGGTAGGCAAATAAATTTGATAATTCGATAATTTGATAATGTGATAATTCTCCCGCTTTGTAGCATCTGATTATCACATTGGCTAATTATCACATTGGCATATTATGAAGAGAGATTATTACGAAATACTAGGTGTTGCAAAAGGTGCTTCTGCGGAGGAAATTAAAAAAGCATATCGCAAGACAGCCATGCAGCACCATCCTGACAGGAACCCGGGTGATAAAGCATCGGAAGAAAAGTTTAAAGAAGCTGCAGAAGCGTACGAAGTGTTGAATGACGCAGATAAAAAAGCGCAGTACGATCGTTTTGGGCACAATGCTTTTAGCAGTGGCCGTGCCGGCGGCGGCCATCCCGGTGCAGGTATGAACATGGATGATATCTTCAGCCAGTTTGGTGATATTTTTGGTGATGAGGGGTTTGGTAGCTTCTTTGGCGGCAGCGGGCGCAGGGCTTCGGGTAGCCGTGGCCGTGGTACAAGAGGATCTAACCTTCGGGTGAAACTAAAACTCAATTTTGAAGAGATAGCAAAAGGCGCCACAAAAACCATCAAGGTTAAAAAACATATTAAATGTACTACCTGCCAGGGTAGTGGTGCAAAAGATAAAAACAGCGTACAAACCTGTACAGGTTGCGGTGGCAGCGGGCAGGTGCGCAAGGTTCAGAATACTTTTTTAGGTCAGATGCAAACCGTTACTACCTGTCCTACCTGTAATGGAGAAGGAACCACCGTAACAACAAAATGCACTGCCTGTAAAGGTGAAGGCAGGGTATATGGAGAAGAAACAGTTACCATTGATATTCCGGCAGGTGTACAGGAAGGCATGCAACTGAGCGTAGGTGGTAAAGGAAACGCAGGTGAACGTGGTGGCGCTGCCGGTGATCTTATTGTATTGATTGAGGAAGAACCACACCCGCAGTTACACAGGGATGGATTGAATGTTGCGTTTGACCTGCACATCTCTTTCCCTGATGCCGTTTTTGGAACACAGGTAGAAGTACCAACCATAGATGGACGGGCTAAAATAAAAATACCACCTGGTACGCAAAGCGGTAAAATTTTCCGTTTGAAAGGCAAAGGATTTCCGCAGGTGAACGGTTATGAAAAAGGCGACCAGCTGATACAGGTGAATATATGGACACCCCAACACGTTAGCAACGAAGAAAAAGAAATCCTAGAAAAAATGCAGGGCTCTCCTAATTTTGAACCTAAGCCTGAGAAAAATGAAAAATCATTTTTTGATAAAGTAAGAGAAATGTTCAGTTAATGAATCATTGTATACTATAATAAAAACGCTGCTGCACAAGCAGCATTTTTATTATCAATATGGCCTGATAGTTGTTCAAATGCGCGGGTAATAATTAACCTGTTTACCGATCAATACGGGATGTATCCCGCTAATTAAAAGATTACTTATGCAATACTTATTTAAGTTCATAAAGCTCCTGGCCTTTGCAGGGGCGGTGATGTTTCTTTCTTCCTGCGATAAAAGTGATGATGACATAGTGAGCGGAACAGCGAAAGTAACTGTAACGAATGCTTCGCCTGATGCACCCGCAGTAGATGTTTACGTGGATAACGTAAAAATAACAGACACCCAACTTGGTTTTGCAACTACCACAGGAATGCCCGGAAGTCCATACCTTACTGTTGATGCAGGTACAAGAAATGTGAGAATATCTGCCAATGGCACTATAAATGTTACGCAGGGCAACGTTCCTTTTTCACCCAATGTTACGTATAGCATTTTTGTATTTGATACACTCAGCACTACCGCTACTTTAAAGGGACTGGTATTGGCCGATAGCTTAACAGCACCGGCAGCGGGTAAATCGCATATAAGGTTTCTACACCTTTCGCCGGATGCGGATACAATAGATATAGACTTTGCCAAAGTGAATGATACCACCCCGCTTACTGATAAGAGATATTATGGCAGGGCAACCAATGCAGATCCTGGCCTGGCTACTTTTCTACCCATCAATGCAGGCGTTTATACTATTAATATCATGAAGGCCAATACAAAAACACCGGTATTGGCCACCCTGCAATTTACTTTTGCAGAAGGTAAAATTTATACAGTTTATGCAGCTGGCTTAAGAGCCGCTGCGCAAGGTAGCCCCCTCGCCCTCCATTCGAGGGTCATCCTTCACAATTAGGTCACTTAAAATATCTTCACACAAGGCTGTCTCAAAAGGGCAGCCTTTTGTTTTATGCTTGTAAAAATATTCGCTAATTTGCTGCTTCTCTATGCTTCAAAAATTACATATTCAGAACTACGCCATTATAAGTGAACTGGAAATAATTTTCTCAGATCATCTAAATATCATCACCGGGGAAACCGGTGCAGGTAAAAGTATTTTAATGGGAGCGCTTAACCTTGTTTTGGGCGAAAGAGCAGATAGCGGGGTGCTGCAGAACAAAGAAAAGAAATGCGTGGTAGAAGCTTCTTTCCTTGTTCATAAAAATGAAGGCATAAAATCGTTTACCGAAAAGTATGAACTGGATAGCAGTGAAGAAATTTTATTAAGGAGAGAGATAGCTGCCAGCGGCAAATCAAGAAGTTTTATAAATGATACACCGGTAAATCTTTCGCAGTTAAAAGAACTGGCGGTTTTGCTGGTAGACCTGCACCAGCAGTTTGATACGCTGGAACTGGGCAGCGAAAATTTTCAGCGCCAGGTAATGGATGCACTGGCAGATAATGCCGCGTTGCTTCACCAGCTGAGGGAACAATTTAACCAGTATACTATTGCAAAAAAACAATTGCAGGCATTGCAGTTGCAACAGGCCAATGCAAACAAGGAACTCGACTACAATAAATTTTTGTTTGATGAATTGGAAGAATTATCATTAAAAGAAAATGAGCTGGAAGAACTGGATGCCGAATTAAAATTACTGAGCAATGCAGAAAATATAAAGCAACAATTGGGGGGCATTTATTTTGAATTGAAAAACAGCGAGGAACCACTGGTACAGCAATTAAAAATCTTACAACAAAAAATACATTCCCTCGATGGGTTTCATCCCGACCTTAAAGGTTTATCGCAACGCATGAACAGCAGCCTGATTGAATTACAGGATGTAGCCGATGACCTTGAAAGAATCGACGATGCCATACGATATGATGCAGAAAGAATTCAAACAGTAAATGACCGTTTATCGGCCGGGTATAAATTACTTAAGAAACATGGCGTGGTCGAAACACAGCAGTTATTAAGTATACAGGATATATTGCAGCAAAAACTGGATGCTGTTTTAAATATTTCCAATGAAATAGAAAAGCTGGATAAACAAACCAGCGGGTATTTTGCGGCTGCAGCAACCATTGCCAAAAAAATATCTGCTAACAGGAATGTACAAATTAAATCTTTTACACAAAAGGTAAACCAGCTGCTGGCGCAGGTAGGTATGCCCAATGCACAATTGAAAGTAAGCATTACAGCCGCCACGCTTTCTATAACCGGAACGGATGCCATCGATTTTTTATTTGATGCCAATAAAAGCAATCGATTTGAGCCGCTGCATAAAGTGGCCAGCGGAGGTGAACTGAGCAGGTTGATGCTGAGTGTAAAATCGCTGGTGGCAAAAAAATTACAACTCCCTACATTAATATTTGATGAGATAGATACCGGCATTAGTGGCGAAGCAGCCAGACAGGTGGGCATCATTATGAAAGAACTGGCTGCGGGTCACCAGATAATTTCTATTACTCATCAGCCACAGATTGCTGCAAAGGCCGATGCGCATTACTTTGTATATAAACAAATAGTAAACGATAAAGTGGAAACTTCTATCAGGCGTTTAACCAATGACGAAAGAATAACCAGCATTGCCCAGATGCTCAGTGGCGAAAAGCCTACTGCGGCAGCTTTAGAAAATGCGAGAGAAATGGTAAGTAATTAGCTAATCAAGATCCGGGTGAATCACCCGCAGGTCGGTGGCTCACCCGGATCTTGCTAATCAATAATCAATAATCAACTTATTTGGGAAAGCTGTTCATTCTTTTGACACTAATTGGAGCATTGTTAATGGGCTACGGAATGCATAAACTCATCCGCAAATTCATTAACCCTAAAACTTCAGTCAACCATCTTTTTTTATTTTTCCTGGCGCATTTCGTAGGCATTTTTACCCTGGTGTTCCTGGTAAACCTGCTGGTACTTAAATTTGCCCGTTTTTTATTTCAACCTTAAAAAATTACTTTTACGCATACAACCATTCATTTAAATATCGAATAATATGAGCTACAATTTATTAAAAGGCAAAAGAGGCATTATAACCGGCGCACTGGATGAAAATTCCATTGCATGGAAAGTGGCCGAAAAAGCACATGGAGAGGGAGCAACATTTGTGTTAACCAATGCGCCCATTGCCATGCGTATGGGTGAGATCAATAAGCTGGCAGAAAAGACTGGCAGCCAGATCATACCTGCAGATGCAACGAGCGTGGAGGAACTTACTACCTTATTTACACAAAGCCAGGAAGTACTGGGAGGGAAAATAGATTTTGTACTGCATTCTATAGGAATGAGTGTAAACATCCGCAAAAAAATTCCATACACAGAAAGTAACTACGACTACTTTGCAAAAGGCATTGATGTAAGTGCCATGAGTTTTCATAAAATGCTGGCCGTTGCAAAAAAATTAGATGCTATCAGCGAGTGGGGTAGTGTAGTGGCCTTAACTTATATGGCTGCACAACGAACTTATCCTTTTTACACAGATATGGCAGATATTAAAGCTATGCTGGAAAGTATTGCCCGCAGTTTTGGTTACCATTATGGTGTAGATAAAAAAGTGCGTATTAATACCGTTTCCCAGTCTCCCACAAAAACAACTGCAGGTACCGGTATAAAAGGCTTTGGCGATTTTTTTGACTATGCCAACGCCATTGCGCCACTGGGCAATGCAAGTGCAGAAGACTGTGCTAATTATTGTATCACTTTGTTCAGCGATCTTACAAGAATGGTTACCATGCAAAACCTGTTTCATGATGGCGGATATTCTACTACAGGTGTAAGCAACTATGTAATGGAGAAACTGGGTGTGCAGGACACCTGATCACCTCACCCATCAGTATTATTTCAAAAGGCTTCTTTACAGGAGCCTTTTTTTTATACTAAACCAGGATTGGGACCAGTATTTGCATTACCTGTATAAACTATATTTTATGAAACAAGCACTTAATTTTATTGTTGCAGGATTGCTGCTCGTACATATTTCATCCTGCTCCAAGGATGATGATAATAACAATGGCGGAGCATCAGAAGCGGTGGCTACTTCCTTACAATCCGGCACCTGGCGTGTTACATCGTATGTTGATAATGGTACAGATGAAACGTCCGATTTTTCTTCCTTTTCATTTACTTTCGTTAATTCCGGGACAGTTGCGGCTAGTAATACCTTATCAATTGCTACAGGCACCTGGGATACAGGTGTAGATGACAGCAAGCATAAGTTGTTACTCGCTTTTAATAACAGTGCCCTGTTTGATGAAATATCGGAAGACTGGGAAATTGTTGCACAAAGTTCTACACAGGTTAACCTGAGGCATATAAGTGGGGGAAACGGGGAAACAGATCTGCTGGTATTCCAGAAAAATTAATTCAATGGTCACAGATAAATCTATCTGTGCAGTCATAAACCAAAAGCCCTCCTGCATAAGGAGGGCTTTTGAAATGATATCTGTTTGAAGTATTAATATTCATCTTCATTGAAGAAAAAATCTTCCTGACTTGGGTAGTCGGGCCATATATCTTCCAGTCCCTCATAAAGGTCGCCTTCGTCCTCCAGCTCCTGCAGGTTTTCAATAACTTCAATAGGGGCACCGCTGCGAATACTGTAATCTATCAGTTCATCTTTTGTTGCCGGCCATGGTGCATCTTCCAGGTGGGAAGCTAATTCAAGTGTCCAAAACATAATCCTATTTTTTTGCAAATGTAATTTTTCATACGATATAACCAAATGTAATTTTTAAACAGTGTTGTTAACATTTAAAATAGACAACTTTACCAGCTTACAAATAATAAATAAATGTAATGCTTGCGTATTTTTCTAATCTACGCGTAAATGGTTTATTTTCGGCAGATGTTAACTGCCAGCAATATTGAAAAATTTTACGGAAAGCTCCATGTTTTAAAAGGGGTAAACATCAGCATAGCAAGAGGAGAGATTGTGAGCATTGTGGGCTCTTCCGGGGCCGGTAAAAGCACTTTGCTGCATATACTGGGTACATTGGATGGGCCGGACAAAGGCCAGGTTATGCTGGAAGATCAGCGGGTTGACCAGCTATCCGGAAAATCCCTTGCAAAATTTCGCAACAGGCATATCGGCTTTGTATTCCAGTTTCATCACTTATTACCCGAGTTTACGGCTTTGGAAAATGTGTGTATTCCCGGGTGGATATCGGGTACCGGTAAAAAAGTGGTGGAGGACAGGGCCAGGGAATTGCTGCTGAATCTTGGCCTGGGAGGCAGGCTCGAAAATAAACCACACCAATTGTCGGGCGGCGAACAGCAAAGGGTAGCAGTAGCAAGGTCATTGATCAATAAGCCTTCTATTGTTATGGCCGATGAACCCACGGGCAACCTGGACAGTGAAAATGGCCGGGAACTGCATAAATTGTTTATTGAACTAAGGGATAAATTCCAGCAAAGCTTTTTAATCGTCACACATAATGAAGAACTGGCAAAAATGAGCGACAGGATTGTGCATATGAAAGACGGGAGGATAATTAGCTAATTCGATAATGTGATAATTCGATAATGAAGTTCAACGGTTCAACAGTTCACCAACTCAAACAATAAAACTGAAGGGTTGAATTTTAAAAAACTTTTACAAAGCCAGTTACTGCCACCAGTATCCAATATCCAGCCACCAGTATCCGGCATCCACCCCCGGCACCCCGGCATCAAATCCCTGCTATTCAGCCCTATTTATCTACCCTTCGCATTCATAGTTTCATCGCTCCCGTTTTTAATATTTACTTTTACCTCCCGAAAGCTGCCATAGCATTTTATAAACAATAACGACCTGTTGAAATGACAAATGACCTGTTGACCAATAACCCGGAGTTAAAAAACCGTACCGTCATCATCCTGATTCTCGGTTTATTATCTGCCGTAGGGCCTTTTTCCATTGATATGTACCTGCCCGGCTTTCCTGCCATGGCGAAAGATCTTGTAGTGTCGGTAGATGTGATCTCTTATTCCCTCGCCAGCTTTTTTGTGGGGGTATGTATCGGCCAGTTATTATGCGGTCCCCTGCTGGACAGGTACGGGCGAAAAAAACCATTGATCAGTGGTATGATTTTATATATATTGGCTTCCGTTGGTTGTGCCTTTTCAAACAGTATTGAAATGCTTATTGTGTTCAGGTTTTTCCAGGCATTGGGCGGATGTGTAGGTATGGTTGCTCCAAGGGCAGTTATAAGAGATGTTTTCCCGGTAGAAGAAAATGCAAAAATTTTTTCGTTGATGATACTAATATTGGGAGTGGCACCCATATGTGCACCTACTGCCGGTAGTTTTCTGATCAGCCAGTTTGGATGGCACAGTGTATTTTTAGCCTTAACTGCCATCGGGATCATTGTATTGCTCCTGGTTATATTTAGGTTGCCGGAGAGTAAACAACCTGATCCCGGTTATTCTCTAAAAGCAAAACCAATTCTTAAAAGTTTTTATAGTGTGTTGAAAGTTCCGCAATTTTATACCTACTCCTTAATGGGCGCTATTTCTGCAGCAGGTCTGTTTGCTTACCTGGCAGGATCACCATTTGTATTCATGGAATTATATGGTACCACGGAACAACAGTATGGTTTTATTTTTGCCATCATTGCAGCAGGGTTAATATTGTGCAGCCAGCTCAATAACCAGTTACTGAAAAAATATACCAGCCAGCAAATAACGTGGGTTACTTTAAGCGTTCAAACCCTGGTAGGCATCTCCTTATTAATTGGAACCTTGCTGGGCTGGTTAAATTTATACAGCACGGTTGCCCTCATTGCATTGTTTTTAAGCTGCCAGGGATTTGCTTTCCCTAATTCATCAGCATTGTCTATGGCGCCCTTCACAAAAAATGCCGGCACTGCTTCCGCTTTAATGGGCGCCATGCAAATGGGATTTGGCGCACTGGCAGCAGCTGTTATCGGGTTAAGCAATCCCACTTCTGCATTGCCGCTGGCAGTTATCATGGCTTCCTGCGCTTTTATTGCCCTGCTGATATTGTTATTGGGAACAATAAAGATTAAATACCAATCCAGAAAGGCTGATGTGGAGGAGAGTGCGTTTGATATGCTGGAGAAATATTAAAAGAAATTGGAGCATAAGCTCCATACCAAATTCAACTTTGGTATCCGGCTTTTCGCTGCAATGAGGTGGGCCAGGACGGTGACCCATGCAGCGGGTCCACCTCACTTCCGTTTCAATCCGGGCTAAGCCGGGTAGAAGCAATCATATCATCAGACGGCGGGCTAATAACTATATCGGAACAACTTTAATTTGGAAGTTTCAGCTATTCAATAATTCATTCAATCTCTGCTCTACCTTTGCTGCATTTGGCAACATGGCATTTTCCAATATCATGTTCATAGGCACAGCAGGTAAATTAAGGGCGCCCATTACTTCTACCGGTGCATCTAAAAATTTAAAACAGGCTTTGCTAACCCTTCCTGCCAGTGCTTCTGCAAAAGAATTGTTTTGCTGCTCTTCTGTAAGTATCAAACACTTGCCATGTTTTTTTACAGTAGCAAAAACCAATTCCTCATCCAAAGGGAATAAAGTGCGCAGGTCAATAATTTCTACTTTTCCATTAAATTTTTTAGCAGCTGCTTTTGCCCAATATACACCCATGCCATAGGTAATAATGCAGCAGCTTTCACCATCGTCGATCTTTTGCTGATGGGCATGTAAAATAATATTTCCTTTGCCCAACGGTAATACATAATCCCCGGCAGGCTCTGTCATTTTTGCTTCTTCTGTGCCCGGCACTTTGCTCCAGTACAATCCTTTGTGCTCGAGCATTACAACCGGGTTAGGATCAAGGAAAGCTGCTTTCAGCAATCCTTTCATATCAGCAGCATTGGATGGGTAAACAATTTTAATTCCTTTGATTGTAAGCAAAGTGCTTTCCACGCTTCCGCTGTGATAAGGACCACCACCGCCATAAGCACCAATGGGAACCCTGATTAAAGTTTGTACAGGGAATTTTCCGCAACTCAGGTAACAGCTTTTAGATATTTCTGTTACTAACTGGTTTAAACCGGGATATATATAATCTGCAAACTGCACTTCTACAATGGGTTTTACACCCACAGCGCTCATGCCCACGGTTGATCCAATAATATATGCTTCCTGTATGGCCGTATTGAATACGCGGTGATCGCCAAATTGTTCTGCAAGGGTAGCCGCTTCCCTAAACACGCCACCCAGCCTGCGTCCAACATCCTGCCCGTATAACACTGCCTCCGGAAATGCTGACATTATCTCTCTTATGGCAAACAAGGCAGCATCTACCATTAATATCTTTTCTTTACCGGCCGGGCTTCTTTCTCCTTTTTCAAGGGTAATGGCTGGCGGCGCAAAAACATGATCGCTTACAGTGGAAGGATGAGGTTCGGGAGATGCCACGGATGCATCAAAATCCGTTTGAACAAATGCGGCTGATTCCTTTTCTATTTCCAGCAATTCGTTTTCCGCTACACCGTTTTCCAGCAGCCATTTTCTAAGTTTTGGTCCGGGGTCATCTATGCTGTGTTTATCAAGGTCTTCTGTTGTTCTATAAAATTCTTTTCTTACACCACTGGTATGATGGCCCAGCAGCGGCACTTTTGCATGAACCAGCCAGGGGCGCCTGTTGTTGCGTACATCGGTAATTACTTCCTGCATGGTATGGTAACTTTCTTCAAAGTTGCTGCCATTGATACTTACCCGGTTGATGCCCGTAAAGCCGTGTATAAATTCATAGGCATTGTTGGTTCTTGCTTCTGCCGAGCTTACACTAATGCCCCAGTCATTGTCCTGCACCAGGTAAATAATGGGCAGCTGATGCAAAGCTGCAAATTGAAAAGCTTCACTTACTTCACCCTCGGTAACAGAAGCGTCGCCCAGCGAACAGATCACTACCGGTGCTTCGCCGCTCACTCCTTTTTTTAGAAGAGGGGAGTTGATAGCAGCTAAATATTTTACGCCCTGCGCCACCCCGGTGGTAGGGATGGCCTGCATGCCCGTTGCACTGCTTTGATGAATAATGCCAGGCTTATCTTCTCCTTTGTAATTAGGATGATTGTAATATTCTCTTCCTCCTGTAAAAATATCTTCTCCTTTGGCCAGCAACTGCAGCATTAACTGGTAGGGCGTGAAACCCAGGCCAAGCATTATACTTTCGTCACGGTAGTACGGGCTCACATAATCGCAGGGCAATAAATGAAAAGCAGTAGCCAGCTGAATGGCTTCGTGACCACGGCTGGTGCTGTGTACGTATTTACAGACGGACCTGTTGGCTTCATATATTTCTGCCATAGAACGGGCAGTACACATGAGGCGGTAAGCTTTAAGGGAAATAGCTGTCATTTATATGGCAATAAGATGAAACGCAAGGGCGCTGTTTATTTCTGCCGCAAAAATAAACAATCTGCATTAGACAGGTATCATTTTAACTACTAACTAAGCGCTCTCTTTTACAAATACAATTTTGGAGTGGTCTGCCTTATATACCTTTTCAAAAAAATCGGCTAGTTCTTTTATGTTGGCGGGTGATGATCTTTGCGGTTGCTGACTGTAATATCTTGTAAAAATAATTTTCTGCCCTGCAATTTTCAGGGAGGATTTATATATAGAAGTTCCGCTTCGGATATCAACAGCTGTGGGAACGGCCTCTGCCTTATAACCTGCGGGAATTTCTATCTCTACAGAATCTGTATCAATAAAAGGTATTTTAAATTCAAAGTCGAATTTGCGGTTAGCAGCATCTTTTATTTTAAAAGAAGAAACAGATAAGAGATTTGGATTAACAAATAATCTTTTACCTGTTACAGAGGCATAATGGGCAACCTTCAACGTTACTTTTTCTTCTATTGAAGGCAATGCGGCAGTATTTACTGAATGAGAAAAATCAACTACTTCATACGAGGGAAGATCAAATTTACGCTTCATGTAGTCGGCGAACTGGGTGGTGGAGAGTTGTTTTATCGCCCCATCCAGCCGGTCTTGTTGCATTCCCGAATAATTACTGGTAACTGTTGCATTCAACCCACCTTTTTCGTCAATTGCCGCCTTTATGATTCTTTTCTGTACATTATCAGGAGCACCGTAGTAAGGTGTTCTTACCAATGTTCCACCCTTTTCACTGATCAATAAGGCATGCCTGTTGCCGGTAAATGATCCCATGTAGCCGGGTTGACTGGTTTGACTGGTGCATTCCAGCCAGATGCTGTCTTTGGGCTGGGGCACACACACTATTACATGGTTAAACTGGTTGCTGCTAAAATCCGGTATGATGGAGGCTTCATCGCTGCCAGCCTTTACCAGGGCTATATGCGATGGTATACCGGCTTCTGTTAAAAGGGCATTCATATAATTAGACAATGCCTTACAGTCTCCATAACCTTTGCTGGCAACAAAACCGGCATCCAGGGTTTGCCAGCCACCAATTCCAAGCTGGATACTGATGTATCTTGTGTTTTGCTGAAGGTATTTATACAGCACTGTTATTTTTTGTTTGTCGGTAGCAAGCCCGTTTGTAAGAGCGTGTACTTTTTGTTTAACCTGTTCGGGCAATACATTCCGGTTAGCATTTAAGGTATAAATAAATGTTCCGAATTCATTCCAGTTATTCATACTGCCTGCATATTTCTGCATCTCAAACGAAGAAGGTGCTATGAATACAGTGGGCACCATTTCATGCCAGGCAGGGGAATAGGCTTCGTCTTTAACCGGGGCGATGTTAGCTACAGCCCAGCTGTATTTTTTATCTTTTTTAACCGATGTAATAATGGGAGCCTGGGCATAATTGTATGCTTTGAATCTTAGCTCATAACCTGGTTCAGTTATTACCTGTAAAGAAGCAGCTTGTACTGCAATATTTTCATTGAAGACAGGTGTCCATGCAGGGAGATAAAAAAGGCCGTCCATTTCAATAGCTGTTTCATATTCTACCGAGTAAGGATATACGCTGTGATCGAAATTATGAAGCTTAACCCTGTCATCATCTGCAAGATTATCTTCTGACGTGTTGCTGTAATCTTTTATTTCGCTTTTCCTGAGCGACCTGAGCTTTTTGCCTTCGGCGTCAAATAAAGTACCCTCAATGCTGAGTACTTTTTTCAACTTATCATACGGCAATATTAATTTCGCATAGTCATTGCCGCCACTGTTCAGGATAGTGTATACGTAGTGATTTCTTATAAGTACATTGCCCTTATCTCTTAAAATTATTTCCCTTTCGGAATACCTTACAATGGCACTGGCATTGTCGGCAAGCCCCGCTGGTATTGGCGCAGAAGGAAACTGGGCAACTGCCATTGCACAGCAGGAAAAAAATAAAATAACCAGGAAGCTTCGTAACATCTTATTATGATTTCTTTTTAAAAACGATTTGCTCAGCATGTTTTTTTACAACATAATCAAAGAATCCCCGAAGCGTTTCATAATCCTCGCCCGAAAAAACAGATTTGTTAATGGTAAGCCTGGTGCTTAAGGCTACATAGTTTTCATTTTTTGAAATGATATATTCAAACATGCCTTCTCCCTCGTTTAATGATACACGGGTTGATTTAGGTGTTTCATCCACTACATATCCCTTTGGAATTTCCAGGTTAAGTGTGTAGGTTTCATCCATTTTATAAGGTAATTCAACAGGGTAGTTTCTTTCCGAAGACTTAAAATAGTTTTCCTTAATGCCTTCCTGCAGCATTGGACTGAAATAAATAATATCATTGTTATCAGGCCTGCTGATGTGAATGGTGTGAGAAACGACCATGGCTTTATTATTGTCTTCCAGGTCTTTCAATTCTATTTTATCGATCGAAAAGTCGCCTGTATAAGCTTCTTCCAATTTTTTTTCAAAACTGCTTTTTCCTTTTTCTTTTATGTCTTCCTTGGTATTGAGCGATTCATAATATCCTAAGGCAGAGTGGAAAGGTCCTACCCATTTTGTAGAATCGTTTACATCTGTCATAAGTATAACATTAGTATATTTTTTCTCTGTAATGCTATCACTGAAAAGCATTTCCGCTCCAGGTACCATGTCTATTACCTGGCCATATCCATTGAAACAAAAAGACGGAATTTTGCCAAAACCGAGTATGGAATTGCTGGCATCTAAAAAATAACTATTCTTGCCAACTTCTAATTTTGTAACTACATAATTATATTCATTTAATATAGGGTATTGTGCTGTAGCAAAGCCATTGGTCCTGGTACTCAATATTACCGGAAATGCATTTAGATCTGCTTTTTTGAGTAACAAAGTTAGTAAGAGATTGATGTCGGGCACATATCCTTTTTTATTGGTAAAGGTTTCTTTTAAAGACTGGCTTGCGTATATACCCCTTGTTCCCTGGCTGGAAAAGTTTTTTTGTAGGAAAGTATAAATAATTTTCGCTTTGGTTATGGAATCTTTTCCTTCCAGGGATAAGGTTTTTAAAGCATTTTTAATCCATTCCGAATCTGTTGTGAAATCACCGCCAAACTCTTTGTCTTTCATCAATTCCACACATACTTTTTGCCAGCTCCCCATAACATCCCTGAAGGGCATATCCGGAAACTGCTGACCAGACATTTGAAATGCTATCCTCGCCAAATGGTTATCCATAGAGGAGGTAAAATTTTCTTCTTTCAGCGCGGGAACATCTTTCATGATCCACCTGCTGAGCGAATTATTTGAATTCATGCTGTATACGTCGTCTTTTCCCATAACAACATCTTCAGCCGGAATTCTTACATTGTAACTCTGGTATTTAGTTTTAGAATCTTTTAAATGAAAGGGGTGGGTTCCTCTTGAAAGAAAAACATACTGGAAAAACTCGGGTAAGTCTAAACTGTATTCACTCCACAAACAGGGATAAGATCCCTGGAAACTCCAGGGCTGTAAATTGAATAAAAAATCAGAATGGATGGTATAGGAGATATCAATGACCGACCCTTCTTTTACCGCCGGCATGGTAAACTTTTTGATTATGTGGTTTTTTTCAACAACCTCTTTAAATACATTGTCTTTGTTAAGTTTAACTTCTACCAGCTGGCCGTTCTCTACATTGTAAGTACTGGCTTTCAACGAAGTGAGCTCTTCTTCCCTGTCTGTAGAAGGCTGTTGGTAAATAGGGATTTTTACAGTAGCCAGGTCAAAACCTTTAGCGTTGATGATCTTAATTCTCCTGTTGAATTTGTATACCAGGCTAAAAAACCCTTTTTTATTTGCTACAAAAGAACTTTTTCCCACATCTGCAAGGATTACTGCCCCAAAGGAAGTGTCTACATTAGAAGTGAGATTAAAATCAGCTGCTGAAATTTTATCGAAGTTTACGGGACATTTATCCTGGGCAGCGGCAGAGAGGCTGCAGCATACGGCAACAGTCATAAGGATGCTGAATATTTTCATTCTACATGGTGGTTTAGGTACGGCAAAATTAAATTTATTTACCAGTTTACAAAATATTGAATATTATTTTTTAATTAATCTAAATATAATGAAGCCGTTCAATATGTTATAGGGATTGGAAATTATGAATGGTGCTTTTTTTATAATACATCGCACACTAAAAGAGCCGCTTTTGGCGGCTCTTTGTATTAATAACATGAATAGGTTGGGGATATTACCTCTTACTGCATTTTAAAACTTTCTAAAAACTTGGTAGTAAAATTTCCTTTTCGAAAATCTTCATTCTGCATCAGTTGCAAATGAAATGGTATGGTTGTTTTTACTCCTTCTATTATGTATTCACTTAATGCACGATGCATGGTATTGATGGCTTCTTCACGGGTTTGTGCCACTGCGATCAGTTTTGCGATCATACTATCGTAATACGGCGGAATAACATAACCTGCATAAACATGGCTGTCTACACGCACACCATGACCGCCCGGCGTATGCAATACGGTTATTTTGCCGGGGCTGGGGCGAAAATCATTGTAAGGATCTTCGGCATTGATGCGGCATTCAATGGCATGCATTTGCGGGTAATAATTACGGCCACTTACTTTTTCGCCGGCAGCAATTTTTATTTGTTCCTTTATCAGGTCGAAGTTGATCACTTCTTCTGTTACGCAATGTTCTACCTGTATGCGGGTATTCATTTCCATAAAGTAGAAGTTGCGGTGTTTGTCAACCAGGAACTCGATGGTACCTACGCTTTCATAATTGATGGCTTTGGCAGCTTTAACGGCAGCATCGCCCATACGTTCGCGCAGTTCATCTGTCATGAAAGGGGAAGGAGATTCTTCCACCAGTTTTTGATGCCGGCGTTGTATAGAACAATCTCTTTCGCTAAGGTGACTTACATTTCCATATTGATCACCGGCAATCTGGATTTCAATGTGACGGGGTTCCTCTACAAATTTTTCCATGTAGATGCCATCGTTTTTAAAGGAAGCGGCGGCTTCTGTTTTGGCAGTTTCATAGGCTTTTTCAATTTCACTTTCCTGGAACACCACCCTCATACCTTTACCACCACCACCGGCGGTTGCTTTTAATATAACCGGGTAGCCAACTTCTGCAGCCGATTTTTTTGCGTGCTCTACATTTTGCAACAACCCTTCTACACCTGGTACTACAGGTACACCAGCTTTGATCATGGTTTCCTTGGCGGTTACTTTATCGCCCATAGAATTGATCATTTCTGGCGTGGGGCCAATGAACTTTATATTATGGTCGGTACAAATTTTTGCAAACTTGGCATTCTCTGCTAAAAATCCGTAGCCCGGGTGAATGGCATCGGCATTGGTAATTTCTGCAGCGGCCATAATGTGGGCCATGTTTAGGTAACTGTCTACACTGGCAGGTTTGCCAATACAAACGGCTTCATCTGCAAACTTTACATGCAGGCTGTCTTTATCTGCTGTGGAATAAACGGCAACGGTTTTAATGCCCATCTCCCGGCAGGTGCGTATGACTCTTAAGGCAATTTCGCCGCGGTTGGCAATCAATATTTTTTTGAACATCAGAATTAATTTGATAATGTGATAATGTGATGATGTGATAATGAGCGCAACCCACTATAACAAATTCACAGTATGAAATAACTTAAGAGATAACTAAAAGGGTTCTTTCTTTTAGATGTTTTTAATATACTGTTCAATACTTTATTTATTTCTTCCAGCTTAATTAATAATGCGTCACAATCAGGGTAGGAAGAAGAGAATTTGCATAACATTAGCCAATATTGAGCTTCGCCAGCTTCTTTTGCCGCAATTTTCATTTTATGAATGAAGTCAGCTTTACTTTCGGCGTTTTGAGCCTCCATTGCATTGGCACCTACCGATGTTCCCGATCTTAAAAGCTGATTACTAAGTACAAATTTTTTCTCTGCATTCAACCTGTCGCAATATTCTATTACACTGAGTGAAAATTCAAATGAAAGCCTTAAAATGGCATTGCCTTGAAACATTTCCTCTTTCATAACATTGTAACGGGTTGGAAGAATTGGCTAATTATCGAATTGGCTAATTATCGAATTGATAATTTAAGATGGATCCACCAAAAACAACGGCTGGTCATACTCCACCGGGCTTGCATCTTCCACCAGTATTTTCACGATCTTACCTTTTACTTCACTTTCAATTTCGTTGAACAACTTCATAGCTTCAATGATACAAACAACTTTTCCGGGAGTAACTTCATCATCCACATTGACAAATATTGGTTTATCCGGACCTGCCTGGCGATAAAAAGTACCTATCATCGGGCTTTTAATAGTAATAAGGTTGTCTGCTTTGGGCGCTGCAGCCGGGGCTGCCGGTGTGGCTGCGGGTGCGGGGGCGGCGGCTATTGGTGCAGCTGCTAAAGGGGCACCGCTGGTATATATTTTTTGGGAGGGGTCTTTCTTTTGTTTGATGGTAATACGGGTTCCATCTTCTTCAATGGTTATTTCACCGATACTGGTTTTATTAATGAGCTTTACAAGCTCCTGGATCTGCTTAATGTCCATGTGTTAAGTTTAAGTGATTATTTGGATATCATTTTTTAACGGGCAGCTAAGGTATGAAAACCATTTCCATATAAACAACCGTATTTTGTCAAAATATATAAAAACGGCCTTTTTTGTGCTTAAAATGGGTAAAAAACGGGTAAAAATGGGTGTTTTTTGGGCAAAATAAAAAGGCCGGTCTAATTGACCGGCCATAATTTTAGTAATCTTTTCGTTATTTAACCCTTTCCACGTATTCACCGCTTTTGGTATTGATCCGGATCATTTCCCCTTCATTCACGAATAAAGGAACGTTTACAGTTGCCCCTGTTTCAACAGTGGCAGGCTTTAAGGTTTTGGTAGCTGTATCGCCCCTCATACCGGGTTCGCTGTAAGTAACCAGTAAAACAATTTTATCGGGCAGCTCAACCGCCATTGGTTGATCTGTTTCGCCGTTGATAGAAACCTGCACCTCTTGGCCGTCTTTCAAAAAACGGGGAGCGTCCACCATGCTTTCAGGTACGGTTATTTGCTCAAAAGTTTCATTATCCATAAAGCTATAACCCGTATCATCCTTATATAAATATTGGAAGGCCTTTTTTTCAACCCTTACCGGGTAAATGGTTTCACCACTGTTCCAGGTCAATTCAATGGTGCGGGTATTATCCACACCTTTCAGTTTAGCCCAAACCTTTGCTGCTGCACGGGCAGTTTTATTTTGACCGAATTCGATCACAGAATACAAGCTACCATCTACTTTAATGATAAGGCCTGAACGCATGTCTGCTGTTGTTGCCATAAAAATGTTTAAATTTTAAGAGGGAGCAAAAATAAGGAAAACCTACTACACGAATTTTGCTAATTACACGAATTACACGAATTACCAGGCACACTAACCTTGAACCTTGAACTTTTGAACGGTTGAACTTTGCCCTTATTTCACAAACCGCTGGTTCCACACCACTTTATTATTAACCAAAATTCTTACATCATAAGTGCCGGAACCCAGGTTGCTAACCGGTACCTGGATGAGGCGGGTGGAAGAAGCAAACCGCAATTGCTGGTATACCTGCCCATTCATGCGTTGTACCAGCACCGAGATCACACCGGTAATCAGCGCATTTCCGTTGTATTGCAGGTTGAGCACGTCTTTAACCGGAACCGGGTAAATGAGCCAGCTATTACCGGGTTTACCAATAATAACCATGATAGAAGGGGTAAATTCATGCGAATTGCCGGACAGGATCGCTTTGAGCCGGTAGTAATTTTTACCAGTGTTAACCTGGGTATCGTAATAAGAAATGAATTTGTATTGAGAAGGGTTATCCAGCTTTACATCGTACACATTAATCCACTGTTTATTATCTGCACTGCGCTGTAATATATAACGAACCACCTGCCTGTCGTTGTGGTTCCATTTTAGTTTTACCAGTTGTTGCTTGTTTTCGTAAACCGCCGTTAGCCCGGGAGAAATGATCTGGGCATTATTAAGCAGGGGTATGCTCAATAAAACGATTGCCAGCAGGGATTTCATGATGCATTGATTTATATCTCTACAACTAAATTTGAATCCGTTTATTATTAGGGTTTGGTTAAAACGACCGCTTTTGCAAAACATTATGATTGGATTGAAAATATGGGATGGGTCACCCTGATAGAGTGAGTCACCCTGGTGGAGTGAGTCACCCCTACTGAACCCCACTCACCCGGAAGCCCTATTTCAAATTTTCTCTCTAACCCTGCCCATCCATACCCCTAAACCTATACCTTTGCTGCGCAAAAAATCATTCATCTTTATAAATAAAATTCAATGAAAGTAACTGTAGTAGGAGCAGGAGCTGTAGGAGCTACCTGTGCCGATAATATTGCCCGCAAACAATTGTGCGACGAACTGGTAATAGTTGATATTAAAGAAGGATTTGCAGAAGGTAAAGCAATGGACCTTTCGCAAACGGCACAAATTGAAGGCTTTGATACAAAGATCACCGGCAGTACGAATGATTATACAAAAACTGCCGGCAGTAGCGTAGCGGTTATCACTTCAGGTATTCCACGCAAACCAGGTATGACCCGCGAAGAACTCATTGGCATCAATGCAGGTATTGTAAAAACAGTTACTCAAAATATTTTAGCGCATTCACCTGAGTGTATTATTATCATCATCAGCAACCCGATGGATACCATGACTTACCTGGCGCTTAAAGAAAGCGGCCTGCCTAAGCATCGTATTATTGGTATGGGTGGAATCCTGGACAGTGCCCGTTTCCGTTATTTCCTGAGCCAGGCAATGAATTGCTCTCCAAACGACCTGCAGGCAACGGTTGTAGGCGGACATGGCGATACTACCATGATCCCTTTAACCAGGCTGGCCACCTATTGCGGAACGCCTGCTGCTAATTATTTAAGTGCCGAAGCATTGGCAAAGGTAGCTGCGGATACGATGGTAGGTGGCGCAACATTAACGGGTTTATTGGGTACGTCTGCCTGGTATGCACCGGGAGCCGCCGGGGCGGCTTTGGTAGAAGCCATTGTTAGAGACGAAAAGAAAATGATGCCTTGCTGCGTTTCATTGGAAGGGGAGTATGGCCAAAGCGATATCTGCATTGGTGTTCCGGTGATCATTGGCCGCAACGGGTGGGAAAAAATTGTAGATTACAAACTCGATGAAGAAGAACAGGCTGCTTTTAATAAAAGTGCAGATGCTGTGAGGAGTATGAACAGCGTATTGGCTACATTAGAAATCTAATTAATTGTAAATCAATATTTAATATAAAGTGCCGGTTAATGCCGGCACTTTTTTCGTTACAGCAGGTAAATATTTTCTGGGTAAGACTATTTTTAATTGTTGTAACAGGTTAACTTTAAACCCTTCTACACAAATACCAATACTACCATGCTACTGTTAAAGAGGATATACCTTTTAGCCGTTTTTTATTTTATAGCAAATAATGCGCAGGCACAATTGCAGGTAACCAATGCTCCCAGTGCCCTTGCCCTGGCACAGCGGTTAGTGGGCGAAGGTGTCTCTATAAGTAACGTAACTTTTACCGGGAACCTTTTAATGACAGGAAATTTTTCGGCCCGTGCAAATGTTGGATTGGGTATCGATAGTGGAATTGTAATTACAAATGGCAGGGCCAGGACGGTTGGAACTGACTGGGGTTTAGATGGCAGCTTTACTAACCTGGCGGATGAAGACTGGCCTGGTTTGTCAGGCGACCAGGACCTGGCCGATGCCATTGGCTTTCCTGTAGATGAACTGGATGATGCTGCCATACTGGAATTTGATTTTGTACCTCTCGGAGATTCTATCCGGTTCAGGTACTTATTCAGTTCTGAAGAATATACCCCCTTTTATGCATGCCCTAATCCAATGGGTAATAGTTTTAATGATGCATTTGCATTTTTTATTTCAGGTCCGGGATTCCCTGTCCAGCAAAATATAGCTTTGGTGCCCAATACCACCATACCGGTTTCTATCTTTAATATTAATAATGTGCAGGAAAACGGTATTCCGCTTTGCCCTAAAAACCCTAATTATTACATTGACAACACAGGGCCTTTTTTTACACATGATGGTCATACGACTGTACTGGCAGCAGAAGCCAGGGTGCAGCCCTGCCAGACCTATCATTTAAAGCTGGTTATAGCCGACGTAGGTGATGGCGCATTTGACAGCGGCGTTTTCCTGGAAGCAAAAAGCCTTACTTCCAATGCAACCCAATTAATAAATCTTACCCAGGTTGATCCTGTATCTGGCAGCAGTTACCTGGTAGAAGGTTGCGCCACCGGCTCCCTCAATATTAAAAGAGCCAGCCCGGGAGCTTTTCCTTTGGTTATTAACCTTAGTTATGGCGGCACCGCAGTAAACGGATCAGATGTACAGCCTCTGCCTTCCAGCATTGTTATCCCGGCAAATGAAGATTCAGTATTACTCAATATTTTTCCTGTGATGGACCTGTTGCCTGAAGGCATTGAAACGTTGAAAATTTATACGCTGGCAGGTTGTGCTGCAGGACTTCCTAGCGATAGTACCACCATACAATTAAGAGATTATGATATCCTGGGCATAAGCCCTGATACCTCCTATACCTGCAGAAACAGCGCCTTGCAATTGCAGGCAACCGCCGGTTACACTACTTATACCTGGAATGCAAACCCGGCGCTAAGCAATACCAATACCGCCAATCCTGTTGCAACAATGGCTGCCGGTTCAGGATTGTTTGTATGTACGGCATCAGTAGGCACCTGCCAGGCAAAAGATTCTGCTTATGTGAGAGTGAAAGATTTGGAATTGCTTGGAAAAACAGACGTAAACTGCCGCGATGCTTTTACCGGGCAAATAAGAGTAGGGGCAGGTTTTGAATGGCCACGGCCGCTTGAATTTTCTATTAATGGCGGCGCCACTTACCAACCAGATAGTACTTTCAGTAACCTTGCAGTGGGTAACTATACCATTAGGATAAGAGACGCCCTTGGTTGTATAGATAGCATGGTTGTAGCTCTTGTAAAGGGCTTTCCCGATCTTTTGCAAACGAATATTACAACGGCGGCAAGCTGTACCGGCAACCCTGATGGAACCATTACCATTAACCCTTCCGGAGGTAGCCCTGCATACCAGTATGCTTTAAACAGCGGCCCGTTTGTACCGGGCAATGTATTTAATGTAACGCAGGGAACATACAACGTAATTGTAAGAGATAATAATAACTGCATAGTAAATACCGGCAATATTGTTATTGCACTCAATAATACATTGACGCTGGAGGCAGGAATGGATGAAACCATTTGCGAAGGAACATCAGTAGCATTACAGGCTGTTGCTGCAGGTACTGCCGCCACCCCATCCTATGCCTGGACACCGGCAATAGCCATAAACAGTACAACCGTGGCCGAGCCAACAGTATCGCCCGTTACCGATATAAAATATATGGTTACCGCCACCTCGGGTATTTGTAGCCGCAAAGATTCCTTGATGGTTTTTGTAAATGCCGCACCTAAACCAGCTGCAGGGGCAGATATCACTATCTGTTTTGGTGCCAGTGCAACGTTATTGGGAACCGGTGCAGTTGAATATTCATGGACACCCTCCACCTATTTAAGCAGTACTACAGCAGCACAGCCAATATCGCAAAGGCCGCTGGATAATATTACGTATTACTTAAGCGTAAAAGATGCCAACGGTTGTGCCTCACTCGTAAAAGATACGGTAAATGTGACTGTAACCCCTGCGGTTAAATTATTTGCCGGCAATGATTCTTTAACGGTTGCCCTTAACCAGCCGGTTCAGTTAAACGTAGTGCAGATAGGCACTCAAACGGTTACGCAATATACCTGGACACCTTCTTATGGTTTAAGCAGTACCATGATAAATAACCCGGTAGCAACGCTCAACAGGGACATTACCTATCATGTAACAGGCCGCACCCCTGCTGATTGCGAAGGTTCGGATACCATCAATATTAAAGTGTACAAAGGCCCTGAAATATACGTACCATCGGCCTTCACACCCAATGGTGATGGAAGGAATGATATTTTAAAAGCCATTGCCATTGGTATGAAAGAATACCGGTACTTCAGGATATTTAACCGGTATGGACAACTCCTGTTTGAAACCAGGGGAAATTTTAACAGGGGTTGGGATGGCCGTTTAAAAGGTGCTGCACAAAATACAGGTACTTACGTGTGGATGGCAGAAGCGGTGGATTACAGGGGGAATTTGATACAGCGGAAGGGAACGACTATGATAGTGCAGTAAGAAGTAAGTCATTCGTCACTAAGGATCATCTACGATAAATGTAGCCCCGGTTGTCTTTCAGTCTACTGGTTTTTTGCAGAAGAGATGACATCTTTTTAAAAAGATGTCATCTCTTCTGCAAAGCAAATTAATTCACCCCTCCTGTCACCATTTCCTTATTAATTTTCCCCACCAGTCCCTGCAACACTTTTCCGGGTCCGCATTCTGTAAAATGTGTGGCACCATGGGCAATCATAGCCTGTACACACTGCGTCCATTTTACCGGTCCGGTTAACTGTGCTACCAGGTTTGCTTTTATTTCTTCCGGATCGGTAACAGCTTTCGCTACAACATTTTGGTAAACAGGGCATATGGGTGTGCTGAACAATGTATTCATGATGGCGGCCTCCAGTTCATCTTTTGCAGGCTCCATCAATGGTGAATGAAAGGCGCCTCCAACAGGTAATATCAATGCTCTTTTGGCCCCAGCTGCCAGCATTTGCCCGCAGGCAATATCAATTCCTTTTAAAGATCCGCTGATCACCAATTGGCCCGGGCAGTTATAATTGGCGGCTACTACTATTTCACCTGTTTCATTGGTTACTGCCCTGCATATTTCTTCCACCTTTTCATCGTCCAGGTTGAGCACCGCTGCCATGGTAGAAGGATTTAGTTCGCAGGCACGCTGCATGGCGCCTGCACGGATGGCTACCAGGTTTAACGCATCTTCAAATAATAGTGTTTTATTTGCCACCAGTGCAGAAAACTCCCCGAGCGAATGGCCCGCCACCATACCAGGCATGGCATTTTCAATATTTAAATAGGCTGCAACAGAATGTATAAATACGGCTGGCTGTGTTACGTTGGTTTGTTTCAATGCCTCATCAGTACCCGTAAACATGGTATCAGAAATACGGAAACCCAATATTTCATTGGCCTGTTCAAACAGGGCCTTGCTCTTATCATTGCTTTCGTACAATGGTTTTCCCATCCCGCTAAACTGGGCACCCTGGCCGGGGAAGATGTAGGCTTGCTTCATTCGAAAAGTTTAAAGGTTCAAAGGCTCAACAGTTCAACGTTATTCCGGTTTCCCAGTATCCAGTATCCCCATCCATCAATGCAGCGTTGCACTTATCAGCTTCATAAACTCGATCCTCGTTTCGTTTTTTTCAAACTGGCCGGAGAAGGCAGAAGTGGTGGTTACAGAATTTTGTTTTTGTACCCCCCGCATCATCATACACAAATGCGAAGCTTCAATAACCACGGCAACTCCCTGCGGATTCAAAGAATCGTTGATTGCTTCCAATATCTGGTGCGTTAATCTTTCCTGCACCTGCAGGCGCCTGCTGTAAACATCCACCACCCGGGCAATTTTACTAAGGCCGGTAATGTACCCGTTTGGAATATAAGCTACATGCGCTTTACCGTAAAAGGGCAACATATGGTGTTCGCACATGCTGTACAGTTCAATGTCTTTTACAATGATCATTTCGCTCACATCTTCATGAAACCTGGCAGAATCTAAAATGGATTTGGCATCCTGCTGGTAACCCTGTGTAAGAAATTGCATGGCCTTGGCCACTCTTTCAGGGGTTTTCTCAAGCCCTTCCCTGTTGGCATCTTCACCAAGCAAAGCAATACTTTCTTTATAATTTTTGATGAGAGCCTGGGTTATATGCTCATCGAATGATTCTGTTTTTTTATAAGCCATCTCAGTTTTTTTAACGTATTTATTCAACCGGGTACTCAACAAAATTTCTTTCTGTTTCGTATAGCCGTACCTGTAAGTAAAGTGAAACATCTATTGCAGGCCTTAGTAAATTATAAATAACGATCGCAATATTTTCCGCCGTAGGATTGAGTGTTTTAAATTCTTCGCAATCCTTATTAAGATTTTTATGATCAAACTTATCAGTTACTTTTTCCTTAATGATATCGCTTAAAATTTTAAGGTCCATTACATAACCCGTTTGCGGATCAGGTTCTCCCACCAGTTTTACCACCAGGTCGTAATTATGCCCGTGGTAATTTGGATTATTGCATTTGCCAAACACTGCATCATTTTTTGCCATATCCCACAAAGGATTGTATAGCCTGTGTGCAGCGTTAAAATGCTCTTTACGGTAAACAGCCACCTTATTACTCATGAGTTTGCCAACATTAGAATGAATAGAAATTATCCTTCAAACAGAAGTGTGCTGTTTAGCGGATACTATAAGAACAATTAAAGGTACAAATTGTTTAAGAACCTTACCTAATTATGAAAATACCTTTATAGTATCAATTTGAATGAAAATACTAATAGTGGTCAGGATTGCCTGTCCCGCAAGTGCGGGAAGATTGTCGAAACCGGGATACGCCCGCTTCCCAACTTCGCCTTCGACAGGCTTGGCTTTACAACTTCTTTTAAAATGATACGCCACCAAAATACTCCGTGTAAATGCGATCTGTTTCATACAACTTTAGACTGTGCAATTGAATATTTGCCGGGATATGCGGAACCAGCTGCTCCCAGATGGCTACCACCAGGTTTTCGATAGAGCACAATTTATCTTTCATAAAATCCACATCCACATTAAGGTTTTTATGATCCAGTTTTTCAATCACCTGGTCCTTGATAATACGGCTTAGCTTTTTGGCATCAAATACAAAACCTGTTTCCGGGTCGGGTGTTCCTTTGATGGTTACATATAATTCAAAATTATGCCCGTGCCAGTTCTCATTGGCGCATTTGCCAAATATTTCATCATTTTTCTCTCTTGTCCAGTTAGGATTGTACAGTTTATGCGCCGCATTAAAATGTTCTATCCTGGTTATGTATACCATCACCCCTTTTTTTGCAAAGGTAAATAGTATTGATAGAAATGTAACCCCAATGACCGAATTTTGCACAATGCAGGTATTGGTTATAGCAGCCACAGAAATGGAAATTGCACCATTTTTAGCGCAAAACATATTGGCCGGTCATTTAATAACAGGGGTAGGAGCCCCTGCGGCTATGTATTATTTACAAAAGATATTGAATACAAATAAATATGACTGCGTTATCCAGGCCGGCATTGCAGGAACTTTTACCCATACGCCCGCTTTAGGCGAGACAGTGTTGGTAGAGAGAGATGTTTTTGCTGACCTTGGTATGTTTCAAAATAACCGGTTGACCTCCCTGTTTGAAAGCGGGTTTATTAAACAAGACGAACAGCCTTATAAAAATGGCTGGCTGATAAATGAGGGAAACCTGCTCCATCATTTTTCATTACCTAAGCATACTGGGATAACCATAAATACTGTTACAGAAAATAAATTGATGACAGATGAGTACATTAGATTATACCAGCCATCTGTAGAAAGTATGGAAGGAGCTGCCCTGCATTATGTATGCCTCATGGAAAATATTCCTTTCCTGCAGTTGCGTTCCGTCAGCAATGTGGTAGGAGAAAGGGATAAATCAAAATGGAAAATTACTGCCGCTGTTCAAAACCTTAACCATCACCTGCAGGAAATTGTAGCAGTATTAAAACAACACTAATGAAATTAACAATAGGATTTTCGCCCTGCCCCAACGATACTTTTATTTTTGATGCGCTCATCAATAAAAAAATAGATACGGAAGAAATTGAATTTGAAGCCACACTGGAAGATGTACAAACGCTGAATGAATGGGCCATGCAGGGAAAGCTGGATGTTACTAAATTAAGTTATGGCGTATTGCCAATTGTATTGCAACATTATTTATTGATGGATAGCGGCGGTGCATTGGGCAAAGGCGTAGGGCCTTTATTAATTACAAATAGAGATCGGGGAGATGTAATCGTAGAAAATGAAATCATTGCTATTCCCGGAGAAAATACTACCGCTCATTTATTGTTTTCCATGAAATATCCGCAGGCAAAAAATAAAGTGTTTGTGCGGTATGATGAGGTGGAAGCTTTTGTTGCAGCAGGAAAAGGCCTGGGTGTTATCATTCATGAAAACAGGTTTACCTATGCAGACAGGGGGCTAAAAAAAATTACCGACCTGGGTGATTATTGGGAGCAGCAAACCAGGCTTCCCATCCCGCTGGGTGGTATTGTTATAAAAAAAGAACTGACACAGGACGTACAGAAAAAAGTAGAAGGCCTTATTAAAAAAAGCATTGAATATGCTTATAAAAAATATCCTGAACTAAATGATTATATCCGCAGCCATTCGCAGGAAATGAGTGAAGATGTAATGCGAAAGCATATTGATTTGTATGTAAATAATTATTCACTCAGTTTGGGTAAAGATGGAAAAGAAGCGGTGAATACATTAATGAAAGTTTATAACAATATGCATACAACCAAAACAATGGGCGAAAATATTTTCCTTTAACGGCTATTCTTCCTTTAGAGCTTTGGCATAGGTTTTTAAGCAGCGTTCCCTTGCCATTTCATGATTTACTATTGGCGGAGGATAGTTGAGACCTTCAAACTCCGGCACCCATTTGCGGATATATTTAAATTCTGGGTCAAACTTTTTTGTTTGCAGGTAAGGGTTAAAAATCCTGAAGTAGGGTGCAGCGTCGCAACCACTTCCGGCCGCCCATTGCCAGCCGCCATTGTTGGCTGCCAGGTCGTAGTCTAATAATTTTTGGGCAAAATAAGCTTCACCCAGCCGCCAGTCGAGCAATAAATGTTTGCATAAAAAACTGGCAACGATCATTCGCACGCGGTTGTGCATAAAACCTGTTTCGTTAAGTTCCCGCATGCCTGCATCTACAATGGGGTAGCCGGTTTGTCCCTGGCACCATTTTTCAAATTCACTTTCATTAAAGCGCCATTCAATTTTATCATAAGCCGGCTTAAACGATTTGCCCTTACCTACCTGTGAAAAATGCCATAGAATAGCCTGGTAAAAATCACGCCATATCAGTTCATTTAAATAAGTAGTGGAAAGACCCTGCGCTTTGGCGGCCAGTGTTCTGATGGATATGGTTCCAAAGCGTAAATGAATGCTTAACCTTGATGTACCCTGTATACCCGGGAAATTTCTTGTGTCGCCGTAATGTTTTATCAAAGCTGCTTCTGCATCTTTGGGCGGGAATCTTATTGCTGTTGCTGTAAACCCCATTTTTTTTAAAGAAGGAATTTCAACAGGGGAGAGCCGGACTAAATTTTTAATATACCGCTGCGTTGGATATGGCTTTAAATAAAAATCTTCCAGCTTTGCTTTCCACTTCCGGCTGTAAGGAGTAAATACTGTGTAAGGTTTGCCATCATCTTTTATCACTTCATCTTTTTCAAAAATTACCTGGTCTTTAAAACTAAGGAGGTCAATGTTTTTTTCTTTTAACAACGAAGTTATTTGCTCATCTCTTTCCCTGGCATAAGGTTCATAATCATGATTGATAAACACTTTACTGATTTCGTATTGGCTGCAAAGTGTTTTAAAGGCTGCCTCGGGTGAATTGTACAAAACATGAAATGTAGCGCCTTTCTGTAACAGGTAAACCTGCAGCTCGTTCAGGGTATCGTGAATAAATTGCACCCGTGCGTCGCTTTTATCGTCCAGCTTATCAAGGATATTTTTATCAAAAATAAATACAGGTAAAACAGGGTGTTCTCCTTTTAAAGCATGGTACAGGGCGGCATTGTCTTTTAACCTCAGGTCGCGACGAAACCAGCAGATATTGATGGGTTGGTTCATGTAACAATCTTAACAAAAAATATCCGGCAAGGTTTTACAAAGCTGGTTATAAATTTTCAGCGTGTGCTCATTGCTCAATGTATGATCATCAACGGAAGCAACCCACTTTATAGGGCTGATAGCATTGGTGACAAAAATTTCATCACAGCTCAATAACTCCGTTGCTGTTATTGCTGTTTCGGTTACTGAAATATTCATGGCAGGCAACTGTTGCAGTAAAAACCGGCGCATGGTGCCTGCAATGCATCCTTCCGGCAAAGCGGGTGTTTTCACCTGTCCATTTTTAATAATAAAAATATTGGCAATGGTAGTGTCGCAAATACGGCTATGTTGATTTAAAATAATGGCATCATTGTATTTTTTTTCTTTGGCAAATAAAGCGCCCATTAAATAGGGCAGAAAATTATTGTGTTTAAGGTTACAAAAATCATCGCAGGGTTTTAGCGCATGCCGGTAAATACCAAGTTGCAGGCCGTTGCTGTTGAGCTGTCCAAAATCAGCTGCCAATGGCCATGATTCAATAATAAACCGCGGGGTTAGGTCTGTGGCATCATACAAACCGCCATTACCTCTTATTATTGTAAGCCGTACCCTGGCATGTGTTTGTTTATTTTTTTGAACGAGTTTTAATAACTCGTTTTTTATAAGGTCGGGGGTAAATAATTTGGGCAGGTCAAATTTCATTAAATGCAACCCTTTCCACAGGCGCTCCAGGTGTGGTTCTAATAATTGAAACTGGTTGTGTTTAAATTTAATGGTTTCAAATAAACCGTCGCCGTATCGAAGGCCCCGGTTGCCGGCTTCGGCAATTGCTGTATCAGCAGTAATTAATTTGCCATTGAAGTTAATATAGCTCATGCTGTAAAAATAAAAAATCCCCGTAATTAGCGGGGACTGTTTGGATAAAACCTGGAGGTTACAGTTCTTCTATTATCTTATGCTTTACAGCATACATAATAAGACCTGCAGTACTTTTTGCGCCGGTTTTTACTTTTAGTTTATCCCGGATAGCTTCTACTGTTCTTGGGCTTAGCTCAACAATATCGGCAATTTCTTTGGTGCTTTTTTCTTCGCACATAAGGCGAAGGATGGTGGTTTCTTTGTCGTTCAACATTACTTCCTGCGAAATCATTTGCTGCGGAGCTGCCACGTTGCGCTGCTTTAAATTGGTAAGCAGGGCTTTATTTGTCATTGAATTAAAATAGTATTCGTTGTTGAAACAGGTTTTAATGGCTTCATAAATTATCTCGCTGTCGCTGGTTTTGGCCAGGTAGCTGTTGGCACCTAATTCCATCAGTTTGGTGATCATGCTATTGTCTTCCATAAAAGTGAGCATGATCACCTTTGTGTTCGGACTTATTTTTTTTATCTCCGGCAGCGTAGCAATGCCATCCATAATGGGCATTTGAATATCCAGTAAAATTACATCTACCTGTACATTTTTAAGAAGGGTGAGTAAATGCATCCCGTTATCGGCTTCGGCAATTACTTTAATATCTTTTTTTGCACTGAGAGAAGTTTTTACGCCGGCCCTGTACAACACATGGTCATCTGCTATAATTACGGTAATTGGTTCAGTAGGATCTTGTTTCATAATACTTAAGGACGAATGTAGCAAATTTTTGGTTAGTAAGTTTACTATGTATCAACGGCTTTTGGGTAGTCAAATTATCCGGCACGTAATAAAAGCGTGTAATTACCCTTGATTACGGATAGTGTTTTTACGCGTATTTTTCGGAGAACGTTGCCGGGCTTAGCCAGGAAACGTTCATGGCGGCTATAATAATAGGTGAATACAACAAAACGGGCCAGGGTAAAATCCGGTCATATTACTCAATTAACTTATTTCTCATGCCATACATAATGAGGCCCCCAATTGTTTTGGCGTTCACCTTTGTTTTCATGTTTTGGCGAATGGTTTCAATGGTGCGGGGGCTTAAAAATATGGTTTTAGAGATTTCTTCTGTAGTTTTATCTTCTGCCAGTAGCTGGAGGATCTTTAATTCTTTTTCATTAAAGTTAATAGGGGTGTTGGTTCCATAGTGCTGTCTCACGTTCTTTTTCTGCATCAGTTTACCCATTACAGCTTTATTAACAAGCTCATTAAAGTAAAAATCATCGTTCATGCAGGTTAATATGGCCTCATATATTTCTTCGGGATCGGTGGTTTTGGTAAGGTAGGCATTGGCACCCATTTCCATCATTTTACTAATCATTTGCTGGTCGTCGTACATGGTGAGTACAATGATCTTAATATCTTCAAATTCTTTTCTTATAAGCTGTATACCGTTTATACCATCAATTTCGGGCATGCGTATATCCATTAATAATACATCGGGTTTTTTAATGGCGATTTTATGCATCATATCTTTTCCATCTTCGGCCTCCCACAACATTTTAAGGTTGGTTTTGCCCGATAAAGCCATTTTTATTCCATCGCGGAATATTTTATGATCATCGGCAATGGCGATCTTAATGTGGTTTTCAACATTCATCTTTTGGAATTGGGGGGTTAGTATAACAATGTCAAGTTACATTTTCATTTCAACATACCGAAATTTTAACAATATATTTTGGTTATAAAAATTATTAATGATTTGATTTACAGTGGTTTTTAGTAATTGCACCTAGTAGAAATACCTTTATAAAAACAGGTATTTTTACTTTTGCAGCATGTATTACTACTTTTTACAAAGTAATATCTGTAATCATTTAATAGGGCAGTTTCACTGTTGCGGGAGCCGGGCTGGCTATTTATTTTTGTAGGGTTGAATGACGTTAATACGGATCGGCTCCAATGAATCCTCAACACATGAAAACCTTATTTTATCTGTATTAGCTGCTACTTCAGGCACCTGGTCAGGCCCGTTTTAAAATCCCGCTATAATTTTGTCAAAAAATTTGTGTTACATGAGTACCGGAAATTATCCCGGTACTCATGTAAAATTTTACCGCAGTTATCCACTTATCCACACATTAGTAGTAACACTTCGTAAGGTTACGATCGGATTGAATAGTAATTTTACTATTTTTAATTCGTAGATTTACCTCATTTAAAAGGAGGTTTTTCCCTTTTTTTATGTTGTAATCCAGTGCTGTAGCGTGTTTTCGCCAACACGTAAAACTACCCTAAATGGCGTACCCCTTGTGGGAGGAGCTAATTAGGGTCAAGTTTGCACTGATATTTAATCGTAAACCACTAATAAATTTTTTAACCATGTACGGAACTCTTAATGTAGGTCTATTAGCAGAATTAGTTGAATATTTTTTTGCTGATTAAGTAAATTTTGCAGATGGTATGCAGTTAATTATATTTGAATAAATTAACAGCTTATCCAGAAATTTATTCTTTATATTACCTTAGTACCAGAAATTCTTCCTTTAATCTTTTGTATACTGTTTTACAAGAAACTGAATACAAAAGCATTAAAGGTTTTTTTTATTTATGCATTTACACTGGCGACCTTTATCGGGCTCAATTTGCTTGCCATTATGGTCATCAAAAACAACGAATTTTTCCTTTTTATATTAAGACTTTTTAATATTTTTGAATATTCTATCATTGCTCTATTCTTATCTCTTATTTTGAAGGTTAATTTTTTTAGAAAAGTCGTTTTATATTCAATTATCCCTTTCATTCTCTACGCTTTTATCGATTATTTTGCTAACGATCGATCTCAATTCAATAATCATTCTAACATAGTATCTGCCCTATTGTTAATAGTCTTCATCGTTTATTTCTTTTACGAAAAAATGAGTATGGAGGTAATACAGCCCTTGTATCAGTCCAGCTATTTTTGGATTTCTGTAGGACTACTATTGTATTTTGCAGGTAGCTTTTTCTTTTTCATTTTTAGTACGTCAAGTGTTGACAGAATTTTAATGAAAAGTATCTACGCATTAGTTGTAATAGTAAAAAACATTTTGCTCTGTCTTTCGTTGTTTGCTTCTGAAAAGGAAAGTGATGACGAAAATGAATTCCATATTCCTAAAGGATTAGACCTTGACGAACTGTCCCTAACAAACCATAAAAATTTGTAACAGCAAAATGTTTTTTTTACAAGCGTCTAACACTTCGGATGTATCTAAGCTCATGTTTATCGGGTCAATTGGCATGATTACCCTTGCCATAGGGATCATTGTGTTCGTAATAATGCACCAGCGAAAAGTGATCCGTTACCATATACAGATGAAAAAGATGGAAGCAGAGAAGCAGCAGGTTTTCCTTAACGCTTCTATACGCTTCCAGGAAGAGGAGCGGCAGCGTATTGCTGCCGACCTGCACGATGACGCGGGCCCGCTCCTGGCGACGGCCAGGTTATACCTCAATGAAAATCTCGTAAACCTGGAGCGGGCTGCCCAGTTACAAAATATATTCAGCGCCAAGCAAATTATTGATGATGCTATTCTCCTTATCCGTAATATCAGTCATAGCCTGATGCCACCTACCTTAAAAAACTTTGGACTGGAAAGCGCTACGACTGACCTGTTTCAAAAAATAAGCGGGAGCGGTACCATTAATGCAAGTGCGAGGTTTCATGATTATCGTGACAGGTTGAAAGTAGAACAGGAATTGCTGGTTTTCAGGATCGTACAGGAACTGATAGCCAACATTATAAAGCACAGCAACTCCGGCTTTATTCACCTTACACAAAATGCCAATGCCAATTTTATTTATATAAGGCTACATCATGACGGTAAAGGCATTGTGCAATCTGAATTTGAAAAGCTCAACCAGGCTTCTACCGGCCTGGGATTAAAGAATATTGCCAGCCGCATAAAAGTGCTGAACGGCAGAATTTTATTTGAAATTGACAACAGTCATACCTATTATAAAGTAACTTTGGAGGTACCCAAAGAACATATGGTTTAATAAATAAGTGGTATTAAGTTACTTATTTGTAAAGATGTTCTTAATTTTACCAATTAAGTATGCTCCCAGAACAGATTAAAGTTGCAATAGCCGACGATCACCAAATCTTCCGCAAAGGTGTGATACTGTCAATGCGGCCCTATACCAACATCAAATTCGTGATGGAGGCAGACAATGGTGAAGACCTTGTTCAAAAAATTCCTGAATCGCAACCAGACGTTATTTTGTGCGACCTTAAAATGCCCATTAAGGATGGCATTGATGCTACAAAGATTATTTCCAAAAACTATCCCCATATAAGGGTCATCATTCTTACCATGTACGAAGATGAGCGTTTTGTTGGTCACCTGATGGATTGTGGTGCTGCCGGCTACCTGCTCAAAAGTACCGAACCCTCCGAAATAAGAAAAGCCATTACCGATGTAGTGCGCACAGGTTTTTACCTGAATCCGTTTGTAAATAAAGTGCTGATCAAAAAAAATTACAGCAAGCAAAAATTCAATCCTTCTTTAACATCAGAAGTCGTGCTGAGCGAAAGAGAAAAAGAAGTACTGACGCTTGTGTGCATGGAATTTACTGCTTCAGAAATTGCCAGTAAAATGAGCATTAGCGCCCGAACGGTAGAGGCAATAAAGGACAGGCTCATGGAACGATTTGGTGTAAAGAATTCGGTTGGATTGGTGTTTTATGCAATGAAAAATCAGCTGATAGATTAATAGTATATTATTATTACAAATCATTGGGAAAAACCCCACTTATTATGAGGAATTTCTCCATTAGTTTCTACGAATAGAATGCGATCTTGTATAGTAAGATGAGTCAATTCTATAAACTAATAATATTAATAGGAACTTTTGTGATATTTCTTTCTTTTGCAACAGCTTTCGCAAACCGAAAAAAGAATTTAACGCCAAAATATATTCGGCTTTTTTACATCTACCCTTTGATGATCTTGATATTGTCAACTAATGCACTTTTAGTAACTTTGATTCAACTATATTCTATCAAAATCGCTTCATTAATAGAACAGTATTTCACTACAGCGGATTTTATTTTTTGGATAGTTTTTTTCTATCAATTATTTAAAGATTCAACTATATTGAAGAAGTTTGTATTTTTGGTCTCATTGGTTATACTTGTGCTGATTACATTTGTCACTTATCACCCACTCTCCACATACATAAATTTAGGAATTTCTAATATCGGAAAATGTTTATTTTGTCTGGCTTATTTTTATGATTTATTGCATTCCGTTCCCAAAGTGATTTTGAGATTTGAGGCTGTTTTTTGGATTGTCTTAGGACTATTTTTTAATACCGCTGTTACAATACCAATATACCTTACTATCCATTATTTAAATATAAATCATAGCGAAATTTCACAACAGATATTCTCACTAACAAATATTGCAATTATTATCATGCACCTGCTATTTATAAAAGGACAATTATGCATTTTACTCCCTCAGAAACGATAGTACTATTTATAGTTTTATGTTCAGTTTTAATATTATTACTGGTTTTTTTCATTGCGTTAATAATCTACCGTTATCAACAAAAGCAAAATGCTTATTTTAAAAACCTGGAGGAAATTAAAATTGATCATGAAAATATTTTACTGCAGTCGCAGGTAGAAATGCAGGAAAAAACCTTCCAAAATATTTCTATTGAAATTCATGATAATATCGGGCAGAAACTCGCATTGGCAAAGTTGCTTTTAAACACCCTTCCATATGAGTCGGTTGAAAAATTGTCGCTCCAGGTGCAGTCGAGTATTGATATTGTAAGCCAGGTAGTAAATGAACTAAGTGATATGGGCCGGGGGATGAGTAACGAGATCGTGTTGCAAAACGGTATCATAAAAGCAACCGAAGCAGAATTATTACAAATTAAAAAAACATCGCTTTATCATATTAATTTTGAAGTGGGGGGTGATACCGTATTCCTGGATGTTAAAAGAGAGCTTATTTTATTCAGGGTTATACAGGAATGCCTGCATAATATTATTAAACATGCCCGGGCAACCCTTATCGGCGTCCAACTGCAGTTTCATAAAGATTGGCTAAGCCTTGAAATATCTGATAACGGGAAAGGATTTGATACTGCCAATGCCAACAATATGGGCACCGGCATTAAAAATATAAAAAAAAGGATCCGCCTGTTAAATGGAATGTATACCATAAAAAGTGTTGTGGATAATGGTACAACAATAAAAATAGAAATACCGTTTATATGAAAACAAATTCAGTTTACACAATTGTTTTGGCAGATGATCACATTGTTTTAAGGGATGCATTGGCCAGCTTTATTGACACCCATGATGAATACAAGGTTATTGCAAAAGCCGATAACGGTAAAGAATTGGTAAGCCTGGTAGCACTGGGAAACCACCCCGACCTGGTGATACTTGATTTAAATATGCCGATAATGGATGGATATGAAACCGCAAAATGGCTTCGCCAAAACTCGCCCACAACTAAAATCCTCGTATTAACGATGTATGATGCAGAAATTACTTTAATAAGGTTACTGCAGGAAGGGGTGAGGGGCTTTGTAAAAAAAGATATTCATCCCAACGAATTACACAAGGCAATTTCAGCCGTCATTGAGCAGGGTTATTATTATTCTAACCAAACCAATGCAAAATTATCCAATGTATTTTTTAAAACTTTTGAAACAAAATCCTCCCTTGAAAAAGGAATGCTCACCCAGACGGAGATCGAGTTTTTAAAGCTGGTCAGCAGTGATATGACCTATAAAGAAATAGCAAGTACTTTATACCTTTCGCCAAGAACAATTGATCATTACCGGGAAACCCTATTTGCAAAACTGGATGTTAAAAGCCGGGTAGGGTTAGCTATTTATGCAATAAAAAGCGGGATCGTTTCTTTTGATTAATAAAAGCCTGAACCCTTATTAAACAGCTTTCAGCTGTCCTGATTTTCGCAAAATAAAAAAAGTAGCCACTCCAAAAAGTGGAACCAGCAGTATGGCCACAAGCCAGGCAAATTTTGTTTCGTATCTCATTGGCAGGGTGGCCAGTTTTAGTACAGCTACTATACAAAGTATAAGGTGAACAAGACTAAACATAGTCCAAAAAATCAGACCAAAGTTTGGGGCTAAAAATTCCATATCAAAATTTTTTATGTTAACATGAATATTTTAAACCCAGTCAACCTGTTCTGCAAACAACCAGTTTACATCTTAAAACAATCCAAACAAAGTTGAGTCAATACTAGTGATGATCTTACCTAAATCTTCTTCATTCTCTGCAAACTTATTGGTATCTGCATCTATAATGAGCAGCTGTCCTTCTTTGTAACCCTCTATCCAGCTGTTGTAATAATCATTCAATTTTTTTAAGTAGTCGAGGCGGATATTTTCTTCATATTCCCTGCCACGTTTTTGTATTTGCGCCACCAGGGTAGGTACCGATGCTTTCAAATAAATGAGCAGGTCGGGCGGCTGCACCATGGTTTTAAGGGTTTCAAAAAACTTATAGTAGTTTTCAAAATCACGCTTGCCCATCAGGCCCATATCGTGCAGGTTGGGCGCAAATATATTGGCATCTTCGTAAATGGTACGGTCCTGTATCACGGTTTCGGTACCGCGGTGTATATCCAGCAACTGGTTAAGCCGGCTGTTTAAAAAATATATCTGCAGGTTAAAGCTCCAGCGGGGCATGTCTTCGTAAAAATCGTTGAGGTAAGGGTTGTGGTCTACATCTTCAAACTGGGGTATCCACTTGTAGTGCTTGCTCAGCATTTCGGTTAAAGTTGTTTTGCCAGCGCCTATATTGCCGGCAATGGCAATGTGTTTTGGTTTTTTTAATTTGGCCATATTCCTTACCCCAGCCGGAGCGCATTTATAAAGTTCAAAAATATCCCTTTCCAAAAATGTTCGGCATTCAATGTAAGAAAACTTACCCAAATGTGCTTAAAAAGGGAAAGAAAAAACAAAGTATCAATAATAATTAAGCCCCATGGCTTCTTTTACTGCCTGCATAGTAGCCGCAGCGCTTTTACGGGCTTTTTGGGCACCCGATTCCATAACCTGCTGCAGGTATTTTTCATCATTCATAATGTCCATCGCTTTTTGCCTGATGGGGCTTATAAAGTTCACCATATCTTCTGCCAGCTGGCTTTTAAGATCTCCAAAGCGGATAGTGCAATTATTAAAATCGTCGGCGTATTTTTTTACCACGCTTTCATCAGCAACCAGTTGCAGTAAAGCAAAAAGGTTTTTTATATTTTCCGGCACCGGCGAGTTGGGGGTAGTGGGGGCAGTATCTGTTTTTGCCTTTTTAACTTTATTGCGGATATCGTTGTCGCTATCTGCCAGGTAAAGAGTGGCCAGCTGGTTTTCGCTCTTGCTCATTTTACCGGTGCCATCCAGGCCCGGGATCTTTATCAGTGCTTCGCCAAAATTAAAAGCCTGTGGTTCAGGAAAAACGGCTGCATACCTTGCATTGAACCTCCGTGCATAATCCCTGGCCATTTCCAGGTGTTGCTCCTGGTCTTTCCCTACGGGCACATAAGTGGCCCGGTGAATTAAAATATCGGTGGCCATTAGTACAGGGTAGGTTAATAATCCTGCATTAATATTTTCGGGGTGAAGCCGGGCTTTGTCTTTAAAAGTGGTGGTTTTTTCCAGTTCTCCTTTATAAGCCAGCATGTTTAAAAACAAGTACAGTTCTGCAATTTCGGGCACATGGCTTTGGCAAAAAAAAGCCGCTTTTTCCGGGTCAAGGCCGCAGGCAATATTTTCGGCCAATACCCGGTGAACATTGCTTTTTAGTTGGCTGGTATCGGGGTGCGTGGTTAAGGAATGCAGGTCGGCCACCATAAAATAGCATTCATATTCGCCCTGCATTTTAACATAGTTGCGTATGGCCCCAAAATAGTTGCCCAGGTGCAGGAAACCCGTGGGCCGGATGCCGCTCATTACAATTTTATTATCCATCATATTATGTGCTCAAAACAGCCATGCTGTTATTTTTTGCTAAAAAAGTTCAGGCGGCGAAGATAACAAAACTCTCGGCTACGGGGCAAGGCAAAAGGGTAAATTTGCCCGCCACCTGTATAAAACCGCTGCGCCTGTGCCCGTAAACCTTTATTTTTGTTTTATGGAAGTAAATGATGCAATGGTTACCAAACTGGCCAGGCTGGCAAAGCTGCGTTTTAATGCCGCCGAGCAGGAAGCCATTAAAAACGACCTGGAGAAAATGATCAGCTTTGTTCAAAAGATGAACGAGGTAGACACCAGTAATATTGAACCCCTGCAGCATATGGCCCTTCACCAAAACGGGTGGAGAGCAGATGTGGTAACAGGAAGCTGCACTAAAACCGATGCATTAAAAAATGCAGGTAAATACAACAACGATTTTTTCATGGTTCCTAAAGTGATCAAAAAATAACCTATGGCCCAATCCATCCTCCAGCTCGACCAGATAAAAAAAAGCTACTACCTGGGTAAACAGGAACTACCGGTATTAAAAGGTATTAACCTCGATATTTTTAGAAATGAATACGTGGCATTGATGGGCCCCAGTGGCAGTGGTAAATCCACCCTTATGAATATTTTGGGTTGCCTTGATTCGCCCACGGGCGGCAGGTATATTTTAAATGGAAAAGATGTGAGCCGTATGACGGACGATGACCTGGCCACTGTTAGAAATGCAGAGATAGGATTTGTATTTCAGCAATTTAACCTGCTGGCAAAGTTAACAGCTGCCGAAAATGTAGCCCTGCCATTGATATACGGAGGCGTTCCAAAAAAAGAAAGGATAGAAAGGGCAGAGGAAGTTTTACATAAAGTGAGGCTGGAAGACAGGATGGACCACAAACCAAATGAACTAAGCGGTGGGCAATGCCAGCGGGTAGCCATTGCCCGGGCACTCATTAACAATCCCTCTATTATTTTGGCAGATGAACCGACGGGTAACCTGGATTCGAAAACCAGTTACGAGATAATGGATATACTGGGTAAGATACATGCAGATGGCAATACCATTGTACTGGTTACGCATGAAGAAGACATTTCGCAATATGCCCATAGGGTAGTGCGCTTAAAAGATGGTTTGATAGAGTCGGACGCAGCTACAGCAAAAGGTTCGATGCTAAAAGCCGCCCTTTAAATTTAAACCAACAGCATGGCATTAAAAATATATACTAAAACGGGCGACGGCGGTAAAACGAGTTTGATTGGCGGCACCAAAGTTGCCAAGAGCCATATCCGTATAGAAAGTTATGGTACGGTAGATGAACTAAATTCGTACATAGGTTTATGCGGTGATCATATAACCGATGAAGCCGGCAAAATAATGCTGAAAGAGATCCAGGACAGGTTATTTACCATTGGCTCTTCGCTTGCCTGCGACCCCGATAAAGAACCTTTGATGAAAATGCCGGATTTAAAAGCTGCAGATATTCTTTTGCTGGAAACTTCTATTGATACAATGAATGAAATATTGCCGGTAATGAAATCATTTATTTTACCCGGTGGTCATGTGGCCGTTTCTCATTTGCACGTGGCCCGCTGCGTATGCCGCCGGGCAGAGCGCATATGTGTGCACATGCAGGAGGAGCAAATGTTTATCGACCCGCTGGTGATACAATACCTAAACAGGTTAAGCGATTATTTGTTTGTGCTGGCAAGGTATACCGGGCATTTGGCGGGAGCTGAAGAGATTGCCTGGAAGCCCAGGGTAAGTGGTGAGGGGAGATGACATCTTTTCAAAAAGATGTCATCTCCCCTCACCACTTCAACGATTTTGCTTAAGCTTTCCCCGGTAAAATTACTGGTTCACTTACTTAACCATTAAATAACAACACTTTCGGAGGCAGGGAACAGTTTGGCGCAGACCGGGAGACAGATGCCAGAGAAAAAATAGCTCGTTTGCACTAAAATTTACTTATCAATCTTTTTGCTGCTTTATAATTTGTTCTAAAAATTTACAAAGATCATCAAAGCGGTTGGGCTTTTGCAAAAATAAAGCAGCGCCCATTTCCATGGTTTCCTGCATTTCCTTTTTATCGGCAGATGTGGAATAAATAATCACCGGGATAGGCTGTAAATGGGTATGTTTTTTTATTTCCCGGAGGGTTTGTCTGCCATCCATCCGCGGCATATTTAAATCCAGGAAAATAAAATCGGGTAACGGAGGCTGGAGGCTAAGCAGTTTTTCAACGGCTTCCCTGCCATCTGAAGCGATGATGCACATACAAAATTCATCAATTTCCCGGAGGGCTTTTACAAATATTTCCTGGTCATCGGGGTCATCATCAGCTATAAAAAAGACGCTGTTTTTATTCACACAGTAGGGTTTATAGGGCAATATAAATATTATCCCATCAAAACTTATCTTATGTTCGTCATTTTATTTTGATTTGCTAAAAACCAGTATAAATGCGGTTCCTTTGTCTGGTTCGGAGTTTACTTCTACCGTTGCATTGTGCGACTGTAAAATGTTGAGTGTAGAAGCCAGCCCCAATCCCATACCGTTTTGCTTGGTAGTAAAATAGGGCTCAAAAAGGCAAATAAGGTTTTCCTTGCTGATTCCGGATCCGTTATC
>JACMKX010000177.1 GCA_014379905.1 Ferruginibacter sp. | reverse complement strand
TGTTAAGGACAGCATCAATCAATCAACCGGTACTAATAATAACAGGGTTTTAAATGTTGACCAGTATAGAAATTATGGGTTAGAAAGCCGGATCATTACAGATTATAGAATTGGAAAAATGAGCAATACCGTTGCAGGTGGTATTCGGTTATACACAGGCACAACGCATCGCCGTGCTGACGGAAAAGGAACAACAGGCAGCGATTATGATATGACAGTAATTGGTAATTACCCAAGGGATATTGAGTTCAAATCAAGCAATGCAGCGGCATTTGTTGAGAATATTTTTCATGTAAACGATAAATTCCTGATTATTCCCGGTATTAGGTACGAATGGCTGAAAGGTGCTGCTGCCGGGCAAAACGGTTATACTTCCGGCGGTACTGCAATCATTTTACAAAATATTAGCCGTAGCCGCGGTTTTTTATTGGCTGGAATAGGATCTGAATACCATATCACAAAAAGTACCGAGGTGTATGCAAACTACTCGCAGGCATACCGGCCTATACAATTTGCCAACCTGCAGGCACCTCCAACTACAGATATAGTAGACCCTAATTTAAAAGATGCCAAAGGTTATAATTTTGACCTGGGATACCGGGGTAAAATTAAAAGTTTTATTCAGTTTGATATAAGTGGCTTTTACCTGCAATACAATAACCGGGTAGGAACAATCACGCCCACCGGCGCTAATTACCGGCTGATAATAAATGTTGGAAACAGTGTAAGTAAGGGAATTGAAGCATACGCAGCATTCAATCCGGTGCAGGCTTTTACCAAAAACAAACATGCAGATATTATTATTTTTGGCGCTTACAGTTATACAGATGCTACCTACAGCGGTAATCATAAAGATGCAACAACCAAAGGCAGGAAGGTGGAGAATGCCCCTTCCAATATTGTCCGTGCCGGTGGTTACCCGGGACCAGGAGTTTTGCCTGGTGATGGAAGGAACTGCTTTATATCGGTTGGGGTGAAATTTTGAAGTTTAAGAGAATATTTTTTCTGACGGTGAATAAAAACCCATTTATAAAATAATAACCTTCCACAGGCCCGGAGATAACCGATTGGAAGTTTTAATATTAGTCTTCATCCATTTCCAGTAATAAATTAACTATTAAAGCCGTCCACCCTGTCTGGTGTGAAGCTCCCAAACCCTGTCCCGTATCTCCATGAAAAAATTCATAGAAGAGGTGATGTTCTTTGAAATGCTCTTCTGACCAACAGGACTGATGACCAGCATGATACTGAAATTTTCCTGAATCATTTCTTTCAAATATCTTTAAAATTCTCCTGGTAAGCTGGTTGGCAATTTGTTTCAGGTTCAATTTGTTTCCTGTGCCGGCCGGAAATTCAAAAAGGTATTTATCGCCATAATATTCATAATATTTCCTGATGGAATTAATAATCAAATAATTTAATGGCAGCCAGATAGGTCCGCGCCAGTTGGAATTACCGCCAAACATTGAGCTGGAGCTTTCCCCTGGTTCATACTGAATACTGTAATTGCTGCCCTGGTATCCAAATACATAAGGATTCTCCAGGTGGGATCTTGATAAGGACCTGATGCCATAATCTGATAAAAATTCTGCCTCATCTAATAACCTTTTTAAAAGGTCTTCCAGCCGGTCATCAATCATAATAGCAAATAAATAATTGCCATCCTTGTTCTTTTTTTCAATATCTGAGATGATCCGGGTTAAATCGGGCCTGGTAAGCCTGATAACTTCTAACCTGGTATTAAATTGCCGCAGGTTTTTAAATACATTGCCATGAATGATTTCAACAGCCAATAAAGGAATGATCCCTACGAGGGAACGGATTTTTAAACGCTGGCTTGTGCCATTTTCAAATTGAATGGCATCGTAATAAAATGCATCCTTATCATCCCAGAGAGAAATATCCTTCTTCCCTATATGATGCATGGCCCAGCCAATATTAAGAAAGTGCCGGAAAAACTTGGCAGCCGATTCTTCATAAGCCTGGTTATGCTGCGCCAGTTCCAGCGACATGTGCAACATATTGAGTGCATACATGGCCATCCAACTGGTGGCATCGGCCTGCTGCAATTTTTTAATGCCGGGTGGCATGTGGTTTCTATCGAATACACCAATATTATCGAGTCCAAGGAAACCGCCCTCAAAGATATCTGTACCATTTGCATCCTTTTGATTGACCCACCAGGTAAAGTTCATCAGCAACTTCTGGAAGGCTCTTTCCAGGAAGTCCCAGTCAGCAACACCTGTTTTTTTCTTGTCTGCTTCATACACATACCATACACTCCAGGCGTGCACCGGCGGGTTAACATCACTGAAGTTCCATTCATAGGCAGGAATTTGTCCATTAGGGTGCATATAGTACTCCCGGAGTACGAGCAGCAACTGCTGCTTGGCAAAATGAGGATCTATATGAATAAAAGTTGCGGCGTGAAAGGCAAGATCCCAGGCTGCAAACCAGGGATATTCCCATTTATCAGGCATAGAAATAATATTCCGGCAGGTGAGGTGTTGCCAGTCATAATTTCGCTTATGGTGGCGATCCGGTGGCGTTTCACCGGGCTCCCCAAACAGCCATTTAAAAACATCCAGGTAGTAAAATTGTTTGGTCCAGAGCAACCCGCTTACCGAACTACGAAGTAATTTTTTATAGGTTGGGGATAAATTTTTTGGCGCAAGCTGCTCGTAGTATTGATCTGTTTCTATCTGGCGCTTAGAAAATATCTCATCAAATTCAGCCCAGGGGTCTGCCATTTGGTTCTTACTTAACCTGATTTTAAAACTTGCATATGCTTCGGGCTGGATATTTTCTTTTAGCCAAACGGCTGCCTTGGTACCCTGCTTTTTAGGATTGACCGTATTCTCCGAATGGATGATATAGTTGTTGATTCCGTCCTTTACAAATGGAGAATCATTGGGCCTGTGGTACATACGCTGGTTGTTCGTTTCATTATCACAAAATAATTGCTCACCACCCTGGTGGTAGAGAAAAAAACTGCCATTGCGCGATGAGCTTGTTTGCAGGCAACTGGTTGAAACCGAAAAAATTTCAGGTTTGGTAAAGCGTGAATTGTGTTTCCAGAAATTACGAAACCAAAGATGCGGCAGTACATGGATTGTTGCGGGTTCAGCACCCCGGTTATACACGGTAACTTTCATCAGGATGTCGTTCATGTCCTCTTTTGCATATTCGATGTAGCAATCAAAATAGCGGTTATCTTTGAATACACCTGTGTCGACTAATTCATGCTCCGGACTTAACCGGTCTTTCCTGTTTTGATTCACCAATTCCAGGTAAGGAAATGCTTCTTGTGGATATTTATACAAAAATTTACAATAGGAATGAGTGGGTGAAGAATCAAGATGAAAATAAAGTTCTTTCACATCCTCTCCATGATTGCCTTCTCCATTGGTCAATCCAAAAAGCCGTTCTTTTAAAATGGGATCTTTTCCGTTCCAAAATGCGGGAGCAAGACATAAAATCTGGTCGCTGTCACAGAAACCGCCGATGCCCTCTTCGCCCCAGCGGTAAGCATAACTTCGGGCAAGATCATGATTAATATAGTTCCAGGTATTTCCATTCACACTATAATCTTCCCTAACTGTTCCCCACTGGCGGTCAGACAGATAAGGTCCCCATTTTTTCCAATTTTTATTATTATTTGAACGGGCCAGCCGCTCTTTCTCTATATTTTCCGGCATAGTACATTAAAAATATTAATATATTCGGATAAAGAAATATTTTTTCAATAAATATATATTTTCGATCATGATAAATGACATTTTTTTTATCCTCATACATAAACAGGTTGCTTGCAATTTTAGGGTCTGTTCGCAGGTAGCAGACAAAAAATAATTAAGGTAAAGGCCGCTTGTCGTAAGTTTTGTTGATCTTCCTAAATGCTAAAAGTCGGCAAACATAGCGTTTGCCGACTTTATACTCCCGGCGCCATAAAAATGTGCAATAATTTTCAGCAATAAAAAAAAGTAAGCACCTTTGGAAAACCACTTCGGAAGATGTGGAATAATATGCGCCAGTGGCTTTGAATGAAGCCATGAATGAAAACAACTATCATTTGCAATACCTCATTTATACCCTGGCCACCAATAATTACCTGGAGAGGCGTTCACCCGGTTTTGATTATGCAAGGGATTTGGGCCGGGTATTGTATTTATTTGTAGGAGGCATGAGAAAGGGAACCGGCAACGGGATTTTTAGTTGTAAGCCTTCTTTGGAGCAGATTGATGCACTGTGCAGGACACTTAGAAAAAACTAAATTAAAACCCGTTTAAACTAAAAGTTCTTTTGAGGCTATTCATTTTTACAACCAACCAATATAAACAGACGCCCTATATTAATTGATTATTTACTTTTTAAATGTTTATCATTTCTATATCATGCTTAAAGTACTTCACACCGCCGACTGGCATTTAGGAAAACGCCTTGAGCAATTTGAGCGAACAGCAGAGCACCAGCATTTTTTAGACTGGCTGGTTGATACCATCGAAGCTGAACAGATTGATGTGTTAATCCTTGCCGGTGATATTTTCGACACCGGTACTCCTTCCAATACCGCTTTGAAGCTATACTACCAGTTCCTTTGGAAGGTTCAGACTACCTGCTGCAGGGAAGTGATTATCATTGGAGGCAACCATGATTCTATCACCACTCTAAATGCACCACAGGATTTACTGAAAATTTTTAATGTTCATGTTGTAGGTGGAGTACCGGATATTTTTTCCGATCAAATTATTCCCATTAAAAATACAGCGGGTAAGGTTGAACTTGTAGTATGCGCTATCCCCTTTCTAAGGGATAAAGATGTACGGCTTTCGATTGCTGGTGAAACTGCAATAGATCTTGAAGCAAGGTTAAAGCAAGGCATTTGTGACCACTATAATAAATTTAAGGAACATCTTGAAAGGTATAAGGCGGAAGGTATACCCGTAATAGCAACGGGCCATTTATTTGCCGCTGGTGCCTCAAGTTGCGGTACCGAGAAAGATATTCATGTAGGTAATCTTGGCCAGATTGGTGGAGACCAGTTTCCGGTTGAATTTGATTATATAGCGTTGGGCCACCTGCACCGGCCGCAGTTGGTAAATAATATGGATCATATCCGTTATTCAGGATCGCCAATTCCGCTTAGTTTTTCGGAGGCAGAGGATAGCAAAGTTGTACTGGTACTTGGATTTGAAAATGAACTGAAATACATCCGGCCAATTGCGGTTAACCCTTGCCGAAAGCTCATACGGATTCAAGGCGACCTGGCAAATGTTAAAGCTGAATTGGAACTGATCCCTGACCAGTCACCTATTTTTCCTGCATGGGTAGAAGTGCAATTGCTTACAGAAACCCTGGTGCATGATCTTGCAGAGCAACTAAACAAGCTGATTGAAAACAAGCCTTTCATTGACCAGATATTTACCAGGCAACACAGGTTGACGCCAGCCATTTCCATGGAAGAAGGAATAATGGAACCGCTTCATTTGACTGACCTCGATTTAAAATCTGTGTTTATAAAAAGATGTACATCGCTCCGGGAAGAGGAGGTAAGAGATCTGCTTAAAACCTTTGACGAAGCGATAGAATTGTACACTACCCAAACCAATTAACCTGCCTGTTATTTAATAAAAAGCAATACAATGAAAATACTAAGTGTCCGGTTTTTAAACTTGAACTCGCTTAAAGGAGAACACCATATTGAGTTTAATAAAAGCCCGTTTACTGAAAGCGGTTTATTTGCAATAACAGGTGCCACAGGTGCAGGAAAGACTACCATTCTGGATGCCATCACGCTTGCCCTGTATGGCCGTGTTCACCGGCACGGTACAGATGCAGATGAAAGTATGACGCGCTTTACTGCGGAAAGCTTTTCTGAGGTTGAGTTTGAAGTTAACCAGCAGCCATACAAAGCCAAATGGTCGCAAAGGAAGGCGCGAGGACAGGTGACAGGAACGCTCCAGGGCGTTAAAATGGAACTTTCGGATATGGCAACAGGCACTATCATCATCAGTTCTCCCCCACTTGTTGCTGTTTATAATAAGATTATCGAAATATGTGGATTGGATTATAGCCAGTTTCTCCGCTCTGTTATGTTATCACAGGGCGACTTCACCCGCTTTTTAAAATCTTCGGAGAATGAAAGAAGCGAGTTGCTGGAGAAAATTACAGATACGGCGATCTATGCGGATGTTTCAAAGTTTATCTACAAAAAAACGGATGAAGAAAACAGGAAGCTATCGGAACTTAAAACCCAGATGAATAATGTGCAGCTTCTTTCTGCTGAGGCAAAGCAGTTAATATCGGAAGCTGTGGCTGCAATGAATCAACAGGAAGAACAGTACAGGCAGCATAAACAGGATGCAGATCAGAAAATCACCTGGCTTTCCCGCATCAACATCCTGAAGGATAAAAAACAGGAATATGAAAACCGGCTGCTTGGATTTAAATCAGCGGCAGACGAAAATAAATCTCTATTTGCACTATTGCAACAACACAACGAAGCCATTGTGCATAAACCGGCATTGGCTCAAATTGATCTGCTTCAAAAAGCGCAAGCTGACCTGCAAAAGGATATCAACGAAACTCAGGAGCAATTGCCGGATTTAGAAACAGCAATTAAGGTAGATGAAGTACACTATGACTCCGCAATCACCCACTATGATACGGGCAAAGAAAATCTAACTGTTTTAGAACCTTTGCTGGACGAAGTAATTGCCAAAGACAGTGAGCTATGTGCATTGAAAGAGCAATTCAAAAAAACAACTGAAAGAGCGGAGGATGCAAAGCTAAACCTGTCAAAGGCAACCGATGAGCACATCAAAAAAAAGGAAGCCTTTGAAAACTGCAAGGCTGAAATTGCAAAAAACAACAATTGGTTGGAAGAAAACAACATTGACGAGGCATTGGAGAAAGCACTGCCTGTATTCCTGCAATACAAAAAGGAACTGACTGCCTTTGAAGAAAGCATTATTAAATTAGATACCCAGCTTGAAGTTACGCTTACATCAAACAACTTAAAGCAAGGGTACATGGATAAGCTCATCACCCAGGTTAAAGGGTTAGAAAAAGAAATTGAAGATGAGCTTGTAAAAAAACAATTGCTGGCTGCTGACATTGATACTGCTTTAGCAGGCAGTTTATTAGAAAACCTGGAGCAGGCCATCAACCATATTCCCGAAACAATTGGCTTATTAAAAGAGCAAGCAAGGATTGCCAGAGAATACAGGAACGCACAGGGTAAAAAATCAAATACAACAGAAGCACTAAGACTGCTCAACAAAAACCTTTCGGATGAACAAACAACATTGGATGATCTGCTAAAACAAAAAGAAGCAGCAGGGAAACTATTGGATGAATTGCAAGGGTTGGTTGAACTGGAAATACGCATTCAAAAGTTTGATGCTGATCGTTTGCAGTTGCAGCCGGGAAAACCCTGCCCGCTTTGTGGATCAGCGGAACATCCGTGGGTAGAAAATAATTACGAGAGCCGTGTGACAGATGCAGAAAAGAGAAGAATGAACCAGGATACCATTGTAAAAAATCTGGTTAAAGACACGGATACAAAATCCCTTGAACTAAACACCATCATAACAAAGATAGCAGGCTTAAACAATGAGTTAAAGCAGTATGAAATGAATAGCCGGGAACTGGCAGACTCATTCAATCAAAACAATCAACAACTTGAACATCCAGTTGAATTAATTAATGAAGCTGGAATAGAAAGTCTACTTACTGACACCCGGCAAGCCTATACTTCATTGCAACTGCAAATAAAAAATATAAAAGACCTGGATAAGAAAGCCGCAGATATTGAAGCAGGCATTCAAAGTAAAAAACAACTACTGCTAAAAAAAGAGAGTGAAAAATCATTAACTGAAGAGCAATTATTAACCTTGTCAAACGAAAAGGACCGGATAGAAAAAGAAAAAGCAGCTATCGGTGCCAGGCAAGCTGAAACCATACAAGCTGCAACAGTATTCTGTACCAGGTTCAATGTTCAATTTCTGGTTACTGAGCTTAACGCCATTGCTGTTGCATTGGGACAGCGTTCCCTCGCCTATCAAACATCGGTTGCCAATTCAAGAGAAAAGGCGGTATTGGTCGCAAGGCTTCAATCAGAATTTGAAGCTGCCTCCAACAGGGAAGCGGAACTAAAAGAGACAGAAAAAAACATTGCGTTGCTGGTTAAATCGGAGCAGGATGCAATAATGGAAAAAGAGTTGCAACGGCGGGTATTATTTGAGGATAGAGACCCGGTAGTTGAGCGAAAAAAACTAAATGGTGAACTCGCCCGGTTGCTCATTGCAGTAAATCAAATAGCAACAAAACTAAATGAGCAAAAGGACTATATTAAGGTACAGGAAACAAAGCTGGCTGAATGGAAAAAATCGTTGGCTGATAAAGCTGCAGCATGTAGCCGGCTAATTGAACTGTTGTTATCTAAACTGAAAGAACAGGGGATTACAACGATCGGCGCATTGAAATTGAACATACTTCCGGACCAGGAAGCCGCCACAATTCATAATTTGCACCAGCAGTTAACAACCAATATTAATACTACTGCGGGTATTTTAGATGCCACCCTTACAGATCTAAATACTGAAATTATAAAGAACCTCACCGCAGAGCCAGTAGAAACACTTATACAGATATCTTTTGAAAATGAAAATCGGATCAATGAGCTAAACCAGCAGATCGGCGAAAAGAATAATACTTTAAAAAGAGATGCGGAGGATGCGGAAAAATTTGATACCATTGCCCAACAGTCCAAGCAACAACAAAAAGAATACGACCGCTGGAAAAAATTATGCGACCTCGTAGGTTCAGATAATGGCCGCAAATTTAGCAGGTTTGCCCAGGGCCTTACGCTGGCCCGCCTCACTGACCTGGCCAACATTCGTTTACAAAAATTTAGCGACCGGTACAGGATATTAAAATCACCTGACAAAGATCTTGAGCTGCAAATAGTAGATGGCTACCAGGCAGATGTGGTACGCCCAATGACAACACTTTCCGGGGGAGAAAGTTTTTTGGTAAGTTTAGCACTGGCACTTGGCCTATCTGACCTTGCCAGCAGAAAGGTGCAGATACAATCTCTTTTTATAGATGAAGGGTTTGGAACCCTTGATGGCGACACATTAGAACTTGCTTTGTCCGCTTTGGAAAACCTCCAGGCTTCCGGTAAAATGATTGGCATCATTTCTCATGTAGAAGCATTAAAAGAAATCCCGGTACAGATCAATGTAATCAAGCTGCCGGGCGGGTATAGTAAGATTAAGGTGAAGAGCTATGGAATAGAAATATCGGCCAGTATGTAGAGACATAATTTCCCAGTAATGGTACAATCCTTCACGCGATGGAGACAAGGAAGAATTAATATTGTCGGGCAATGTCCACTGCCCTACCCAGTAATCGGGGTATTGTTTTGAAAAGTGATCGAATGACACTGTTTTAAGCAACTCTTCTGCTTCCTTTTTATCAAAACTAATTATGCCCGCAATTACAGATCCTTCCAGTGAAAACCATATAGCACCATCTTATTCGCCGGTCCCCCACATTGACTTTTCCCTTGTTCTGAAACTAATCTTTTCTGCAGAGAACTTAGCGTTTTTTACCTTACGGTAAATCTGCTTTTTTCTATTACTATTTAACGCTGGTATCTGCAACAAAGCACAGTAAAAAAATTTGAAGAGCAATACTTCCGGGAATTCATATTCTCCCTTTTTATTTTATTAATTATTAACCACATTACGGTCAATCACCTGTATCAAAACTAATTCTTGCCGCTTACCTGTTATCAAGCCAGTGTAAAAAACTACTTACTTTTTCTTTTGAAACAAGTAGTTTTTCTTTGGCTGGAACAACGAGGTTAACTAACAGTTTACGTGAAAAATAATGTTCCACTTCTTTTACTGCATTAAAATTAACCAGGTATTGCCTGTTTAGCCTGAAAAAATTCTTCTGAGCTAAAAGGTTTTGGATTTGCTCCAGTGAATAATTCACAAAATATTCCTGCTTATCAAAGCACACAATGATGGATGTTTCATTTTTAACACAGAAAAAAGCAACATTTTCTGTAAGCACAGAGATATACTTATTGTGTTTGAAAACCAGGAAGCTCTTTTTACCTCCAGGTGCTGTAGTACCCGTTAATTTGTACTCCATATTTACAGGCAGGTTCTGCTGAAAGAAGTTTTTAAACTCAATTATCTTTTCAAAAGTATTGACAATATCTTCCTTTGAAAAAAAATTCAGCATATAATCTATTCCATTTGCCCCGAGCGGTTCCAAAGCAAATCCGTTAGAATTTAAATCGTGGTTGTTAGATTGAGTTTCCATTATGTATTAAAGATTTATGGTGATTAATGATCTATTTCAAATGCTGTAACCAATAAAGAATAAACTCAGCGTCTTCCGTCCATGCAGGGTGACCAAAAACTAAATGATTTTGACCTTTAGATTCTTTATAATCTGTAATTGAATTGTCTTTTCTATACTTTTTATAATTCATATAATTCAGCGAAGCCGGGATAATCCGGTCACGGCTACCCGAAATAAATAACAGCGGAGCACGATCCTTTTTGAAATTTATTTTTGCCATACATTTAAAGGTATCCCTGATGACAAGTTTTGATTCAGGTATTGCATACCGGTAATACAAGTCTTTTCTGTGCTGACATTCCATTCCATTGGCAACGGTGTATTTCCATTTTTTAAAGGATACCATGTAGGTTTTACCGGGAGAAGTAAATAAACCAATTGCCTCCCACCATGCTTTTATAAATGAATACCTAAAAGTATTCACGCCATAAGGCGGAAAGGAATGAATAGCTACGCCAGCCGCTCCTATGCCACGTTGTAATAGTAATTGAACGATCAGGCCTCCTAAAGAATGTCCAATTATAATTGGTTGCTCCTGCAATGCATTTACGATCGTTGCAAAATAATCCGTCAGATCATTCAACCGGTTTGATGCAATGGCTGCATCAGGATGCCTGTTACGCAGGTCTTCTGGCGGAGCATCTTTGAAAGGCCAGGCAGGGGCCATACAGCAGTACCCGCTATTTTCAAAATAAACGATCCATTCATCCCAGCAATTATTTCCAACAAATGCACCGGTTATAAAAACAATTGATTTCGGTAAATTATTTTCCATTCTCATTGTTTGACAAATGCCATTAGCCAAACTAAATGCCATTAAAATAAATTATTAATAACCAGCAGTTTACTAATTTTCATTATAAATAATCGCCGTGAAATATCGCTGCCTAAGTAAATTTTCCACGAAATAAAACAGTAACTTCGAAATGAAATTTCCAGGCGAAAAGTATTTCTTTGGAATTTGAATACTAGTTTAGGTCTTCCTCCCGGTTGATATTCAGGATCTACCTGCACAGCATATTTACGAATTACTTTTCCACCGGCTACCCTCTATGAATTGGTTCTCTTATGGATTATTCATAGTATAACTAAAATATTTATACCATGACGGACAGGTTTTGGTTTTTGATATACCTAATGCTCATTAACATATCTTCCTTCGGGCAGAATATTACAAGACATGGTGCCGACTCCATGATGATGGCATTAAATAAAAGTAAACCGGGCTCTGATCGAATAAACTTGTTACTGAAGCTGGCACAGTTTCACATTTTCAAACCAGGTGAAAAGCAAATTGATTTTGATAGCGCAATTGTGTTTATAAATGAAGTAAAGGCACTCAACAGGACCCTGAATTCTGCTGCCGCACATGGCTATCAAATATTAACAGAATCATATTTAGCCAGGGAAAAGGGGCATAAGGAAGCGGCCAAAAATATGGTTGTAAAGGCGATTACTATTCTGGAAACCGGCGACAATAAGGATTACCTTGGACAGGCCTGCTATGAGCTTTCTATGTATTATGATTACAGAGACCCACAGGAGATTTCTAAAAAAATTTCCCTGGTTGAACGTTCCATAGATCTCTTTCGGCAGGCCGGAGATTTAGAGCGACGGGCGCAAAGCCTGGAAATGCTCGGAGACCTCTATACTCAAAAACTAGATGACAGGCAAATTCCTGTGCTTAAAGAAGCGCTTGCTGCTTATGATTCCATTAAGCATCGTGAACTGCAGGGCGTGTATGTTTTACTTGGTACATCATACCTTTACCGGAGTGACTATGGCCAATCTCTTTTCTATCTGTTAAAAGCATTAAGAACAGCTCAAACCCTCGGAGACACTTCGATCAGGTTATGCCAGATCAACAACCTGTTGGGGCAGCTATATACTAATATTGACAAATGGGAAACGGCGCTGAAATACCTGAATGACGGCTTAAACGTTGCCAAAAAATACAATGACAACTATTCAATATTTATATTGACCATAACCATTGCAACCACATATCTTAGTCTTGAAAAACCTGACCAGACACTGAAAACACTTACTGCTGCTCCACAGCAATACTCTTTAAGCGGGAGTGCAATAGAAAAGGCTATACTTTATGGCGCTTATTTCAGGGCTCACCTGAAGCTTGACCATCATCGTGAAGCTCAGTTGTATTGCGATAGCCTTTTTAGATTAATTAATGAAAAAACCATCGATGGGGTAAGAGTTAGTAATATTTACAGGCACATGACGAACTACTATTTTTTTGAGCAACAATATGCTAAAGCCAGGTATTATTTAACGAAAAGTATTCTCTCCAATAGCAAAATAAACTACGAGGCAGGCCACATACAAAATTTAAGGTTATCGTATAAACTGGACTCTGCACAGGGAAATTATCGCTCTGCTTTTGATCATTTAATTTTATATAAAGCAAAAACTGATTCTATGTCCAGCCAAAAAACTGTAAGACAATTCCAGGTATTGGGTGTAGAACACGAAGTAGGCATGAAAGAAGATTCAATAAAATTGAAAAATAAAGATATCTTATTATTAAAGCAGGACAACATACTGCAAAAGACAAATCTCAGGCAATCGAATCTTATCAAAGATGTAACAATTGCAGCAACTATTTTAGCATTTATATTTATTGGATTGCTTTACAGGCAGTACAAACAAAAACAAAAGAACAACCTGACTATTACTAAAAAGAATGAACTGTTGCAACATTACCTAACCGAAAAGGAATGGTTGTTAAAAGAGATCCACCACCGCGTTAAAAATAACCTGCAGATTGTGATGAGCCTGCTCAATTCCCAGTCTGCCTATATTGAAAATGAGCCAGCCCTTACTGCCATTCACGACAGCCAGCACCGGGTGCATGCCATGTCGCTTATTCATCAAAAGTTATACAATACAGAAAACGTTTCAACCATTGACATGTCGTCTTATATCCGTGAATTGGTATCCTATTTAAATGATAGCTTTAATACCGGGCAACGAATACGTTTTGAATATAACATAACACCACTTGAACTGGATGTGAGCCAGGCCGTTCCTTTAGGCCTGATATTAAATGAGGCCATTACCAATTCCATAAAATATGCTTTCCCGGATAACAGGGATGGGATTATCAACATTTCACTTACAAATACCGCCGCCAATCATTACCTGCTCAATATTGCAGATAATGGCGTTGGAATGCCTGCACATTTTACCGGTAAAAAATCTGGTTCATTAGGTATGAGCCTGATGGCCGGATTAAGTGAAGACCTGGACGGAAGCTTTACCATGGAAAGTAACCCCGGCACTATCATAAAAATATCATTTGTACATGACCAGGTTGTTAAGCGGCCTTATATATTTGCCACATCATTTGCTTAGAATAATTAAAAGTGAAAAGTGAATAAAAAAGTACTCATAGTAGAAGACCAGTTTGTAGAAGCCAATGACCTTCAGCTTATGCTTGGAAAAGCAGGCTATGAAGTTTGTGGTATTGCGCGTTCGGTTGCCATTGCGCAGGAAATGATCAAAAATGAAAAACCAGGACTTGTGTTACTTGATATTTTTTTGAAGGGAAAACTTACCGGCATTGACCTCGCCAGGCAATTAAGAGAAGACAATATTGCTTTTATATATCTTTCTGCAAACTCAAACGAAGAAATACTGGCTGCTGCTAAAACAACTGAACCTTATGGTTTTATTGTAAAACCATTCCGT
>JACMKX010000176.1 GCA_014379905.1 Ferruginibacter sp. | reverse complement strand
CTTTTGATGAGAGTTTTACCAAAAAGATTTCTGAGGATTCACGCCAAACTTCCGGCATATCTACTAACTTTTTAGTCAATAAATTATTGCAGCGGAAGGACGGAACAGTTGATATTATTTTTTCCTATATCCACCCGGATTATTTATATTGGAAGAGTACGAATGACATGAAAATAGATTACGGCGACATCGCTGTTGCTTCGCTGAAAATGGACAAAACAATTTCTACAGCCATTTTTAATAGAAATATTACCGATAGACAAGATGCAAAGTTTACTTACAACCTGATAAAATACCTGAGTATTTCAAATGCCTTTATAGATAGCGATAATTTATATTTCATGTTCATGTCGAATCCCGAAAACATAAAAAAGAAGGGGGCTTCTGGTATTACCAGTAATATTAAGATGCATAATGCTGTTTTCAGTTGTGTATGAGTAACTGAAAAGGAAGCCATCAATAGCCAAATTTTGTACGAGCCTGGAGAAAATTTCATCTCTCATAATCCGGTTATGGTAACGGGCACCGTTGGTAAAAACACTTTATTTGGCTATTACACTACGGAATGGGGGATGAATTCTAAAGCCAATACTATATTTTCAATACTGAAAGTAAAATAACAATTTCCTCCTTTGTCGGTATTGCTCTTTTCCTTTGTTTGTGGTAAAAAATTGAACTTGTGTACAGCCAAACTGCTGGACTGAACTGACGGTTTTTCAATTGCCCCCCTGACAGCAATACCAACCAGCATTAATCTTTGCAAAGCGGTATTGCTAATTTTCGACATGTGGATTGCAAGCCAATTATTGAGAAATAACCTGTTTGATTCATGCAAATGATCGTCCTGATGTGTCAAAATTCCAATTATTGTACGTAATGATAGAAATGAATGATTAAAACTATGCAAATTCAAATTTCAAATAATGTATGTGGGCAGGGTATTTCAAGTAGTGAAAATTCGGGTTGAAAACTGTTTCGGGGGTGTGTGCATTTACTTGTCAAGTCCGGCTACTCGCAGTAGCCCATGATAATGATTTTGCAAAAGCCCAAGCGGTACAATTGAATAGATGACGGCGCAATAGTTAGTATGGCTAAAGATTTAGGTGAGGAAGGATGATAGCATTCACCTTTGCCCCTATTGCATCACCTGCTCATCAACTTCTTATTTACAAAGTTTTCAAAAAAATAATCTCTATACGTATTGCCTATAGGTATTTCGTGTTTGCCGGTGAAAACAGTATTGTTATCAAAGGATGTTATTTGCTCTACATTAATTATATAAGATTTGCTAACCCGTACAAAAATATTATGCGGTAGTTGGTCATGGATGGTTTTAATATTCATCGCAGTGATGATTCTTTGGCCGTTCATCTGCAGCACAACATAATCCTTTAAGCCTTCAATAAATAAAATGTCCTTAAATAATATTTTAAAAAACTTGCGGTCAGCCTTTACAAAAAAATAATCGCCCGACACCTTTTCTATGTGGTTGTTTGGATTATCGGCAGAAAGCAGTTTGTGGTAGGCCTGCGCTTTAGATACAGCATTTAAAAACCGGTCGTATTTTACTGGTTTCAGCAGGTAGTCAATCGCTTCTACTTCATAGCTGTCTAATGCAAACCCGGAGTGAGCGGTAGTAAAAATAACCAGCGTTTTTTGCTGAACAGTTTTGGCAAAATCTATTCCGTTGGTACCGGGCATTTGTATATCCAGGAAGATTAAATCAACCTCATTTTCTGCTAAAAACTTCCTTGCTGCATCTGCGCTGCCAAAGGCGGCAAGCAAAGTTATGTCATTGGTTTTGTCAACCAGTAATTGTATGGCATCTCGTGCAAGCGGCTCATCGTCTACTATTATTGCATTCATGTTTTTATGATTAATGTTACGCTGTAGGTGTTTGCCTTATCTTCTATTACCAAAGTATGGTTTTTAGGATAAAGTAACTCCAGTCTTCGTTTTACATTTGACAGTCCTAATCCTCCTGCCCCATTTTTTGCCACGGCAGGCAAAGGTTTCGAATTAATGCATTTGAAAACCAGTTCATCTCTTTGCCTGTTAAAAAACAAATGGACATACGATTGTTTCTCCCCGTCCATGTTATGTTTTACCGCATTCTCAACGAAGGTAATGAAGAGTAGTGGCGAAACCTGCAAACCATTTAATTCCCCTTCTTTAGACACGAAAAACTCAAAGTTGTCTCTTCGCACTTTTTCAAGGTTTAGAAAGTCTTCGAGGAAATGGATATCAGCAGTCAGCAATACTTTATTTCTTGTACTGTCGTATAGCTGATAGCGCAGCAAATCGCTCAGTTTCATCAATACCTGTGATGCTTTACCAGGGTCTTTTTGGGTAAGTACATTTGCGTTGTTCAGCATATTGAACAAAAAGTGTGGATTAATCTGGTTTTTTAATTGTTCCAGTTCCGACTGCATGGTTGTTCGCTCCAAATCATTTATCCGTTGGCTGTCGGCTATCCAGCGCTGAAAAAATTTAACACCTGATGACGCAATAATGAGGATAAGAATTATGAAAACAAAAGAAAAAGCATTAAAATCTTCATCCACGTTTTCAGGATTAATATAGGGTAACAGCAAAGCTTTGCCGGCAAGAAATAAAGCATACAGTACACCCAATACTGCTGCAACTGACAGGCAATACTCAACATATTTATTTTTAAATATCAGCTTTGGCATTAATACATACATATTGAAGTAAAACATTAATAGCAACAGGATAAAGCCCGCAAGTTTTACATAGGTATCAAATGGCTCCATCAGCACATCATTTTTACCATTGTATATGCCGGCTGCAATAAAAAGTATAAGCACCAAATGCCTGTAGAGCCTGTATTTCGACTCTACTAAAAATCGTAGGAGAAAATTGTTATTTAAAGAAATTGTAGTGCCGTCTGTGCTCATATGTTAATTATTTCTTCCAATGTATTTAACATGGAACTTTATCCTGCAGGTATTGCCCTACAACGAAAAGCTGGTTGGAAGAGCTATAATAAAAGTAAGCATCGCGCCAACCAATTACAACGCTTTTATACAAAACTGCTTATTTGTTATACAAAATGATTTAATCCGTCATCCGTATTTATGCAACTGCCACACTTTCTTTTTCTGCTTCTATAACCGAGAGGTCATTTTGTATAATAGTTGAAGCCTTTGCTATAATTGCTCTGCCGCCCCGCCAAAAACATTTGACTTTTGATTTATAAAACGCAGCGCCGGCGAATCCAAGCCAGGGAGCTGAAGCAAAAAAGTTGAGTTATGCCTAATATAGTTTTTACAATTTGTTTATGTTGTTTGGGCAGCATAACCAATGCCCAGGACAAAATTACCTTTAAAACACTCAACGAGGTATTTAAATACGCCGATAATTACAGTGTTACATTTAAGAATGCAAGCCAGCAGGTTGTGCTTGCAAAATACCAAACGCTTGCCGCAAAGCTTTCACAATGGAGCGCAAAAAGCAATGCAAGCTTTACTGGTACCGCCAATACAAAACTGGCTGCTAATTTTCTGCCTGGGGAAGTATTTGGCGGCGCTGCCGGAACTTTTCAAAAGGTGACCTTTGGTCAAAAATATGAAAGCACTTTTAACATAGCCCCACAGTTTGATGTGCTAAACCCCTATGCAAAGGCGCAGATAAAAACGGCAAAAGCCAACGAGCTGCTTACCGGTATTAACAACCTTATTACCAGGAAGGATTTATACGAGAGTATTGCTGCAGCGTATTATAATATACTCTCTTACCAATGGCAGATAGCGGTTACCAAAAACAGTTTAACCAATGCAGACACCATTACGCTGATAATGCGAAACAAACAAAAAGAAGGAGTTGGCAGGTCGCAGGACCTAAACGATGCAATTACAAGCCAGTTAACTATAGAGGATAAACTGCAGCAACTGGAAGTAGAATTGGAACAACAATACAACAGCCTTAAGCTGCTGTGCGATATTGCAGAGCCGGTAAAAGTTGTTGTTGAAGAGGAGGTATCCGCGCAAAATATACAGGCGCCGGTACCAGCAACCGGCAAGCTGCTGCAACGGCAAAGCGAATTGCAAAAACGTTATTACGAGGCTGATTTGCGGGCCTATAAAAAATGGTATTATCCAACAGTGGGGGTCTTTAGCAACTTTAGCTGGCAGCAATACTCCAACAACCGTTTTTTCGATAAAAACACTTTTCTCGCTAACAGTTACATAGGTTTAAAGCTAACGGTGCCGCTATTGCCCGATGTAAATAAAATAGCTGGCATTCGAAATAACCGTGTCAACATAATTATACAGGAAAATAAACTGCAGCATGCCAGGCTTGAAGATGAAACCAATAACAGCGGGTTACAACTCGATTTTACAAAGGCCTTAAGAAGCTACCGCATTACCACACAAATAGAAAGTTTAAAAGAGGATACGTATCGTAAAAATCTAAGCATTTACCAGGAAGGAATTTTATCAGCCAACGACCTTCTCACTTCTTTTAATGACTGGTTGAATAGCCGCCTCAACACTGTAGCTAACCTTTCAAACACTGGGTACACAAGCGTAAAAATCACCATTAATAATAGTATACAATGACAAAGTATTTTTCTATATTTCTTTTAGCAGGTTCTTTACTTGTACAATCATGCAACTCCGAAAAAGTACCTGAAGTAAAACCTGTTCGCAAAGACCTTACTGAAATGGTTTTTGCCTCAGGGGTATTGGCAAACGACCAAAGCAACATAACCGCCCAGGCTGATGGCTATCTTGTTAAAATGAATTTTAAGGAAGGCGACCTGGTAGCCGGCGGTCAATTGCTGGCAACCATTAACAATGCCGAAAATGATATTAATGCCCGCTCAGCGGAACAACTTACCAACATTGCCCGGTCCAATACACAGGACGATGCACCGGCCCTACAGCAGATTGCAGCCAACATAGAGGCGGCAAAGGCAACGCTAAGTGCCGATAAATTGCAGGCAGAGCGCTACAATCGCCTGAGCCAGCAAAACAGTATATCCAAACAGGAATATGAAACGGCAGTGCTTACAGCTGCAAAGTCGCAAGAATCATTGAAAGCCCTGGAAGAGCAATACAATGCGCAAAAGCGTACGGCAAGGCAAGAGGTTGTTATACAGCAGTCCGAACGGGATGTAAAGCGTGTAACCCAAAGCCAAAACCAGGTAAGGGCAATGGTTAGCGGTAAAATATACGGGAAGAAGAAAAACCAGGGCGATTATGTAACCAGGGGTGAAGTAATAGCGGTGGTAGGCAACCCAAAGCAGGTATATGCGCAGCTAAATGTGGATGAAACCAATATGTCAAAATTAAAAACCGGGCTGCCTGTTATTATACAGTTAAATACAAATAAAAGCAAAACTTATAAGGCAACCATAAGCGAAATTTTGCCCACGTTCAATATAGCATCGCAGTCGTTTATTATTAAAGCCACGTTTGCCGATAGCCTCGATTTTGGCTTAACCGGAACCCAACTCGAAGCCAATATAATTCTTGGCGAAAAGAAAAATGCCCTCGTTATTCCGCGTGAATACCTCGGTTACGAAAACAAGGTGTCACTGAAAGATGATAAAACAGCGTTAGTTAAAACCGGCATCGTATCTAATGAGTGGGTTGAAATTTCAAGCGGACTTACTGAAAAGGACGTTATGGTTTTAGATAAAAAATAAGTGCATAACGGTAAAATAAAAAGAAACAACCCAAGGCAACTTTCAATAAAAAAAGGGTTATTCAACATAAATACCGGTTACAAGTTTTCGGGACTCACTTGTACTTGCAGATGCTTTATTCAGCTTTAGAAGCGAGTGGAATTAAAGCGGCACGAGCAATTGCTTCGCCATTCCTTCATGCAATAAAATACAAGAGCCGATAGCTATCGGTTGCGACGCAACGATGCCGCCATGAAAACAAATGACTGGACCAAAAAAACAAATGCATTAAAAGCGTTTTAAAATGAAAAAAAAATCATCGAAGTACAACCATTCAGTTGACTCTGAAATATCGTTTACCTACTTAGTTAGCCAAAAGAAACTAACAATGGTGGCAGCCCTTGGCGTTACCATTGGCATTACCGTTTATCTTTTTATGACATCCATGACCTCGGGGTTTGACCGGATGTCAAATGATAGCATTTTTAAATCGAGCCCGCAAATAAGGTTGTATAAAGACGATGAAATGAGCAGGCCGTTAGTTCCTTACAGCGACAGCAACAAAATTGCGGCTGTAGTAAACCCTAAGGTGGTGCCCCAAAGCAACAGAATTGTAAATCCCGCCAACATAATTGCGATACTAAAGCAACAACCTGGAGTGCAAATAGCCACACCACAGGTAAGTGTAAGCGTTTTTTACAACGTTGGAAATTCGCTGGTAAACGGCACATCGTCGGGGGTGGAAATAATAGAGGCGGACAAAATGTTTAGTATAAAAGCTACCATGGTGGAAGGCCGGATGGAAGAACTGGACCAGGTGCCCAACGGCATATTGCTGGGGGTGGGCATTGCTGCAAAAATGAGTGCAGAAACAGGCGATAATATTACAATCACCTCATCGAGAAACGTGATTAAAGTGATGAAAGTGGTGGGCTTGTTTGAAACCCACAATTCGGCCCTCGATAAAACAAAATCGTATATAAACATAGGTGCTGCTCAACAGCTTTTACAGGAAGGGCCGAGCTACGTGTCGGACGTAAACATACAGATTGCCGATTACAAAAAGGCTGCTGCCTACGCAGCCAAATTTAGTGCGCTTACCGGGTATAAGGCAGAAGACTGGGAAGCGGCAAATGCTACACTCACATCGGGCGCTGCAGTGAGAACAATATTACTCACATCCATTTCCATATCTATTTTACTGGTGGCCGGTTTTGGTATTTACAACATACTAAATATGACGATTAGCTCAAAAATTCAGGAGATAGCAATATTAAAGGCAATGGGGTTCAGGGCAGGTGATGTAGTAAAGATATTTGTAAGGCAGGCAGTAATGATAGGCCTAATCGGACTGGTCATAGGCCTTTTATTTACCACGTGGCTCATTTGGAAAGTTTCTCACGTGTATGTAGGGGGTGATATGGGGTATTTCCCTATTCGCTTTGAATGGAATTTGTTTCTTCGAAGCATAGCGCTGGGAATGGGAATAACACTTTTAGCAGGATACCTGCCTGCACGCAAAGCAGCGCATGTTGACCCTGTATCAATTTTTAGAAAATAATAACCATGCAGGAAGACATTATTTTACAGGCAGATAAAATCACTAAATACTTTCACGACCCGGTAAAGTTTAAAGTGCTGAACGAGATTTCCTTTACCATAAACCGCGGAGAGTTTGTAACCCTGGTTGGCAAATCGGGAAGTGGTAAATCTACCTTGCTGTACATACTCTCTACTATGGATTCGCAGTACGAAGGAGCGTTGACGATAGTGAAAGACAAAGTTACCGGACAGAAGCAGGATAGTCTTGCTGTGATACGTAACGAGAAGATTGGTTTTGTTTTTCAGTTTCACTACCTGTTGCCGGAGTTTAGCTGCCTGAAAAATGTAATGTTGCCGGCGCTTAGGCTGGGCAATTATTCGCGGCAGGAAATTGAAGAAAGAGCTTATCAAAAACTTGATTTGCTGGGGCTTAAAGACCAGGCACTTAAGCCGTCCTCAAAATTGTCGGGCGGGCAGCAGCAGCGTGTAGCCATAGCACGGGCCCTCATCAACGATCCGCTTATTATTATGGGCGATGAGCCAACGGGAAATTTAGATTCAAAAAATGCCGATGTAATTTTCGACACTTTTAAGCAGTTAGCGCACGAGTTTAACCAAACCATTATAGCAGTAACGCATGACAACGATTTTGCAAAAAATTCTGACCGTACAATTGAGATGCACGATGGAAAGATAATAAGCACAGATAAGAAGTTTGATTAGGGCTGACCTGCTTATCTGCTTCTATGCCGGATTCTACTTTGCATAATGTTATAATATTTGTTAGTCATAAATGATTGCTTTATTACAAGCGATTTTTTGTACAGCAGGTATCAGATGCTTAGCGTGTTCTAATTGAGAGATAAAACTATTCTCTGCAACGGTGCAACGCCGGTAAAGCTACATAGCAGCAAACCAGTTCGGCTCAAAAATTCATAGTATGAAATCTGCAATCCCTCACATTCATAGTTACACAATCAGTGACATGAGCGCTGATACCGGCAGGAAAAATCCCGCTAAAGATTTTCATGTTTTTAGAAATGACGAATTTATCTATAATGAGAAAATGATCAGCCACCCAATTCGCGCTGATCATTTTATAATTTTATTAGTTTTAAGAGGAGAAGCGCAAATAGAACTAAATCATATTAATTATAATTTGACAAAAAACAGTTTGTTTACTATTCCGCATAGTATGGTGCACCAGTTTAAACAAAATTTAAATGACTTCAGCATTAATGGAATAGGGTTTTCGCGTGATTTTTTAGGGCAGGCTGGCCTGCATAAAAAGCATGCAGATTCTTTTGATTTTTTTTCTTCTCAAAGTAATCCTCATTTGCTGCTCACCGATCTGGAAGCGGAAACGTTGCTCGCATTGATGATGATGCTCCGTGAAAAAGATTTTTCAGAGCAGGAACATCCGTACAGAAGCGAAATAATCCGTCATTGTTTTAAACAATTTATGTTTGAAATAGCTGCAATATTCAGGAAGTACAGGCCAAATGAAAATATAAAGCTGACACGTAAAGAAGATATTCTAATAAAATTCTTGAAACTGCTGTCGCAACATTATAAACAGCAGAGAAGCGTTCAATTTTATGCAGATGCTTTATACGTTACATCTAAGCACTTAACTAAAACAGTAAAAGAATTAACGACCAAAACCTGTGGCGAAGTGATTGATGAAATGGTAGTAACAGAAGCAAAAATTTTACTGGACGACCTTGAATTGTCTGTTGGTAATGTTGCAGATCAACTAAATTTTAGCGATCAATATTATTTTAGCAGATTTTTTAAAAAAAATACCGGAGTTAACCCCAGTGAATATAAGCGTAGACTGTAAGCACATTCCTTCTTCTCACTTTAACCATCATTTGCTCCAATTATACATAATCCTTCGCCTTTAATCCATTGTTTCCACAGGTTCATTGAATGATCTTTATGTAAACAAAAACAAAGCGAAGCAAGGCTAGATATCAAAGACAATCATATAAATTCTTCAAGGATTTTCGTCTCAGATAAAGTGCTTCTTTGCTTTTATTATTTACTTAAATTTTATAAGATGAAAAAGTCTAAAATTATTGCATTGGCAGCTGTTTCGGCTGCTTGCTTTAATGGTGCCGAAGCTCACACATTCAATTCAGATTCATCGGCAGCACCTTTTACAATCCCGGCTTTTAATAACGAAAAAAGTAAACTCTAAAGCGTACTTGTTAAGGTAAACAAGGCGGGCTTTATGGCAGTTAAACATTTTACAAAGTATTTTAAAGATGGGGGTGATGTAAATTGGTTTGCCGGAGAAAATGTAGTTACGGCATCATTTACAGGGCTGAAAGGCGAATTATTATTTACATAGTTCACCAGGAAAATATTACTCACTAAAATATTTAGTTATGGCCAAATTTTACTCTAAAACGAATATTATGCAAACCGTTAACACAGCTGATATTTATACTTGCGATATCCTGCTGATTGATGATGACATCGATGAACATTTTTTGTTCGAATGTTTACTTGACGACATCGGTTTAAACAAAAGGTTACTTGCTTTCGATTCCGGTAAAAAGGCAATTCAATATCTAAATACTCTTTCCCGGGACGATTTACCTTCTCTAATTGTTTTAGACTACTTTATGTCTGTCATGAGTGGAAAACACTTATTGCTATACATTAATAGCATGAGTAGATTCTCCCGGATTCCCGTTATTGTTCATTCGAGTCAAATGGGCGAAGATATAAAAATTGATTTGATGAAATCAGGTGCAATTGAATGCTTCAAAAAAACCCCGGATATGAAAGAACTTAAAATGTTTTTAGCGCTCAGCAATAATCTTAAATAAATATGCCTTCCGGTAAAGTGCTTAAAAAAATGCAGTATATAACAAATTAAGGGTATATAAATAGTTACTTCTAAAAATAATCTATGAAGCAATTTTACTTTAATCAAAGTAATATGCAACAGTCAAAAGAAAAAAATAAACCCTGTGATGTTCTGCTGATCGATCACGATATTGATGAACATTTTTTACTAGAATCCTCGCTTGGAGAAATAGGTTTAAATAAAAAATTACGGTCCTTTAATTCTGGCCGAACGGCTATAAATTACCTGGATTCTCTTTTTAGAAATGACTTCCCCGCTCTTATAATAGTAGATTTTAACATGCCACTGATGAATGGAAGAGAGGTGCTTCAATATCTTAAATATACATATAGATACGCCCGTATTCCTGTTATTGTTCATTCAACGAAAATGACCGAATGTATTAAATGCGATTTGATGGAGATAGGCGCAGTGGCCTGCTTCAGGAAAACTTTTTGCATGAAAGAACTGAAAATATATTTAGCAGCGCTTGCAATAATTTTCGATAATCAAATTTATAGGTAGGTTGTTAAAAATATTATTGAGGTTATGCATTTCCATCATTAACACCTGCTTTTGTATAATAGTTTTAGACTTTACTATAATTAAAAAATCGTCTTTTTTTTGTAGGAATTTCATCTTTTTTTAATGTGAATAATTCCTCGTGGTTATGAACCAAACGTGTTGTATGCAAACCTGCCTATAAAACTAACAGTTCTTTGAATATTTCGCTTGTAGATGATGATAGCGATGAATATATATGATTCAGTGATACACTCGGGGAGATTGGTTTACATAACAAACTGATAACATTTGAAAATGCGATGAAAGCAATCATTACCTGCAGTCGGTGTGGCAGAAAGACCTCCCCTGTGGTGTATAGTTCCTGACTACTATATGCCAGTAATGAACGGAAGAGAGAAGCTTGTTTACCCTAAAAGTACAGATTTGCTTTGCCACATACCGTGATTATTTCTCTACTTTGATGGAAAAGATTATAGAAACAGACTTGATCACGTTGGGGGCCGCAGTGCAAATCCGCTGTTTATTTTTATTATCCGGCAAAAGTATGTATCTGCAAACAGCTATAGTGGCAATAAAAAATCCTTCCTATCGTAAAATGAATTCCTCCATTCTTCTATAAGCAAAACCGGCTTTAGTATAATAAACACGGCGCTTGCTATAATTAGCAAAGATCATCAGCCAGAGTCAAATACTTTTATTGCTTATTTAAAATAAAAGCGAATGACTAAAGCAATTTTCACTCTAATACTGCTCTTTGGCGCCCTTCTGTTGGCAGCACAAAAACATACCATCAGCGGCACCATTAAAAATAAAAAGACCGGCGAGAGCATTATGGGTGCTACTGTAAAAGTGGTAAACAAGCCACAAGCTGTTACTAGTAACGAGTATGGTTTTTACTCACTCACTTTGCCCGCCGGCAACTATATTTTAGAAATTAGTTATGTGGGAATGAACAATCTTACCAAAGAGATAAACCTCGACCACGACATTAGCACGGACCTTTCGCTGGAAGAATACAAACAAACGCTAGAGACACTGGTAGTAAGAAGTACAACCCTCGGTCGATCGGTGGCAGGTACCCAAATGGGTGCAGAGCGTCTATCGATGAAGGAAATGAAAACAATACCTATGCTGTTAGGTGAACGGGACCCCATGAAGGCTATTCAACTGTTGCCGGGAATAAAATCCGCAGGCGAGGGTAACAGCGGCATTTTTGTACGCGGCGGCTCTGCCGACCAAAATTTAATTTTGCTCGATGAAGGAACCGTGTATAACGCATCTCATTTACTCGGCTTTTTTTCAACGTTCAATGCCGATGCCATAAAAGATTTAACGGTGTACAAAGCCGGTATGCCGGCGCAATACGGCGGCAGGCTTTCATCGGTTATAGACATACGGATGAACGATGGCAACAACCAGGAATACGACGTTAGCGGCGGCATCGGTTTAATCTCTTCCAAGCTAAATGTGGAAGGCCCCATTCAAAAAGGCAAATCGTCATTTCTTGTCTCCGGCAGAACAACTTATGTAGATTTATTTTTAAGTGCGCTCAAAGACTCTTCTATTAATCAAACCAGGCTTGGTTTCTACGACCTCAATGCAAAAATGAATTACTCTCTAGGCAAGAAAGATAAATTATTTATATCCGGCTACTTTGGAAACGACCACTTAAAATCAGGCGATGCCTTCGGTTTAACCTGGGGCAACGCCACTGGTACGATTCGCTGGAATCACATTTACAACAACAAGGTATTTTCAAACACTTCACTTATTTACAGCAATTTCAAATACGACATCAGTATAAAAAGCGGCGCAACCGATTTCGGCATTTATTCACAAATCAGCGACTGGAACCTTAAGCAGGAATTTCAATGGAACCCAAACGCGCAGCATAAGTTTCGCATTGGTATAAACGCTATTCATCATAATATCCGGCCCGGCGATGTTACCTCTTCTGCCACCTCAAGCATTAATAGCCAGGTGTTTCAAAAAAGATATTCATTAGAAAATGCCCTTTACTTTTCCGATAACTGGAAGCTGAATGATAATTGGGGCATTACCTACGGCGCAAGGCTTAGCGCATTCAGCATTTTAGGAAAAGGAGATTATTATACCCTAAACAATGAGGGAAAAATTATTGATACCACCCATGTTGCAAGCGGTAAAATTTATAAAACATATGTTAATGTAGAACCACGCCTTGCTGTAAGTTACCTGCTCAGCAAAACGGCATCTGTTAAAGCATCGTATGTACGAAACACGCAGAATCTACACCTGCTTTCCAACTCTACCTCTTCTACACCTACCGACAAATGGGTGGCAAACACCAACAATATTAAGCCGGAAATTTCTGACCAGGTATCCATGGGTTATTATAAAGATTTCGCTGAAAATAAATTTGAGTTTACTACAGAGGCATATTACAAAAGCATGCAGCATCAGATAGATTACCGCAACGGCGCAGATGTAACAGATGCTGATGCCATAGAAACACAGTTGCTCTACGGCAAGGGGCGGGCTTATGGTATAGAGTTTTTACTGCGCAAAAAAACAGGCAGGTTCACCGGTTGGCTTAGTTACACCTTGTCAAAAACAGAAAAGAAAATTGAAGGCATCAATAATGGCAACTGGTACAATGCCCGGCAAGACAGGACCCACGACATTGCCCTTGTAACCACTTATCAGCTCAATAAAAAATGGACGCTGTCTGCCAACTGGATTTATTCTACAGGCGATGCCTTCGGTTTAACCTGGGGCAACGCCACTGGTACGATTCGCTGGAATCACATTTACAACAACAAGGTATTTTCAAACACTTCACTTATTT
>JACMKX010000175.1 GCA_014379905.1 Ferruginibacter sp. | reverse complement strand
TTAAGCTGGGAAAACAGGGCGAATATATTTTTGAAAGCGGCTGATCTTTTGGCAACAAAATATCGTCCGTACATCAATGGTACCACTATGCTGGGCCAAAGTAAAAATGCTTACCAGGCAGAGATAGACAGTGCCTGTGAACTGATAGATTTTTTACGGTTTAATGTTCATTTTTTGAGCGAGATATATCGCCAGCAGCCCATCAGCGGACCCGGTGTTTTCAACAGGTTAGAGTATCGCCCGCTCGAGGGATTTGTTTTTGCATTAACGCCTTTTAATTTCACTGCAATTGGTGGTAACCTTCCCACAAGTGCGGCCATGTGTGGCAACGTAGTGGTATGGAAATGCGCCAACACACAGGTGTACAGTGCACAAATGTTCATGCGTATTTTAAAAGAAGCAGGCCTGCCCGATGGCGTTATCAACCTGGTTTTTGTTGATGGCCCTACAGCAGGTGATATTATTTTCAATCACCCAGATTTTGCAGGCATACATTTTACCGGCAGCACCGGCGTATTTAACCGCATGTGGGAAACTATTGGTAAAAACATGGGTATGTACAAAAGCTATCCCCGCATTGTAGGAGAGACCGGTGGAAAGGATTTCGTGATCGCTCACAAATCTGCTGATGTAGATGCCGTGGTTACAGCCCTTGCCCGCGGCGCATTTGAATACCAGGGTCAGAAATGTTCAGCGGCTTCACGGGCTTACATTCCCAGCAATATGGCCGCAGAAGTAAAAAAGAAACTGGTAGAGCAGGTAAAAACAATGAAGATGGGAACGGTGGAAGATTTTACCAATTTTGTAAATGCAGTGATTGATGAAAAAAGTTTTGATAAATTAGAAGGATACATAAAGGGTGCCCGCAAAAGAGACAGCCATGCTAAAATATGGGTAGGCGGTAAGTGTGATAAAACGGATGGCTATTTTATTGAACCCACCATTATTGAAGCAGCAGATCCGCAGTATGTAACCATGTGCGAAGAATTGTTTGGCCCCGTACTCACCATTTATATTTATGATGAAAATAAATATGAAGAAACCCTGAAACTGGTGGACAGTACTTCGCCTTATGCACTAACAGGTGCGGTGTTGGCGCAGGATCGTTACGCAGTTGAAACAGCAGTAAACAGGTTGCGCAACAGTGCCGGTAATTTTTACATTAATGACAAACCAACAGGCGCCGTTGTGGGCCAGCAGCCATTTGGAGGTGCAAGGGCGAGTGGTACCAATGATAAGGCAGGTTCTGCTTTAAATTTGTATCGCTGGTTAAGTGCAAGAACGATTAAGGAAACTTTCCATTCACCCACAGATTATGCTTATCCGTTTATGCAGGAAAAATAAAAAACATAACTTAAGATAATATTGCGGGAAGACTTGAAAAACAGGTGACATCTTTTAAACATTGTCACCTGTTTTTCAAGTCTTCCCTCTTTTTATTTTGTGTAAAATATGTGTACAATACAAGCCTCTTACCATTTCATAAAGTTTATTTTTGCCGTTTGATTAAATGATATAATAAAAACTTACTATGACGACAAAAGTATCATTCAGATTAGCGGCTGAGTTCGTTGCGAATGCATCTGAAGGCATTCTGCTGGGAGATTTTAATAACTGGAACCCGGAAGAAGGCATTCAGTTACATAAAAATGAAGATGGATCAATGGCTGCGGAAATTTCACTGATTTCCGGGAGGTCTTATCAATACCGCTATTTTTTAAATGATGGCAGGTGGGTGAATGATTTTAGCGGCACTACCACATGGGTAGAAGTATCAGGCAATTACGTTGAAAACAGCGTGGTAGAAGTTCCGGAAACAGCAACAAAAAAACCTGCTGTAAAAAAACCGGGTACAGCTAACAACCCAAAAACAACAGCATCAAAGAAAGCGGCCGTAGAAAAAGTTGCAGCAGTAGCTGATGATCTCGGTAAAATTGAAGGCATCGGTAAAAAGATAGCAATACTGCTGAAAAAACAGGGCATTGTAACTTTCAAAGATCTTTCAAAATCAACGGTGAAAAATCTTAAAGCAATATTGGAAGCAGCAGGTAACCAATACAGCATGCACAATCCAACCTCCTGGCCAAAGCAGGCCAAACTGGCTGCTGCAGCTAAATGGGATGAGTTGCAAACGTTACAGGGAGAATTAAAAGGTGGAAAATAGATCATCATTCATAAACATATTACCAGGCTTCCGCAAGGGAGCCTTTTTTATTCGTGTTATTAGTTTTACTTTCGTGCAAACATTCTGAATACAGCACATTACATGTCAAAGCAGGTATTACTTTCTCCCGAACAGTTACAGGTTACCATTAACAGGCTGGCATTCCAGCTGGTGGAAAATTATGTTTCCCTCGATGAAGTAGTTTTCATTGGTATACAACCCAGGGGAATTAAAATAAGTGAACAGATCGTAAACAGCATCCGTAACATCTGCCCCGGCGAAAAAATTCAATACGGTATCCTGGATATCACTTTTTACAGGGATGATGTAAGAGAAGAATTTCATGTGGCGAGCGATACCAGCATCAATTTTTCCCTGGAAAATAAGATCGTCGTTTTAATGGATGATGTATTGTATACGGGCCGTACCATTCGGGCGGCACTGGATGCCCTGCAGGATTTTGGGCGTCCTAAAAAAGTAGAACTCTGTGTACTGATCGACCGCCGGTTCAGCCGCCAGCTCCCTATACAACCTGATTATTGCGGTAAAGCAATTGACTCTACACCCCATCAAAAGGTGAAGGTGGAGTGGGCTACGAGGGAAGTAGTAATGTATTGATTTGAAAAATTGATTATTTGAAAATTAATTGCCATTCCTGAATTTTGAAGAAGAAATTATTTTTGATAATATTTTTACAAGAATGCTACACTCCGTCAGTAAATCATCGCAAGGTTGATAACCCTTTGAAGCATTGCAAAGCAAGAGCCAATATTCTGTTTCATCTGCTTCTTTGGCTGCAATTTTCATCTTATGAATAAAATCTGGTTCGCTCTCTGCATTCTGTGCCTCCCTAACATTGGCGCCTATTGATGTTCCTGACTTCAATAGCTGGAGGGCAATTATATATTTTCGGCCGGCTTCCAGAACTTCAATATACTTGATAATATTAATTGAAAACGAGAAGGTCAGATCTACAATAATATTCGGGGTTGATTTATTGTTTTGCATATTGTATAATTTATATCACAAGCTATAGAAATATCTATACCTGTAAATGGTATTTTCCTCCATTTTCAAATTTTCAGATTAATATATTACCAAATTATTTCTTTAGCTTTGCTCCTTAATGCAACTATCTACTAAACATTTACTAGGCATTAAAGAACTCTCCCCGGAAGATATCACCACTATTTTAACAACCGCTGCACAGTTTAAGGAAGTTTTACAGCGGCCTATTAAAAAAGTTCCCTCATTAAGAGATGTTACTATCGTAAACCTGTTTTATGAAAACAGCACCCGTACCCGCATTTCCTTTGAACTGGCAGAAAAAAGGCTGAGTGCCGATACCATCAATTTTACCGCATCCGGGTCCTCTGTCAGCAAAGGAGAAACCTTGCTTGACACGGTCAATAATATCCTGAGCATGAAAGTGGACATGGTAGTAATGCGCCACAGTGCCAGCGGTGCCCCGCATTTTCTTTCCAAACATTTACCCAACACTGCCATTGTAAATGCAGGCGATGGCATCAACGAGCATCCAACACAGGCACTGCTCGATGCATTTTCCATACAGGAAAGAATCGGCGAACTGAAAGGAAAAAAGGTGGTGCTGGTGGGCGATATCATGCATTCAAGGGTTGCCCTCAGCAATATTTACTTATTAAAAAAGATGGGAGCAGAAGTAATGGTGGCCGGTCCGCCTACACTGATCCCCAAATATATAACAGAAGCACTTGGTGTTAAAGTAGAATACAACCTTAAAAAAGCATTGCAATGGTGCGATGTGGCCAATGTACTCCGCATTCAGCTGGAAAGGCAGAACCAGGTATTATTTTCTTCCTTAAGAGAATATAACCTGGCTTACGGCGTGACAAGGAAATTAATGGATGAAATAAACAAAGACATTGTGATCATGCATCCCGGCCCTATTAACAGGGGTGTTGAAATTGACAGTGATGTGGCAGATGGAAACGAATCCATTATTTTGCAACAGGTGGAGAACGGGGTGGCAGTGAGGATGGCGGTATTGTATCTACTTGCAGGAAGGAAAGATTAATTTGAAAATTTAAAAATGTGTCAATGCAGGAACAATCTTCATTTAATTTACAAATCGCCTGATTTTCCAATATTCAAATTATCAAATTTTAAAATTGAATGAATAACATCTGCCTTTTCCCCGGAACATTCGACCCTGTAACACTGGGTCACACCGATATCATCGACCGGGCATTGCCATTGTTTGATAAACTGGTTATAGGGATTGGCCGCAATGTAAACAAAGTGCCTATGTTCAGTGATGAGCAAAGGCTGAATTGGTTAAGGGAGATCTATAAAGAGAATCCAAAAGTAGAAGCTGTGTTGTATGAAGGCCTGACGGTAAACTGTTGTAAACAATACAATGCCAATTTCATCCTGCGTGGTATCCGCTATGTAAATGATTTTGAATACGAAAAAGCCATTGCCGATATGAACCGGAGCCTGGAAGATTATATTGAAACGATCTTTCTTACCTGTCTGCCCCAATATACCTCTGTGGCCAGTACGCTCGTGAGGGATGTATTAAAAAATGGCGGGGATGTTTCCCGTTTTTTACCAGACGCTGTAAATGAAACCATCAAACAAAATGGCATTGGAAAATAATATCATCTGGTTTAACAAAGACCTTCAATTTCCTTCTTTAAAAACAACTGCTCCTGCTACCATGGCCGAACACCTGGGAATGGAATGGGTAGCCTTAGGGCCCGGTTTTCTGAGCCTTAAAATGCCGGTTGATGAGCGCACCCATCAGCCTTATGGATTATTACATGGAGGTGCCAGTTGCGCCCTGGCTGAAACCGTTGGCAGCATTGCATCTTACCTTGTTATAGATAGTGAAAAATTTATTTGTGTAGGGCTGGAGATCAATGCCAACCATATACGTGGCGTTCGCAGCGGGTATGTAACGGGTATTGCCACACCGCTTCACCTGGGAAGCACTACCCATGTATGGGATATTAAAATTAATGATGATGCAGGCAAACTGGTTTGTATCAGCCGGCTTACCGTAGCCATTCTCCAAAAAAAATAAACCCGTTACCCAACCTTTGCCTTTTTGCTCCGGTATATGTAATAAATGCCTTGATATATAAATAACAATCACCAGGTTTTAAGGTAGCCCAAATCATCAGCCTATTTGCAGACAGGAGATACACATATGGAGGCATTGGTAAAAGGTTGCGTCAACAATGACCGTAAGGCCCAGGAACACTTGTATAGAAATTACTACAAGGTAATGGTAAACATATGTACCCGGTATACCAACAATGAAACCGATGCAGTGGCTGTTCTAAATACCGCTTTTTTTAAAGTGTTTAAAAATATAAAGCGTTTTGATGCTTCAAAAGCCGGTCTTTATACCTGGATAAGAACTATTGTAGTAAATGAGTGCATCAGTTTTATAAATACATCAAAAAACAGGATCACTGCTGTTGAATTGGATGAAGCAGGGGAGATCCGTATAGAACCTTCTGTAATTGACAAAATAAAAGAAGCAAACCTGCTCCTTCTTATACAGCAACTGGCGCCAGCCACCAAAGCTGTATTTAATTTATTTGTACAGGAAGGCTACAGCCACAAACAAATAGGCGAAATGCTCGGCATTAGTGAAGGTACCAGTAAATGGCACCTCAATGATGCACGCAAAAAATTGCAGGAATTAATAATCAAACAAGGATTGCATTGTTGAACGAAATAAAACGATACGACCAGGCACTCGCCGAACAACTGGAGCATTTACCAATGCCTTCGGAAGACATGGCGTGGGCCGAAATGAAAAAATTACTGGATGAAGACGATGACGACCCTGCCGTTATTCCTTTTTTCAGGAGACCTGGTTGTTTGCTATTGGGATTGGTAGCTGCATTGCTTTTGTCTATCGGGGGATGGTTATATTTTAGAAGAGATGCAGCACCGGTTCCGGTAAGCGAACAGTTACAGGAAGATAAAAGGAAAGAAAGAACTAACACAGGTAACAACAATCCTCTTAACAGAAATGACCTGGATAAAATTTCAAATACAATCTTGAGTACGACAACCGGCGAAAACAGTCAAAATGCTGACACAACGGCAAAGGCTGGCCCGGGAAGTCTAAATATTTCAGGTGAAGAAATAAACCCCGGCAACAAAATAAAAACGACCACTCCCGGAAGCGCTTCGATCAATATATCTGCACCGGGTATGGATGAAAATAAAAATAAAGGAAGGGTTGCTAAGAGAAGAACAGCTGCTTCATCCGACG
>JACMKX010000174.1 GCA_014379905.1 Ferruginibacter sp. | reverse complement strand
GCCTGTAATGTAAACGTTGGACTAATTTTTCCAGTTTGCTCATCTTCTGTTACACCCAGTTTCCTGTAGGCAAACTGGTAAGAAGAGATGCTGTACCCTACCTTCTTATTATCTACAATATATATTTTTTCTCCAATAATTCTTTCTGCTTCCGCCACTGATATGATGGCAGAGTCTTTATAACCTCCAATGATAGATGATAACGGGGGTGGCTTAAACTTAACGACAGGCTTCGTTTGTGCGGCAACAGTTAAACTTACTACGGACAACAACAAAACGGCTAGGTATTTAAAGTGCTTCATCGTATTTTGATCAGTTATTTTAAGGAACGAATCTACAGAAAGAAAATTGTATACGACCTAGGTTTAACAGGCTCTTAGCGCTTAGAGAAAAGTTACGGGTTTCGGGTTGCGTGTTACGAGTTTGGCATAACCCGAAACCCCTAACTCGCAAACCGTACCTCAATTTACAATTGTTTTAAACTTTCTTCAATGACCCTGATCTTGGTTTCCGCATCTGATTTTTTCTTTTGTTCCAGTGCGATCACTTCCGGTTTGGCATTGGCTACAAACTTTTCATTTCCCAGCTTTTTATCCACTGAAATTAAAAAGCCTTTCAGGTGTTCCAGCTCTTTCTGCAACTCATCTTTTTGTTTGCCGGTATCCAGGGGTTGTTCTGTTTCAATACAAAATTGATCTTTTCCAATCACAGTTGTTATAGTACCTGGTACAGCATTCTTGGTATAGCTGATGGATTTTGCATTAACCTGTTTGCTCAAAATACTCTCAATGCTTTTATACACGGTTATATTCTCTGTCTGGATATGCAAAACAATGCTGTCTTTTGGTTTTATTTGTTGTTTGTTTCTAACATCTCTTAAACCGGTAACGATCTCTTTCAACAAAAGGGCATTGTTCAAAATAGTTGTATCTGGCTTACCTGCTACAGCGAATTGTTTTACGCAAAGATCATCTTGCCTTTCTTTTAAGAGATGATAAATTTCTTCTGTAACAAAAGGCATAAAAGGGTGAAGCAATTGCATGAGGTCGGTAAAGAAGCCAATTGTTTTTTCGTAAACGGCAGCATCAATCGGTTGCTCAAAACCCGGCTTTACCCATTCCAGGTACCAGCTGCAGAAATCATCCCATATTAAAGAGTAGATCACTTTCAATGCTTCGCTGATGCGGAATTGTTGCATCTGGTCATCTACTTCTATTCTAACTTCATGTAAACGATTTTCAAACCATTCTGTCGGAAAACTGTTAGCTGAAGGCTCACCGCTAACAGCTTGTCTTCCATCCCACATTTTAACCAATTTGAGTGCATTCCACATTTTATTATTGAAGTTGCGGCCCTGTTCCAGGCTGCTTTCATCAAATAAAATATCGTTGCCGGCAGGGGAGGCGATCATAATACCAAAACGGGTAGCATCTGCGCCATATTGGTCAATGAGGCCAAGCAGGTCGGGACTATTGCCCAGGCTCTTGCTCATCTTTCTGCCCTGTTTGTCTCTTACAATGCCCGTAAAATAAACAGCCTCAAAAGGTTTTTCATTTTTAAATTCAAAACCTGCCATGATCATCCTGGCCACCCAGAAGAAAATAATTTCCGGTGCTGTAACCAATGTATTGGTAGGATAATAATAGTTCACTTCTTTATTACCCGGGTTGCTGTAACCTTTAAAAACTTCAAAGGGCCATAGCCAGGAAGAAAACCAGGTATCCAGGCAATCTTCGTCTTGTTGTAGCTGAGCATTGGGTATTGCAAATTGACTATTGAACATTTCCTTTGCTTCCGTTTCATTGGATGCTACCACATAACGACCTTCTTCATCAAACCAGGCAGGTATCCTGTGTCCCCACCAGAGCTGGCGGCTGATGCACCAGTCCTTGATATTTTCCATCCAGTGCCTGTACAAATTTTTAAACTTCGGCGGATAGAATTGTATTTCTTCCTCCATCACTGTTTTTAAGGCAGGAGTTGCCAGGTCTTTCATGCTAAGCCACCATTGCAGGCTAAGGCGTGGTTCTACTACGGCATCCGTGCGCTCGCTGTAACCTACTTCGCTGGTATAATCTTCGGTCTTAATTAAGAATTCTTTTTCTTCCAGTTCTTTTACAATTTGTTTTCTGGCATCAAACCGATCCAGTCCAACATAGATCTGTGCTTCCTCACTCAGTGTTCCATTGTCATTAAAAATATCCACTACTTCCAGCCCGTGTTTCTGGCCCAGCTGGTTGTCGTTCATATCGTGAGCCGGTGTAACTTTTAAGGCACCGGTGCCAAATTCCATGGTTACATAATCATCTGTAATAATGGGAATGCGGCGGTTGATCAATGGTACAATCGCAAATTTTCCATGCAAGTGTTTGTATCGTTCATCATCGGGGTGTACACAAATAGCGGTATCGCCCATGATGGTTTCAGGACGAACCGTGGCGATCAAAATACTGTCATCGCTTTCGTGTATGCTATACCGTAAGTGATAGAGTTTTTGTTTGGTTTCTTTTCTGATCACTTCTTCATCGCTCAAAGCAGTGAGTGCTTTCACATCCCAGTTGATCATGCGTTTACCACGGTAGATCATTCCTTTTTTGTGCAGTTCAATAAATACTTTTATTACCGACTGGTAATAATCCGGGTCCATGGTAAAACTGGTACGGTCCCAGTCGAGGCTAAAGCCCAGTTTTTTTAATTGCTGTAAAATAATGCCGCCATATTTTTCTTTCCATTCCCATGCATATTCCAGAAACTCTTCCCGGCTAAGGGATGATTTGGTGATGCCTCTTTCCCGCAGCATACCTACTACTTTAGCTTCGGTGGCAATAGACGCATGATCTGTTCCCGGCACCCAGCAGGCATTTTTGCCCTGCATACGTGCATAACGGATCAAAATATCCTGGATTGAATTGTTGAGGCAATGGCCCATGTGTAATACACCTGTAACATTGGGTGGAGGCATTACAATGGTATAAGGCTCCCTGCCATCGGGCGTACTGCTGAAATATTTTTTATCCAGCCAGTGCTGGTACCATTTATTCTCCAGGGCCTGCGGCTCAAAATTTTTAGAAAGTTCCATTCGTTTGTATCCTTTTTGGGCTGGCAAAGGTACTGAAAGTGGCGGATTTATTAACCGCTAAGACGCTAAGGCGCAGCGAGTGATGAGGATGGATGATCTAAAAGATTTGGCTGGCTTATTTACACTGGAGATACTCTTATTTAATCCTGAGAGAGTTGGCTATTTTATCAGCATCCGCTTCCCATTTTTTGCGCTCGTTTAATGGGCAGGTAAAAGCAAAATAAAGGAGTTTGTCGGCTACGCTGATATAAAACAGGTAGGTAAATAATTTTTTACCGGATTCTTCGGTGCTTAATTTTATATAACCAATGTTTTTTCCATCCTGCAAATGAATACCGTCATCTAAGAAGGTATGAGGCATTTTATTCTTTTTCATTTCACTGATCAACACATCTGTATATGCGGGAATGTCATTATCCGTCATGGTTTCATCCTGCCATTCATAGGCTAAGCTAACCGATCCGGTATTATCCGATAAAATGCTGGCATTGGTATTTCCGGGATTTTCTTGCTGCTTAAAATTTCCGGGAAGTAATATTTCCACCTTCCCGTTTAAGATACTTTGTTGAACCAATGTGGCCTGGGAGAAACAAACAGGTATGGATAAAAAGAGTAAAGTGAATGCTGTAAGTAGCTTTTTCATATTTAACAGAGATAAAAATTCGGTTTTTTACCAGGCGAAGATAATTTTATAAAGATTTATAGCGTGTTAAACTAAAAATATTAGTATTTTACAGGGTGAATAAGGATTAAGAAATAAGGAAGTTTTGAATCTTTGCAAAAAGGTTAAGAGTGCCTTTAAAACAGGATTTTTAATTCGTGTAATTCGTGTTTCATAATTCGTGTTATTAAAACTAAAAATCAGGAATGTGAGATCAGGAAAGCTGGGTAAGGAATATCAAAATGACACCGGTTCCCGGATAGATGCTATCAGTATCCAGCATCCATTATCCAGCATCAAGTAACCACTATGTACGCAATTGTAGATATAGAAACCACGGGAGGCTTTGCATCCGGCAACGGCATTACCGAGATTGCCATTTACCTGCACAACGGGCAAAGGGTAGTGGACCAATATCATACCCTGATCAATCCTGTACAAAAAATTCCCGTCTACATAACTGCCCTCACCGGTATCAGCGATGCTATGGTAGCTTCGGCGCCCAGGTTTGAAGAAGTAGCTGAAGAAATTTATGCTTACCTGCACGACACTGTTTTTGTAGCACACAATGTGAACTTCGATTACTCATTTGTAAAACATTATCTTAAAAAAAGCGGGTACGAACTAAATGTAAAAAAATTATGTACAGTAAGACTGGGTAGAAAGGTATTTCCTGGCTTACCCTCTTACAGCCTGGGTAATTTTTGCCGGAGCATGGGGATTGAAATTGAAAACCGTCACCGGGCCGATGGAGATGCGCAGGCAACGGTGGAATTATTTTCCCGCATGCTGGATCATGATGGGAAATTGCATATTGATGCGATGCTTAAAAAAACATCGAAAGAACAATGGCTTCCCACGCAACTGGATAAAAACGTTATCGATGCCTTGCCGGAGTGCCCGGGCGTTTATTATTTCTTCAATATAAAAGGAAAAGTAATTTACGTAGGTAAAGCCATCAATATAAAAAAAAGGGTGAGCAGTCACTTCACTCACAATGATCCTGATAAAAAGCGACAACATTTTTTGCGTTATGTAGCCAATATTACGTGTACGCCCTGTGCAAGCGAATTGCACGCACTGGTGCTGGAAAGTGCAGAAATAAGAAAGCGCTGGCCCAAATACAATTACAGTCAGAAACAACCCGCACAAAAATATGGCCTCTATAGTTTTGAAGATGGCAAAGGATACATCCGCCTGGCTATAGACAAAAAGAAAAAGAACCTGTATGCGCACTATCATTTTAATTTACTGCATGAAGGCCTGGTACTACTTATAAAAATGGCAGAAGAATTTGAACTGGATAAAAAGCTGTGCTACATAGACAAAACTCCGCTCTCCGAAAAAGACATAGAGTTTTTAGATCCACCCTCACATTATAATGGAAAAGTAAAACAGGCATTGTCAGCACTGGAATTACAATTGCCCACTTTTGCCCTGGTAGATGATGGATTAACCGAAGATGAAAAATTATGTATGCTGGTGGAACGGGGAAGCTTTTGGGGAATGGGCTATATTAAAAAACAAGATACCCTTGCAGATATTTTTACCTTAAAAGAATTACTAAATCCTTATGCGGATAATGATTTTATAAGAAATTCTATTTATTCATACGTAGCATCCAACCCGGATAAGAAGATTTCATTGGCAGGGTGAGTCACCGCCGGAACGGTGGCTCACCCGGAAACTCTCCCCGGAGAACCCAAAAAATCAAATTTTTTTAGATCGATTTTCCATTATTTTCGCAGCCCCAAAAATGCTCAGTAAAGATATATAGCAGAAGAGTGCGACCTGCCTACAGGCAGGCAGGCGCCAATGAAGCTGCACAAAGATTATTTGCCCGGTTCCCAAAAGATCCAGGCTAACACATAAAAACATTATATGTTCTCACAATTAATTGCACAAAAATTATCCATCAGGTTTCAACAGGTTGACACCGTATTACAATTGCTCAGTGAAGGTTCTACCATTCCTTTTATTGCGCGTTACAGGAAAGATGCCACCGGCGCTTTGGATGAAGTGCAGATACAACAGATCCAGGATGAAAATAAATGGATGAATGAATTTGCAGAACGAAAAACATTCATTGAAAAAACAATTACCGAACAAGGTAAGATGACGGCAGAACTGCAGTCAAAAATTGATGCCGCGATTACCATTAGCCAGCTGGAAGATATTTATTTACCCTACAAACAAAAACGCAAAACAAAGGCAGTAGTGGCAAGGGAAAATGGTTTGCAACCATTGGCCGACCTGCTGCTGGAACAAAAGGACATTGACCCGGAAAAAGAAGCGGCGGCTTTTATCAATGAAAAAGTGATCACTGCCGAGGCTGCATTGCAGGGTGCAAGAGATATTATTGCAGAAACAGTGAACGAGGATACTGTTGTGAGAGAAAAGCTGAGGAAGTTATTTGAACAGGAAGCTACTTTAAAAAGTACTGTTATTACTGATAAGGAAACAGAAGCCGCCAAATACAAAGATTATTTTGCTTTTAGCGAAAAAATTAAAACAGTACCAAGTCATCGCACCCTGGCAGTACTGCGTGGATTTTTGGAAGGCTACCTGCGCATTTCCATTGAACCCATGGAAGAACAAGCCCTCGAAATAGTTGAATACCTTTATCTAAAAGGCATGAGTAACTGTAGTGATCAATTGCGCAAAGCAATTAAAGACAGTTACCGCCGCCTGCTTCAACCTAGCCTGGAAACGGAATTCAGAACCAATTTAAAAACATCAGCTGATGAAGAAGCCATCAATGTATTTGCAGAAAACCTGCGCCAGCTGCTGTTGAGTTCACCCCTGGGCAGCAAAAGGATATTAGCCATTGACCCTGGATACAGAACCGGTTGTAAGGTTGTTTGCCTGGATGAGAAAGGCGAGCTGTTGAAAAATCACCTTATCTACATTCATGAGAAGAACAATAAATTATTTGATGCAGAACATACCATAAAAGCGCTGGTAACAGCCTATGATATACAGGTATTTGCCATTGGTGATGGCACAGCAGGAAGAGAAACGGAGCAGTTTATAAAAAAACTTGATCTTGGCTTACCGGTTTTTTTGGTAAATGAAGATGGCGCCAGTATTTACTCTGCCTCAGAAATAGCCAGGCAGGAATTTCCTGATCATGATATTACGGTTCGTGGAGCGGTGAGCATAGGAAGGCGGTTAATGGATCCATTGGCAGAACTGGTAAAGATTGATCCAAAAAGTATTGGAGTAGGGCAATACCAGCACGATGTAAATCAACCAAGATTAAAAGAGCGTTTAGACCAGACCGTTATGAGCTGTGTAAATAGCGTAGGCGTGAATGTAAATACAGCCAGTAAACATTTGCTGAGTTATGTAAGTGGTATTGGTAGCACTATTGCCGAGAATATTATCAGCTACCGCAGGCAGGAAGGGAAATTCACCAGCCGCAAACAACTGATGAAAGTGCCAAGACTGGGAGGAAAAGCATTTGAACAGTGTGCAGGATTTTTACGCATACCCGGAGCCACAGATATATTAGACAGCAGCGCTGTTCACCCGGAAGCATACGAGTTAGTGCAAAATATGGCGAAAGACCTGGATGTAAAAGTAAATGACCTGATAGGTAATGAAGCTTTGTTGAAAACAATTTCTGTAAAAAAATACAGCAGTGAAAAATTTGGTGAACATACCATTAATGATATTGTAAATGAGTTGAAGAAACCAGGACTTGATCCGAGAAGTGAAGCACAGCTGTTTGAATTTGCACAAATATTTTCAATAGATGATGTACATGTAGGTATGGAAGTACCGGGCATGGTGACCAATCTTACCCGCTTTGGTGCCTTTGTAGATATTGGTGTAAAACAGGATGGCCTGGTACATGTGAGCGAGATTGCACATAAATATATACAGGATCCCGGGGAGGTGTTGAAACTAAATCAACCAGTAAAAGTAAAAGTGCTGGAAGTAGATGTGGCCCGAAAAAGAATTGCACTGTCTATCAAACAAACAGAAACAGTACCTGCTCATCAGCCAAAACGAAATGGAGGAAATAATTTTCCTTCGCAAAAAAAAGAAGCAACACCTGCGGCTACTATGCAGGATGCATTGGCCGCGTTGAAGAATAAGTTTGGGCGATGAGGGCAATATGATAATAAGCCAATTTGATAATATGCCAATGATGATGGTAGTGATAATAAAAAATGGCGTTCACTAAGTGAGCGCCGTTTTTTACTGCCTAAAAAATATCAAATGATCACATTCTATTATTTCTTTTTGCCGCCAAAGTTTTTGGAAATACCGATAGTAGCTACTTTTCCAAAGCTGATACCAAAGGTATTGCTTGATTCGCCGCCTTCTGGTTTAAAACTTTCATAACCTATACCCCCGAAGTTGAAGTTTAGCCCGAAGTTATTTTTTAAATTGATGAATGCTGCAGGAAAAAGAGTGACAGCTGTACTGGTGTTTTCGCCTAAGGTGGTTCCGTTATTCTTCAACTTACCAGATCCAAATCTTCCTTCAAGTTGGCCATACAAAGTAAAAATATCCGACAGGGTTTTGGTATAACGAACAAAAGGTCCTGCATTAAAGGAAGTGTTTTTTTGCTCACTGGGACCTTGTTCCTGCTTTGAGGTCAACACTCCTGCTACTACGCCTGCTGTCCAGTTATCGTTAAACTGATAGCCAATGTAAGGGTTAAAACTCAAATTGTTTGCCTTGTAATCGCCACCTGGATTAGGCGATTTTGAATTGGTGTAAGATACATCGCCACCCACCAATACAGAACCGGATTGGGCCTTTGATGCAAAGAAAGAAGCCATAAGAAGGGAAAGTGTAAATAATTTTTTCATATAGTTTTTGATTTATTTAGGGCAAATGTAGACGGAGGAATTGAAATAAAATTCTGTAACAATTGCTTTAAGAAAAGTTTAGCTTTTATATTTTTACAGTACAGCAGGAATAAGCTTTTCTAACAATAGTTTAAAATCGCTGCGTGGGATCATATGTGCACCCAGGCTTTCCAGGTGATTGGTGTGCAACTGGCAATCGACTAACTGAACATTTTCTTTTTGCAGTTGCTGTACATAACCGACGAAGGCAAATTTGCTGGCATTACTTACATGGCTAAACATGCTTTCGCCAAAAAAAACATTTCCTAAGCGAATACCATATAGTCCGCCTGCGAGTTCATCATTGAGCCAGGCTTCTGCGCTGTGTGCATATCCTGCTTTGTGTAGATTTATGTAAGCCGATTTCATTTCTTCGGTTATCCAGGTACCATCCTGGCCTTCACGGTGTACCAGCCCGCAATTTGTTATTACCTGGTCAAAAGCCGTATTGATTTTAAATTCAAACTGTTTTCTTCTGAATATTTGCTCCATGCTTTTACTGATCTTTAGATTTTCAGGAAATAACACAAAACGGGGATCAGGGCTCCACCAGCAAATAGGATCTGCTTCATTGAACCAGGGAAAAATGCCGGAGCGGTAGGCGAGTAATAATCTTTCGGTACTGAGATCACCGCCCATAGCAAGCAGTCCGTCAGCATCAGCTAATTCAACAGGAGGAAAATAATTCTTTTCGGAAAGAAGAAACATGACCGGTAAAGTTAGGAAACCAGTTCTTCAATAGTAGCATTAATAAGCCGGTCATTAATGGCGTCACATTGCGGTTTCAATGTTTCGTAGCTACCTTTTTTAACAGCGCATTTTCCTTTATAGTGAATAAGCATGCTGCATTGTTCGGCCTGTTCTTCTGTATGCCCGCAGATTTTTACCAGGGTATCTATTACCCAGTCAAAGGTATTTACATCATCGTTCCAAACAATTAAATTGAATTGGGAATCTGTTTCAGTGAGCACATCGGTGTGCTCTTCGAATTGAGTAAAGGGGTTATATGACGATTGGGTTGACACGTTTTGGGTGTAAAAATAAAACAAATATGTGTTTTACGGAAAAAGTGTGAAAAAGAAATATTCATGCCCGCTTGTATTATACATTAGAAAGCGCCGATTTCTTACCTTCGATCTAGATGGAAATCCTGTTTTAGGCAGTCCCCAAACTCCTCCAATCGCCCTATGGGTTTTCCACAAGCTTGACGTTTAAAAAGACTTATTGATGAATACAACGCCTCCTGTGCGGCAGGTTCTTATTTTCCAGATAACTGGGTTCATGCTTTGATGGGTTCTGCCAACTTTGGCGCTGAAGCATTTAGAACAAAAATTCAAGATTTATTGATGGCGAATGTAGGCTGGAACCTGGAATGGCCAAATTCCAAAACTGATAGGACTACCAGATTTTGGGCTAACTGGGCGGTGATAGTTTCAGAGTACTTGAACTGCTTCTGTCTGGCGGAGACGGCTGGTTTTGACGAGTTTTTTTTCCGGAAGGGATTTCTGAAACACGGTTTGAAGAAATTATAGCAATTATTATAGAAAATGGTAGAAAAATCTGTATATGACTAATTTAAGGAAAATCTTTGCTCTGCTATTCATCCTTGTCTCGTCTAAGACTTATGCGGAAGGCGCAGATACCCTTTACCTAATAGGCAACGATTCATTACCAGTCAGGCTTTATGCACCAAATAACACATCCTACGAATGCAACAATCAGGTAAGTTTTTTTAATTCTCGCACTTTCACACTTTCTAAAGTTTTTAGTGGCGATACTTCTAAAAGAGACTATCAGCTGCATTTTAATTATGACTACCCTATGCAGAAGTTTTTTTCTTCTATTGACAAGAAAACCATTCTTAAAAAAATTGAGTGTCTTGAAAAAAACGTGAAAAAGAGGGGAGGGATAAAGAGTGTTTGCACACGATCGAAATGTCTGTAAGAATACTGGCTGATTTCATTAGCATCAATCCAATGCCTGTCGTACCCGGTTTGTCAAATATTCGCGGGCACAAGAATGCTGTTTTAGTAGACTCCATACGTGCGGAAGCTCAGTTTATTGAATTGATAAAACAAATCAGGCTTTCAGGCATAATATATCGTAATCCCTGAGGGTAAATCTTACACAGCTTTTCAAGTCAGGTTTGTTCAACTCAGCCCAATCCAGGGAAACCGCCATAAGTTTTGATTAAAGTAATTGCATCCAGCATCCGGTTAACCGATTCATAATAAACAATTTTCCAATCACCCTTGGCTCCGGTAAAACCTTTGTGATTTGTATTGTTTTTTCTTAAACGTTCTTGTAAACTATCCCCTGTATGGCCAATGTAGCATTTATTGAGGCTTGCTGAAAAAAGTATATAACAATAAAACATTTGGGATGGATTAAATAAAAAGACCTCAATTTCCTGAGGTCTTTTTGTGGGAGCTACTGGGCTCGAACCAGTGACCCTCTGCTTGTAAGGCAGATGCTCTGAACCAACTGAGCTAAGCTCCCTTATTAATTTTTTTGCTCTCTTCCTGCAACCCTCCCGATTAAATCGGGATGCGCTGAACCAACTGAGCTAAGCCCCCATTCGTAAAAAAAATCAACCTATTAAGCTGTTTTTCCGTTTAAGGGATGGCAAAGATAAGGGTAAAATTTTTCAGACAAAACTTTTTTCAGCATTTTTCTGATTTTTTTTGACAACGATTCATTTCATATGTTATTGTTAAATATAAAAAGTTCACATTAATAATACAATTTGGTTGCAACAGGTTAACTCTTTCTTCAAGATAGCGTAATGCCCCATTACGAATTTTGTGTTCTAAAAATTAATCATTTAAAACACCAGTCATGAAATCAATTGCAACAACAATTAAAAAAGCCGCTTTTTTGCCGCTTATCTGTTTATCATTTATTTGCTTCGGTCAAATAAAAAATGTTTCGGCTATAACTACTAATGAAAACGGCAGGATCGAATTTGTAAGATCTGCAGATGGTAATGTATGGTTCAAAGTAAACCTGGCCAATATTCCGGCAAGTGGTTGTTCCTTACAAATTACCAACCAGGCAAACGAAATCATTTTTGAAGATCACATCAAAGGAGATTCTTACCAAAAAACTTTTAAAATATCCAACGAGGGATTAAGCAAACTCAACTTTGATATAAATGGAAAAAAATACAAAGTCAATAATTCATTCGATCTGAAGTACGAAGTGGAAACAAAGCTGGCAGTTACCAAAATTTAGCTTGGTAAATAAGAGGCTGTCTCAATCCTGAGACAGCCTCTTTGTGGATAGTGTCGGGGTCGAACTGACGACCTTCCCGATTCAATCTGGACGCTCTAACCAACCGGGCTAACAATTTTGTGACGTCCTAAAAAAGCGATACAGGTTTAATAGAAAATAAAATTACACTTTTCAGACAGTAGTAGGATGATCCCTACTACTTTTTTTTTTGTTTTTATAGGCCCTCATTGTTATTTTGTTTTGGTTGTGCACGGGAATTGCAGTAAAATGTCTATGGCAAAAGGACCAGTATTACAACCCATATTTAAGGCATATCACTAGCGCCAGGCGATGTTGTTGCCTCCGGGTTTAGATGAGTTGATAGCGGCTAATCATCTGGTTAGAGTAGCAGTTGATGTGTTGTGTAAGATAGATATTCAACCTCTTATAGAAGTATAAAACTGGTGGTAGCAGCAGTTACCATCCGGGTATGTTATTAAAGGTGTTGGTATATGCTTATATCAATAACATTTACAGTAGCCGCAAAATAGAAGATGTCCTTCAACAAAATATTGACTTCATGTGGTTAAACGGTATGAGTACCCCTGATCATAATACAATCAATAGGTTCAGAGGCGAGCGTTTAAAAGAACCATTAAAATAATCTTTACGCTGGTAGTGCATTTACTTGCAGTTGCAGGTCTGCGGAACTTGAAAGAATTATAAACGGATGGAATTAAGATAGAAGCCAATGCCAACCGTTACACTTTTGTGTGGGGCAATGCTATTATGACCAACAAAGAAAAGATGAAGCAGCAGCTTGATGAGCATAAAAGCCAGGCAACAGGGTGATCGATATTAATCACCAGCTTAATCAACTAAAACTGTAGGCAAATAAAAGATTACTGAATGAAGAGGGAATAAAGAAACGAAAACAGCGATGCCACGATGTAGAACCCGTGTTCGTCAACATAAAAAATAACCACCGGTTCAGGCGCTTCATGCTCCGTGGCAAGCAAAAAGTAACTGTAGAAACAGGATTAATAGCCCTTGCACACAATCTTCGTAAAAAGCTCTCTCGAACATGAATAAAGCAGCAGAAAAGCCTGCTTTTACACCAATTTGCTGGCTTCTACACCTCAGGTCTCCTTTAAGAATAAAATTAACTGTAAAACAGATAAAAAAATAACCGGCAAAAAAACCGCCCCATTTAGTTATGAGATGGCTTGCTTAAATTTTATTTCATCACATTTAATTGAATACCCGGACTTGCTGTAACAGTGGCACCGGTCATGATCGTTAATGTTCTTATAGAAGTATTATTATTTATCTGCGGTAAATTAGGAACGCCCGCCATCACATAAACATCTGTATTCGCATCTGGTACAGTACCACATTCCCAATTGGCAGCTAATTCCCAGGCGGTGCTGCCGGAGCCTTTCCAGGTGGCAGCAAATTTTAATTCGTTTACATAACTATACTCTGTGCCACTTACTGTTGTAATACTGCACCTGTATTGATAACCATACCAGCTCGTGGGCGCATTGGTTAATGTTAGCAGGGCAGACTTGGCACCACTATATATTGAACCATTGTTAATATTTACAAATCCGCTGCCCGTATTTACCTGCCATTGGTAGGATGTTCCTGTTCCGTTGGCTGTAAATTGTTTGCTGGTACCCGGGCAGACGAGGGCAATACCGGTTTTACCCAATGCAAACCACGAAAACCCGCTGAATATTCCTTTGATGATCCTGTCGCCATTGGCTGCAAACAATGCATTGCTGTTGCTGTTGCTGTATATAGGGGAAGTCGCAGGAGGCGTTTGTGTAATATCAGTTGCTGCTTTAATGATATTCATTTCAGTTAATACATTTCCTGATGAAGCAGTCCAGCCGTTTATTTCTTCATTGGTAGCATACAAACTCAATTCGTACGGAGCAGTTGCACTATTGTTGGTTGCTGTAATTTTAAAAGCCTTGTCCGTTATTTTTTCTGCATTGGAAATTCCCCAGGCGGTAACGGCGTTGGTGCCTGTTCTTGTAAGATCAACCTGCATACAGCCAAAATCAAAAGAAGATAAATTTTTGATGCTTGCCATTGCTTTGCCTGTAACCCGGTTATAAAAATGTACAGTTTGATTGGGCCCTACATAGGCAGTATCACTATTTGAAATATGTGCTTCGGATTGTATGGGGCCTGCACCCGTTCCAACAATAATAAAGCTGTCAATGATCATAGGAGGGTTATTAACCCCACTGCTGTTGTTAATCCATTCAAATGCAAACCTTACATTGGGATTATTATTGGCAGAAATTGGAAGGATAACTTCATCTGTAAGTCTTTCATTCCTGTTAAAAATATTATCCCTTACAAGACTCCATATGGTACCATTATTTGCAGAATAGTAAAGGCGTCCAAAATCTGCAGCTGTAGACCCGGTTCCCTGTCCTGCCACTCCTTCACCCCTGCATTTATAAGCATAATTTAATTTCAGATTTATAAACCCTGTTGTGTTAATAGCAGGAGATATAAGTCTTATTACCGATGAATCATCCTGGCTGCTGCCTGCATAGGACGCGGTATTGTCATTACTGGAAATATAGACAGCACTGTTGGGAAACTGTGGATCTCCGCTGTTACCCACTTTCCACCTGTTGGGGGAATTGATGCCGTGAATAATGTCCTGCGTCCAGTTTCCCATGGTATCAAAAGGTTCGTAATACGCCAACTGGTTGATCGTTGAATCAGGGCGATGGTCTGTATTGGTAATACTTAAATTATACAAAGTGCCTTTTAATGCATTAGAACCATTTGCCGCGATGGTAAAATCGAGTCGCAGGTTTTCTGTACTTTCTATAATGGCATCATCAAATACTTTCAACTGAATTGTTTCCGGAATGGTATCGTTCAGCGTAAAATTTAAGGGCGACATTATTTCTACGTCTTTACCAGCGCCAATTTGCAACCCCGTACTTAGGGCTGTTGGAAGCAATTGTATATCTGTTGAAGTAACAGGTGCATAGCTGGCAGCGATCTTCACATTTATTAATCTATAATCTATACAATTGTTATCTATATCTGCCGATTCTTCGGGCACGGTTTCTGATAAGCGGCTGAAATTTATTTTTGGAAAAATACAGGTGCTGGTTCTTACCCGGCTTCTTATTAATGCAGCGGGCTGGGGGCCAAATCCATTGGATAGGTTGATACCTACATTCTGGTGACAATAACTCATAATAGTACCACCGTTAACAGGAGCCGGCCCTGCCGGGCATCCGCCTTCTGTTGGCCAGCAGTTATCAATGGCACCACCCACCCATCCGCACCATTGTGTATGATTGGAGGCGATATTATGTCCCAGTTCATGTGTTATAACCATGCTATTCCAGGAATAGTTAGGAAGCGGGGTAATGCTGGTATTTAAGTTACCACTTACACCCGTCCGGATTTGTGGGTTGGAGCATAATGCATCAAGATAGGCCCGGCCACCACCCAATCCACGCAGGGATAATAAGTGGGCAAGGTCGCCGGGAAACCCTCCCGTCATCGCAAGAGAAAAAGCACTCAGTGCCTGGCTTGTATTAACACTGCTTGCATAAGGATCATTAACGGTCCATACCTTTACTGCACCCAATTTTACATTCACGCTGTCATTTTCATATAATACCGAAACATTGTTGGCCAGGTCTGTTACCCAGCTAATTGTATTGGCAAGATTGGAACCCCTGCCTGCATAGCAACTGTAATCAGCTTCAAAATAAATATCAACGGGCTCTGCATTTACAACATCGGTAATCGATTCCGGTATATTAAAATCGGGCAGGGGGTTGTTATTGCCCGGAATAGCTACAGCGTCGCAATTAAAAGCGGGTTTTGTAACAAGGTCAGCTTCCCTGAAAATAATCATATCAACAGTGTTATCCAGCAATGCTCCTATGTTAATGTTACCGGTTTTATCAGCAATCACCGCACTGATCTCATCTGTATAAATGTTTACAGCTGCTACGGAAGATGGATCGCCTTTTACTTTTCCTTTATAATGCAGGGAATGAGTTTTATCATAATTCACACTGTGCCCATTCCCATCTTTTACAAAAAAACCTTTGGCAAAAATGTTATTTTCTTCGAGTTCCAAAATCCAGGTTTTATTTTCAAATTCAAAACTGAGTTCAATGGAGGCTTGCCGGTTGTTGTGCAGGTTTTGCGTAAGTTGTTTGTTAAGAGAAAAAACGGTGGCTTTTGTTACAAAACGGTTTAGCGACGCCGGCATAACTTTTTTTTGACCGATAATATTTTGTGCAGCTACAGGTGAAAGAATCAGGGCAAGGCATAGTGTGAATAAAGAGACAGTTTTTAGTATAGGTGTTGTCATAAGATTGGTTAGGTAATTAGCTATTAGAGATTAGTTGTTTGATTAATTATTAAAACCAGCAACCGGTTACACTGATTACCAGTCACTAATTTAAAGTGATTTCAGATAAAACTGCCATCCTGGCCGGAATGTTTTGCTTTTAGGCAAAAGTTTTTTGCATTCCAACCTACCTTTGTACCCTTAAACGCATGCACTACACTAAAAAGTATATCAATTTTATAAATGGGCGTTATGCCAGCGAAGGAATACGCATTACCGCCGGTATTATTGCGCCATCCCTGGTAATGAATGCTTTTGATATGCTGCCTACCGGCCTGATAATGAGTTTTGGCGCCCTTTGTGTAAGTGTGGCAGACACACCTGGTGCTGCAAAACACCGCATTAACGGAATGCTGGCCACTTCTTTCTTAGTGGCCATATTATCTGTGATGACCCATTATGTTGCGGCAAATAATATTTTACTGGGCATTTTACTTACGCTCGCCGGTTTTATTTTTTCCATGCTTGCAGTATACGGCATAAGAAGTGCGGCGGTTGGTATTGCTGCTTTGCTGATGATCGTTTTAAGCCTGCAATCGCCGCCGCATGGCAAAGATATATGGATTCATGCCATTTATACATTGGCAGGTGGCACCTGGTTTATGTTGTACAGCCTTGTGCTATACAGGCTTCGCCCCTATAAGTTTATTCAACAGGTGTTGGGCGATTATATACAGGATGTGGCTGTTTATTTACGATCCCGGGGTGCCTTATATGCTGCCAATCCTGATTATGATAAGATCCACGAAAGCCTGATGCAGCAACAGATAAGTGCGGAAGCACACCAGAACTTATTGAGCGATCTTTTATTTAATACCCGCAGAATTGTAAAAGAAAGTACGCATACCGGCAGGGTATTGATAAAGATTTACCTTGATGTTGCAGAGTTATTTGAATCTGTAATGACCACTTACCAGGATTACGGGGTAATGCACAGGCAATTTGATGAAACCGGCATATTAGAAGATTACCGCAGGATTATTTTATCGCTTTCCGATGAGATGGAAGAAATTGGCCTTGCTATAAAAAGCGGGATAGATTCTCAACCACTGGTTGCAACTACCACGCTAATAGAAAAAGCAAGGGCAAGATTTGAGCAACTTCGGTTAAGTCATATGAAGGATGAAAAAGTAGAAGAATTTGTGAGCTTGGGCAGGATATTGCGTAACCTGCAGGACATGAATGAGCGACTGACCATCCTGCATCGCTATACTACCTATGAAGTTGAGTTGAAAAAAAATGATGCCAATGTAAAGATCTATGAACGTTTTGCAGAAAGCATTAGTTTAAGACCATCCTTATTTTTTAGTAACCTCAATTTTAATTCTAATATTTTCCGCCATGCCCTGCGTATGGCCCTGGCCCTGCTGGCGGGTTATATCGTTTCTTTATTCTTCAAGGTAGACATGGGTTACTGGATACTGCTTACCATAGTTGTTATATTAAAACCTGCCTACAGCCTTTCCAAACAAAGAAATTACGACCGGCTGATAGGTACTGCAGCAGGGATTGCCATTGGGATGCTGATACTGTTTGTTATAAAAAATGACAATGTATTGCTGGGGCTGATGTTATTTTTTATGGCGGGTAGTTATACATTCATGCGTACCAATTATTTTATGAGTGTATTGCTGATGACACCCTACCTGCTTATCTTTTTCCATTTATTGTATCCCTATAATTTAAAAGACCTGATGATCGACCGGCTACTGGATACGGCTATTGGCTCTGTCATTGCTTTTATTGCCAGTTTGTTTTTAGTGCCAGCCTGGGAAAGCAGTTCCATCCGTACGCTCATGATAAAAATGATAGAGGCAAACGACAAATATTATTCACTGGTAGCGGGTAGTTTTTGCAGCGCCGGCCCGTTTAATGTTGACCAGATAAAAATTGCCCGTAAGGAAACGATGGTGGCACTTGCCAACTTATCGGATGCCTTTACAAGAATGTTGTCGGAACCCAGGCGTTTCCGGCAGGGCATAAAAAACATTCACAAATTTGTGGTGCTTACTCATAACCTCACATCGCACCTGGCAACTCTTTCTTATTTTTTACAGGCCAAACAAAACCTTTTTCGTTCTGCAGACCTGCTGCCTGTAACGCAACAAACCCGTTTACATTTTCACAACAGCATTAAATTGTTGAATGAAGAGGAGGGAGAACTTGTAAAACCAGATAATAGTCACTTAAGAAAAGTAAACGATGGCCTTTCCATCCTCGTAGAAAAAAGAAAAGCAGAAGTTGCCCTGGGCGACCTGGAAACCCCTACTAAAAAAGTGATGGTAGATTCAAAATCTGTAATAGACCAGTTTAATTATATTTTTAGCGATGCAGCTGCTGTTACGAAAATAAGCAGTGATTATAATAAAGAGATGGACGAAAAGCAGCAGCGTTCCTTTTTGAAAAACCCTTTTGAAATATTGAATGTATAATATAGAGCGCGGATGGTCATGATGAGCTGAGTGAGCCACCGTCTTGCGGTGATCCACTCAGGTCAAACAGCTACTTGTTTCATAAGTATTCCAAAGAATTGCCTTTAAATATACATGTATTTAGCCTGCAGGGAAACCGTTGAATCATTTATAATGTCTATACGGAATAGCTGCTGCTGGTGAATATATCAGGAAAAAGAGGCCATCTCTAAAGCACGGGACAGCCTCTTTTTATTCGGTGAGGGGATGGAGAAAGATTTCGTTAAGCGATTCTCAACGCTTACATTTTACTTTTGATACATCCTCTTAGAAATACAGATATTTTACAATTGTTTTCAGAAAAGTATTTTCAGCAGATATTGAAATATTTTTTCGTAAAAATTATTGAATCGTTATTAAGAAACCTCCAAAAGCTTCATCTGTATCGATATCAGTATCGCCCAGTATTACAGGATCATTTGCGCCTTTTATCCCTGGTTTATGTTTTAAAACGATTACTACTTTGCCGGTAGATAAGGCACCTGTAATCCAGGTACTTGTTTGTCCAAATGGAAAATTATTGGAATCGGTACTTAGGTTATTTATTGTCAGGTTTACCCCGCCACTTTTGGTAATATAAAACTGGTGATCATTTTTTTCATCAATTATTTCCTGCGTAATATCCGATGGTGTTATTGTTTTGTTTAGTAAACTAAATGAAACCTGGTAAGTGGTATTAGGCGCAACTACAATTTCCTGCGTCGTTGCCGCATTTCCACCCGGACCATCGGGATCATCATATTTAAATTCTACTATCGGACCTGTTGGCGGAGTTAATTTCACAATAAAGGTGGTTATAATTTCTTCATCGTTTGTTTCTCCTTCATCCTTTTTGCAGGATGCTAAAAAAACTGCCGCAGCTACTAACGTTAAACTCAATTTTAGAATGCTCTTTTTCATAATGTTTATTTTTTATAAAAGTTGTTTAATAAGAATTTTTATTCTGAACTGAAAATTTATGCCTGTTTCATCTGCGAAGTATCGAAAATTATTAAGGTAATCTCTGTACACGGTATTAAAGAGATTTCTCGCACCAATACTAACAGTCACAGGCAATCGATTTAATAAAACGGTGGTACCAGCATCGGCATTCACCAGCCCATAAGCAGCCGGGGCTTCTTTATAATCTTGTTTTGCCCTGCTTTCATCAGGTGTTCTTGTTTGCCTGAGTACATAATTGTATTCTGCAGAAATATAAGTGCCGGTTATTTTTTTACCATCTTTAAAATTGAAACTAACAATATTCCGGAACCGGTCAGCTGGCATACGGATTAGCCAATCGCTGCTGTCAAGGTTTTTGGCCCTTAGCATACTGTAACTGAACTGCCATTCCAATTTTTTTAGCGGTATCCATTTGAAAGAAAAATCTAACCCTCGCAGCACCGCGTCATTTTGTTGATATACCAGTAATGGGAACGCTCCGGCAAGGCTAAGTACAGGTTTTTCAGGCTTTGGTTGCTGGTAAATGAAATCATTAATATAGTTAGTAAACAGGTTTAGCTCAAGAGCAAAGGTTTTGTTATTGTTGCTGATACTATTTCCCAGGTTAATACTGAAAGAACGCTCCGGTATCAAATCAATGTCTCCCTTTTCATAAGTAGCGGTACCATGATGCAGGCCATTGCTCAATAGCTCATTTACCTGCGGTGAGCGGGTGGCCATAGTCACATTCATATTTGTTTTCCATCCATTTATAATTTTATATCCCGCATTGGCGGATGCTGCCAGGGTGGAAAAACTAAAGCTATACTCATCCAGGATTGTTCCATCAACCAATAAGCGATTGGTCGACAAATCCTTATTATCATAGCGTGCTCCGGCCTGCAAATCCCATTTTTTATTGTTCCATTTCGCTATATAATAACCGCCAAAATTGTACACTTTGTACGCTGGTATAAAATACCTGCCCGAGTAACTGTTTTCCTGCTGCACGGTATTGGCTGCTATTAAATGAACCAAACCTTTAGTAGATGTACGCTCCCAGCTTAGTTCCTGGCTAAGGGTAATGATGGAGAGATCTAATTGTGGTCTGTTATTGCCGCTATTTCTTATTATATCGTACTCTTTCCTGTAGTTTTGCTGCATGGATGCCAGTAAGCTGAATTTATTTTTCCCAGTTTGAAAAACAGATTTAGATTTTAATAAATGATGCTGTACAGCCTGGTAAGGTCTGTTAATAGTATATGTGTCTTCCCCTAAAAAGACAGGATTGGGTTTATCGTTGTCAATAGCCGCTTGCAAATCTGTAAGATTGCCAATATGAGAACCTTGAAAAATACCCAGCCTTGTATCAAAAAAGCTATAAAAAAGTTCTGTATTAAAATGATTTTTTTTCCAGCCCGCTGTTAATGAAAAATTTTTCTCTTCACTGCCTGTATTGTTTAAGCGATAATTAGGCGTGGCACTGTTAGCACCTCTTTTATAAGTTCCCTGTACGCGATAGCTTAGCGCAGGCAAACTTTTCAATTGTTGCTCAAACATACCGGATGCAATCCATTGCCTGTTGTTGGTAAAATAACCTGTGTTAAATTCCGCATGGTAACCGGCAGCATTTATTAGTGCTTTTGGTTCTACCAGTATTGCACCTCCAATAGCATCCGAACCGTATTTCAATTCATCCACACCCTTTATCACTTCCAGTTTGCCTGCAATGAACGGATCTATTTCCGGTGCATGTTCATTACCCCATTGCTGCCCTTCCTGGCGCACACCGTTGTTAATAGTTAGTATACGATTGCTGTGCAAACCATGTATAACAGGTTTGGAAACAGTGGACCCCGTTTGTAGCATGCTAACTCCATTAAGCCTGCTCAATGCTTCTGCCAGGGTTTGTCCTTTGCTTTGCTCCAATTCCCGGGCACTCAGTTCTTTTTTATCGCCGGTATTTTGTGTTCCTTTAATGCTACTCACCATTATTTCACCCAGGGTGTTTTTTATATGAGGCATATCAATATCAACATGCCTGCTCTTGTTCAAAGAGATGCGCTGTTTAATTGTTTCGCAGCCTACATGGCTCACCAGCAAAGTGAATTTGCCGGAACACAATCCTGCAAAGGAAAAGTCACCCCGGGCATCCGTAATAATTTCCTTGTTGAGTTCCACAATTAAAACAGTTGCACCGCTAAGTTTTTCTCTTGTATCAATATCTTCCACATGGCCTGTTAAAACCAGTGAACAATCCTGCGTATAGCCGGCAAAGCCAAGCAACAGCAGGACAGCTGTTATCAGTTGTTTCATTGTTTAATAATTGATGCCGGCAAATAAATCATGCCAATTAACAGGAGTTTTAATGACAATCATCATCAATACTCACTTAAAATACAAATGGGAAAGGCTGCCATTTTATGACAGGCACCTGTAGATAATTATACCAGGGCTGGTGGTCCGCGTAGCGGTTGAAGTTGCCTTAATGTAGAATGATAGGAAATGATATTACCAACGTTTGTTGGTTTATTAAAACTAAAATCAGGTGCGGAAAAAGGTGGGGCGATACTACTTATGAAAGGCGTTTGAAATTCCTGCTGCTCGCAGGCACAATGAAACCCGTCTTTATTAAAATCGGGTTCACCTTGTTTGTTATGCTTGTAGGTGGCAATTGTTTTATCGTGGCAACCAAAAAGTTCATGTACCGTTCTTTTGGGGGTAATGCTGAATGCCATTACCATCATCATGAATAATGCGAAAACGGGCCGTATGTTTTTGTGACTGATCAAAGTAATTGTTACGTTGTTGCAAAAATAAGCATACATTTTTATATTACAATGTTACTTTAGTGATGAGTGGTAGGCTAAATGCGATTTTACAAATCATATATGACCCTGATATTGGCGGGAAAGTTGCCAGTGAAATAATTGCCTACCTCATTAGCCGAAAAAAACGCATTGAGATGCCTGGGTGATAGCTCGTAGGCGCCAGTATCAATGAGGCCATTTCTTTTTACCATCTTATATTTTAATCCTATTCCTACAATGAAATCAACAAAAAATCTTTTAACAGACACATCCAGGAGTAAACCAAATTTAAAGTTGAAGGATAGGGTTTGTTTCGACACCCTAAAGCTATCATCATACGCAGGTGTGATTAAAGAAGTATCGGTGGCAAACTGGCCGATGGTGGAATATTTTGCATGAAGGAGAACAGCTTCTGCAGAAACCTAATTCCTGTTGCTGAATTCGGGACCAAAAGGAACAAAATATTTTTCTTCAACAGAAACCCTCACGCCTATATAATTACTGAAAGCATTCATGTTAAAAAATCGGGTCATGTAACCGGCGGAGATATTGAGTGCATAATTTTTGCTATGCGATCGTTCAAACCCAAGTTCTATCCTGGGATTGACGGGGTCTGCGATCCTGAAGGGTGACCAGCAAATACTGTTTTTTCCGGGCATGGCATTTTGTGCATAAACGATATTACTCATCAACATAAACGCAATGAGCATAGAAGTAAGTTTTGGCAAATGCACAGCAACAGGACAAGCCTGCTAATAGTTTTGCTGCAAAGCAGCTGCGTTATTTGTAATTTTGTATCCTTTATCTATGATATGACACAACGGAAAATAAAACTCAGTATACTTGATCAATCCATTGTTAAGAAAGGGGGCACGGCAGCAGCAGCCATTGCAGAAACTATTGAAACCGTTAAGCTTGCGGAAGCGTTGGGCTACCATCGATTTTGGGTATCGGAACATCATAATTCTGTCATGATCGCAGGTTCAGCTCCGGAAGTGCTGATGGTAAAACTGGCAGATGAAACCCGGCATATCCGGATTGGTTCCGGTGGTATTATGCTGCCCAACCACAGTGCTTTAAAAGTGGCAGAAAATTTTCGTTTACTTGAAACGATGTTTCCCGGCCGCATTGACCTGGGCATGGGCAGGGCCCCGGGCGGGGATAGGATTACTGCAGCTATGCTCAATCCTTCCAATACCTTTAGTGAGCAAGCGTATTTTACCCAACTTGAACATTTGCAGGCCTATTTTAAAGATGAAGCTCAAACGCAATATGGTAGTTTGCTGGCCGTACCTCAATGTGCCGGCATTCCGCAACAATGGATCCTGGGTAGCAGCGCTGGTGGCAGCAGCCTCATTGCTGCCAAATATGGATTGGGGCTGGTAGTAGCAAGGTTTATCAGCGGGCAGGCAGATGGATATATTACGGAACAATACCGCAAACATTTTAAGCCTTCCGAATTATTTCCGCAACCCAAAGCTATGCTGGCTATCAGTGTTTTTTGTGCAGCTACTGACGAGAAAGCTGCACAATTAAGAAAACTAAGTGATCATAATTTATTGAAATTTGAAAAAGGAATTTTTGAACCATTGAGTGCTTACGAAGAAATAGCGGAGTATGAGTTTACCGGGGAAGAGTTATTACGTATCAGCAACAATAAAGGACGCATTGTTTCCGGCACACCTGAACAGGTGAAGGAACAGCTCACAGCGCTGGCCGAAGAATTTGATGTAGACGAGATTATAGTTACTACAATGACCTATTCCACGAAAGATCGTTTTGAATCGTTCAGACTTTTGTCAGAAGCATTCCAGCTAAATGAGTCTTATGCAAAAGTATAAGAATAAATAGTCAAACCAATCGGATCATTTGATCGTAACTTAGTGTAACTGTAAAAATATTAATATGAGAACGATCTTTAAAGGCATGCTGCTTTTGCTATTGAGTAGTTATGGTTTCTTATCATGCAAAAAGGAAGCAACTGTAGCAGCGGCTACAGCAAATGAAACCAGGTATTTATCTGTATCCATGAATGAACCTGCCACGATAAATGTTGGGAGTTTTATGGGAGAAGAAAACATCATTATCGCCCGCCAGCCTTATTATTCCTGCATAAGTGAATTAAAAAAACAAAATGGCTTTACTACCTATACCTACAAACCCGGAACCAATTATGAAGGGGCAGATCAGACAATTTTAAAAATGCAGGCTACCAAAGAAGGTGGAGCTCAGGTGGAAAAAATTATTATTATTCAAATCAATGTTTCCCGGTAAATAATTTCTACCCTTTTTCGGTTATGTTATTTAGATTTTTGGTTATTTAGCCAGTTCTACTATTGCTGCATCTTTGCTGTATAAATTTTTTTTTATGGCAAGAGTTGTTATTTTATTTATCTATCTCATCCTCAGTATTTATGGTTTTGGTGCCTGCATGCTGGATTATTTCGGAATATATGAACCATGGAAATTAGTAGGGGAAACAGAATTCGCCGCCTTCCATACTTTCCAGGGAAACCGCATCATCGGCATATTTGTAATCCCTTTGGCAATTGCAACCATCTTCGGGTTGGCAGCCTGCCTGTTCCCTGTTAAATATGTAAAAAAGAAATGGCTGTGGCTTTCTATGTTAAGCATGACCATGGTGTGGATATTAAGCTTCACTATACAGATTCCCATACAATTCATTCTCAATACGAGAAAAGATATGCAACTCATCAATGAATTGCTTTATACAAACTGGTTTCGCTTTGCGGCGGATGCATTTCAGGTAGTATTTGTGTTGGTTATACTATGGCAGTTGTTTCAGCAGCATTCAAAACTGCTTAGGACGGAGGCACGCAAGTATTAATTGAACAGTTTAATAAAAAACAAAAAATTATGGCCCGCACCATTGTCTTATTTATTTATATAATACTCAGTATTTATTGTTTTGGCGCCTGCATGATGGACTATTTTGGCATCTATGAACCCTGGAAATTAATTGATGCAGATGACTTCGCCGCCTTCCATCAATACCAGGGTAGCCGCATCATCGGAATATTTGTAATCCCTTCGGGCGTGATGACACTGTTTGGTGTGGCAGCCTGTATATTCCCGGTAAAATATGTACAAAAGAAATGGCTTTGGCTTTCCATGCTGGGTGTAACATTCGACTGGATATTTAGTTTCACCATGCAAATTCCTATTCAGTTGGAGCTGGAAACCCGGAAAGACCTGTTGCTTATTGACGAATTACTTTATACCAACTGGTTCAGGTATTTGTCTGATGTGTTCCAGGTGATATTTGTATTGGTGATTTTGTGGCAAATAATCAGGGAGCGAAGCATCGTTGCAGCGAAAATCAGTCATAGGTAGTTGCGTTTGCATTTAAGACCATGCCAGCCTGTACCATCCTTTCGTACTGCATCACCATTCCTCCTTCTTTTTGCCCATTTGACTATATAGTATCATAAGGAAGAAAATATCAATGTTATATTTGCGGATTCTAAATAAAGTATGTCATGAAAAAGTCACTAATATTATTAACATTCGCTTCCATTTTGTCTTTTGGCCTGATGGCTCAAAAGATAAGTGGGGTAGTAAAAGATGAAAGCGGTAAGCCGTTTGCGGGAGCCACCGTAACGCTTGTTAAAGCAGCAGATTCTGCTACAGTAAAATTCGGCTTAAGCAAGGCAGATGGTACTTACAGTTTTGAAACCCTCCCTGCGGGCGATTACCATGTAAAAATAAGCCATATAGGATTTAGCAACACTTTTACTAAGCCCGTAAATGTTGCTGCTGCCGATGTAGCCGTTGCTGATATTTCGATGAAGAAACAACAAGGCGACCTTGGCGCTGTAGTGGTAACTGCTAAAAAGCCGATCGTGGAGATTAAGGCTGATAAAACAATTTTAAATGTAGAGGGTACCATCAATTCGGTAGGTACAGACGCATTGGAACTGTTGCGTAAAGCACCCGGTGTAATGGTTGATAAGGATGATAATTTAAGCCTGAGTGGTAAAAATGGCGTGCGTGTTTATATAGACGGTAAACCGTCACCACTTGCTGGTGCCGACCTGGCCGATTATTTAAAAAGTATGCAAAGTTCTAATGTAGAAGCAATTGAGATCATTACCAACCCTTCGGCAAAGTATGATGCGGCAGGTAATGCAGGTATTATCAATATCCGCCTTAAGAAAAATAAAAGTTTGGGTACCAATGGTTCGGTAAATGCTGGCTGGGGTATTGGTAAATTTCCAAAATACAATGCGGGCATTAACCTGAATAATCGTGGTAAAAAACTGAATGTTTTTGGTAACTATAATTACAGTTATACCAAAGGATTGGGTACCATGGAATCTTACCGGAGCCTTTCAGATACCATATTCGACGGAAAAAATACCATGATCAATAAAAGCATGAACCATAGTTATAAAGCAGGGGTTGATTATTATATCAACAGCAAACAAACGGTGGGTGTAGTGGTAAATGGTATGATTAATGATAATTCACTGCGTAGCAATTCGGTTACCAATATTATGTTTGAACCAACAAAAGCAGCTGTGCGTAACCTCGTAGCCGGTAACCAAAATAATGGCAACAGGGATAATATCAATGCCAACGTCAACTATCGTTTTGCTGATAAAGGAAAAGAGCTGAACATCGATGCCGATTATGGCCGCTATAACATTAACAGCGATCAGTTACAGCCTAACATCTATTATGATCTTAATAATAACGAGTTGTACAGGAATGTATACAACATGAAATCTCCCACGCATATTGACATTTACTCTCTAAAAACTGATTATGAAACAGATTTCAAAAAAGGCAAGCTAGGGTTTGGTGCTAAAGTTGGTTTTGTAAATACGGATAATGATTTCAAACGCTACAATGTTTTCGGTGCCGCCAAACAATATGATTCAGCCCGGAGCAATCAGTTTGAGTATAAAGAGAACATCAATGCATTGTATGTTAATTATAACAAGCAATACAAAGGAGTGATGGTGCAGGCTGGTCTTCGTGTAGAGCAAACCAATATCCAGGGAGATTCTTACGGGTTTTCGTATGATACCACTGTAAAGAAATTTTTACCTTATCAGGGCGGTTTCGACAGGGATTATATCGGTTTCTTCCCGAGCATAGCGGTAACGTTTAATAAAAATCCACTAAGCCAGTGGGGCCTAAGTGCCAGCAGGCGTGTAGACAGGCCGGCTTACCAGGATCTGAATCCATTTGAATTTAAACTGGATGATTACACTTACATGAAAGGCAATGTTGACCTGAAGCCGCAATACACCAACAGCATTGGTATTACGCATAGCTACAAATACAAATTAAATACACGACTCAACTATAGTCATGTAACAGATATTTTTGCACAGTTGCTGGATACGGCTGATATTTCAAAAACATTTATGAGCAAGCAGAATCTTGCTTCGCAGGATGTGGTTAGTTTAAACGTGAGCTATCCATTCATGAAAAAACAATTTACATCCTTCATTAATATTAATTCGAGTTATTCAAAATACAAAGCAGATTATGGTCCGGGAAGAAAGATTGATATTGACGTGTTTACTGTAGGGTTATTTATGCAGAACAGTTTGAAATTTGCAAAAACCTGGACAGTAGAATTAAGCGGTTGGTTCAATTCACCCTCTGTGTGGCAGAGTACGCTTAAAAGCAAGTCGATGGGTGGCGCAGATCTTGGGTTACAAAAAACAGTATTACAAAGCAAAGGTACCATCAAAGCCAGCATGGGCGATATTTTCAACAGCCTGCGTTGGGCAGGCAGCAGTGATTTTACAGGGCAAAACACCAGGGTAAGAGGTACATGGGAAAGTCGTGTTTTCAGGGTTAACTTTAGTTACCGTTTTGGTAATGCACAGGTAAAAGCTGCAAGGCAAAGGAAAGCTGCGCTGGAAGAGGAACAAAAAAGAACACAGCAGGGGGGTAACGGACCGGGGCAATAGCTGGTGGGAAGTGGTTAGCGGGGGAGTGGGTAGGTGAAATTTTAAATATAAGTAAGGGAAAATAAAAAAACGCCATCATAATTGATGGCGTTTTTATTTACAAATGTACAATCCGATAGTTTACAATATCAGGATAATTAACTATGATCTATCAACCATGAACTATTGCCTTTGATCACCAGATGCGTATCCTGTCTTCTGGTTTTTTATATAATTTATCTCCCGGTTTTACATCAAACGCTTTGTACCATGCATCCATATTAACCGGCGCACCGATCGTTCTGTACGGTCCCGGAGCATGGTTATCTGTAATGATGAATTGTGCCGCAGTTTCCGGTAAAATATTTCCTACCCATACCTGTGCAAAGCTTAAAAAGAAACGCTGATCCGGTGTAAAGCCATCTATTTTTTTGTCGCTTTTGCCCTGCGCTGTCATTTTAAAGGCTTCGTAGGCAACATTCAATCCGCCCAGGTCACCAATATTTTCGCCAAGGGTTAATTTACCATTTACATGTATGGTATCTAACACTGTGTAAGCATCAAATTGTTTTACGAGGGCAGCAGATTTTGCATCAAATTTTTGGCGGTCTTCATCTGTCCACCAGTTGCGCAATGTGCCGTCTGCATCATATTTACTTCCGTTATCATCAAAGCCGTGACTCATTTCGTGGCCAATGGCTGCACCAATGGCCCCATAATTAACAGCGTCATCAGCTTTTGCATCAAAGAAGGGAAATTGTAAAATACCCGCTGGAAAAGTAATGTCATTTAAAGTAGCATTGTAAAATGCATTTACTGTGGGAGCAGTTGTATTCATGCGTTCACGGTCTACCGGTTTTCCTAAACGGGTCACCATAAAATCGTAATTCCATTTGCCAATATTTTTTGTGTTCTCAAAATAATCCCCTGCTGATATCGTCAGTCCTTCATAATTTCTCCACACAGTTGGATAACCAATTTTAGATTTGAAGGCTGCCAGTTTTGCCAATGCTTTTTGTTTGGTGGCATCGCTCATCCAGTCCAGTTTTTGGATGCGTATGGCAAATGCTTTGCGAAGGTTGCTCACCAGCTCTTCCATGCGTGATTTGGCTTCCGGTTTAAAATATTCCTTTACATATAACTGCCCTAACAGGTCGGGGATAGAAGCATCAGTTTGCTGGCTCATGCGCTGCCAGCGGGGCGTTTGCACTTTTTGCCCGCTCATTACCTGGTTGTAGGCAAAAGTTGCATCTACAAAAGGCGAGCTAAGGTAAGGTGCAGTTGCTTTCAAAACATTCCACTGCAGGTAAGTGATCCAGTCTTCTACCGGAACCGTTTTAAGCAGGTTATTTATTTCTGTGAAGAAAACAGGATTATTTACAAGCACCGTATCTTCTCCTCTTACTTTTAAACCGGCCAGTTCATTTCTCCAGTTAATGCCTGCTGTTGTTTTGCTAAATTCGTCAACGTGAAATTTATTATACGTTTTGTATGCATCTCTCATGTCAACACGACTCAGTTGTACTGCGGCCATTTTTTTCTCCAGGTTAAACACAGTCGTTGCATTTTTAGCAGCAACATCTGCAGCACTGCCTGTTAAAGCAAATAAAGCAACCAGGTATTTTTTGTAAGCCTCCTGTATCTGCAACGAACGGTTATCATCTTTTAAATAATAATCCCTGTCTGGCATTGTTGTTCCGCCCTGTGTAAATTGCGGGATCATATTGTCTACTTCCTTTCTATCCTGCGCCACAAAAAAGCCGTACAGGGGAGCACCTAAACCCTGTACTCTTAATGCAGCTATTTCCTTCAGTACTTCATCGGTGGTTTTAATAGCCGCAATTCTCTCCAGGTCTTTTCTAATCGGATCATATCCTCTTTTTTCAATGGCGGCACTATCCATCCCGGCCAGGTAAAAATCGGCCACTCTTTTATCAACAGAACCCGGGGTGGCAGACTTGTTGGCAGCTGCTTTTTCCAATACCGATCGAACAGCATTGATATTAAAATCTCTTAAAACATTGAAGGAACCCCAGCGGGTTTCTTTTGCCGGCACAGGATTTTTTTTAATCCAGTTGCCCCCCGCATAATGATAGAAATCATCGCCCGGTTTATAGGAGGGGTCCATATTGGCGGGGTCTATATACTTTTTTTGTGCATGGGCTGCAGGTATTCCTGCAACAGCGAGCAACAGTGCTGCCGCTAAAAGGGTTTTGCTGAAATATGGCATCGTAATGTATAATTGGTTCCTCCGAAGATATTACAAATGGGCGCAGCCTTTTTCCCGCTCATAACTTTTTTTATGCACCATTTTATAAAACTGGAAGCATTTTTGTTTGACATAGAAGCTATTATTAATACTAAAAGCATTTTATGGCTACAATGCAAAAAATATCCCCTAACCTTTGGTTTAACAACCAGGCGGGGGAAGCCGTGGATTTTTATTTGTCTGTGTTTAAAAATGCAGCAAAAGAAAAAGTAAGTTATTACAATAAGGAAGGACAAAACATTCACGGCAAGCCGGCAGGATCAATATAGACTATTGAATTTTTTATTGAAGAACAATCTTTCCTGGCATTGAATGGTGGCCCTTCGTTTCAATTCAGTGAAGCCATTTCATTTGCTGTAACCTGCGACACACAAGAAGAAATAGATTACTACTGGGATAAATTATCAAACGGTGGTGAAAATGCTGCCCAGCAATGTGGCTGGCTGAAAGATAAATTCGGGGTAAGCTGGCAGGTTACTCCCTCGATATTGGAAGACATGTTCCTCGATGCGGATTCTCAAAAATCTGAAAGAGCTATGAAAGCAATGCTGGGGATGAAAAAATTAGTGATAGCAGACCTGCAAAAAGCGTATAACGGAAACTGATTTATAATTTGAAAACCTATTTAAATGAAACAACTTATTGCAGAAGAAGCAATAGAAATTGATGCACCGCTAAGCGTAGTGTGGGAGCTGCTGACCGACCCGGATAAAATAAAAAAGTGGACTTTGCTAAAGATTGATTTTAATGAGGATTCCCCGCTGGAAATGGGCAGCGAATTTTATTGGAAAGATGAAAAAGGGAAGGCCTGTGCCAGGGGAACGGTCATTGAATTTGAAAGGGAAAGGATGATTCGTACCTCGGCTTATTTTTATCATTGGAACAGGTTTGTAGACCCCGATGCCCTGAGTGAAATTTATATGGTAGTTAAAAAAAACGGGAAATTATTACTAACTCATACCTATGGAGATTTTTCACTGGTTCCCGGCGGGGAAGAAATTTACCGGGACTATATTAAAGGTGTAACGCCGGAAAATACAGAACTGAAGAAAATAAAAGAGATGGCGGAGGAGTAAAAATTTCGTTTCTTTATTTTAAAAATAATGATGATCACATACCGGCTGGATATTATTCCAACAACTACACAAATTATTGAGCTCTACAACAACGCAGGATTGCCCAGGCCTACCGATGATGTGGAAAGGATCGGTAAAATGTATGAACATTCTAACCTGGTAATTACCGCCTGGCACAACGAAATGCTGGTAGGCGTTTCCCGAAGCATTACAGATTGGGTATGGAGTTGTTACCTGGCCGACCTGGCCGTTAGAAAAGAATTTCATGCTTCAGGCATTGGTAAAAAACTCATTGAACTCACCAAAGAAAAACTAGGCGACCTATCTATGCTGTTATTATTGTCTGTGCCCACCGCTATGGAGTATTATCCAAAAGTGGGGTTTACAAAACAGGAGAGTAGCTTTATTATTAACAGGAAAAAATGAGCCTCATTTGCTCCAGGCTCAACCCCGAAAAAAATCTTTTTCGTTGTATTTGAACTATTTATGAATAAATAAATGTAACTTAAACGAAGTTTCCGCTTTAAACCAATTCCTTCCACTTAAATTGAACCGAAAGTTTTCCCCGGTTAAATTTGCCGGCTAAAGATTTTCATCCGGGGTATGTGTATGGTAAAGGAGTGCGCAAAAGATCATTTTCCACTCCCTCATCCAGTTCCCTTCTACCTTTTGTAAACCTTCGATTTAAATGAATCATGCTGATCCTGGCACATGGTAGGGCGTAGCTATCATTACCACCTGCACATCTTTGCTTATTTTACCCCTTCCCACCAATTTGAAAATTGTTGCGTGGCATCATTTATATAAACGGGCTCGCCGATCATTGGAGTAATTATATTTAAATGAGCAGTTAAATTATTTTGGATCACTTTTATTAATGGTTCATCCCACGGATGATTTCCCAGGCTAAATTTGGCAGAATGCACCGGTAATATTTTTTTTGCTTTCAACTCCCCCGCAGCAACCAAAAACTCTTCGGGCAATAAATGAATGTACCGCCAGCTTTTATCATATTGTCCATTTTCCAATATTGCTAAATCAAAGGGGCCATGTTGATTACCAATCTCTGCAAAGTGTGTATCATAACCACTGTCTCCTCCAATAAAGATTTTATGTGCAGGCGTTTGTAAAACAAAAGAAGTCCACAACGAAGGATTTCTTTTAAAACTTCTCCCCGAAAAATGCCTGGCCGGTGTAAGGGTTACTTTAAAACCATCCGGCAGGTCAACGCTTTCATTCCAGTCTTTTTCATGAATGATCTTTTTATCATAACCCCAGTATTCAAAATGTTCTCCAACGCCCAATCCGCATATAACATTTTTGATTTTGGGTTTTAATTCTTTTATAGTCCGATAATCAAGGTGATCCCAATGATCATGCGATATAAATAAAATATCAATGGCAGGAATATCACTTGGTTTAAAAATATCTGCTCCTACAAATGCTTTTGTACCACCGGGCAGGGGTGAGGCACTGCCACTCAATACAGGATCAACCAATATCCTTTTACCATCTACCTGCATATAGTAAGAAGAGTGTCCAAACCATACCAGTATGTTTTCATTTAAGGGTAAATGATGTAGGTCTGTCTTAATTGATGGCAATGCTTCCAATGGCCGCTTGCGTTCATTTTTTTTAAAAAGAAATTCATTTAATACACCGAAGTAACTTGCACCTTCTGTCAGCTGTGGTGTAAAACTCTCATTTTGAAAAGCACCTTCTTTATAATGAACCGATCTTTTGATTCTTTGTAATCGCTCACCGGAAGGATAACGGCCAAATTGGGCTTGCTGTATAGAAAGCATCACTGTCAAAACAATCATTAATAAAATAAGGAGTAAGTACATGATTACTGATTCGTATTAACTAAAATGTTATTTAATATTTTTTAAAATAAGATCGGTTGCGCTTTCTATTGTGGTGCCAAACATACCAGGCGCCCATTTCCTGGCAGGAGCATATTGTTCGAGTATAAGAAACAGCGCAAAACCCTCGTCCTGTGACCATTGTTTCTTTCCTCTTCTTACACCGGTAATAACCTGCTCCTGCGGTATATTTGCTCCTTCCGCGTGCTTCAGCCATGCATACATGGCATATTGGCCCAGGCCTTCCATCGTTAAAAAGAAATCATCTATTGGAGTAAACGCTGTGTATTTGCCTGTAAAATAATTAGCTTGTCTTGCTTTTATTTTACTCATCGCTTGTTGTATGAGCTGCTTTTTATGCGCCTTATTTTTCTCCTGCGCCGCCGCATACAATTCATCAACCTCCTGCCTGAACAGGGAAGTGTACAATGAATCTTTACTAAAAAAATCCTGCACAATATCATCCGTAAAATTGCTGAACGGTTCGCTGAACTTTTCAAGTGCCGTTATTCGTTTACCAAAATTTTGCATTTGTTGCGAATGGGAGAATTCATGAAGAAAAACACCTGTGATCATGTTTTCCAAACCCAGTTCCTTACTGGTTACCCCGGCAGATTTCCAAAAAGATGGTAGCGGCATTACAAAAAAAGCCTTGTTGTTGATCTTGTTTTCTGCTGCAAACGAAATAAGACCTATAGGGACGTGGCTGCTATCCGGTAATGTAATTGTTCCATTATGCAAGGTTTTTTTCCATAGATAGGTATCGTTCATCATCGATGGACCGTTGATATTTGCACCGGAAGGTATAGAAACAGGGGAAGTAGCATAAACATATTGCGAATCGAAAAAAACAAAATCTACCGGCTGTACTTTATTCACATGGAATATTTCTTTACTCAATAATTTCCAGGCATTGAACCATTGATTGCCGGCGTTTATAAATGCGGTATCGGCCGGGTCTTTTTGTTGCGAGAAAGAAGCATGCTGTGTTGCAATACAAAGTATGATTGTGTATAACAATTTTTTCATGAAGTTAAAGTATTTGCCTGCAAGTTAAAACTTGCGTTGCCAAACGGGGCTTTATTTTATGGATGGTACCTGCCGATAAATTTTTCTTTACCAAATAAAAACCCCAAAGCTTTGTTCACATTTTTTTCTATGGAAGCCCGTGTTTTTAGATTGTTGATATAACGCATCATCTCTTTCTGCATATAAGGCGGCAACTGTTTAAATAATTGATGGGCGGCTTTATTCTTTTGCAGCGCTTCGGCCAGTGCAGGATGCATAGGAGTAATTCTTTCCAATGCATCATAATTCAAAACAATTTTCGCCCTGTCTCCTACATCTTTTCCACAGGCGGTTCGCATATTTCCATTGAGGTAGAGCCGCCAGCACCCGGCATATTTTACCAGCGTTTGACGAAATGGATGGCCGTCAATCGTTCCATTTACAGGGATGGGACCTCTGTCTTTTCCGGCATCGTTAAAAATATTCTGCAATACTTTTTCCGGCAGCAATACATAAGGATTAATGCCAATGATTTCAATAGCAGCAGAAAAAGCTTTCATGATCCTTTATTTTTATGGAAGGTTAAGCCCGCATCCTGCAGGGCCGCTTTTAAAATGGGTAAGGAAGCAGGCCCAAAGCCATGCAGCTGCAATAAATCCTGCTCTGAATATTTGGCAAGTTGCTTCAACTTGTTGATGCCTTCGTTTTCCAAAGCCCGTCTTGCAGGTGCACTTATGTTGGATAAAAATCCCCCTGTTGGTTTCTTTTCTTTTTCGCAAATGGGGCAGGTGGGACAATTACTACTCTTATAAAATTGATGGCCCTTCCGACAAATTTTTAATGTTCCTTTTGTTGCCATTTGGAATTTATTTTAATTCTTCAAACATGCCGGTTTGTTTGTTCTTGCGCACATTATCCCAGGTAAAATAGCGGCCATTCATAGCTACATATATTCCCGGCGGTAAAGATTGTGCAAATGCGAGGGCACTGCCGAGGTTAAACAAACCATCACTACTACCAAATTTTATGGGGATCATAGCGCCGGTGAGCACAATAGTTTTTCCTGTAACTTTTTCAGCAATCACTTTAGCGGTTTCTGCCATGGTATCTGTGCCATGGGTGAGCACTATTTTATCTTCTTCGCAATGTATACATTGGTGAACAATGAGTTCCCTGTCTTCATCCGTCATCTCCAGGCTGTCTACCATCATCAGGGTTCTTATTTCTGTATCCACACGTGAGCGGCCCATTTCCAGCAGGTCGTGTAAATGGGTATCATTGAAATAAAGTTGGCCGGTGAGTTCATTGTATTCCTTATCAAATGTGCCGCCGGTGATGAAGATCCTTACTGACATATAGCGCGTTTTAGAATGCAAAGAAAATGAATATTAGGGAGAAAGGTTACGAAAAAGCGTGTCACTGAATCAGCATTTAAAAACAGCAATTTATTTTTTAAGTTCATTTTGAGATGAAGATTATCTTTCGTAAACTAACGTCAATGATAATAGATTTAATCATTTTTAAAGGTCCAGCCGCCTACACCGATTGAAGTTATTATGTCAGGCCATGTCTCAAATCCCATAAGACCGCCTTCCACTGGAATAACACTGGTTTTTACCCACTTTTTTTGTTTCATAAGAAAGATCATAGCCTCATACACCAATTTCTTTTTAAAAGGATTTTTAACCTTTAACATCATTAGTTCATGTACTTTGTCATTGGAAACCTGCGTAAAGGTCAGCTCTAATGTTGTGGAAGGATTTGTATTTTCTTTTCCAGCAACAAAACGCTTTATGGTATCCTTATTAAATTCAATTTCAATATAAACAGTTTCGCCGGGATATAATTGCACGGTCTTATCCGGCCACACGTATGGATTATCTTTCAGATCTTCTTCGTAAACAATTTCTTTGTCAACTGCTACTGCGAGTTTGTATGGCTTTCGTTTTAAAGGTATATTATCCTGCCCGTTAGTAACGTTCGATAAAAATGTGATCAGCAATGTGAGAAGGATAATTTGTTTCATAATAAATTAGATTTTCTTATTCTTGAAATTATTAACTAAAATCGACAGTTGTCTAATCATTCCGGTAAAGTTTCGGTAAAGACGCTGTTGGGAGGGGAATTAATTTTAAGCAATTCATCCCAATCTCAATTGAAACGTAGTTCCCTCATCCGGAGCCGATGAAAAACTGATAACACAATGTATAGCTTTTGCCAGGTCGCGTATCAAATGAAGGCCCAATCCATTTTTACTGTTTACGGCAGCGTCTTTATTGTAGAGGGCATCTATTTGTTGTAAGGCTGCGCCTGGGCCGTTATCTGTTATGGCCAACACTGTTTTGCCATTTTCTTCAAAAGCTTTCCATTCAATGATGCCATTGTCATTTTTATGTAAGGCTTTAATAGCATTGGCTGTAAGATTATGCAGGATGGTTTTTAAATAATCTTCATCAGTAATGATCTGCATATCGCCCGGGTTGCTAAACCGGATTTGCAATGCTTCACTATCCGGGCAATTTTTGCGTACATGCCTGAACAGGCTTTCCACGGATGTATTTTTTAACTGGGGTTTAAAATGTTCCATCTGGCTCTTGCTCCATTGCAACATAGATTCCATTGTTTCTAAAATAGATTCTGCCGCCGTAGTAATATTGGCCCGGTGGGCATTTGCCTGTTCGGGCGTAAAAATGCCGGGCTCTTCCCGTTGCAAATTTAAAAAACCGATCAGGTTGGAAATGGGGCTGCGCAGGTCGTGACTGATAATACCAAAGAAACGGGCTTTTATTTTATTGGCTTCATCGAGTTCATTATTCAACACTAATAAAGTAGTGTTTGTTTTTTTACGGGTCCTGTTTTGCCAGTATAGCAATAACCCTATGACAGCTACTAAAATCAGCCCGGTAATTAATGCAATGCCTTGCTTTCGTTGTGCGGCGAGAGAGATTTTGTTTAATTCCAGTTGCTTATCCCGCACCGCCAGTTCTCTTTCGCCTGTAAGGGCAGCTATCTTATTTTTATTTTCCTGTGAATACAGTGAATCATAAATGCCTGTGCTTTCTCTTTGGGTGGCCAACGCATTTTTATAATCCCCTTGCAATTCCTGCACGGAGGATAAGTGTGCAAGGCCAAACCACAGGCCTTCCCGGTTATCCAGTTTTTTATAAATAGTGATCGCTTTTTTTAAATATCCTGAAGCAGTGCGGAGCGCCTCCTGGCTGTTTTGAGGAACGAGGCCGCCGGGTTTTAAATGCTTCAATTGATCGTACCGCACCAGGTCGAGATATGCTACGCCCATATTGGTGATGTTCATAATTGCCGTTGGAAATTCAGGACTCAGGGTATCCCATATCGTTTGCGATTTAAATTTATATTCCATTCCCTTCAAAAAATCTTTTTCCATTGCGCCCAGCGCTTGATAGGTTTCGGCAATACCAAACTGGTCTTCTACCTGTATGTAAAGTGGAAGCGCCCGCTGCATAAATTTGATACCTTTTAAAGTATCAGCTTGTTCAAAGGCGGTAGAACCCAACAGGTAAAATGATTTGGCTATACCTTCTGTTCGCTTCGTTCTTCTGGCAAGGTCAAGCGCTTTGTAGATACTGGCATCTGCATCCTTATAATTTTTTTGGGCAATATAACTGTTGGCTAAATTATTATAGGCGATGGAGAGGTAGGCAGTGTCTTTTGCAAGTTCCAAAAAAGGCAATGCCTGTAAAGTATAGCGGCAGGCTTCCAGTTCATTCCCAATTCGCTGGTACACTACACCGATGTTAATATAGGAGCCCCCAATGCCTCTTTTATTATCCATCTTTTTTTCTATCGCTAAGGATGCATTAAAATAGTATAAGGCAGAATCAAATTCTCCCCGGTCCTGCAGTACACCGGCAATAGAACCATGAAAGGCTGCAATACCTTTATCAAATTTTTTCTTTTTAGCATCTTCCATACCTATGCGGGCATAGCGCAATGCTTCTTTGGGGTCAATGTTTGAATAGGCATCCCCAATCCTGTAAATGAGTTTGGTGCGGTTGGTATCATCCTTAGCTGTGGGAAGCAGCGCTATCATTGAATCAATGCGCTGCTGAACCGTTTGTTGTGAAGCCGCCGGTAATGTGGTTGCAAGGAGTAAACAAACAAACACTATAATTCTCATGTTTTTCTTTTAAGTAGAGTAGTTCAAATTTAGGAAGATTTGAAGGAAGTTATTTTTCTGTTGATATGGGTGCGGTTCTTTGCTTTCGGTGGTAATGATCGCTGGAATCTTAACTTATTGTGAGTGATCAATACTTCACGAGGGTCAATTTTCGATTTGGAGTTAGTATGTAAAAGCGCCGGCATTTAATTGTAAACTTTTTGCGATACCATCTCCGAAAGTGATGATACAATCATAAGGTGTGCCTGCTTCAATCAGGACTTTTGTCTTGCCCTATTGCCGGGCACTCGCAGCGTATTGATCAGGTGTTATTGCAAATTCGAATAAAGGGGCACCGGTTGTGTCAAAGTATCTGTATTCAACAGTGGCTGCGAGGGCGTGCAAAGCTTTTCCATCACGGCTTTTCTTTAACTGATTCACCGCCATGCTCATAAGCTCTTTTTTAAACTCCCTAATATCATAAGTAACGGTGTCAAACCAAATAGTTTGATAAAACCTAAGCACACCATTGGCATTTGCGGTAGCGCTATCAATTCTTGTCTCGCTATCAAGTTGAATCGGACGAGAACTATTGACCGCATCAGCCATCTTTTGCAGCACCGCATAATTATTGTCCCTCCTAGATAAGCAACCACTAAAAAATAGAAATCCTATCAGAACGGGAAGTATATGTCTCATATTATAAATCATTAATTTAATAAAGTGACCTTGTCTGGGTGTATAACGTTCGAGGCTTTGTGCAGCTGGGGATTTAACCAACTGTCCGCCCGGAATCCCGATAGCTATCGGGACTAAATTTATAACTAAAAGCTGAAGTTTGGATCTGGCAGTCTTGAAGAATTCGTCCAAACCTATACTATAGATCCTGCGCTCCTGAACAAACATGCGAAGCGTTCATTGAATCAGAAAAATCGGGTGCAAGCCTCAGCGGAAAATAGGAGCATTATCCTTACGGCATTCGTAACCATTACCCCGCTGGTTATTCGGCAATAAATTTCAATCTTATTTTTTCAGCCACATAGGCTTTGCCTTCAATACCTTTTTATAAACAGGGCAACTCTCGGCATGCGATCCTTGTAAATACCCCGCACTCATCAAAAACTCATTCACAATTTCACCACCGGTAAACCGAAAGGACTTTTTAAAAAGCTTCACCCATTCATCTTTTGTTTTGGGATGATTGGATTCTATCCATTTTTTAAACGACCCGTTTTCTTTTTGAAGCGCAAGAATAGTTTTTGCATTTTCGACCGCAGCATTTATTTTTAAACGGTTGCGGATGATTCCTGCATCGTTCATTAACCTTTCCCTGTCGGCTTCCTTGTAAGCCGCCACCTTTTTAATATTGAAATTGTGGTAAGCCTTGCGAAAAGTTGCCTCTTTTTTTAAGATAGTTTCCCAGCTAAGTCCTGCCTGGTTAATTTCCATAATAAGGCGGCCAAACAATTCATTGTCATCTTCAATGGGAAAACCATAAAAATTATCGTGGTATTTTTTGTGTAAAGCTTTTCTCTCTTCGGGCATCATGTATTCAATAGCGTTGCAATAAGACATGTAACTAATTTTAGTGCAATAAAATTACGGGCAAAAAAATTACACCCGCATATTATCTGCCTGCCAGTCTTTTATGTTATTTTTAATTTCATCGGGAGAAAGGTTTTCAGCAAGGGCCCGGTCTAAAAAAATGGAGAATTCTGAATCATTGGCAAAACGGAGGGAGGCTATCTGCCCGAAACTCAGGTGCTTTTCCACTTCATCAGCGGGTTTGCCGGTTAGTTCAAAATAACGCAAACGAAACTCCAGCCTCACTATGCGGTTTTGGTTAGTGAGAGCGTAGTGTTGTCGCAGCATTATAGCCAGGTACAAAATAAAAAAGGAGGTTGTACCAAATAAAAGCCACACCAACTGGTTGGCCTCATCAGCCCAGGCTTTATAAAAGCCAATGGCAGTGGCGGTTCCTGTAACAGGCAAAAAGATAAAGTGATGCGGCGCGTAATAACGTTTATGATTGTGGTAGTTTTGTTTGCTCATATAGAAAGATAGGCAAATAATGAACCAGCCTACTTATCCTTCCCCCAATTATCTTCCATTTTTTTGTAGGCTTTTTTACTCACCGTCGATTTCGCTTTCGATTTTGAAGTGCCTTTCTCTTTCTTTGCATTGATATTATTTACCAGCGAATTTTTTATACCCAGTTTATTTTTCTTTGTTGATGGTGCTTTAGCCATAAAATATGTTTTTTATAAATGAATCAAACGGTATGCCTGTTACTATCAGCAGCGAAGGTGTTTAAGGTAGGTGACCAACAAAATTGCCTTCCTTCAACAATTTAATGACAGCATGTTTGCAGGGCGGGCATTTTAGCTTAATTTTAAGGAAGGGGTTAAATAGTCAATGATCCATATACATTTACCGGGTAAGAACTGTTACCTTAACATGGTTGGTTTAGGAGTAAATAAATGGTTCTGAGAACATACTGAAGATTTAATTCATGTAGCCGTCTATGGACCATGGTCTATGGACTGTAGTCCGCCTTCGCCGCCTGCCAGCAAAACAATAATCTATGAGTTCAAACAATAACACCTCACTGCAGCAATTTAAAAACCTGGTGGCTATAAAGTTCCAGTTGTACAACAGTCTTTTTACATCTTTGCCGTTTCACCGCATTGAAAAGACGGGTTTTTTAGTGCCGATATTATTGCTCAATTGTGAAGAGGGGTATAGAAAAGGATTGAGCCCTGTAGAAATACTGGAAGAATTTTTTACCAAACAAACATCCTCTACCAAAGAAGATGAAAAGATTGACCTGTTATTCAGGCTGGTGCAGTATATAGAAAGACAGGTAGTATTATTTGATGCATTGGAAGACGCCTCTTTTAAAGAAATACATGACCTGGGTGGCTCAGGCACTTTGAAACACCTGGCACTGGAAGTAGAAACACAACACAAAGAGGAAGCGCTTACAAAAAAACTAAAAGATTTTTCTGCGCAGTTTGTATTAACAGCACACCCTACACAATTTTACAGGGATGCAGTATTGGGTATCATTCATGATATTTCTCATGGGGTAAATGCCAACAATGAAAACCAGATATACAGTTACCTGCAACAGTTGGGACGTACGCCCTTTTTTCAAAAACAGAAACCAACGCCTTATGATGAAGCCGTAACGCTGATATGGTACCTGGAAAATATTTTTTATTTTTCGATCGGCAGGGTAGTAGGCTTTCTGAAAAATCGTTTTCCCGAGGCAGTCAATGCGGATAACCCGATTATGAAAATGGGGTTCTGGCCGGGAGGAGATCGTGATGGAAATCCTTTTGTAAATGCGGATACTACTTTAAAAGTAGGCAACGCTTTGCGGCAGGCCATTGTAAAATGTTATTACCTGGATATAAGGAAACTCAAGCGCAGGCTTACTTTCAAGGGAGTTGATATTGCTTTAGCGGAACTGGAAAAAAAATTATATGATAACCTGTTTCTTCCCGATCACCAGTTTAACCTTTCAAAAGAGGAGATACTTAACAGCCTTAAAAATATTCATCAGCAGTTGATACAGGAACACAACAGTTTATTCGTTGGGCTGGTAGATAGCCTCCTTACCAGGGTAGAAGTATTTGGTTTGCATTTTGCCAGCCTGGATGTTAGGCAGGAGAGTTCTATTCATGGAAATGTGCTGAATGTGATTGCTGAAAAAACAGATTCCCTGCCGAAAAATTATGCATCGTTGGGTAATCAAGAAAAAATGAATGTTTTGTTCAATATTACAGCCTCCGCCAATCCAAATATTTTTGAAGATGCGGTGGAGAAGGATACCTTAAAATCAGTTGCAGTAATAAAAACAATTCAGCAATTAAACGGCGAAGCAGGTTGCCATCGCTATATCATCAGTCAATGCAACAGCGCATTAAATGCCATAGAAGTTTTTGGCCTTTTTTTACTGGGAGGATGGAAGAAGGAAGAGTTATCCATTGATATTGTTCCCTTGTTTGAAACAGTAGATGACCTGGAAAACGCGGCAGAGATAATGAAGCAATTGTATTCCAATAAAGATTACAGCGAACATTTGGCTAGAAGAAATAAAAAGCAAACCATCATGCTGGGCTTTAGTGATGGTACCAAAGATGGCGGTTACCTGATGGCCAACTGGGGTATTTACAAAGCCAAGGAAGAATTAACCGCTATATCCAAACAATATGAAATTGATGTGGTATTTTTTGATGGCCGCGGAGGCCCTCCGGCAAGAGGAGGTGGTAAAACACATAATTTTTACGCATCATTGGGTGATAAAATCTCCAACAAGGAAATTCAATTAACCATACAGGGCCAAACAGTTAGTTCCAACTTCGGCACCATAGATTCTGCTCAATACAACATAGAGCAACTGCTACACGCCGGTATTTCCAACGAACTGTTTCCATCAAAGGACGGTGATATGCCGGAAGCGGAGTATCAATTGATTCAAAGACTGGCAGATGAAGGGTATGTATCTTATAAAACCTTAAAAGAGCATCCGCAGTTTGCCAATTATTTGCTGCATGCAAGTCCATTGAGGTTTTATGCTGATACCAATATTGGATCCCGTCCTGCAAAAAGAGGCGGCGGCGCACAACTAACCTTAAAAGACCTGCGGGCAATACCTTTTGTGGGAGCCTGGAGCCAGATCAAACAAAATGTTACAGGCTATTATGGTGTGGGCGCAGCTTTTGAAAAGCTGGCCAACGAGGGTAAATGGGACGAAGTAAAGGCCATGTATGATAATTCGCTTTTCTTTAAAACGCTTATTGATAACTGTGAAATGGCGATGAAAAAATGTTTCTTTCCGCTCACTGCATTTCTGTCAAAGCACCAGCAGTATGGTGAAATATGGAATATGTTACATGATGAATACGAACGCACCAAAAAATATATTTTCCTGCTCACAAAACAAGATCAGTTAATGGGCAAACACCCTGTAGACCAGTTATCCATTGAAATGCGGGAAAGAATTGTATTACCCTTATTAACGATCCAGCAATATGCCATCACTAAAGTAAGAGAGCATGAGGATAGCGATAATAATGAAGCATTAAAAACATCGTATGAAAAATTAGTGATGAGATGTTCGTTTGGGATCATAAACTCGGGACGTAATTCAGCGTAGGAGAAGCGCCAGGTTGGATACAGGATTCTGGATACTGGTGGCAACTAACCATTATACGGCACCGCAACGAGCATCAGGCATCTGGTATCCACAGCATCCACTATCCAGCATCTATCTTCCAACCAACTCCCGCAACATAGATCCATCCTTCGTTTCCAGCAAACTGCTGCCTGTTAAAAATTCATCTACTTTCCGGGCGCATTCTCTTCCCTCGCTGATGGCCCATACCACCAGGCTTTGGCCACGGCGCATATCACCCGCTGTAAAAACTTTTGCCAGGTTTGTTTTAAAAGTGGATTCTGTAGCTTTAACGTTTCCTCTTTCATCCAGCTCAACACCTAATTCATTGATAAAGCCAACCGCCTGCGGCGAAACAAAACCCATTGCCAGTAAGGCCAGTTCGCAGGCAAGTTCTCGTTCGCTCCCGGGCACTTCTGTAAAATGTGCCGGTCTTCCATCGAAAGAAGCCTTCCATTCAAGATCAACCACTAACAATGATTTTAAATTATCATTTTCATCGCCTATGAATTTTTTTGTAGCAATAGCCCAATGTCTCTGCACCCCTTCTTCATGCGAAGTGGTTGTTTTTAACAGCATCGGGTAATTCGGCCAGGGCATAGACTTAGTGCGGGTTTCTGCGGGTTTGGGCATTAATTCAAATTGCGTTATTGATGCTGCACCCTGCCTGTTGCTGGTGCCTACACAATCGCTGCCCGTATCTCCACCACCAATTACAATTACATTTTTCCCGGTGGCCAGCACTTCTTCATTTAAAATATTGCTTTCAATGTTTGCATTGGCCAAAGGTTGTTTGCCGGCCACTCTTTTATTGCTTTGTTTCAAAAAGTCCATAGCAAAATGAACTCCATTTAATTCCCTCCCTTCAACAAATAAATTGCGGGGTGCAGTAGCACCGCCTGCCAGTACAATGGCATTATAAGATCGCAAAAGGTCGTTGATGCTGATGTTTACGCCCACATTCGCCAGGCATTTAAACACAATACCTTCCGCTTCCATAATTTGTATGCGGCGATCAATAACCCATTTTTCCAGTTTAAAATCAGGTATGCCATAGCGCAACAAACCACCCGGCGCATCATCCCGTTCATACACAGTAACATTATGACCTGCACTATTCAATTGCGCCGCAGCTGCCAGCCCTGCAGGCCCACTGCCTACAACTGCCACCTTTTTCCCGCTCTGCAGGTTTGGTTTTTTGGGTTGCACTAAACCATTGCTGAACGCTATTTCAATAATATGTTTTTCAATTTCTTCAATTGCAACCGGCGGTTGATTAATGCCAAGCACGCAGGCACTTTCGCAGGGCGCTGGGCATATCCTCCCGGTAAACTCCGGAAAATTATTGGTAGAAGAAAGTATGGTATAAGCTTCCTTCCAGTCTTTATTATATACAGCATCATTAAATTCCGGTATCACATTTCCCAACGGGCAACCGCTGTGGCAAAAAGGCACACCACAATTCATGCAGCGGGCAGATTGCTCATTGAGTTGTTGCTCACTATAGGGTTTAATGTATTCGTTGTAATCTTTTATACGTTCCTGCACAGGCCGTTTAGCCGGCAGCAATCTTGTAAATTCAATGAAGCCCCTTGGTTTACCCATGTTATTTTATTTTTTTGTTACCAGCGATATACCTGTTCTCATCCTTAGTGGCGTCGCACGCTTGTACAGCAGTTATCTATTCACCAGTGATGGCCGCTCCCCGCTGAATAGTAAAAAAATGCACAAGTCCCGATTCAAATGTAATATCGGGATGCCGGCAAAGAAAGCCGGCAAGTGACAAAAGGATGTTCAGCTATTTACTTTTGTCCATAAAAAACTACCTGCTTTTTATTGTCTCTTTGGCTGCATTTTGCAACAATACTCTTTTCAGATCCTTTGGAAATACCTTCACAAAATTGCCCAGTTGGTTGTCAAAATCATCCAGTACGAATTTTGCTACTGTGCTTTTTGTATATTCATAATGTTTACTCAAAAAAGAAAAAAGCAGTTTAGCATCTTCCATATTCATTGTATCAAGATCTACCATTTCTGTATTACAGTTTTCTGCAAAATTTCCATTGACGTTGTATACATAGGCGATACCGCCACTCATACCTGCTGCAAAGTTTCGCCCTGTACTGCCCAAAATAACAACTGTTCCACCCGTCATGTATTCGCAGCCATGGTCACCTACGCCTTCTGTCACAACATTAGCGCCGGAATTACGTACCGCAAATCTTTCACCTGCTTTTCCACGAATGAATGCTTCGCCGCTGGTAGCCCCGTAAAAAGCAGTGTTTCCGATTATTATATTTTCTTCGGGGGTAAATAATACTTTCTCATGAGGGTAAATAATAAGTTTAGCACCGCTTAGTCCTTTACCAAAATAATCATTGGCATCGCCCTGCAGTTGCAGCACAACCCCTTTTGTATTAAACGCACCAAAACTTTGCCCGGCAGTACCGGAAAATTTAAAATGAATGCTGTCTTCTGGTAAACCTTCGCCACCAAATTTTTTTGTTATTTCATTTGATAGTAAAGTGCCGGTTGTTCTGTTAGTATTTTTAATAGCAAAAGCTGCAGTAACCTTTTGTTGATGCGCAAAGGTTGGTTCAGCAGCTTTCAGCAACTGCCAGTCTAAAATATTTTCCAGCTCATGATCCTGGTCTTCCTGTTTGTACAATCCTGTGCTGTTGCTTAAAGGTTCTTTAAATAAAATGGCGGAGAGGTCGAGTTTGGCATACTTCCAATGCGTCATGTTTTCCCTGGTTACCAGCGCATCAACCTGGCCTATCATTTCGTTAACTGTTTTATAGCCAAGTTCTGCCATGATCTCTCTTAATTCCTGCACTATAAATTCAAAAAAGCTGATGACATGTTGTGGATCACCTGTAAATCTTTTCCTCAGTTCTTCATCTTGTGTGGCAATACCAACCGGGCAGGTATTCATGTGGCACTTGCGCATCAAAATGCAACCTTCTACTATCAATGCAGCTGTTGCTACACCCCATTCTTCTGCGCCCAATAAGGCTGCAATGGCAATGTCACGCCCTGTTTTCATTTGGCCGTCTGCCTGCAATGTAATACGGCTGCGCAGTTTATTTTTTACCAGCGTCTGGTGCGCTTCTGCCAAACCTAACTCCCAGGGGAGGCCGGTATGTTTTATAGAGCTGATAGGAGAAGCACCCGTGCCACCATCGTGACCGGAAATTAAAATAACATCAGCCTTTGCTTTGGTAACGCCTGCAGCAATGGTTCCCACACCTGCTTTACTCACTAATTTTACATTGATCCTGGCAGCACGGTTGGCATTTTTAAGATCTGAAATTAGCTGCGCCAGGTCTTCAATAGAATAGATATCGTGATGCGGCGGAGGAGAGATTAATCCAACTCCAGGCGTGGCATGTCGCACACGACCGATCCATTCATCTACTTTATCGCCCGGCAACTGCCCGCCCTCACCGGGTTTGGCGCCCTGCGCCATTTTTATTTGTATCTCATCCGCTTCGGTAAGGTACAAACTGGTTACACCAAATCTTGCACTGGCGACTTGTTTAATGGCGCTGCGCATACTATCGCCATTGGGTAATTTATTGTAGCGCATCACATCCTCGCCACCTTCGCCGGTATTGCTTTTTCCGCCCAGCCTGTTCATAGCAATGGCAAGTGTGCTGTGTGCTTCATGAGAGATCGAACCAAAACTCATGGCGCCGGTTGCAAACCGGTTATAAATATTTTCAGCCGGTTCCACTTCTTCTATTGAAAGAGAAGGCCTGTTGGGTTTAAACTGGAACATGCTTCTTAGTGTACATGCTTTCTCCGACTGATCATTAACCAGTTTTGAATATTTTTTAAATGCAGGATAATCGTGATTACTGGTAGCATATTGTAACAGGTGAATCGTTTGTGGATTGAACAAATGAAATTCGCCTTTGCGTTTCCATTGGTATATTCCGCCAACGGGTAAACGCTCTACAAGTATATCTTTTTTGCTGAATGCAAATTGATGTTTTGCCAAAGCTTCCCTGGCTATTTCATCCAGGCCCATGCCTTCGATGCGGGAAGTAGCGCCGGTAAAATATTTATCAACGACTTTTTTATTAATGCCGAGTATCTCAAAAATTTGAGCACCCTGGTAAGATTGCAAAGTGGAGATGCCCATCTTGCTGAAGATCTTCAACAGCCCGTCGTTTATTGCCTTTGTATAATTTTTTATAAGTCCTTCAACAGGGTAATGGCTTTTTATTTTACCACACAACTTCATATCCCTGATAGTGGCAAAGGCGAGGTAGGGATTGATTGCAGTTGCACCAAAACCAATAAGGCAGGCAAAATGATGTACTTCCCACACATCACCGGCTTCTACAATAATGCCTACCTGGCCACGATAACCCTTGCGAATAAGGTGATGATGTACAGCAGCCACCGCCAGCAGCGTAGGGATGGCAGCATGATCACTGTCAATAGCACGATCACTTAATATCAATACTTCAAAACCATCTTCCACCGCATCGGTTGCATAACGGCATAAACGTTCAATACCTTTTTGTAAAGAACCCGCTTTGCCATCTGCCCGAAAATAAGTTTGCAATGTTTTTGCCTGGAAAATACCGGTATCAATACTTCTTATCTTTTCTAATTCATAATCATTCAACACCGGGTGTTTCAATGCAACACTATGGCAATCCAGCGGGTCTTCTACCAGCAAATTACCATTGTTGCCGGCAAATGTGGCCAGGCTCATCACCAGCCTTTCTCTTATCGGGTCGATAGGAGGGTTGGTAACCTGCGCAAACAATTGCCGGAAGTAATGGCTGAAATGTTGTGGTTGTTCGCTTAGTATGGCCAGGGGCGTATCGGTGCCCATGCTGCCAATAGGTTCCTTGCCATCGGTAGCCATAGAGGCAATGATCAAATCTGTATCTTCTGTAGAATAGCCAAATGCCTTTTGGTATTTAAACAACTGGTCGTGCTCCAGGTTGGTAAACAATACCCGTGGTTCGGGCAATTCTTCCAAACGGATCTTGTATTTATTTAACCACTCTGCATAAGGTTTTTGAGAGCAGATATTTTTCTTTAATGTTTCATCGCTAATGATGCAACCCTGTTCCATATCCACTACAAACATTTTACCGGGTTGTAGCCTTCCTTTTTCTATAATGGTTGCGGGGTCAACCGGCAGGGCACCCGTTTCACTGGCCATTATAACCCTGTCATCATTGGTAATGCAATAGCGGGAGGGACGAAGGCCATTCCTGTCTAATGTAGCACCAATAAGCTTTCCATCAGTAAAAGAAATAGAAGCAGGTCCGTCCCATGGTTCCTGGAAAGCAGAATGAAATTCGTAAAAAGCTTTACGCACGGGGTCCATTTTATCATTGCCATCCCAGGCTTCGGGTATCAGCATCATCATTACATGCGGTAAACTTCTTCCACAAAGCGTAAGCAATTCTATCATATTATCCAGGCAGGCACTGTCGCTTTGCGTACCGGCGATAACAGGCAACAACATATCCATTTCTTCTTTTGAAAAATAAGGAGACGTAAATCCCTTTTCACTTGTCTTTAACCAGTTTAAATTGCCCTGCAATGTGTTGATCTCTCCATTGTGTGCCATGTAACGGAACGGCTGTGCCAGCTTCCAGGAAGGAAAAGTATTGGTGGCAAACCGGGAATGCACCAAACCAAAAGCACTCACCATGGTTTTATTGCTGAGGTCGGGAAAATAGCTGCGCACCTGCGAACTCGTAAGCTGTCCTTTGTATACAACAGTTTTGTAAGACATTGAAGCGATGTAAAAACCGATCTCATCTTTTTTAATACTGTTGTTTATGGTATGCGATGCATAATTGCGCAGTACAAATAATTTCCTTTCAAATGCATCTCCTTCGAGGTTATGGTCGGCAGCGGTTATAAAGACCTGTTCGATATTGGGTTCTACAGATAAAGCGGTGGCACCAATGCCGGCAATATTAATGGGAACTTTCCTGTATGTAAGAATTTCAAGACCCAGTTTTTCGCAACAGCGGCTTAGTATTTCCCGGCACTGTTCGCTTATGGCAATATCTTTTGGAAAAAAAACCATACCCACACCATAGCTGCCGAAAGCCGGGAGGGATACGCCTAATTTTGAACATTCATCATGAAAAAATTCGTGTGGCGTTTGTATCATTATACCTGCGCCATCGCCGGTATTATTTTCAGAGCCACAGGCGCCCCGGTGTTCCATATTTTCCAATATGGTTAGCGCATCACTTATATGTTGATGAGATTTACGGCCTTTGATGCCGGCTACGAAACCAATGCCGCAGCTGTCATGCTCAAAAGCAGGATCGTAAAGACCTTTGTGTATTTTTTTTTCTTGCCCCATAAACGTTCATTTATTGAAAATGGCAGCAAGCAATCAGACTGAAAATAAGGAATTTTTCCGAAT